>JAYZDF010000088.1:0-58946 GCA_036337945.1 Myxococcota bacterium
GATCGTAAATAACGCTCGAGTGCTCCCGCACGGTGGGCGAACATCCTTCGTCGATTTCGGTTGGCGACATACCTCAAAAGTTCGGTTCGATAAGCGTCTAACCCCGCGGCAAGGTCGCTGAAGCTCTCTGCTGCTGAGACGAAAGCATTTGCATTGCGGGCAATACGCTTTTTGCCTTCATCGTGTCTGCCAACAAGATAGCGATTAAGATTGCCAGCGATATTTTCTTTGAGCATTCGAAGTGTCACAGAGAGTTCCTCGCGTGGTCAGTAAATCATAATGAACTTCGCGGCAAACCGATGAAAGCCATATCAATTTAGTTGCGATGTGAACGATAAAAACGCAACTGCACAAAATCTAGGTATTTTCTTTTATCCTGGAGGCATGTCAACTCCGGCAATCAGTGAGATGATGCCATCTAGACCAAAATTTACAATCAGCAATGGCGCCCTTGCTAAGATGAGACACATCGCTTCGCGATGAATCAATCATCGAAAAACCCACTTTTTGGGCTTTTAACGGAGCATGTGTTTATTCACCGAACAAATTTGCTACACTTAGAGTCATGAGGAAAGGCTTAGGTGTATGCGGAGCGAATAATGGAATACTTGAGGAATACCTAAAAGTTCGAAGCGCACTACCAGTGTTCCTCTTCCTTGTTCTAGCTGCCTGCGGAGAAACATCTACAGAGCCCCGTGCCCGCCCTGATCGCCGGCCCACAACCCAACCACCCGTCGACTCCGGACAAGAAGGACCAGACGCAGGAGTATCTATGGACTCCGGCGCAAGCTCCGTCGATAGCGGTATGCTCACCCCAGATTCCGGCTTAGAGTTTCCAGATGCCATGTTGCCACCTGATTCCGGAGTAGGATTTCCAGATGCCATGATGCCCGCTGATTCCGGCGCAGGACTCCCTGATGCCATGTTGCCCGCTGATTCAGGGGTAGGATTTCCTGATGCCACACCACCTGCTGATTCAGGAGTAGGATTTCCTGATGCCACACCACCTGCTGATTCAGGAGTAGGATTTCCTGATGCCATGTTGCCCTCTGATTCAGGATTAGGATTTCCTGACGCCACACCACCTGCTGATTCAGGAGTAGGATTTCCTGATGCCACACCACCTGCTGATTCCGGAGTAGGATTTCCTGATGCCACACCACCTGCTGATTCAGGAGTAGGATTTCCTGATGCCACACCACCGATAGATAGCGGTGTAGCGAGCGACACAGGTGTAGTGGTCGATGCCGGCTTTGCCGGTGACAGTGGACTCGCCGATGCTGGGGGCCCTGTTGCCGGCCCAAACGTGTGCATAGACGGATGGTGCGCTATCAATCCTGTTCCCCACCCCCGACGGGCGTACAGAATATTTGGTTTTGGGCCCGATGACTATTGGGTGGGTCATGCAGGGGGCATCGCTACCCATTACACGACCGCAGGCTGGGTCGCACATACAGGACTCAATGGGCGCGTAAGAGCGATCTGGGGCGCAGCCTCCGACGACGTCTGGCTCGCTACCGACTATGGTGCCACCTGGCATTGGGATGGTGCACAACTCAGCGCGGGTCCGTCCATCGGCATCTCCTCGGGTCCCGAGGATATGTTTGGTCTAGCCTCTGACGACATTTGGCTGACCGGTTCTCAAACCCTTCATTACGATGGCAACACCTGGACCAGGGTGACCTCCGCGCCTACCGGATACTCGGTCTGGGCCAGCAGCACCAATGATGTTTGGATCACAGATCGACTAGGAAACGTACATCAATACAACGGGACAACTTGGAATCAAAATAGTCCAAGCACCATTGAGGATATGAATGCGGTTTGGGGAACTAGTGCAAACAATGTTTGGGTCGCCGGGGATCGCGGTACCATATTTCGTTGGGATGGGACTCAATGGACCGAAGTGTTTTTCCCCGGAAACCGCGAAATCAATGATATTTGGGTGGAATCACCGACCGATGTTTGGGTCGTTGGCAGAAACAGCGTTTACCGCTACGACGGCTCGAGCTGGAGCGCCTTGGCTACTACGGGCGTTTATCGCTCCGTGTGGGGTAGCGCAAGCAACGAAGTCTTCACGACCGGAGTGAGTGGACGCGTGAGAGAATGGAACGGAACAAATCTTGCGGACCTTGGCGGCGACGACGACCTTTTCGGCATAGGGAGCAATGGCAACGAAGTGTGGGCTGGCGGCTACGGTATGGATCTACACTGGGACGGTACCGCGCTTAACCAAGCGAACACGGGACGCGATACCACCAATGCCATTTGGTTTAGTAATGCCGGTATCGGCTATTCGGTGAACAATGATGGCTATCTTTGTCGCAATACCACAGGGACTACGTTCAGCTGCTCCCGAGCAGGTTCGTATGACTTTAAGGCCGTGCACGGGACGAGCGACACGGACGTCTGGGCCGTAGGTACTTCTGGAAGAGTATACCACTTCGACGGAAATGCGTGGACATCGGTCAATGCACTTATCCCGTTTGGAAGAGATCTCACTGGTGTCTGGGCGATGTCACCAGTGGACGCCTGGCTTGTGGGCACCAGCTCAATTCTCCGTCACTGGGACGGTATGACTTGGACAGCAACGACCACGGGAGTCACGGGCGGTAACTATACCGCAATTGATGGCACTAGCCCCACTAATCTTTGGGTCGTGGGCAACCGATGGGCCGGTACGTCGCAAGCCGGTTTCGTCCTTCGTCGTGATTCCAGCGGTTGGTCTGAAATCAGTTGGCCATCCTCTCAGACACTGAACACCGTCTTGGTACGCGGCCCGAACGATGTGTACGTCGCAGGCTCAAGCATTCATCATTGGAATGGGAGCACTTGGACCGAGATTGGCACCAGCGCAGGAAGCATCAACGATATGACCGACACACCTGCGGGTATCTGGGCGGCTGGAAGCAATGGCGCACTTATGCTGCGACAGTGATGCGCATGATGCCGGAACCCCAAAGCGGATAGAACTAAGCCATCTCACCTTTCTTCCAGGCATAGCCAAGTGCGACTACCGCCAAAGTACTGATCACCATGACAGGAACGGGTGGGTGAGCATTGCCGACCAGGAAATTGGCCCAATCAGGAAGCGACCAGCCGATATGAATTATAAAGAGCATCAAAGCCGCGGTCTGGGCAGATTCCTTAACTTTTATCCTCATCGCAGCAATAACGGCGGCCAACATCGAAATAGCTATCGAGCCAAAAACAAAGTGAAGCAATTCAAGAGCATCCTTTCCAGGCTGATTGATCCCGGGAAATTGGCTAAAGACCATTTCCTCCATCATTGCCGGGTTGAGCACTATAAGTATGAGTGGAACTACAGCTAATAGGTCGATAACGAGCGTGATCAAAAATAAGGTTTTAAATTTTTTCATGGCGTCTAAGCCCTCCCGAGCGGGAACCTACATCGTGACGGTGAATATTAGAAGCCCAGCGCCTCACTTTTTATAGGCACGACCTCTCAAAAGTCGCTCCAGGGGCTAAAGACCGTGATTTAGTCGTATATGAAGTTCACGAGATGGTGGAGACGACGTAAAGAACCTTGCACACTCTGCTATGGCTAAGCAATTAGCTCTGACGCAAACTACGCCGCACGTTCGCTTTGTTGAGCTTCGAGATACGCAACAACTTCGCTGCGGTTCTCCCGAATCGCTTCATCCAATGGTGTCGCATTCCAGCGATCTCTCACCTCTCGGAAATGACCGTGCGTGAGTAAATACTTGACCGCATCGAGGTGCCCCTCCGCTGCCGCCAAATGTAGGGCGGTTCGGCCATCGTAATCCGCCGAATTGATCTCAAACCCCGCAGCAATAAGGCTTTGCAGACCCCTAATATTACCATCCGCGGCGGCCCATAATAACTCAACCACGGAATCAGCCTCACTGTTGGTAATGCTTTCATCGGTAGTCCCCTTGCTCGAAATGTGTTTGCTTTCTCCTTTGATCGCCTGATGGGCTCGGAGTAATTCAATCACCTCATGATGGTGACCCGCTTCCGCATCTTCTAGTGGCGTTCCGCCCCAACGGTCAGTCTCATTTGGACTAATACCGACCGAAAGAAGAAAAGACACCGCTTCAGCATGACCTTCGGCCGCCGCCAAATGCAAAGGAGAACGAAGATCGTAGTCTCCTTTTTGGAGATCCATTTGCTCTTCATGTAGACGGCGCAATGTCCAGACATCGCCTCGACTCGCAGCCCATAGCGCCTGAGAAGTTAAAGAGGCGCGCCACTGAGCAATCGGGATACGGGGGTCAATGCGATCACCTGCGGCGGAGATACTATCGTATAAATGCAGATTATAAGTCTGCGTCAGCCGTCCAGCCATTTCGACACCACGGACGCTATTGCCAATCTCGTCCAGTCGCGGAGACCAAATACAAATACCCATAACATTAGGAACGACGAGTAAAACCGCGCCACCTACGCCGCTTTTTGCGGGCAAACCGATACGAAAGCAAAACTCACCGCTGTAATCGTACATTCCACACATTTGCATAAGAGCCAGACAATTACGGACAGTTGGCCGTGTTAGGACGCGCTCTTGCGTAAGCGGACATACGCCACCGTTCGCCAAGGTTGCTGTGGCAATCGCCAACTCCCGGCAGGTCATCTCTAACGAGCACGTGCTAAAATATAATTCTAGCGCATCCCGAATTTCATGATCTACTGCATCCTCACCCTTGGGAAATATTTGCCTCGACTTCATCATATAGGCGAGCGAACGATTTGTATCCCCCGTTCGGTTTTCCTCTTTGGCCATCCATGCATTATACCGAGGAGCATGCCCACCCGTCATCCGAGCCCAGGACTGACGAACATGATCAAGCCGACGATGAACCGGAGCATCTTTTTTAATTAGTGCAGCAGACATGATTGCGCCCGCATTAATCATTGGGTTGTGTGGTCGTTCGCCTTTCAACAAGGCATGCGCATTGAAAGGACGCCCTGAAGGCTCTTGGCCGACGTGCTGGTGAACCTGCTCTGCTCCCAACTCTTCTGCTGCGAAGCAGTAATTAAAGGGCTTGCAGGTCGATTGAATCGAAAAATCAACTTCCGCGTCACCATGTGAGAACACCTGACCATCGATACTCACAATCGACACGCCGAATTGCTCTGGGTCAACTTCTTGTAGAGGCGGAATATAATCGGCTTGATGCCCAGTTTTGATCTCTTGAACTTCAGAGAACATCTTAGTCACACGCTCAGAAAAATCCTTAAAATCAGGAACCGCCAATCGGCCTTTGATGGCACGATTAAGTAACAAACCTGAGGGCCCGAGGATCTCAACGAATTGATGCTCGTCGATCTGATTACTTTCCTTCTTTAGAGTTTTGAGTCGATCAAATAATTCCGTTAATCGCGGGTCGCTTTCACGTAAGCCCGCGTCTTCTAATACGCCAATAATGTCTGTAGCCGCTATCTTGCCGTTTCCATCCACGTCTAATGCACGAAATAGCGTTTCTTCTCTCGTTTCCATCGGGTTCCTCCAAATCATTGGCCAGGCAAATCGCACGCAGCCAATAAGCTCCAAAAAAAGTGACCCTCCGAAAGTGCACGACGGCAAATCCGGAGGGTCCCATTCATCGACTTAGGGGCATTCTATCGCTCGTCTAATTCGCAAACAGTCGCCAGCATTTGAGCTGCAATCCGATACGGATCCGCGTTCGCGTTAGGTCGACGATCTTCGAGATACCCCTCCCCCCTTTCCGCAACATTCCGAGGTATTCGGATGCTCGCGGTTCGATCTGCTACGCCAAATTTAAACTCTGAGTAGGAACACGTTTCGTGCGCACCTGTTAGACGCGCCTCATAGTTGTCTCCATAGACATTTAAGTGTTCGGTCACCTTTGTGCCAATTTGTTCACAAGCTTTGACAATGGCCGACATTCCTCCAGGCATTCGCATTGCTTTGGTAGAGAAATTGGTATGCATTCCTGCTCCGTTCCAATCTCCTTGCGCCGGCTTCGCATCGAGTGACACGCGAATATCGTATTGCTCCGCCGAACGATGCAAGAGCCAACGCGCGAACCAAACGTGATCAGTTGCTTTGAGACTCCCACCAAACACTTGAACTTCAGCTTGGCCCGGCATCACTTCCCAGTTGGTTCCCGTAATTGCTACGCCTGCGTCTAAACAATTTTGAAGAAAAGTCTCATAAGCATCACGGCCATGAATATTCCCGGCACCAACGGCGCAGTAATAAGGCCCTTGAGGTTCTGGTTCGCCAACACGTGGAAAACCGAGAGGCGTCCGGTCATGTTTAAGATAGGTGTACTCTTGTTCAAAACCAAATAAAGCGTCCTGTTCGGCAGCTCCTGCATCAAGAACACGTCTCAGGTTTGCTCGATAGTTTGTCTTATGTTTTTGGCCTTTATCGTCGAATACTTCGCAAAGGACGAGGTAATGCCCTTTTCGATACGGGTCACGCACAGCTCGCGCTGGTCGTAAAATAATATCCGAATTGTCACCATCTGCTTGATTGGTTGACGAGCCATCGGCACTCCACTCCGGAAAGAATGAAAGTGGAATGTCATCTACGTTCAAGAATGAGGTAGATAATGGAATTGAAGGATCGTTCAAAACTTTAGTTTTGGCTCGCAGTGAAGCGGTCGGCATAGTGCCGTCGATCCAAATGTATTCTGCTAAAATAGTCATTGTTATGTACTCCCTAAATTGAATAGGAAATTGCCCTGGCGGCTTCCCTGAGTTTTCGAGTTGCTTTGAACATTGGCATTGAACTTTTCCAACCTGAATTGAGGACTAAAAACCTAAGACTTAAGTTGCATTAAAATCAGGTTGTTAATCTGTTTTCAGGGTTTCAATAAGTAACGAACAGTTGATGTACGCTAAGGAAGAAAAGCGTCTTTTTACACAAATGGTCCTTCTGAAAACATAAAGAAATCCGTTAATTGAAGTTCTCTTTCTCACTTCAACGTTATTGACAACTACTTTGGTTTTCGTGTCCTCTCCAAGAGTGATTTGCGGGGGCAATAAAATAAACACTCGTGGCCTGAGAAAAAGTTTACGCACTGCACTTTCTGCGCGCCTTGCCATCTATTTAAAATTAGGAAACGGTAAGTAGTAGCCATGAAAAAGTTCCGTATCATGCTGGTCGATGACCATCCGTTATTCAGAGCCGGACTGGAAAACGTGATCAACGAAGTGGAAAATTTGCAAGTCGTTGAGCAGGCGACGACGACAGCTCAAGGGTTCGATAAATTTCAACAAGTACAACCTGACCTGATCATTTCGGACCTTTCTTTTTCGGCATCTAGCGGATTGGCACTCATCAAACAAATCAGAGAAATCCCATCAAAATGTCCGATTCTGATACTCTCAATGCACGAAGAGTCTTTCTGGGCGGAACAAGTCTTACAACACGGTGCAAACGGTTATATTCAAAAGAACGCCGATGCAGAAGAAATCATTGAGGCTATTCTTAAGACTGTTGGCGGCGAAATCTATTTGAGTAATTCAATGCAACAGAAATTGCTCAGGCAGCTATCAGGACAAGCGACTGATAGTACTCCTCTTCAGACACTCAGCCGTCGTGAAATGGAAATCTACCAATATTTAGCCCAAGGCTTTAGCTCGGAAGATATCGCCGAAAACCTGTTTATCAGCATCAAAACCGTGCAAAGTCACCAGGCCAATATTAAGCGAAAGCTAAAGCAAAGCAGTATTAAAGACCTCAGAAAATTAGCTCAAAGTTCGCCGAAAAGCCGAAAATCTCTAACAATCGACTAGGAGTGAATCGCTTCCACCAATTCGCTAGTGCTACATCCTTTCACCAGATAATGAGAGGCACCGGCTACCGACATTTTCTCACGATTGATTGGGTCCTCGTAAGATGTAAATGCAACTACCTTGATACTATCGGTGCGGGAACGTAGAAAACTGGTGATTTCGCAACCATCAGGCTCACCTTCTCCGAGACAGACGTCAACAATCGCAACGTCGGGTTGAAATACCGCTAAAGCATCACGAACCTCGGACATACCGGCGGCTTCACGCAGTTCCATGCCCGGCACGCGGCGTAAGGTACTCACGAGTCCGGCTCGAACCACAGGATGATCGTCTACAATCAACACCTTCGTTTTTGTAGACGAATTTTTTGGAGCATTCTCTGTTTGGCCATCGGTTGGCGGCAACTCATAAGGAACTGAAATCGTTGCTTTCGTCCCTCGACCCAGAACACTTGTCACCTCCAAAAAGCCTCCCATTAACTCAAGGCGGCGACTCGTACTCAACAGGCCAAAGCATTCACCTGACCAAATCAGGTCGGGGTCAAAACCGACCCCTTTATCTTCAACAACGATCGCCAAATTCCCCGAATCAGAAACTGTAGCGCGAATACTTGCTGTCTCGATTTGAGCATGTTTTGAAATGTTGAACAGAATTTCTCGAACAGCGTCAAACGTAATCACCTTTGTCTCTGTATCGACATTTGGCAATTCTTCGGGAATGTCCAACTCAATGCTTAGCCCGTGATTGTCTTTCGCCCAGTCTGCGAGCCACTTAATCGCATGAGCAAATCCTCCAATCATAAGGCCTGGCGGATTTAATTCGTTTGTCAACGACCTGGAAAGTTTGATCGACTGGCCGAGAAGCTGATTGACCTGCTCTCTCGAACCGCTTTCCGGCATCAAGCTAAGCTGTAAACGCGACGCCACTAATAATTGTTGAAGCTGGTCGTGTAGTAGCCCAGCGATACGTTGACGTTCTTGATGTTCTGCACGAGTCAGTTGTTTCGCCATCGAGTACACACGCCTCTCAAGCTCAGTTTGATAGACCGCAAGTTCACTTTGAGTCTGAAGCAAGGTCGAACGCCAAAGCCTAATTCCTCTTAGTAAAGCCATCCAAACGGCAATAAGCATAATCCAGCCTAGAAGGCTTACTGATTGCGCGACCTGGACCTGATTTTTCTGAGAGACCACTAACGACGCAACTAAAGTATCGAGTCTAACCAGTAGTTTTTCCAAACCTTGTGCATAGAGTTTCTTGTTTTCACTATATACATCGGACGACAGCAGCGCCCGTGCTTTGGCGGCTTCACTATTCCGAACAAATTCAAAAGCTTTCTTCTCCATTGCGACCAAGCGGCTATTTGCGTCATTGGTAGTAGAAATGCCCAACTCAGCCAAATCGAGTTCTAAGACTCTCGCTTCTGCCATCACATCCTGAATCTTTTCATCCAGCAAAGGTTCAAACCTAAGGTATCGTTGCTCCCACTTTTGGTCCCCGCTCTCCGCTGCCATTCTTGCGGACATGGTAAGAACCTCGTCCAAATGACCAATATCGCCATGAAGACGCTCTAAGCGAACTTGGCGTTTCATCCCCTCACGTACACGAACCTCCGTATAGCCAATCAACCAAACACTGAACCCAATCATAAGGAGTTCAAAAATCATAATTAAGGTCAGCCAATGGATTGGAAAGCTCGGCTCCTGATTGACTTGCCCGAGGATCTTTTTGTTCAAAGCCCGCGTCCCCCTCGCCCCGCAAATATTTGAATATTGAAATGCTCAGGTTCTAAGACCCTGTGCTTTTTGATTTGCGCTGTTCTTTGGTGCGGAACAACTATATGCGCCTTTGTTCGTCATGAAAAGCCTACTCGAAGAGGACAGATTGTTCGGTCATCAGCAGGCTTCTTGCTCAAAGTGTCCGACGTTGGGGTTTAGGCCTTTTTTGAGTCGCCTCATTCGTCTTTTACGCGTTTGTGAGCAAACTCAAGATACATTGCAGCAGTCCACGAAAAATCCATGCCACCGAGAGCGGCTCCAGTTATGGGGTCAAAATACTCGGCCATACCATAGTTTTCAATCAGATGAATCGTGTCTCCTCGAATGCGCGCCGCAAGTGATTCCTCATTGGACTCCGATAAACCTTTGGCAATCATGTAGTTCATGATTGCCCACACTGGTCCACGCCAATAACGTCGGGGTTCGAACTTAGAGTGAGCGGGATCCCAGCTCGGCATTCCAAACTTGCACGAATCAAGGATGCGATGCGCGTGGTTCAGAGTGCGCGTGTTTTGCGAAGGAGAACCGACACCCGCATAAAAACACAGCATCGACGCATTGGTAATTGCATCGCTAAAAATGTCCGTACGCAAGTCACGAGCGCAAAAGCCACCTGCCTCCTCATTCCAAAGCCAATTAGAACCCTCAGAAAACCGGGAAATCCAACCTTGAATTTCCTCATAGTATTCCTCGTACCCAAAGCATTTAGCAAGCTGAAGTAAATCACGAGTCGCTCTAATGAATACGAATTGCACACCGGGGTCAGCCATTAGAAATGGGCCTTGTTCGTATATCAACTGGTGGTTCCACTGAGCTCGTCGACCGTATTGCAGGATGGCCAAAAAACGCTCGTACTGAGATTCAGTCGGACGTTGTTCGCTGTCCACCTGAGCCGTATCTCGGCGTTGGTAACTCACTAAGTCGTCTGGCACCACGACATTTTTCATACCAATATCCCAGTCCGGGCAATTGTCACGTCCTGATTCCCAAGGGTGTATAATTGCAAGCACTCCCCTTTGTTGTGGGTCTCGCGCTTTGACAAACCAGCGATGGTATCGAAGTAGTCGAGAAAAAAGTTCGCGCCCTTTGTGCTGGTCAAACTCATCTCCTCTGCGAACGAGTTCCAACACTACACTCGATAAAACAGGTGGTTGAGAATGCCCGCTGCTGGGAGGTTCAGTATTCGTTTGCCAAATAAGAGGTCCGGGGAAATAGTCTGGGTCTAATTTCCGAAAAACAATATGTGGAACCATCCCATCTTCCCACTGTGCCTCAAGCAATTCGCTCAACTCCAGCCACGCACGCTGTTGGTCATATTGCCAAAGCCCGAGCGCCGTAAAACCAGAATCCCAGTTCCATTGATAAGGATAGAGACGATGGGTAGGAACCGTATACGTGCCACGATCGTTCTGCCTAATAATCCTAATGGCTTCTCTTATATGCTTGTCCACTTCAATACCTTACGACATGTCGCGCACCAGTAGAACCTTCTCAAAAGAAGACGTACTGACGTGATTCTAATATCGAACTCAAGAACTTTGGAGCTCGACTTACCGGTAGAAAACATCGCTGTACCAACTCTGAACCTCTCTGCGTATGCCGACAAAAGTGTCCCTTTTCACCATAGTGACGACCTTTCAAACCGCTTGTCTCCTGTGCACTTCCGTAGAATCGCAAATGGCGTCCAATTTATGCTTCTCCGTCGATGAGAGGAGTTAGAAAAATCATCACAGACTTCCTTGAGACGAGCGCAGGCATAAAGCTGCAAACATTCTAAGAACACCTTGCTCGACGCATGGAGGTTACCCGGGCTTTAGTTAGAGGACAGGTTCCTGATATTGTCGTGACTACTCTAGCCATGAACCAAGGACCAGGAAACCGAAAGAACGGAACGAAAACAGCGGAATCCGACGACCGTAGCCGACCTAAAAGGTGCTCTAAATGCGGCGCGGAACTCGAGTTTACGGGACAACCTAACCTGTCTGGTCCGGTTTACTTTCATATTTACCGCTGCGAAAACTGCGGGCTGGTGCGGCTTCCTGTTCGAGAAGAAAGCCCTGAGGGCTGGGGCTAACTGAACATAAATTCATATCAGAGATAAAAAAGGTACGGCCGCTGGGTAACCCTTCGCTTCAGAACACATTTTTTTGTCACGACCTCACCAAGAAGTGAGTGCCCTGGTATAAGAAGACATGTTCGCAAAGTCCCGTATTGTCCTATTTCTAATCTTGATCGGCTGTTTCGCGCTCCTCGCTACATCCTGTAACGATTCGGATGAAAGAAACGTCACTCCGTCTACCAACGAGGACGCAGGCCAACAGCCATCAACGGATGCTGGGCAGTCAGCAAACAATTCGACACCCCAACCTTGCACAAGCAGCTCTACCGAACCTGGAGGCTGTGAATGCAGTAATGAGCCTGGCTTTACGACCTATAGCTTCGAACACCAAGGCCAACAAAGGTGTCTCACTACTTATATTGACCCGCAGAACCCGAGCGAGGCGCTTCCTTTGATCATCGAACCGGATTGCTACACAAGTAACGGGCTCCAGAGTCCAGGTCTAATGCAGCCAGCGCGACGTTACGGATTTCGGCATATGCAGTTAACGAGTCCGGATGGAGATTGGGCTTTTCCTCAAAACAATGAAGTCAATGATTCCAACTATCAGACACAATGCGACGAATCATCCACCAAAGAGATCGGTTACCTCAAAAGTGTCTTTACGATTGTCGACAAGATGATTGCCGATGGGGTCGTCGCTTCCGATAAAGTTTTTGTTTCGGGCTTCAGCCAAAATTCAATGTACACCCTATTTATGGCCACCTGTTTCCCCGAAGAAATCAACGGCATCTGGCAAGGCGGTTCTGGACTGTTTAGCAAGGACGAGGGTGCAAAAGCGCTTCCGAACTGCGAAGGCGCGTGTACCCGATCAGCTTTCCTTGAACATGGCACAGAATGTCGACTGATCGAGCCCTGCACCAATTGTCAATACTTCCCCGTGTTACCGGAAAAAACGGGGCGTGCTATCAAAAGCTGTATCGTCATGTACGAAAACGATGGAGCTGCCCACTCCACCGCTGTGCCCGGCTACAAAGTTCTCAAAGCGCAGGGGCACAAACCACAACTGTACATCTTTGGGGCCGACCGAAGTATTAGTCTGGGAGACCATGAGGAACCTGTCAACTCATGGGCATGGTTGTCGAGCTGTCTCGGCCTTCACGATGCGTGCAGCACAGAATGCTCTTCTCAAGTCATCGGATGCATCAATAACTTCCGGATGAATTTCCGTGATCGGCAAGGTCAGCCATATAGTTTTGACAATCCGGACCATCGACAAATTGCGACCTTCGAGTACGACGAATGTTTGATGCGGCATGCAAACCTCTGCGAACGAGGCTGCTCTGCAACCACGGAAATGCTCCACCTTTTTGAAACTCCGAAGTGTGAATGCGCGCCCGAAGACGCCAGTTGTGACTGTATGACCTCCGACGTTCCAGGTCAGTGCGAATAAGGGGAGTTCCGAGCATAAAGACACTAAATAAGTCCCTCTCATCTTCCCGGCCCTATACGCAAGTCGCTTGCATTATCGGACCCCACTCGTTAGCGTCTAGCCAAGATGCTCAAAAACAAGAGTCTCAACCCTTGGCAACATCTACTCGGCATTGCGTTACTGGTCGTTGCATGCGGCGGCACGGAAGAAGACTCCAACGAGAACTCGGTACCGGATCAATGCGGCCCCAATGGTCACGCACATACCGTTAGCGGAGGAGGAACGCATTGTGACTGTAACGATGGTTACTATGATTTAAGCGGAACATGCGTGCCCGAACGGCTGCCCCCGACTTCAACAACTATGGATCCAGATTGCGGCGATTATGGAACGTTTAATGGCAGGACCTGCGAATGCATCTCGGGCTACACCCAAATTGGAACCCAAGAAAACCGCAGCTGCGTTGAAATTCCGCTGTGCCAAGGTCTCGACGATTCTTTTGAACCCAACAACGACCCAGACCGGGCGAGCTCCGTCCTACCTGCCTCCGAATCTCTCTATGCCTGTCCAGCCGACCCAGACTGGTTTGTTTTTGAAGTAACCTCCGGTGATACAGTGCGAGCCGAAGTTCGATTCAGTGGTGCTTCTGTCGACATAGACCTTTTTCTGTACGGGCCAAGCTCTCGCTCGCCTCGCGCCTTCTCGGTAGGGGACACCGGAAATTCTGAAACGGCCATGTTTACGGCAAGAGCTGACGGCACGGCTGGAATCCTTGTTTCGCCCTACGGCATTGGCGAGGGAGAATACCAAATAACGGTGACCGTCGAGGAAGGTGAACCATCTATGTGTTCAGGGCCTGGTGCCGTCTGCCGGGTCGCAGACGATTGTTGCTCAGGCTATTGTCACCTCCAGCACTGTCACTAGCAGACTGCGTATTCAGCATCACTTCTCGTGCTTCCACACGAAGCTGGGAAACCGAAACGCAACCGCTTTCGCTGCAGTACAGGCAACGCTAGTAGCCACTACAAAACCTCACAGACAAGTGCGCCAGTTTAGAGGACGCGTACCGCTGGAATTGTAAACAGAATAGGTCCGGTAGGCGTTATAGTCAGTCCTCCGAAACTATGAGATAGTGCTTGAGATGGCTAGTTTTGGTCACATCGCAGTTGGACTGGTCACCGCGAAACATTGCCAGCCTTCTGCGCCTATTTTCTCGAAGCAATATGGCCGAGCGTTTTTTTGGATGTCCGTTTTGTCTATGCTTCCGGATGCCGACGTAATTACTTTCGGAATGGGCATTCCGTACGAGGCACCTCTAGGACACAGAGGCGCAGCGCATTCTCTTATTTTCGCTTTCATTTCTGGTGGTCTATTTGCGCCCATCTTGAGGCAATATTTTAGACTCACTTTCAAACGTGCGTATACACTCGCTTTCATTGCTATCGCGAGTCACGGGCTTCTAGATACCCTCACAGATGGCGGTTTTGGGGTTGGGTTACTCTGGCCATTTTCAAATGAACGATTCTTTGCACCATGGCGACCGATTCCCGTATCACCCATCGGACGAGCGTTTCTTTCTGCCCGAGGCCTACAAGTTTTTGCGACAGAACTTTTGTACTGTGCTCCTCTTCTCATTTATGCCTTCTGGCCACGGAAAGAAGCGAGCATCGACATATCCCAAGGGTCAAAGCAGCAAAAAGTAGACAAGGTCTAGAGTTCTAATCGTCGTAAACTCGTCCGAGTTCTCTTCAACTCTTGGCACTGGCCATTAGTTGTTCTATCTGACCTTTATGAATCGATTAGTAACGTCATTTTGTTCTCTTGTTCCTGCTCTACTGGTTGCAGCCACTTCAGCTAATGCTGCGAAATTAGTGGGTAAAGCAGCGCCCTCTTTTTCACTGACCGACCAACACGGCAAGAAACACGAGCTCAGCGCATACAAGGGTAAGACGGTCGTTTTAGAATGGACCAACCCCCAATGCCCTTTCGTAGTTCGACATTATGATGCGAAAACCATGAAAAGCCTAGCGGAGAAATTTGGCTCGAAAGACATTGTCTGGCTGGCCGTCAATTCCTCCCACTTCGTCAAACACGAGGATTCAAAAGCCTGGGCCAAAAAATACGGTCACAGTTTCCCTACGCTCCTCGATAAAGACGGGAAAGTGGGCAAAGCATATAATGCCCGAACGACACCGCACATGTTTGTTATTGATGGAAAAGGCGTCGTTCAATACGAGGGAGCAATCGACTCTGACCCTTGGGGAGAAGATGCGAAATCTAAGAACTACGTCGACAACGCGCTTCAAGCGATGATGAACAAGAAGCCCGTCGACCCGAATTCAACCAAAGCCTATGGCTGCAGCGTGAAATACAAACGATAGACCGCCCTTCCCTTTCTGGTCTCCGGTATTCTTAGGGACATAAATTGGTTTCTTCAGGCTGTTCTTCACCCAGCATCCAATGAAATCGCTCAACCAAAACCGTATCCAGCGTCTACGATTTCGGTTTGTTGTTGCTGTCGCTCTGATTCTTAGCGTTTGGTTAGTCGATTCAATAACCTTTCAAATGCGCTGTCGTGCGCAATTTCAGCATTTATGCCAGGACGAAACCGCCGAACTATCGTTGTTTATCTGTCGACACGACTACCATCTGTTTCTCACCGACCATCAACGGAGTTTGGTGGCATTTCAAGGAGATGAATGGCTCGATAGCGTCGAACTATATGCGGATGCAGGTACCGGAGGAAAACTACATTACGTCAAAAGCAAGAACGAGATTCGCGCCATCGATATGAATGGAGCTCACTTTCGCATCACTGAGCGCGGAATCGAAGCCCTGGGGTGGAGATGGATGAGCCCCTTACCTCAAGGAGAGCTTAGACGCATCTCTAGCTACGGTTCATCACACTACAGTGATGAGGAGCTGTTTTCACCACCTAGATTAGAAGAAGTTTATATCTATAAAGATTCGTCTCCTTAATAAAAATCAACTCGTAATCTATCTATGATTACAACTTGAACCCGCGCGAAAGACACCAATTGTATACCGGTGAGATTTGCCTTCACGACCCATCTATTTTAGGCTTCTCGCGTTCCATTCAACCTATCAACTGTTCGCGGTGCCCGATTCGGTTTCAGTGAGCGGTACCGTCAGAGACCAATGTATATATGCCTCTTTGTGCGCATTTGCTCCTGAACCATTATTCATCTTGTCGGTAGACGCCTACAACCGTGCACCGACGAAGACGAAGGCCATAGCCATTTACACGACATTTATTGCCGCGGGGGCATCTCAAATCAATTGTGACCAACTGATTTCAGGAAGTGTCGGTGAAACACTTGAAGCAATTATCGAGCAATATATTGCACAGGCGGCGCAAGCTCGAGAAATGAACTTTTTCCGAAGAGTGTTCACTTCAAGCTCTCGACAAGCGCAAAGAAATATTTTTGATCGCATGATGAACGGGCTTTTGACGATGCAGGATTCACCAATGAGTGATGCACTTAATAAAAGCGTCGACGACGCGCCAAGCTTAGGTAAAAAGCCAGCGAAGAAAATCAAAACAGCCCTTCTACAAGCGGGATTCTCTAGCGTTGAACTGGGTCTAACTTTAATTGAGTGAGCTTGCTTGGTTCAAAAGAAGCGACAATCACCTAATTTGGTTCGCAAGAACCATTACTGTCACACCGAGCACCTTGCACTCTACAATCTTCGTCCCGGCTACATACCGGGCCATCATTCTTGAATTCACATACAAAATTCTTACGGTCACGGCATTTGGCGTCATTCCATTTCCTAGGTCCACGAAAATTACCTTCGGCGCAATCTTCGCCGCCTCCCCAGTCGTTGGGTTCATTATTCGCCCAGGATGAGGAATAAGTAAGGGTGCTTCCATTAGTCCAGGCCCAGAGCCCTTCTTCCGACCGATCAGATAGTGCCATCCAAAAAGTCTGATTTGTCCATTCACGAACGGTATCGCTGACTTCGTCACTTTCTTCTTGTGTCTCAAAAACAACCAAGCGCCCGCCCAAACTTGCACAGGCTTTTCGAGAATTTTCCCAGTTTTGTTTATCGTCCAAACAAATCAAATATCCATGCACCGGTATACAATTGCCGAGAGCGACATCGGCCCCTTCAATCTCCTGAGTCGATCGAGGTAAAAGCTTGTACTCGCCATTGTCGTAATGCAAGAGGGCTGTCAAAGCTTCAAAGCGGGTTCCTGGTTCTAACCAACTAAAATCAAACTCAACGAAAGTATCCTTAACTACAATGGCGTCATCGACCACAATTTCGCCCCTTGCGGCTCTAGTAGAAGTCACAACCAAATTTTCTAACCGTACCAAGACTCCTTCATACATTTCAGCTGAATCCGGATAACGTAAATTCTGACGACCTAAAGCGACCGCCAAGGCAGCTGTACTGGTTCCGGTTTTATTCATAGGTGCGTCTGCCACTAGCGTAATTTGAGTGAGTGTCTTTGTTGTGTCTGCTTGGTGTGAGAGATCCCAGGAGAATTCTTCAACCGTCCCCTCTACGTCAATCAAATCTCCTATCGCTAGGCTCTCTGAAAGAGGAGCCGTAAGTCGAACATATAGACCGCTGTAGGGACGGTTTGTTCCATCGGCGATAAAGAATCCGTCTTCAGTAACTTGAGAGGTCACAATCACACTTTGGAGTTTATACGTTCTGTCGAGTTCAACTAAGCCTTGTTGGATTTCCCAGATACCTGGTTGTAAGGTGGTGCCGGCATCATAATCTGCCGCAGGGTTAGGCTGATAAACACCGCTGTCGACGCCAGTTGCTCCACTCATCGCCGGCGGAAGCGTGATGGTCTCTTGGCTACAGGCCAAGGGCGCAACAACCAAAACCAGGAGGGCAACCATCGGCTTTGGCGAAGCGACAGCTCTCCTGCGGTACAGAAGGCCAAAGAGTAACAGTAAGGACAGGAAAGAGGATGGTGGTTCATTATGTTTCTCGATGGCACAAGAGCAGCTCCAGCTGGACTTTTGTTCGGGTTCGGATATCGATGTTCGTGACGAAGCAGGAGTCGACGTCGAAGAATCAACGAAACAGTTTTCATTGACGACACCGTCACAATTTTCATCGATCATTTCAGCATCACAGACCTCCTCGGCCCCTGGATAAATATAAGGATTATTCGGACCGCAGTCGTCTCGATCGCAGGAACCGTCTTGATCTTGGTCTACGCACTCAACACTACAGATGCCCACCGTTAACGAAAGTGATGCGTCGTAAATGGGGCTGCAAGGCGAATAATGAATATCACAATCGGAGCCGACCGCGCAGACTTCTCGGCAAACAAAACCACTGCCATCGTCTAGACACAAAGCGCCATCTACGCAGGATACTTCTTTGGGATCACAGGCTTGGCCTATAGGAATTTCGCTTGAAGAAAGGCAATAGGTCGCAATCCACGGGGCAGCAACGCATGCCGTATCCTCGCCGCAATTACCGCCACTCAGGCGGCATTTTTCATCGGGCATACATTCGAGGAGTTCGAGGCGGCATTTTTGTGAAACACACTCGGCAGACTCATCATCAGTCATGAAGTCGGTGCACTTTTCGATACGACATACATCGACATCGTCCAATAAGCTCTGCGCAGATAGAGTTCCTTCAAAGTAACAAGTGTCCAAGCAGTTTAGGTCTCTTTCGTCACAACGTTCGATACATCGGTGCAAACCACCACAAGATTGCTGTCCCGTCACCGCTTCAATCCCCGCCTCACAACCGTAGATTTGGCGACGGCAATTTTGTTCCACACAGGTCCGCCCGCCATTGGGGCAATTTTCGCGGGCACATTCCGAGACCTCTCGATATAAATATGACGCCGTCGGCGTCGCACGAAGAAAACACAAAACGCTGCATGCGTATTCGCGGCATAACCCCAAACATTCCGTAATGCCCTGGCATTCAGGTTGCCCGCACTGGGCGTTGTCACAGACGCCTTTTTCGTCACAAACTCCGTCGCACTGACAGATCTCAGGAGTATCTAAACAGCCGTTACCGTTGCCCATCGTTACGTCAATCCACGTCTGGTGGGCGTCAGTTCGAATCTGAGTTGAAAAATTCAGGCATTTCTCGTCGCCAAAAACAGTGCTGTTCACACCAATAATCTCGAAGTGGTCTTCGACCCAAAGCAAGCCGGGCCCACCCGAATCACCGAAACAAACTCCGCCCCCTTCCTGTTCCGTTACATAGATACTCGGCGCGGTTCGATGCAGAGTAGCATCAACCGAACGCTTTCGGCCGCCGCCGCCGCCCTCTGGGTTATCCACGCCGAATCCAACGTAAAACAGAGGTGAATTGATACGCTCATCAAGGTCTTCTCGATTGAATGGGAGTGGGTCAATATCGTTTACCTCCTCAGCAAGTTCGAAGAGCGCGATATCATTCGGACGATCTCCGCCGGGCTCATAGTAGTCCGGGTGAACAAAAATTCGGCTCGCGGGGACACGGCGACCACTCTCTTTATCATTCGCATTGTTACCGATGTAAAAGTGTAAATGGTAGGTATCTGAGGGGGGAGCGTCACGGGGCGTTCGTTGGATTACGCCTTCGATACAATGGGCGGCCGTGAGAACCCAGCGCGGTGCGATCAGACTGCCTGTACAGCTCGTACTCGATGGATCTTGCCCGGGGACTGCGATAACTAGACCACCCACTGCAGGGAAGCCTTCCTCATCACTACCATTTACAATCGCCTGCGAGGCGCTTTTCGTCGCTGGGTCTGAATAATGAGATACACCATCACAAGCGATGAGGCCCACTAAGATTAAGCCGTATCGAAAGGCCTTCACCCCTCTACTAAGCCCGGAAGACCACAAATGCACAAGCCTCCGCTTGTCGGTTGATGAAAGCCCGAGGGTTACATTGGTGCCTTCGCAGACATACCTTGAAGTTATTAATAACGAGAACTCAAACCGGCCCACGAAGTCTCAACTAAAGTCTAATGAAAACATCATTTGCGATGCGTCTTCAGGCGTTATTTGTTTTCCTCTGTCCTGAAAGACCAAAAATATTAGACACTTGAACATTGAGCTGCGTTAATCATCTCCCTACTCCATCTCAAAGCTTACTCTTACTTCCGCTGAAATCGATATCTGGCCTAAGGCTAAGCCATCAGAGTCCGCCCCCGACGACTGAAGGCTGACTCGATTCTGCACCGTATTATTCGTCATCGACCGAGACCCTCCCCAGCGATTCTCAGTGAGATTGATTGATATCGGTTTTAGCAGTTTCATTCCTAGTGCATCCGCGGCAGCCTTCGCTTTATCTTTCGCAGCGATTGTCGCGAGTTTCCGAGCCTCATCTCGATGTTTTCGGAGTTCCGTCGAGACAAATTGAACACCGTTGATCCGAGTGACTCCCATTTCGAAAGCCTTGCGTATCACTGTCTCATATTTACTTGGGTCGACAAGGCGCACTTGGATACTTTTGGTGACCGTATAGAATCTCACTTTAAGAGGGTCACAATCCGCGGAATTGCGCTGCTGACCAGAGCAGTAGTAATACTCAGGCGACACCCGATGATGATCGGTTTGCACGTACTGCGATTTTACCTTCAATTGCTTTCGCAAAAACCGCAGGTACTGTTTTACGACTGCGTCATTTTCATTTTGCGTTTTCAGCAAATTTTCACCTCGGTTTGAGGCCGTGAGCGATACGATGACAGTGTCTGGGACAACCTTAACTTCAGCAGAACCCGTCACAGAAACGGTCCTCTGAGGAATCTGGGCCATAGACGGAACAGCGAAAGCCGAAAGCACGAATGCAAGGAACAGACTTGAGATTTTGGAAATACTAACGCGATGTAAGGTTGAAGGCTTCATGGCTAAACTGTATCACTATCGAAGAGCGCGACTAAGCTTTCTTGAATGCGGTTGCACCGACGAAAAGTTATAATATCGAACGGCCTCAGCATCACAATTGCCCATCCAGGCACCGCAGACGAGGTGAGTTTAAGTCTAAGCTCTTCAGGCTTGTTCCCGGTCAGCCAATATCTCCAAATAAATACGGAGACTTATAGGCGTTCTTTCACAGACGAAGTATATTTGATACTTCGCCCTCACCGAGCTTGCCTCTCGTAAGAATCAAAGACTAGACTCGCGTCATATTATGCCAATCTGGATTCGACTCATCAAATTCACCCCCGAAGGTCTAGACATCGTAAAAAAGGATCAAGCCGCAATTCTAGCGGGAATCAGCCAGCTTATTGAAGAGCACGGAGGTAAACTTCGGATTGCTTTCGCATCGCTCGCTCCTTTTGATGCGCTCTCAATCATTGAATGCGAAGATGAGGAGCAGCTCCAAAAAATTGATGCCGCAGTGGCGAAGCAAGGGCTCTACACGGTGCAGAATTTTTCAGCGATTCCGATTTCAGACTTTATAAGCACGATTACTTCGTCACCTATGTTTTGGGAGGCCTGGCTGAAAGCGAGAGAGCAAATCAATGATCCTGTAAAAATGCCAGAAACGGCTATCCCGCCCAAGCATAAGCTGAAGAAGTAACCGCAATTCAACTTGTCGCTGTACAGCGGAGAGCTCCTACTCGTTGCTGTTCGTCCATGGCTCCGCACCGCTTCGAGCGCGAGCGTGAATCCGCATCAATGCATTTTGGTAACTTATAGATTTACAATAGGTGTGCCCTGCCGCTTCTCCCCAAATTGTTTGATCTAAATTAGCTCGAAAAGTCGGCGAACGAACATTGATACTGCGACTGGTTGTTCCAGGTGACACTTGAACAAAGCTTCGTTCGTCCACCATGAAATCTGAAGCAGTTTCAAACACGATATCTGGCTGAAAATCCACAGTCCAAGTTGCGGCTTCGGACCTTATGTCCTCATCAACAACACTAAGCGCCCATTCATACGCCGTAAGGCTTTGTAGATGACAGCCCTGTGGATTTTTCGAGGGAGCCGCCACCTCAGTCCCAAGCGCATCAACGATAGCATCCTGTGAATTTACCTTACAAAACAACTCGCCATCTAACACAGGAGGCGCACTAACGTCTTTTGGATTAGGAATTTGCTTTATGTACTGAAATACTTGCAGGCGAGGCGTATTGGTCGCGGTCACAGAGGGCGAACTTCTATCCAAAGACGAAAACTCCCGAAAACTCTCGCGGTGAACCAACGTAATCTCAGACCTAGGTAATTCAAGCTCCGAAAAACCGGCGACGAGTTGTTGTAATTCAAGGCAGCCCGAGGCTTGCTCTAACACGGCGGCCGACTCAAACTCAGAATGTATTGAGTCCGCGCCACCGGCCTCGATGCGAGCAAGGAGATGAAGAGTGGCTCCTACTACCAAATCCGACTGCTGCTTTTGATCGATGAGCTCAGCTGCATCATCGCCATCGAGCAAACCAGCCCAGGTAAAGTAAGAATGATTCCCTCCCCGAATCGGCGCAGCAATGGTTTCACGGGGTAGCACGGCGAGTGATTCGGTAATTTGTTCCGGAGTCGACCTCGGGTCTGAAGTCCCGTACACGGTGAGTCCTTTTATATCTATCTGAGAAAGGTCTGTTCTATCATCTGGATAACTTGCCCAAAGTGCAATCCCGTCAACCGCATCCGGATTTGTACTCACGAACTTCGCTGCCGCAACCCCACCCAGGGAGTGACCGGCGATGACCCAACTGGTGATCGTCGGATTTTCGTCGATGACATCTTTTGCTCGTTCAACTCCGTTTACTGCGAGATTCGAGGGCATCGGAACTAGTGCAACAAGGTATCCTGCTCGAGCGATTTCCTTAGCCGCAACGCCATACGCCCGTGGGTCAACGCCACCGCCGGGATAAATAATGACGCCTCTTTTCGCAGTCACAGCTTTCGGAGTGAACATGAACGCTTCTTTGTCAGAGGCCAGCTTTGCAACACAGGCTTGGTCCTGACAACGAGGTGACACTTGCACCAAAGTGTCAGACTCCATAGCGCGAAGAGCCTCTGGTTGGAGCACTCCATTTTCAGGCCCTAAAGGCATCATCGACTCCCCGTTATCGCAAGGACCTTCGGGAAGAGCGAGGAACGACCCTTGTGCAAATCCTTCACAGGCAGCGAGCAAGGTCTTACACAGTGAGCTGTCACCACCTAACAACGTGAAGTATTCCTCGTCTGCACCGGACTCAACCAAACAGACTCCGGTCGCGGTCGGAAAATTGCACTTTCCATTCATCCGAAGAGAGCCTTGCTCGCCTGCGAACACAGTTGCGCAATCCTCGCGGGCGGAAAGCTCTGTCCAGCCCTTCCCTGTGTACTGCTTGCATTCTCTTTGCATCGAAAAAGGGTTCACATAATCACAGGCACCCAGTCCGGGGCCTGGAAGACCTTCAGGGAGTTTCAGTCCGGGTGGTGCGGGGACCCGTTCCAGAGTAATCATCGGAGTTTCCGGAGGCCCTTCCGAACCCTCCGCACCCGAGGGATTGTCTGAGCAGCTAAGTAACATTCCTAAGCAGAGACCGACAGAGAACGAAGGGCTTTTCATAGTTTTCCGGGCTATCGTGCTGCTGCTTACCCTGTCAAGAAGTACAACTTTTAACTACTCACTATTGGCCTATAAAATCGCTCAATCACTATTTTTGATATTGAAATAACCAGTTAAGGACCCCGTCGCGAAACGAGCTCGAAAGGCCTGGTGTATGAGTACCATTTCGAATTCGCCATAACGAAACTCCAAACTCAGGTCGACAGCCCTGAATATAATCTAAGACTTCTGTTTCATCGCCTCGGACCCTTCCATCAAGGTCGAAACTCGGTTGAATCTCGGACTCAGAAACATCACAGCCCGCCCGAGTCGCCCATCGCTCCACCGTCTCTTGAGCGCCAGGGTACGCATAGCCATTCATATTCAAGCCAAAGTACGGGACGATCGTGTCGCGATCGCCGTGAATCTGTAACACACTCACCGGCTCAGAAGCATTACAATCAGCTTCGTTGAGAAAGGTAGATCCAGCAAGAGAGACAATAGCGGTGATTTGGTCTGCATGGTCGCAAGCCATTCGGTAAGACATAAAGCCGCCGTTTGAGTAGCCGATTAGATAGACCCGTGAGGCATCTACCGAAAAGCGTGCTTTCGCTTCATCAATCAAACCGAGCAAATAGCTCACATCATCCACAGAACTACGATAAAAATTACAGCAAGCATTGGGAATAGCGTTCCAAAACCTGTGGCTCTCAAATGACGCCTCTATGGTTCCATTGGGCCGAACTAAAAAAAACTGACGACTATCTACTCGGCTTGCCATTCGAAAATAGGATTCTTGTACGTCCGCATTCATCGTGTAGCCGTGCAACTGCAAAATGATGGGTAATGCTCTCTGGCCATCGTAATCTTTTGGAATATGCATAATTGCTGGACGTCCAGGCCCGCCAAGCGTGACTTCACGAGGATATCCTAGACCTGCGTCAACATCGTTAGCATCCATACCCCTTCGCCCTGAATCCTGGTCGACCCTAGCGTCGGGATACTGCGGAGCATCGATGAATCCAGAATCAAAAAGAGCTCCGACCTCTGGTAAATTTGCTAGACCAGAGTCAACTAGGGAGGGCTGAAGCAGCATCCTTTTCGGTGTTTCATCACATGCAGCAAGCAGGCAAAGGAGAAGTATGGGCCCTGGCCGAAACACCAAGTCATATTATCAGTCTCAGCGAAAAGAGCCAATGGTTGAAACTCCAGTGCGGCTATTGTTGCGCTGTGCGCCGTCCGAGGATGTCCTTAGTCAAATCGAGTGGGATAGCCTGCTCGCGCTGAAAGTTTCTCATATGGAGAATTGGCTCACCACCCAATCGAGCAGCGGTTTGACCCGCAATCAAATCGATATATTTGCGTGGAAAGTGAACCTCTAAATCGTCACCTGGTGCGCCGACTCGTTCTCCTAAATCAAGGAGAGCATCAAGTGAATTCATCTTCATATAAGGACAAGTCGCGCAGCCACCAGCCACTGAGCAGCCCTCGCCGCTTGCGACACCAGGCACAATCGCCAGCTCTGATTCCGGCGCCTGCGCAATGGCTTCACTGGCCACGGGAAAGATAATTTCAGTTTCGACCTTGGTTTCCGGGTGCTCGCGATGAATATCTCGAAGTCGATTTACAATTGACGTGACCATGCCTGCTTCGGTGCCAAGAACAAATCGCAATCTTTCCTCTCTTTTTTCCGCGATAGCGCCCCGGACCTTGCTCGAGATAAAATCCAGGATATTAGAGGTCGAACCAACTACACCGCGACCTTCTCGCTGAGCTCTCATACCCAATTCAAACATTTCTCCGGGTACCTCAAGGTGCGCTGTAATCATCGCGTCCGAATAATCTCGCGATACCTTTGCCGCAACATCTGCACCGAACATATGGTGCACGACACAGTTTCCTTGTTTGAAGTAATGAAAGCGAGTCAGCAGAGACTCGATGGTAGCTCGATTGTGCGCAGGATGGACTTTCTGAATATCCTCGTCGGTAAGTTCGAGTAGTGTTTGAAAGAGAACCTCGAGATTTTCTCCCATATAGGTATCTGGTCCGTAGAAGACATGAAGGTCTTCAATCTGCGCGAAGGCTGTCAACACGGTATTAACTACATTTGACGAGGTGCAAGTAATCGTCGGCACTAAGCTGTGAGCAAACGCCTTCGTGTGAAGGCTTGTGTTGATATAAACGACGTGTAGTGCACGAGCGTTTGTCCCCGCCTTTCTGAGCCACGCTTCGTAGTTCGGACCGTCAGCCGCAGACGCTAAAGAACACCCAATTTCTTCACTAGCCGCACGGTAGACAGGTATATCAGTGTGACCTGCTGCATCGAGCATCGCGCGTGCGTTTTCACTCATGAAGTCGACACCGAGCACGATGATATGCTCGCAGCCTGCCTC
This sequence comes from Myxococcota bacterium, assembly GCA_036337945.1. Classification (GTDB taxonomy): domain Bacteria; phylum Myxococcota; class Kuafuiibacteriia; order Kuafuiibacteriales; family Kuafuiibacteriaceae; genus JAYZDF01. The sequence goes on from JAYZDF010000088.1 coordinate 25,894, forward strand.
AACCATCTCTACGGCTGAATCCGCCATCTTCAGAGAATCACTAATATAAATATGCTCCCACGAACATGCGGAGAGAACACCTTGAAGCTCCGGATCCATATAGAAATGCGCTACGATGCCAATTTTCTTCTCCGCAAAAAGACGGTCCAGCTTGGCCACACTTTCTAAATCCGGGGACAGAAACTCTGCTTGGACTTCCGCGAAGCTTCCTTGTGGGACGAGGCCGTCGCGGCCGATAACTAATGAAGGAAAAGACGAAGTATTCATGGTGTGCTCTTTTGTCTCTCAATAACATTGCACATCAGCGTGTGCAGTGAAGTTTTAGGACGAGCTGGGACTAAATGGCTAGTATGAACGTGATCACCCAACACTTTTCCTCGTCAAGCCCTCAAAAGCAAGTAAATACATGCACTTGCGCCATACCGAAAAGGAACTCTTTTTCGCAATACTCACAAATCAATGCTCTGACTTTCACGCAAGACTTTCTGGAGCTGATGAAGCGTAATCGGTTTTTGAATACGTGAATTCGGAAGATGCGTTGAGTGTTCGGTGAACTCTCGATAGTCATCATAACCGCTCATCAAGATAATCGGTATCGCTTTGTCTCGCTTTCGAATTTCATCGATCAATTCAGCGCCACTCATTTCAGGCATCATAAAATCGGTAATCACGATTCCAAACTCCGTGTCGGACTCAAGCGCACGTAACGCCTGAGGTGCTCCGTCTACCGCGACTACGGACAGACCAATAACGTCCAAAAGTTTCGTGATGGTTGCTCGCACCAAAGGGTCATCATCTACGACGAGAACATTCGCTTCTTCTAAGGCGGGTAACGGTCTCATACTTGCCTCACGTGGCTCGACAGAGGGTTCCTGAGCAATAGGCCAATACAACTTTATAGAAGCTCCACCTTGAAGAGAATCACCGATCGTCATCTGACCTTGATTTTCTTCCACGATCGCTTTGACAGTCGGCAGCCCTAATCCTGTACCCCCTTTTTTTGCGCGAGTAGTAAAGAAAGGTTCAAAGACCCGCGCTCGATCACTACTCGGAATCCCGGGGCCAGAATCTGCGATTTCAATCAACACTTTTGAGGTTTCGGTTTTTTTCACACATACAGTCACCGTTCCACCTGTTGGGATCGCGTTTCTCGCATTACTGAGGAGGTTTACGAACACCTGCTCGATCTCAACAGGATCAGCCAATATCCAAAGGTCTGTACCATCTACATCAAACGAGAGATCAATATTCTCGTGCATAAAATTATTCAGAAAGGCCTTCTGCTCATCAATAAAGGAAGCGAGATTTATCACTTCGGGCTTCGTCGGACGAGCATGAGCGAAAGTAAGCAACTTATTGACTAAAGCTGCTGCCTGTTTCGCAGCAATCCCACTCATTTCAAGATGTGATTGAGCAGGATGCTCATCTCCGATACTTTGCTTGGTCAACTCATTGCATCCCACGATACTCGTAAGCATATTGTTGAAGTCGTGGGCAATACTGCCTGCTACTTTACCCACTGTTTCAAGACGCTGGGTTTGACGAACACTTTGCTCGCTCTCGAACCGTTTTAGACCAGACGCGATGATCCCAGCAGCGGCTCCAATAAAAAGCTCTTGGTCATCAACGATAAATGAGTACGGCGTAAATTCAATGATGAGAATCCAGGAGGGTTCATTTTGTGCCGCAAGGGGCATCCAGTAAATCTGCTTGTCTTCATCCGGATATCGATTCAGACCACGAGTCATCTTCTGGATATCTTCTTTCATAAACTTCTCATCAATATTGAGCGCCGTGAAAGACTCACTTTCACGTCTCAGTGGCTCGCCAAATCGATCGAGAATAAAAACATTCCTAATTTGTGGACGCTTCTGCAGAATATCTACAAACGATTGCAATAATTCATTTACGCTCTCGGTCCGAATAACCAGTTCTCCAAGATGAGCTAACTCTTTCGCCCGCTGGTGTCGCTCATCGAGACTATCACGCGCGCTTTGAAGCTCACTTATGGCGAAAGCTGAAGCCTCCGCGGAACGCTGGAGTAAACGAACGCCAGAGGCCATGACGAAACCGGTCGATAGAAGGCTTACGCCCATCGCAACTGCCTGTTGCGGTAATGTCGACTCACCTAGGCTCATCAAATCTGCACCTTCTGCAAATGTTAAGTACCCGGTGACAACGAGTAAGTTCACAACCATAACACCGAGGGCGCCTCTTGCGCCGACAAAAAAGCCGTTGACCAAGATGAGGTTCACAAATGAAATGATGATGTGCATTTCGACTGATCCCGTTGCGAAGATCGTAGCGGTATTCATACAGACAATGCTGGAGGTATAGCCCATCGCTGCTGATTTGATGTGACCACGGTGGCAGACGACAAGGGCCAGAATATTGAGAAGGACGTAAATAAGAATACCGCTTATGATTATGACGGGGGGAATGTTTGTAGGTAAAATCGCCGCCAGAGCGCCGGCGATAATGGTCGCATAAAGAAAAACATATAGGTTTTGTTTGAGAATTTTCTGACGGAGTTCTTGGCCAAAACCCGTCTCTAATTCGGCGAGATCGAGCTTAATATTAGTGTCTTGAGCAAAACCCATAATCTTCTACATCTCTAAGTCGGAAAGCAACACTTTGTAAATATTCGTATCTCATGATTTACTCAAAGTCTTTCAGCTCGACGTGGTCATGTTACAACGATTTTGCAAGCATTTTGGGATTTGGGACGCGCTAAAGCGCTGTACCGCGGCCATAACCGTATTGGGCATAACTAATCAGCACGGTTTTCTTATGCACGACTCTTCGATTCACCTCGGCGACCATTGAAATGGCAGCAAAAGTTAACTGTTTGAGGAAATACCAAACGCTCAAAGAAAGTAAGCAAAGTTGAATTTGACGTCGCAGAAATGGTGACAACCCCGGAGCCAAAACGTCTTCATGAACGTAAAGGATACTTTGTCGCAAAAACTTACGACTCAACAATGTGATCAAAGATTCTTGGTTGCAGCCTGTGAGTGCAGTGGTGCAACAAATTGCGAAATTAACAGCGACAGAGTTAGACACTTTTGTCATCATCTCCTCATACTTGCCCTATCACGATTTCTAAAACTGAATTCGTTTGTCTGTCGTCGTCAATGTCACCAATTTTCCTGCTCGTGCTCGGTCTTGTTAGGCAATGTTTCCAGGCGAGAAGCGCCGACGAGGGTCATCATGTGACCACTATTCGCTGGTCCTTTAAAGCGATCTCCGGCCTCAGCATCATTTGTCTAACAAGCCGCAGCCTGAGCCTGCTTTCCGACCGTTGCAGAGATAAGCCGGATTCTGGACTTTAAATTCCGAACTACGAATGCCATTACTTGACCAATTCATGAACTCAACTGGTTGCCACTGAGAAAGCGTATCTCATGAAAACGCCGAGAGATTTTTCGGGGAATTTTGTATCTTGATTTTTTATTTATAGAAACGGGTTTACCCGTTATTCATCCTTGCTGTCACTATGATTCGTATTAAACCAGAAAAACAAGTGATTTTAGTATGTTGGATACGCCTATTCATTTTGGGAGACCTAAACTCAATCAGCGCCCCAGAAACCAACTGTTCCACCAGGTCTTTTCCTCGTTGACAGTAGCATCACCAACCTTTGATAAAGAGTCAGTAAATGTGGTTTTTTACTTACATAAAATTACATTCGCGACTGCTGAAAGGAGCGTCCGCTAAAGTGAGAACAAAACTAGCAGTTTTCGCTTGTACAACGGTTTTAGCATGTACGTCGCAGGGCAGCGATCTGGAAATGTTCCAAGCGCAAAACGACGAGCTCGCAGAGACTGTGCCAAAGATTTCTCCCAAAGATTATCCTCTAACTTGTTCTGAGCCCACCAAGGGACATGACCCGAATGGAGTCCATAACTTAGGCTCCTCGGCTCATTTTGAGGGCTGGTATTATCGTGCATTTGATCCGGAAACAAAAGAAAGCTGGGCGATTATCGCCGCCTACTGGCTAGACAAAAATTACCAGGGACATGGCTTCCTTGAGCTTGTTCATCACCCCGAAGGTATCGTTCATAAACAGACCTTAGTAGGCATAAACGTTGAAGCTATCCAGGCCGCCCGTGGGGAGTTCGATGTCCAGTTTGGAGATATGAGACTCAGCGCCAACAAAGTTGAAGGTATTATGTGGACTGACGACGGACAACGCGTTGATATTGACTTGGAAGTTAGCGACTGCGCTCAGTGGGGCGGGCCCCACGATGAAAACAACCGCTGGACCATGGGATGGTCTACGGAAGCACCAGGTATTCCCATCAAATGGCATGTTCATCATCTAAAAGCCGAATTAAGTGGAACCATTCGAACGCCTAGAAATGAGTGGGTGCTCTCGAAACTTCCCTTGCATCAAGAAAAAAACTGGGGACGTTCATTTCCAAGCAGCTGGATTTGGCTACAATCCAATCACTTTGAAGGTCGACCCGATGTAGCCTTTGCGGCCGCAGGAGGACCTATCTTTCCGTGGCTCTTTTCACCTCACGGATACATGGCGGGTCTTCGGTGGCGCGACCGGTTTTTCACGTGGAGAACACATGACACGCATAAGTTTCCCGACGTCGAATTCTGGATTGACCATGGCAATCGCTTAGCCAAGTGGCGCTTGGTTGGAGAAAACTATCGACATCGCATTGAGGTGAGCGTGGAAGCGCCCCTGCACGAGTTAATTTTGATTGACGTGCCCACCGATGAGGGTCTGCGCTACGGTGCTGTAGAACATCTCGCGGCAAAAACGGTTATCACGCTCTACGAACGTCGCGGATTTTCCTGGAGATGGATGGACACAATGGTCAGCTCGGGGACAGCCGTAGAGACCGGCGGAGAATGGGCTCGAGACAAGGGATTAATTCCCTAAGTAAACCGACTCCGAGAAGCGCTCGTCCAAATATTGTTCCCTATTGCTCACCGTGGGTGTTATGAACTGCCTATGTTGATCGTCATTTCACCGGCAAAAAAGCTCGACTTCGAAACTGCAGCTCCTACGAAGAAGCATACTCAAGCGCCTTTTCTGCCTCAGAGCGAAACGTTGATCCATGAACTGCGCAAGAAGAAACCAAGCGATATTTCCAAAATGATGAAGCTAAGCGATTCTCTCACCGAGTTAAATGTCCAACGCTACAAGGACTTCAGGTTACCCTTCACGCCGGAAAATTCAAAACAGGCTATGTTCGCCTTTAAAGGCGACACCTACGTTGGTCTTGATGCAGACACGATGAAAGCGGACGAAATCAAATACGCTCAGAAGCATCTGCGTATTCTGTCTGGCCTGTACGGTCTTGTGTCTCCTCTAGATCTCATTCAGCCCTATCGCTTAGAAATGGGCACCAAATTCCCATGTGACGGTCACAAGGACTTGTACGGGTATTGGAGAGAGACGGTCACCGAACAAGTAAACAAACTTCTAAAGAAAGAGAAGTCTCTAGTTGTCTTAGCGAGTAAAGAATACTTCTCGGCCATCGACTTGAAGCAGCTCAAAGGCCAGGTGATCATGCCCGCCTTCAAAGAGAAGAAAAACGGAGACTACAAAATCATTAGTTTCTTTGCGAAAAAAGCGAGGGGAATGATGTCTCGCTACATCATCGAAAATCAGATTGAGACCCCAGAAGAGCTGGAAAGTTTTGATTACGACGGGTATCAGTTCAACAAGAAACTCTCGAGCACGGATGCTCCTGTTTTCACTCGTGGCTAATCGGCCTGCGCTACAACATAAACCCTCAACAATTATTGGCCTCTATGCAGAGTATAAGGGCCAAGAAGAACAACACGAATGCTGAGATGAGACCATTATTCCAGTCTCATATTCACGGTAGACCGAACACCTTCTATCTGTGACAAAGCGCACGCTAAGTGATGGAAGTGTCCACTGATCACATCACTTGCCCTAATATCTGCCAATAAAACCTCGAATTCTTCACCACTTAGTCACAATCTACCTATTACTTACACTTCTATATGTGTTCTTGCTACGAAGCCTCTCTATCCTACTTCTTCTGGTGTCTTTTGCGGAGGCAGCTAACGCATCAGAAGCGGACGGGTATACTTTGTGGCGCCGCATGACGCTCGATATTTGTCAGCGACTTCCCACCATCCAAGAAGTTAAGTGCATTCAAGCAAATAACGGCAGAATACCCGACTCACGCCTCGTCTCGCCTTCGAAGACTTGTTTGATCAATTTTAATTCGGTTATCGAGTCTTGCTTAGAGTCTGAAAGTTTCGCCGAATCTATCGGGCGATGGGTCAATGATTTCGTCCTTCCTTCACAAATGCCTGGATACAACAGCTACAACAATATCATTCTCAATGAAGTTACGCTCACCAACGGCTCAACACAAAAGTATTGGTACGGACGCCACTCGTCCTGGGGCGACTGTCTTGATGGCATCACGCCGACTCAATCGAACCTTTCCGACTATCTGGATAAAGCGTATGCGCCTTACTTCGCGAACGGAAAAAACGGCGGCGAGGATATAGGTGTTGAGAGCGATAACAGTGGAGAATTTGTCTACGTATGTAAAAAAACCGGAGATGATGGACGTATTTATTCGCTCGCTGATGAAGTGACCAACTACGAGAACTTCAACGGCACCACTACAGATTATCAATGCACGCAATCGGACTCGCGCTTTCCCTGTGGCTGTGGTCCCAACATGCGCTGGTGCATGGTTCGTAGCAATCTCACCAACAATAATGGGACAGTCGGGGCAATGGGTAACGACAACTCTTGGTTTCGACTAAAAAAGCAAACACTTGAAGAAGCAGGACAATTTACCAAACAGGTCGTTCTCAATGAGAACGGGATTCTTGCTTCGAAAAATCCAACATTCACCGACATCTTCAACGCGGATTACGCAGTCAGGACAAGCCGACTTCAACATTTTTATGAAATCATGCAAGCCGACCTTCGCGACCCAGATCATTTATCAGATGATTGCCATCGTTTGATCTCGGGTATCGACAAAAGTGTCTCCTGCCCCACCACAGTTTCTGGCACGGTAGATTTTGTTGACTACACGGATGAAGCGGCCGCACCGGCCGGTGTCGTGGTCGACGAAAATGGCGGAGATTGGCAAGTCATCGACTTTTCTCAGCAGGCCCCAGAAGACAACTCTGTTCCTCTAGCCTATCAAAGTGCCGGTATTCTCGCGAGCTGGCAGCTATTGAATCGCCAACCCACCGAACTAAATATTGCAAATCGCATTTTTAGCTTTTGGACCTGCGAAGAAATTTCGTGGAGATCAAATGACCCGTATAATCGCTCGGATTACCGATTAGAAAGGGTTGAAGAAAACGAAGACGGTTTCGTAACTCTCTACAGTCTAGACGATATCCAGTTCAACACGCTTTACCGCACAGCTGCCGCACTAGAACCCTTTGAAGAAGGTACAGATAATTACACAAATTGTTCGGGCTGCCATGTCACCGTAAATCCACTTGCTGCGTTCCGAAACCGCTGGGATCAGCTGGGACGTTACCGAGAAGTAGATTACAAACCCGTCGGGTCTATCAACGGCATGGATCCCGGGACTGTTTCCGGTGACCAAGGCATCTTCTTGGGTGAAACGGGCGTAGGATTGGCAGGACTTGGAAATATACTGGCGGAATCACCGGTCGTTCATCGATGTATTGTGAATCGCTCCTTCGAACGGTTGGTGGGCTATCGTCTACCAAGCAGCAGCGACACGCTTCAGGACCTTACTGAAACATTTCTCTCATCTAATAAAGACATTCGTAGCCTCTATGGCGCTATCCTAACCACAGATGAATACAAGCGAGCCCGATAATGACAATCTATAAAGTGACTCTTATATCCTGTTCTTTACTTTCCGCTTTGGCCTGCGGGAAAACACCCGATGTGCTGACCAATTCCAGCGGTCAGGCCGCGCGAGCTCGTTCTTTCAACGTCAACGTTGGAGTCGATAATACCTCCGAAACTCGAGTATCGACTACGATTCGTGAATCCAAAGTCGAATCCAAATACCGGCGACCTGCTATCCGTCACGATAACTATGATGGGACCAATGATATTTCTGGCACCAAAATGCTCGAACCAGAGACTCTCAATAATGTGATTACCAATTTACTTGGTGAGGAACTCGATATTGACGGTGAGAACCCCATTTCTCGAGATTTTTCTCGGCTCGGCGCGAAATCCGAAAACACCTACCCTGTGTACTTGGGGTCTCTAGACTATCAAGCGGTCATTAACCGAAATCGCGAAATTGCAGCGACGATGCCTTTGATTATTGACCGAGTGGCAAAAGCCACCTGTCAACAACTGATCACCAACAACAACCAAAACATCGATTTTGACTCCGGAGACGATGAAGATATTTCAGATGAGCTTCATATGCTCCTGAATTCACGACCGATTGACTCCGACACCGCGAACGCTGTGATGCTCATCATAGAAGCTGCCGCCAATGAAGGTGTCGACAACAGTACAAAGTGGCAAGCGGTCTGTACATTTTATCTGCTCAAAGAAGGCAGCATTCTCATCAACTAACGCAAATGAAGCTGATTCATATGACGCCGACCTCGTCACATGTGATCTAGATCCCTAAGCCCTCAAGAACTCAGGTACATCCCAAATATATCTCAGAGTTTTTTGTCACGCTGGCACATGAAAACACACCTATAAGTAGCCCCCAATCAGTTTGTGACATTGTGTCGCGACCTTCGGGCCATAGGAATTTATCTGTATGCCTCATCTTTCACCGCTCAATCGTCGTTCCTTCCTGAAAATGATTGCCGCCGGTGCCGGCGCGACCGCTCTCGCCCCACTTACACGCTTTGCGACAGCCCACGCTTCGACTTCAAACACTACAAATCGACTCCTGGTTGTTTTCGCTCAGGGAGGATTGCGAAGCGCCGACTTTTGTGACGCCTATAATTCCTCCACTGAAGAGGTAGACACGCATTACAATTTCTCTAACTGCATCGACGTCCTCGGTGATGGCTCTTGGATGCTTCCCCCGGCCGCAGCTGCCCTGACTGCGCACACTGATAAAATGGCGATCGTGCGTCACGTTTATATGGAGACTGCAGGCCATCCGACCGGCGTAAAAATAGGGCTTAATGGCTCTGCTCGAACCAGCGCTGCCGCTGGCTCAGTTGTGATTGCGAACAATTTAGAATGGAGTGATCCAGTCTCGAGTCTTTCTTTTGCTCAAAATATGAGCTCCGCAGATTTAGAAGGCCCAATTTCGGGCGAACCCACCGACCTCGTAGACTTATTCGAGAATAAGAAACTCAGCACGAACGACGGGATTCATGACGCTATTCGAACTGCCTTGAGCACTCATGCTGCCAGTTTTTCAACTACGATCAAAAAGGGAGCTAAATTTCATCAGTGGAATCAAATGTCTGATATTGCCGATAAAATAGATGGACTCAATTATCACACCAAACTTGACCCAGGCGACACATCATCGGGGCTCGCACAAGAGTTTTATCAAGCAGCTGGCGGAGGAGATACGGCTCACGCAATCCGGTTTGCCGCGGCGTACAATGCATTGGTTGAAGGTATTTGCCCAGTCGCCACAGTATGCCTCTCGGGCTTCGATACACACACTGGGTCTCAAGTATCCGAATGCACCCAGCTGAGTAACTCCCTTGCCTTTATGATGGACAAACTCACAGATGCCAATATCATGAGTCAAACAACCATCGCGGTTGTCTCGGATTTCGACCGTACGAGTTCCATTAATGCCAGCAATGGAACCGACCACGGTCTGTACGGGAGCGTTGCTCTTTTCGGCAATGGCATCACACCGGGCGTTGTCGGCGGAAGCCGTGGTACACAACCCGGCTCGGTAACATCGGCCTACAAAAGACGAGATATTTGGGCGACTCTTTTCAAGATATTCGGTGTCGATTACACGAAATATCTTACGGACGCAGCACCGATTGATGGAGTTCACTCATGAAGTATTCTATCAAGATACCTACCCTCTTCCTTGGGATGACTCTATTACTCGGTTGTGAAGCCTCAGAGGAACTCACCGAGACATCGAATTCTCTTCGTGCATCAGACACGACCATAGATTTCACCGTGCCTACGACAACGGAACCAGACTATCAATGCGTGGACTGGGGGCAAATCACGTACAAGAACACGATCAAAGAACTCACTGAGAAGTATTGTCGAAAATGCCACGCTGCAGAAGTATCTACAGTCACCACCGCGTCGAACGGAGGCGTCAACCCCAATGCTGAAGGGTATGCGGTTGCTCCGAAAGGTCACAATTTTAATGAACACGCAGCCGTAGCTAGCGCTATGTACGCGGTTTTCAGTGAGACGAGGCCTATGCCACCACCCCAAAGTGAAGAGCCCATCGAAGAAGGTGACTTAGAAAGAATTCGAATTTGGCTCAACGGAGAAGACGGTAACGAGATCACTCCTGATGGACTCGATATACCAGAGATAAGCATCAGCTACGCGGCCTATGCACGACAGAATATTCGTCTCACCTATGCGGTTGAATTCGACAACCAAAGCTCTAACCCTACTATTGCCGTCTTTTACGATAATGACCGTGAAGGCTTTGATGGAACTTTATTGCAAGAATGCATTACCGCAGTAGAACCCGGGCGTTCATTATCCATCGATTCGTCTGACGTCCGAGCCGGCACCTATTATCTATACGCTTGCATCTTCGATGGTGACAACGTCACCTGTAACTATTCAGCCAACACTGTCACCGTTCCTAGAAGGTTCCGCAGCTTTTCTGGCCGATGACCTTTTGACTTTAGAGTAGCGTAACTAAAAAACACGTTTTTTACTTACCAAACCATTTCAGGGCTTCAGGTTCGTAATTTTCATAAAGATGCTTTTGTTCAAAGTACTCTTCTAGACCAGAGCGCCCTAGTTCACGACCATTTCCTGACTGCTTGTAACCGCCCCAAGGTGCACGCGCGAAGTACACATTGAAATCATTTACCCAAACAGTGCCGAAACGTAAGGATTTAGAGACACGTTCAATCCTTGCTCGGTCTTGGGTCCAAAATCCTGCAGAAAGCCCATAGATTGTGTTGTTTGCTCGAGCAACGACCTCTGCCTCGTCACTAAAGCGTTCAACGGTGATCACAGGTCCGAAAACTTCTTCCTTCACGATGCGCATCTCATTTGTACAGTTAGTGAAAAGCGTAGGTGAAACAAAGTACCCTGATTGAAGTTCAGGCTCTTGAGGTCGTGCTCCACCGATGACCAATTTCGCACCCTCTTCGACACCCAACCGAATGTAATTCTCGACTTTTTTTCGGTGAGCAGCGGATATCAAAGGACCCATCTGTGTGTCCTTTGAAAGTCCGTTCCCGAGTTTTATTCGTTTTATACGTTCACCGAGAACTGATACAAATTGGTCGTGGATATCTTCATGAACCATAAGCCGAGAACCCGCAGAACAAATTTGGCCAGCATGAAAAAAGACTGCATTGAGTGCGTAGTCGACCGCCACATCAAAGTTCGCATCAGCGAAGATAATATTTGGATTCTTTCCGCCTAGCTCTAGCGCTACACGCTTAACATTATTAGCAGCCGCCAACATGATTCGTTTGCCTGTTTCTACCCCACCAGTGAAAGAGATAAGATCAACATCAAGACTCTCGGCCAATTCAGCGCCGACAGTCTGCCCCGGCCCGAGCACCAAATTAATCACACCCGGAGGGATACTAAGCTGACTCGCTAGCTCAACAAATTTCAAGGTCGTGAGCGGTGTGATTTCGCTGGGCTTGATCACCATCGTACAGCCTGTTGCTAGGGCTGGAGCAATCTTCCAAGCGGCCTGGAGCAAAGGATAATTCCAGGGAAGGATCATTCCGCATACGCCGATCGGTTCACGTACTAGAACACTTTTACTATTTGGATTGGGAGATTCCAAGGTTTCACTGTGATCTTCACGGGCGAGAGCACCAAAATACCGGAACAATTCGGCAATATCAGCCATATCCCATTTGCTCTCGATCAACGTCTTACCGGTATCTAAAGTCTCAAGTCGGGCGAGTTCCTCGGCGTGTTGCTCTATCGTATCACCAAGCTTCTCTAGTAGTTCGGCACGCTGGATAGATGTCCATTTTGACCAATCGCTGCCCTCAAAGGCGCGACGTGCAGATAAAATCGCTGACTTCGTTTCGGCGCGGCCAGCCTCCGCAACATGGGCTACAGCTTGTCCGCCAAAGGGGTTCAGAATTCCCCTCGTTTCCTGAGTATCTGAATCGCGCCATTGACCGTTAATGTAAAGTTGTCCACGTATCATGTTTTCGCTCCAGGTTTCGGCTCATGACGATAAAACGGCAAATCAAGCGGCTCTAGAGCTGTATTGCCCGCGATAATATCTGCCGCTTTCTCTGCAATCATCAAAACCGGTGCGTAAATATTTGCGTTAGTAATCGCCGGCATGACACTGGCGTCGACAACTCTCAATCCTTCAAGACCATGAACCTTGAGTTTGGCATCGGTCACGCTACCATCAGTGTAGCCCATCTTGCAGGTACAAGAGGGATGATAAGCGCTCTCCCCTTCCCTACGAACCACATCCAAGAGGTCTTCATCGCTTTCAATTTCTGCGCCCGGTGCCATCTCTTTACCTCGATAAGGTCCGAAAGCGTCCTGCATCATAATTCGCCGAGTGCAATGGATAGCCTCAATCCACTCCCGCTTTTCTTGCTCTGTGGACAAATAATTAAATAAGACGCGAGGATACTCCGTTGGGTCCTTAGACTTAATCTTCACTTCACCTCTAACATCAGAATTCATCGGGCCGACGTGAACCTGATAGCCATGACCGAAGGCGCCTGAGCCATCGTAACGAATAGCCAAAGGCAAAAAATGATACTGAAGGTTGGGATATGCAACTCGGTCGTTACTCCTAATAAAGGCGCCGGCTTCGAAATGATTGGTTGCCGCTGCACCGGTTCTACCAAACAACCATTGGGCTCCAATCCACGGCTTTCGCCACCACTGAAGCGCAGGATACATACTCACAGGTTGGGTACATGAATATTGAATGTACATTTCCAAATGGTCTTCCAGGTTTTCTCCGACTCCACCGAGGTCATGAGTGACATCTATATCTAAAGCTCGCAATTCATCCGCTCTTCCGATGCCCGATAGCTGGAGGAGCTGCGGTGAATTAATGGCGCCACCCGAACAAATCACTTCTCCCCCCTGAATTACTTCACGATTGCCATCTCTTCCGATTTCCACTCCAATTGCCCTTTTCCCTTCGAATACAATTCGAAGCACCTGGACGCGGCAGCGAAGCTCTAGGTTCGATCTTTCATTCAAGATCGGGTGGATATAGGCGCGAGCGGCGCTGTGACGGCGGCCTCGATACGTAGTTCGATCAAACTTGCCGAAGCCTTCTTGCTGGTAGCCGTTTACGTCATCAGTCAGAGGATATCCTGCTTGTTTACCAGCCTCAAACCAGGCTTGAAATAGTGGGTTATCACATTTTGGAGTCGTCAGATAAAGTGGACCTTCGCCACCACGATAGTCATCTCCACCGATGAGACGAGTCTCAATTTTTTTGAAATAAGGGAGGCAATGAGCGTAGCTCCAGTCTTCGAGCCCTTCAAAATTCGCCCATTTTTCGTAATCCATCGGATTACCTCGTTGATAAATCATGCCATTGAGAATGCTACTTCCTCCCAAGCCTCGACCACGTGGTTGGGCAATGCGACGTTGGTTCATGTTGGGTTCCGGTTCGGACCAATAATGCCAATTCCTTTGATTGCGATCTGCAATGAGGTAGCTCAAAGCGGCCGGCATATGGATTCGAAAATCCCACAAATGGTCTATCGGACCAGCTTCGAGGACGAGGACTCTCGTAGAAAGGTCGGAACTCAAGCGGTTAGCCAAGACACAGCCAGCAGAACCGCCCCCGATGATAATGTAGTCGTAAGATTTAGACATTCCTGATGACATACAAACATATTCCCGTCACGTAAGCGACCGTAGTCGGTTCGAAGCCAAAATTTTCATCGCAACATAGCTTCACTCGTTATCTTTTATGTAGAGCAATTTCTTCCTTTTGTTCCTTACGGAAAAAGAAATTTGACTGACGATGATGACAGGAAAAGCCTTAGCAGGTACCGCCTTGTTAGGACTGCAGAAGTCGATAAATTCAAACGCATGCAGACTTTTTTGCTCTAGCCTCAGCATTACGACAGAGGTTTGAGGCGAATTCTCCCAGCTACAGTTGGACATCAGATCAAGAATCCACGAAACTCTGTACATGACTCGACCGTATAAACTTTGGTTCGCGGCTTTTTTAATGCTCAGCCTGGCAGTCAGTCTCACGTCATTTGCTAGGAAACCTAGACGTCCGCACGTGCATGAGTTTAGCCACAAGGACACTGTCAAAAACGTTACGACAGCAATGATTCAAAAAGATGCACAGATTTTGTTGATGAACCCAGACTCTCCCTTTCGATCCGTGAAAGCAGTATTAGGTCTAATGAAGCATAACGTGAAAGTATTCGAATATTTGCCGACTAAATATCGCAATAACAATGAGGTTCGGAAACTGGCGATATCACTGGGAGTGAAACAAGGCCACGTCGTGACGAGAAACTATCATGCGCGTATTACGCCCTCAAACACCGCTGACTTATCGTTTGACCGAAGTGACACTCCGAACGGTTATCTAGCCTCTCCCAGACCACCGAACCAATATAAAAAGGGAGATGTAGTCACCGTCATCGACCGGAAGAGCGTCCAGCAGCAAGATTGGATTCTTGTAAAACGCGGTAAGCCGAGCACAAAAGAAGAGGACGATCGGTCGTATCGTGATGTTTCAGATGTGGGGGGCGTTGGTCGTGAACGATTTTCAATGACGGTGGACCCCGCATGGATACCTGAGAGTGCGACAAAACGAACGATTACTGCGGACCAATATGTGAGCGGGCTTTATAAATTCAAGGAGGTGGAAAATGGCGATATGGGGATCTATGTAACTTTCCAGGGTTTGGAATTTGCAGGCTTTGGCGCAGAGTATGAAATTCTTAGTGCCTACGAAAAAAGAAAACTCGTACGAGGTGACCGAGTCAGGATTATTTGGAAAAAAGCGTCTAGCTCGACAAAACGTAATCAAATCATTTGGACTCCCTTTAAAAGACTCGTATCAACCCCCTAAAACGGTCCTTATTTCGGGGAGTGAATCACTACTCCTCGCAAAGTTTCAAAAGGCGAACGAAGATTTTACATATCTTCACACTGGATGGTGTTTGAACTTTAATGCGAGTATGATTCGACGGAATGTGGCGTCCTTTTAACAATAGAATTTTTCCTTTCATGATGTGCACCCTGCTTCTTTACGCCTGTGAAAAAGAGAATTCAGTATCCATGCCTTCTCCCCCGGAAGCACCGGCACAAAATACCAACGATAGCGGTACTGCTGAACGTCAACCACAAGACGGCGGCGTCTCTGATGCTATGACATCCGAAACTTCAAGAGATGCTGGGGAACAAGAAGTAAAAGACGCTCAGGAGTCGCCTAACGAAGATGCTTCCTCTATGACCGCTGACTCAAGTGAGTCTGATGCGGGAATTTTAGAAGATGCAGATATACCTGACATAGGTTTTATTGAAGATGCGAATATTATCGATGGAGGCTTTGTTGAAGACGCCGCCATTTTAGATGTAGGCCTTCTTCAAGACGCTCGACCATCTTTAGATATCGGTCCTGCTGATTCAGGATTCGCTGACACGGGGCTGCAGCGAGACAGTGGTCATCCATTAGATGCTGCAACTTCATTGTATGAACGTCCTATTGTTGGCAATGGTGCTCCGCTCGCCACTCTAAACAACGCTGGCAATCTTGAATATCGTCGGTATGCTAATCAAGGGCAGACATCTGAAGCTAATATTCTTCCTGACTTTTCTTATGCGGGTTACCAAGGTGGTGGTGTCGCTATTCCAGACGTTGCAGTTCAAGAAACGCTATCACCTGTTACTGGAGATAATCTCGCCCAGATTCAGGCCGCAATTGATCGGGTAAGTCAGCTTACTCCCGATTCTAACGGTTTTCGTGGAGCAGTCTTACTTACCAGGGGGCAATACGACCTAAGCGACACACTCACTATTTCCACCAGCGGGGTCGTTCTTCGCGGCGAGGGGCAAGATGCAAACGGTACTATTCTCGTCGCCACACGAAGAGCACAACATAATCTCATTGAACTTAGAGGCGCCGGGAATGGATTCAACGAAATTTCGGGCACCAGAGTCCGGATTACAACTGCTACCGTTGCTGTTGGGTCAACAAACTTTCAAGTCGAAAGTAATCACCAGTTCAACCAGGGTGACACTGTTGTTATCCTGCGGACGCCAAATCAACACTGGATAGACACTCTGGGTATGGGGCCGTATGGCTGGACCCCAAATAGTTACAGAATCGGTCATGAGCGTATTATTACCCAGGTCGATGGCACTCGAATTTGGATCAACATCCCTATCGTCGACACCATTGAGAGCGACTTTGGAGGAGGAAGCGTCTTCGCCGCGAATATGAATGGTCGTCTCTCAAACACGGGTGTGGAAGACTTACGACTTGTGTCAGAATACACAGGAAGCACCGATGAAGATCATGCATGGGTCGGAATATGGTTGAACCGAGTCACAAACAGCTGGGTGCGGCGAGTGACCGTTAAACACTTTGGATTTGCAGCGGTTCGTATACGAGGAGAATCGAACTTTAATTCCGTGGAAGATACGGCCATGCTCGACCCTATTTCGCAAATTAGCGGAGGCCGACGCTATCCCTTTGTCGTCGATGACGGGCTGGGTAATCTGTTCCAACGATGCTACAGCCGCGAAGGACGACACAACTTTGTGACGGGCTCCAGAGTCACAGGGCCGAATGTCTGGCTCGACTCTCTTGCAGTGCAATCGAATTCGGATGACGGTCCTCACCATAGATGGGCAACAGGCCTTTTATTCGACAATACGAGCGGTGGGCCGTTGAACGTACAGAATCGAACGACCTCAGGAACAGGACACGGATGGGCGGGTGCCCAAACCCTTTTTTGGAATGCCAGCGCGACCACAATGATATGCGACTCGCCTATCGGAGCTATGAATTGGACGATCGGTAGCAACGGCACGCGGCGACAAAGTTCCTATTCTCCGAACGAAGCGGATTGCTGGACAGAATCTCACGGCACCGCTGTATTGCCGCGAAGTTTATATCTTCAGCAACTCGAAGATCGACTTGGCTCCGCCGCAGTGGAAGCTATTACCCTTCCCGCGCAACGCGTAGGCTCAATCGAGACATATCTTGAAAATTGGGCGGGTGAATCTAGATTAGACGCCCTCCTCCAACCAGACCCCATGTGCTCTCGAGGTGTTCGCTCTGGTCAAACATGTTGCGCAAATTCATGCGGAACGTGCGGAGGTACGGGCTGTAGCCAACGTCCAGGAGGAGCAGAATCTTGTTGCTCAGGCCGAATTCAAATGACCGCTCGTTCGTGTGCATCATTTCCTCCTCCCTGCGTGCTTCCCTAAACTTTGAAATTCACTCTTCTAACGCAGAACCTGTCTCCTCCTTGATGAAGTCTCGCAGAAAAGCTCCTGTCTATGCTATAGCGCGGCTATGAGTTCGGAATCTGAAACCCGCAAAAAGGGTATATTTGCCCGCTTTCTCGACGGCGTAGAATGGTTAGGCAATCTCCTTCCGCATCCCGTGACGTTGTTTGCATTGATCTGTGTTGCGGTTTTGCTTATCTCGGGAATCGCCGGATACTTTGAATGGTCCGTTCCAGATCCACGACCAGAGGGTGCGAAAGGTCGGTCTGCCGACGGTGTCATTCGAGCAATTAGCCTTATCAACCCAGAGGGCTTGCGACGAATTGGTATGGGTCTCGTCACGAACTTTACGTCATTTGCACCCCTCGGCACAGTTTTGGTTGCTCTATTGGGCGTCGGTGTTGCGGAACGTGCAGGGTTATTGGGTGCCGCAATACGCGCACTTGTTCTAGGTGCCCCGCGAAATTTACTCACCGCAGTCGTGGTGTTCGCAGCGGTCATCTCAAATACAGCTTCAGAAATGGGCTACGTTGTACTCGTGCCACTCGCCGCCGTTGTATTTCAATCGGTGGGCCGGAATCCTTTAGTTGGCTTGGCGGCGGCATTTGCCGGTGTTTCTGGCGGATATTCCGCCAACATCCTCATCGGTACTGTAGATCCTTTACTCTCCGGCATAACCACCGAAGCTGCACAGATTATTGACCCGGCCTATGGACTCGGTGGAGCCAAAGAAGTTCTACCAACAGCAAACTATTTCTTTATGTGCGTGAGTACTTTTCTGATCACCATTGTCGGAACACTTGTTACGACTCGAATCGTAGAGCCTAAACTGGGACCTTATGACCCTTCGAGAGCCGAAGACGGCGTAGAAGATGCAGCGAAAGACATGGGCGCACTCAACGACGAAGAAAAGAAAGGTCTAAAGTTAGCTGGACTGACATTATTCATCATGCTCGGGGTGCTCGCCGCCCTCGCCTTACCTGAAAATGGATGGTTCCGTGACCCGAAACCAAACGACACTTTGGTGCAAGATCTCAGGCCAATGCTAAAAAGCGTCGTTGCCCTCATCTTCATTTTCTTTATTGTTCCCTCCATTGTATATGGACGAGTCACTGGCTCCATGAGAACCGACCGGGATGTGATCGACGGAATGGCTAAGGCAATGAGTTCGATGGGGCTCTACATGGTCCTTGTGTTCTTCGCCGCGCAGTTCGTAGCCTTCTTCAAATGGACTCAGCTCGGCACGATTACCGCAGTTGTTGGCGCTGATTTGCTACAAGCATGGAACCTCACGGGGCCCATCGTTTTTGTTCCGTTCATCTTAATGTGTTGTTTCGTCAACCTTATGCTCGGAAGCGCGTCGGCGCAATGGGCGGTGACTGCACCTATATTTGTTCCTATGCTTATGACCGTGGGCTACAGCCCTCAAGTCATACAAGCCGCCTACCGAATTGGCGACTCTACTACTAACATCATTACTCCCATGATGAGCTACTTTGGCCTGATTCTCGCTTTCGCGATGAAATACGACAAGAGGCTAGGAATGGGTACGCTGATATCAATGATGATACCCTACTCAATGGCTTATCTCGTTGGCTGGGTCATCCTCTTTTACATTTGGGTCTTTGTATTAGGGCTGCCAGTTGGTCCCGGAACTCCTACGTTCTACCCCGCCGGATAAGAAAAGACGGGCTCACTTTCCAAAGTATAGAAAGCAATTCGTCTTTTTCTTCAGTCTATGATTCACTAATCGGGGTCGAGAAATGCTCTTTAACTCGATATCATTCCTCTTTTTCTTTCCGGCTATCTTCTTAGTCTATTGGGTCCTTCCAAAACGACCGCAGAATTACTTATTACTCGCTGGGAGTTACTTCTTTTATGCCCAATGGGATTGGCGGTTTTTGAGTCTCATTCTTATCTCGACCGTGGTCGATTATTTCTCTGCCTTAGCTATTGAGAATAGCGAGGCCGAAGTAAAAAGAAAGCGTGCATTATTCATAAGTATCGGTACAAATCTTTCGATCTTGGCGGCGTTCAAATACGGAGGCTTCTTCACTGAAAACCTGTACGCCCTTCTCAATTCTGCAGGCATAAGTTTTTCGAAGCGAACACTCGACATCGTCGTTCCTGTCGGTATCTCATTTTATACTTTTCAAACACTGAGCTACACGATTGATGTCTATCGAAGGCAACTAAGAGCGACCAAAGATTTCTCTGAGTTCGCTCTATTTGTAGCCTTTTTTCCGCAATTGGTTGCTGGACCTATCGAAAGAGCAGCAAAACTTTTGCCTCAAATGTCCGAAGAAAGAAAGCTAACTTTTGCTCGCTTCGAAAGTGGACTTCATCTGATTCTTTGGGGGCTTTTTAAGAAAGTTTTTGTTGCCGATAATTTAGCAGTGCATGTGGTCGACCCAATTCTTGACCCTGTTTTTGGACCGGGCGGGCTAACACTCGTACTGGGGCTATATGCCTTTGCCTTTCAGATTTATTGTGACTTTTCCGGTTACTCAGACATCGCGATTGGTTGCGCAAGATGTCTAGGTTTTGATCTCAGCAAGAATTTCGACCTCCCCTATTTTGCGACCAGTCCAAGAGAGTTTTGGAAAGGCTGGCATATCAGTTTGTCGACTTGGTTACGCGACTATTTATATATTCCGCTTGGTGGTAATCGTAACGGAAACACTGCGCGCAATCTGATGGTCACCATGCTCTTGGGTGGGCTCTGGCACGGCGCTGCTTGGCACTTTGTCGCCTGGGGATTCTTTCATGGGATATTACTGGGGGCCTGGCGACTTCGAGATCGAATCTTAGGGCCACAGCGGCGACTTCCTTTCGTCGTGGCCGTCATCGGATTCTTTCAACTCACGTGCCTTGGATGGCTGTTATTCCGGGCGGAAGATATGTCACACGCAATCTTCATGCTAAAGAGTATTACCCAAAATCCGTTTCACTATTACGACCCAGACCTGAGATACTTAAAGCAATTTATATTCTTTTGTAGTCCCGTCTTTATTTCTCATCTCATTCAATTCAACAATCGGAATATCAGAGTGATCGATAGATTACCTTGGTATGGACGGAGTTTGGTTTACACGGTCTGCGTCTACTTATTCATTCTATTGGGAGAATTTGGTGCAAAAGAATTCATCTACTTCCAGTTCTAAAAAGCAGACCGTCTTGTGGGTTTGTCTTTTCTTAGGCTTAGTGCTCTGCATTGAGCTAAATATGGCACGCTTTGTAGACCGATACTGCACCAATACCTCTTTTATGCTCTATCGCTACAATCTTTCACGACTCGATAGTCCTGTTCCTGACGCAAACAATATTGCATTCCTGGGAGACTCTAGTCTTAGGTCGTCACTTGACCCTTTGGTTTTTCAGGCCGCAACAGACAACAGGGCACTCAACCTGGGACTTGTTATGGCCTCCGGTGTAATGAGTGACTATTATATGGCCGAGCGCTACCTTGGAACTCAATCGGCACCAAATGCGATTGTCCTTGTTCACACCCCGCGGGCGCTACAATCGGGTTTCAGTAAAGCACTATACACGACACATTTTCCTAGTTTCACGGAGAATCATAAGTTGTATTTCGAGGGGATTTTTAGCTTTCTTGAAACGATAGATGCCCACTTACGAACGGTCTTCGCCAGCTATCGACTCAGTCCTTACGCAAAGCGAGTTTTACAACCCGTCGTTGACTGGAATCTGTCAAAAATGGACGCTGACCAAAGAGTAAGAGAATCTTTTGTCCAAGAACGTCGAACGCTCGGCTATGTTCCAACAAAATCACAAAGAATCGCGACCAAGATGGAATCCATCGAATCGAGCTTTACGCCAGACTCCGTAAACTCGTTTTACCTAGAACGGCTTCTCAAGCTCACTGAACGATACGGGGTTCGAGTTTATTACTCTCACGGGCCGCTTTTTGATGAACATGCTCGACAGATGAAAGTCTCGAACTACTTTCATGAACTGAATCAGTATCTCGCAAAATACTCAGAACGTTTCGCTCACTTTGAGATGCTAGACGACGAAATCCCGGCTTTTCAGCGAAGTGAGCTCGGCGACGGAGTGACACACCTTAACAAAGTGGGGGCGAAGCGCTTTACTCTCGAGATGGCAGAACGGGTAAACCGGGCCCAAAAAAGAAAGAAGTCACAGGAATGACGGAAGTGCGACTACTCGAAAGCGAAAGAATCACAGCACGCAGGAGCTTCGTGCTGTGGCGGGGAAACACGGGCTCAGTTCACCTTCCTGTCAATGATACACTAACGTCACAGACAACTTGATAGAGTTAGTATATATGCTTTACGACGCAGTGTGTCGAGCAGAGTCGCTCAAGAGGGAATATTCGTAGAGAATGACAAATCGAAAGAAGGAATTTTCAAATTGTGGCGTTGGGTTTGTGGCCAGCACCGACTTGCGACGCCGGAACAAGAATCTCACTCAGGGCCTTAAAGGCCTCACCAACCTTGAACATCGCGGTGGGTGTTTAGCCGACGGAAGAACCGGGGACGGAGCGGGTATCATGACCGAAATCCCCTTTGACCTTCTCGGGGTCAACGAAGGCCAAACCGCGGTTGGGATGGTGTTCATGCTTGGAGACTCTCAAACTCGAAGAGCTGCGCTCAAGGTCATCCATGAAACTTTTCACTTCATGGGCTTGTCCGTAAGTGATGAGCGCAGTGTTCCCACGGACACCAAAGTTCTTGGCTCTCAAGCCCGCGATACACTTCCAACAATTCTTCAGTTCTTTATTGAGTGCCCCGCTTTTTGCCATACTCAAGGCGCCTTTGAGTCCCTGCTCTACCATGCCAAGCAAAGTCTTCGAACCCAACTGGCTCGGTCAGGGTTGGAGCGAACCGTTTTCTGGGCATCGCTGTCGGCGAAGACAATCGTCTATAAAGCGCTAACCACAGCTGCGGACTTGGGGGTTTTCTATCCTGATCTCCAAGAGTCCAATTACAAAACCCGATTTGCTCTCTTTCATCGTCGATTCAGTACCAACACGCGGACCTCATGGGATAAGGCGCAGCCCTTTCGCATGATTGCTCACAACGGCGAAATCAACACCATCGAATGTAATCGTTCTTGGAATTTTGCGAGAGAACAATCACTGGGGCTTCCAAAAGATGAGTTATTCACCCGTGAAGATATCAGTGATTCCGGCAACCTAAATGAAATGGTTGAAGCGCTTAGAGTTCGTTCAAGTATACCTCACTTGAGCGATATTCTATCGATTATGGTTCCACCAGCGCACGCGCGTTCTGCCGAATTTTACAGGTTCTGGAGCCGAGCTTTGGAACCCTGGGATGGTCCCGCCTTTTTGGCCTTTGCAGACGGAGACGTCGTAGGCGCTCGGCTAGATCGAAATGGATTTAGACCCTGTCGGTGGCTACAGACGTCAGACACTTTTTACCTCGCATCCGAGGCTGGTATTTTTGGCGTAGGAGACCATACGATTCTTGAAAAAGGAGCGCTGTCGGGTGGCGAAGGTGTATTTGTCGATTTGAATCAGGGCGAAGTTCGTTTCGAAGACCCAAGCCAAGCGAGAGAAAATTATCAAGCGCACTTTGATGCCCGCCTTGTAGAGGTCACTCTCGGCGAGGATATTGAAGACTCAGGGGCACTGACGAGTCCGTCCTTGGGCCTGTTCCCTTGGTCGAAAGAGGACGTAGATGCGTTTTTAGTGCCCATGGCAAGCACAGGCAAAGAGCCGATAGGCTCAATGGGTGATACCGCTAGGCCAGCGTTCCTGTCCCATGAAAAAAGGCCTTTCTTCGACTTTTTCTACCAGACATTTGCTCAGGTTACGAACCCGCCACTCGACCATCTTCGAGAACGCATGGTAACAGACCTTAGAACCTATCTAGGTCGAAGACCCAACGTGTTTGCGCCCAAGACCCTGCTTCCTCTATCGCCCGCAATAGAGCTCGATTCACCGGTACTGACGCCCCAAAAGCTAAACGCCATTCGGAAGATGCACCGTTTGCAACATCAAGGGCGGGCTTTCGAATGTTCGGAAATCTCGATCACCTTCCCCCGCGTAAAGGGTGAAAACGGACTCGGTCACGCCCTCGACAAATTGCGTTCCCAGGTGCTGTCAGCGATTGAAGGCGGTTGTTCGATTATCATTTTGAGTGATCGAAAGGCCCGTGAGTCGCGCCCTCCTATTCCGAGCTTGCTGGCGCTTGCCGCAGCTTCCGATGTGCTCACTCTCAAAGGACGCCGATTGGATGCCTCGGTGATCGTCGAGACAGGAGACGTCACGAACTCACATCAACTCGCCGCATTGGTCAGTTTTGGAGCAGCCGCGGTCTGCCCTTACCTCGCGTTCGAGGCGGTATTACAATCTAAGAAGCCTGCCCTATCAAGTAAAAGCTCAAGTGAACGTATCGAAAATCTCGCCCAGGCATTCAAGAATGGATTGCTCAAGACCATGAGTAAAATGGGGATCTCAACGGTCTCTGGATACCAGGGCTCAAAGCTCTTCACGACGCTGGGCCTGTCTTCACAGGTCGTGAATCGCTACTTCGGAGGGTCAGAGTCAAAGATTGAAGGTCTCACCCTCAAGCACCTTGCAAGGAACATTCTAAAGTATGCTCATGAAGAAGAATCAAACCTAAAGCCCCTGCATATTCTGCGAGAGAATGCTAAGGGACAAGGCGAAGCTCATTCGATGACGAGTCAACAAAGTCGTCTTCTATTTAGCGTGAGTGACGACCTAAACCTCACTTTCAACAACTGGGATAAGTATCAGGAATACATAGACAATAGGAGCCTTAGACTGCCTGTAAATCTAAGGCACTTGTTCGCCTTCGCTTCGAGTGAAACCATTCCTCTCGAAGACGTTCAATCAAGACGCGAGATTCTGCGACGCTTTGGTTCGGGCTCGATGTCTTTTGGTGCCATCAGCCAAGAAGCCCAGCGGGATATCATTCACGCCATGAAAATGATCGGCGGCCGGAGTGGAAGCGGCGAAGGCGGTGAAAACCCATTCTTCTTCGTGGACGGCACCACCGCCACATCCAAGCAAGTCGCTTCCGGTCGCTTTGGCGTAACCGCGCAGTACTTGGTTTCAGGCGATGAAATCGAAATCAAGATTGCCCAAGGAGCAAAGCCTGGTGAGGGAGGACAATTGATGGCCGAGAAGGTGGATGAGGCCATCGCAAAAGCTCGGTTTGCACGAGCTGGAGTTGACCTTATTTCGCCACCGCCCCTGCACGATATCTATAGCATCGAAGACCTCAGAGAGCTCATCTACGAGTTGAAACAACTCAAACCTGGCGTCGACGTTTGTGTGAAATTGGTCTCCGGCGTCAACCTTGGTGCGATCGCCGCTGGCGTCGTCAAGGCCGGTGCAGATGTTATTCTCATCTCAGGTGGGGACGGCGGGACCGGCGCTGCCAGCCGGACGTCTATGCGTCATGCAGGACTCCCTTGGGAAATTGGACTCTGGGAGGTTCATCAAACGCTCGCCGAACAGTGGCTTCGTGAGCACGTTCGACTGAGAGTTGACGGTGGTTTATCGGACGGAAAGGACATCGTCGTCGCGACAATGCTCGGGGCTGATGAATTTAATTTCGGGAAACTCCTGATGATTGCCCAAGGCTGTGTGATGGCGAGAGTATGCGAGAAGAATACCTGCCCACGAGGAATCGCTACCCACGATCCAAAGTACAAAAAGAAATATGTCGGAAGTTCTGAACAAATTGCGACCGTGATGGAATACATCGCCGAGGACGTCCGGAGACACCTAGCCGAAATAGGAGTAAGTCGACTCGACGAGTTGGTTGGACGTGGCGACCTTCTCATCGCCAATCCAGACTTTCATGAGCAGATTGAAGATTTAGGCCTAGAGCTCGACCACTTTTTCGTAAACCAGCAGGCCTCAAGAAGCTTTATTCGCCCTCTGCTGCATGAAGACACAAACCTGTTCAATCGCCGAACACTAGACCTCGCCGGTCCCGCAATACGAGGGAAACATCCCGTCGAGGTCGATGTGAACATCGAAAGTACCGACCGGGCTGCCTTTGCGACGCTTTCTGGAGAACTCGCACAGACCGCCACTCCCAAACCAATCAAGGTCAACTGTCGTGGGAGTGCCGGCCAAGGTTTTGGTGCGTTCCTCGCGGGCCCCATCGAGATAACACTGACAGGAGAAGCCAATGATTCAGTGTGTAAATCCATGTCGAGTGGGCAAGTTCATATTCTGCCTCCGCCGCAGTGCAAACTAGAGCCGATAACGAGTTCAATCATTGGAAACTGTGCACTTTATGGTGCGACCGGCGGAGAACTATTTGTCTACGGACTCGCAGGCGACCGATTTGCCGTCAGAAACAGCGGAGCTACGGCGGTCGTGGAAGGCGTAGGGCTCCACGCCTGTGAGTACATGACAGGAGGAACCGTAGTTATTCTCGGAAAAACCGGCCCGAATATTGGCGCGGGTATGACCGGCGGATGCATTTACCTGAAACAGGACCAAACCGAACACTTGAATTCAGAATACGTAATGGTGGAAGGCACGGCTGAGGACGACGAGGTACTTCAGAGTCTTCTGGATGCTTACCAGGAAGCTATTCAACGCAAAGTGACAACCAACGAATTCGTTAGAGTCGTGCCACTCACCCAGAAAGAAGAAATAAAAGAGGCTGTCGGTCAGTAATCCGCCAGCCTCTCAGAACTATATAGAGCGATGAGCCCGAACTAGCCGATGGCGTCGTCGCCCTCTTCTCCGGTCCTAATTCGAATGCAACGTTCAAGCGGCATCACAAAAATTTTACCGTCCCCAATGTTGCCAGTTTTGGCTGCACCACAAATCGCGTCTATCGTTGCTTGCTCGAAGTCATCATTGATCGCGATTTCAACTCGCACCTTCTTGAGTAAGTTGATTTCATTCACGGCTCCACGATAGCTTTTACTATAGCCTTTCTGTGCACCACACCCCAAAGCGTTTGTGACCGAGACACGATGTACCTGAGCTTCTGTGAGCGCCGCTTTGACGCTTTGAAGTGCTTCTGGTCGGATATATGCAATAACAAGTTTCATAATTTATCTACCTTCCTCTAATTCAATGTGAAGATCTGGAAACCGCCATACGATTCCATTCCATGCTCTTCAATATCAAGACCTCGAAGTTCTTCTTCTTCGGACACTCGAACGCCAACAGTTTTCTTGAGTAGCCAAAAAACTCCGAAGGAAACTGAGAAAACGAAAACTGCCGTCATCCCCACGCCTTTGAGCTGAGTCAGGAAACTCTTGTCTGCGGCAAAAATCCCTACCGCTAATGTTCCCCAGATACCGCAGATAAGGTGCACAGAAATAGCGCCGACTGGGTCATCAAGCTTGATACGGTCGATCCCGATAACAGCGAGTAAAACGAAGACACCCGCGATGGCACCAACAATAACGGCTTGAAATGGAGTAAGTACGTCAGCTCCTGCCGTAACCCCCACCAAACCAGCAAGGGCACCATTCAGGGCCATCGTTAGATCAACTTTTTTCTGAACAATACGCGACATCACAGATGCAGCCAGTACTCCAGCAGCAGCAGCTAAACTGGTCGTCACGACCACGAGTGAAATCGCACCGGGCTCTGCCGATAAAACAGAACCACCGTTGAATCCGTACCAGCCAAACCAAAGTAAAAATACGCCGATAGCGGCCAGGGGCACATTGTGTCCGATAATTGGTTTCACAGTGTCACCAACGTACTTTCCATGACGCGGGCCAATGACCATAACACCGGCAAGAGCTGCCCAACCACCAACTGAGTGAACAATTGTGGAACCTGCAAAATCATGAAAACCAGCGGCGCTCAACCAACCACCACCCCAGTGCCACATACCGACAACGGGATAAACAAGCGCGACTAAAACGGTGGAGAAAACCAAAAAGGAACTGAGTTTAGCACGCTCAGCTACGGCACCAGAAACGATCGTAGCTGCCGTCGCAGCGAACATTCCCTGAAAAATAAAATCCGTCCAATATGTATATTTACCGTCTGCGTAAGCCGCAGTCATTCCATTGGCGGGTGCGTTGATCCAGAAACCAGCAAATCCGAACCATCCACCCGCAGAAGCTTCTCCAGGGTACATCAGGTTGAAGCCCACACACGCGTAGGTGAGAAGACCAATCGCCACAATCGTCACATTCTTGAATAGAATATTTACGGTATTCTTTGAGCGAGTTAGTCCACTCTCTAGGGCTGCAAAGCCAAGATGCATTACAAATACGAGAAATGCAGCAAGCAATACCCAAACGTTGTTCAGCCAGAAACGAATCTCTTCGGCCCCTGGCTCTTTGGCCTCTGCCACTTCAGGCCAGACCGCGAACAATGGGATCAGGGTAAGGGTTGGTAATAAACTACGTAGTTTCAAAATGTTTATCCTCTTGGCTGCTTTGACTTGTTCACGCACCGTGTCAATTTCGGTGCAAAATCTGGGTTAGTGTCAATCACACACTACGTACGGTTACTAGAACTAATGAGTGTATTCACGCACTCGTCACAAAAAAAGCGGGGTTATTCCAAGCAAACATTATAGGTCGTGCCCTGCAACGAGGCCAAAGTGATGCGCTGGCTCGGCCACTTCTTGCCAGCCAGAGAGGTTCTAGGTCACGCTCTCTCGCGTGAAAAACAGCTTTATTGCGCGTTGCGAGGCGATGGGACTTCCCGCTCGTTTGCAGGACGATTTTGACATAGTTCATAAACCCATTGCTCAGTGGGTAGCTAGTCAAACAGAAAACCGCAGCACGCCCTTTTTCTTGGGCGTCAATGGCGCACAAGGCTCCGGCAAAAGCACCTTCTCTGACTTGCTTTCGGCGATTCTTGAAGAAATGGGCAAAAGGGTTGTGGTTTGTTCCATTGATGACTTCTACCTCATGCGGGACGCACGACTGCTCCTCGCGCAAACCGTTCATCCCCTATGCCTATACCGTGGAGTCCCAGGCACTCACGACGTTCCTTTAGCTCTGGAAACCTTTCGCAGCCTTTCTAATGCGAGCCCTGAAGACGTCACTCCTATTCCGCGCTTTGATAAAGCAAGAGACGACCGGATGGACTCAACTAACTGGGACGAAGTCACTGCACAGCCTGATGTCGTCATTTTCGAAGGTTGGTGCGTCGGCGCCGCAGATCTGCCCGGATGGGAATCGCCATACAACGAAAGAGAAGCACAAGATGACCCGCACGGCACATGGTGCCGCTGGAGTCGAGATGCACTACTCAATGATTATCAGCCGCTTTTTGAATCGCTCGACGCTTTGCTCATGATTCGGGTTCCATCTATGGAGACTGTGTACAAGAGTCGTTGGCTACAAGAGAGTAAGCTCTGGAAAAAGCACCAATCTACAGGCGACAAGACAGGACTCAAAGGTCTTATGACCGAAGAGCAAACGCGCCAATATGTACAACTATTCGAACGACTCACCGAGCATATGCTCAGTACCATGCCCGCGCATTCAGACATTCTCATTCAATGCGGCGACTCGTTTGACTACGAACTCGCACGTCTACCGAAGTGACACTATTGATTAGATATCCAGACGCAGCCATACGGAGCAAGCCGTATTACTCCTTCAATATCGTCGTATTTCTCGTCACTAAGTAAGTCTTTCCAAGTTTCTGTGCCGATCAAATTTAGCTCAACCAACGACACTTCTCGTTCCTCATGAGACACATTATGTAGCGCAAAAATGTTCTGTCTGCGGTCGAGACTCTCCCGCCAAAACGCGAAAATAGATTCGCCAAAATGCAGCGTGTATTGAGTAGCATTAGGATGAAATGCAGGCTGATTCTTCCGAATTGTGATTCGCCTCTTAATCTCGTCCAATACTTTTCGGTGATGAAGGGATGAATCTTCTAACGCCTCATTGAGCTCGCCTAGATTCCATTGTCGTCGATTAATCGACCGAGCTCGACCTGTCGACTTTCGTAATTCGACTGCATTCTCAGTTCCCAACAAGCTGTGGATGTAAAATGCCGGCAGCCCCTCGAGGGCCAATGCAATTGTGTGCGCACATACAAAGCGGTCAAACTGATGTTTGTCCGGTCCCTTGTGCGTCCCCTTCATCGCATCCCATAATGAGATATTGATTTCGTAAGGATGGTCTTCACCAGACGGTTTTCTGTGGTGAGAGATAGTTCCACCAAACGACTTCATCGTATCGAGAAAGTTTCCGAGCTCTTTTTCCGACAGCAGTCCCTCTGCAGGTCTGACACCAATGCCGTCATGCGATGCAATGAAGTTCAGATACGCGCGCCCTAACCTGGCGGGAGGCATTGACATCATCCATGTCTTCAAATGCTTACAATTCCCAGAAATCAAAGTATGAACGAGTAATGGAGGAAGAGAAAAGTTGTAGATCAAATGCGCTTCGTTATCGTTACCAAAGTAACTCAAGTTTTCACGATTCGGAACATTCGTCTCCGTGATGATAATGGCCGTAGGTTCGATATTTTCAATCACCAAGCGAAGTAACTTTACAACCTCATGCGTCTGTCGACGATGAACACAAGTAGTGCCAGATTCTTTCCATAGAAAAGCAACCGCGTCTAAACGAAATATTCTCACTCCGTTCTTGAGGTACTTCATGATAATTCGAACAAATTCGAAAAGCACTTCAGGGTTCGCAAAGTCGAGATCGACCTGGTCCGCGCTAAAAGTACACCAAACTTCCTTCTCGCCGTCCTTGGTCTCGACCTTGGTCAGCAGCGGAGTATTTCTCGGCCGAACGACCTTTGAAGCATCGAAATCCGGCTCGGGAACGATAAAGTAGTCTGAGCCTTTACCAGAACTCTCTAAGAAATTTTTGAACCACTCAGACTGTGAAGAGCAATGATTGAGAACCAGGTCAGCCATCAGCCGATAGTCGTCAGCAATATGCTTCACGTCTTTCCACTTACCGAGCGCTGGATTTACGTCGTAGTAATCGATCACTGAAAATCCGTCATCAGAACTGAAGGGACAGAATGGGAGAATATGAACGCCGTTTATCACTCCCCGCAATTCCTGGGTCAGGAAACGATATAGCGTTTGTAAAGGACGTTCATCTTCGTCTACGACGGTGTCACCGTAGGTGATGGTAATAACGTCTTCTTCGCTCCACTTATCATTTCTGCCCACTGCAGTCGGCAACTTATCTTTCAGGTTTGCCTCATGGAGAAGACGTTCAGTAAGCTCTTCTGTTCGTTCTTCGCCGTAGATCACTTCAATGTGTTGAGCTACACGCTGCTTCAACCTCACCGCTTCCGGATGAAGAGAAGGTTCTAACACAGATGAAGTGCCGTATTGTTTCGCATCTGCTTCCACGGCCTCCAACAATTCATCCATCAGTTCAGGAAATGCCGCGCGAACGCGCTTCCAGCTCGGCATGAACGGTGTGTCCATTGATTTCTCTAAAAATGCGTGACCCGCACTTATGATGTTCTCTGCAAATAGCTCCACACACTGCCCCTCAGTGTGACGGTCATATTTCAAACCATTCATGACCGCATCGTTATGATGACTATCTATGATATCGAGGGCGATTCGATAGTAGGTCGCTTTTATTGTGCGAATTTTGCCAGGAGAGAAAACCTCGCCCTGCGTAGCCATTTTGCGAAATAATGATTTCGAAATGTCCGAACTCATTCGAGACAAACCGAGATTGCGATCGTTGACCGATAGCTCTTGATGTTTGTGGTCATACGATTCAGCGATATCAACCTGACAAATCTGATTGGTTGCATAGTTTCGATGCATCTCTGAAAGAACACCCATTTCAAGGCCCCAATCCGCCGGAATGCGCAAATCTTCGATTACATCGCGTTGCAAAGAAAATTCACCTGCAAGCGCATAACGAAAACTGTCCAGATACTCTAAATAGTGGTTCTGGCCGAAGACCTGCTTCAGCGCACGGATAAGCGGTGTTACGAGCAAACGACAAACGCGACCATTCATGTTGCCACTCGCGATTCTTGCATAATAACCTTTGCAGAATTTGTAACTAAAAGCGGGGTTAGCTACCGGATAAATGAGCCGCGCCAGCATTTGACGGTCGTAAGTCTTAATATCGCAGTCGTGCAATGCAACAGCCCTCGCTTTACCTGTCGCAAGAATATAGCCAAACATGTACCAGACATTACGGCCCTTACCCTGCTCTCTTGGTGCGAGATTTAGAGAACGAAGTTTTTCGTCAAGTCGCCGGAGTCTCGGGCCATCGTTCCAAATAATTTGAGGACGCTGAGGCAAGCGACTGAAGTACTGGAGTGCGTGGCGAAAGTCTGACTCGTCCGCTTTATCCAGTCCAACCACAATCTGGTCGAGGTAAGGAACATGGCAAAGCTCATCGACAATCGAAGAAAGGGCCGGTGTCTGCAACTCCGAATAAAGCGAAGGCAAAATCAACGCCATGGGTCGCTCTTTTCGAAACTTTAGTAAGTCCGCTTCGATGCGTTCCAATGGTCTTTGGTTCAATTGATGAAGAGTCGTAATGACTCCATATTGATGAAAATCTCCCATCCGTACTTCCCGTCGTCCTTCTAACTAATTCGACACCGCTTTTTCAACACCTTAGGCGATAGTTCTCAAGGTATCGTCGATGATTTCGTTCATGCTCATTGCCCAGCCTTTTGGACCTGAATGCTGCGCCACAACAACTCGAGCCGACTTCGGCTCCAAGACCGTACCGTGAAGGGACGGAATTACCACCGCTATATCTGCCATTTCGAGCATCTTTAGGTCATTTTGGCTATCTCCTAAAGCCACTGTCGTCCACTTTGTCTCCGGTTGCGCTTTCACGTAGAGGTCCCGCACCAACAGAAGACCGTTTGCTTTATCGTGTTCTCCCATCAAATGGCGAAAGCGCCCACCTTTAAGAATGCGGATACCATGGTCCGAAAGCTCGCGTTCAAACAGACTCCATCGATCTTCGGTATCCAGCCAAATAATGGGCTCGGTCGCCTCTCGCTCATGAGCGTTTTCTGCTTGCGAGAGCGCAAGTCCAGTTCGTTTTTGTAGTTCTGCGACCGTCCAATCAGAAAAACCTTCGAAATTTAAGTTTTCTCGCTCTCTGATCTCATGAGCAATCTTACATATTTCGACCCGCGGGATCCCATTGACCGAAACGTCGTACTCAGGTCTCTCAGGAAGTGTCTGCGCAGTGCCTGGTCCCGAGGTTTTCGGAATCGCTACCGCACCACCGTTCTCGGCGATAATCGGGGAGAAATTCCTCATCTCCTCGGATAAATCGCGCATTTCAGCTATGGTCTTGCTGGAGTTAAACACCAGTGGGAAACCCAGGTCGTACAGCCTAGCAACGACCGCAGCCGCCTCTTTCCATTGATAATTCGCATCCAACAGAGTGGCATCAAGATCGGTCACAACAAGAAGCTTCTCGACGCTCATTTCGAAGGCCTCATTATCGCATTTCCTCAACTGAAAACCTTGAGGATATTTCAAACAAACGAGTCATACTTTAGACACTGAATACAGCTGGAAGGTCCGGT
>JAYZDF010000089.1:0-98188 GCA_036337945.1 Myxococcota bacterium
GGCGAGGCACCCTACATCTGCAGTAGTCAATACTGTCGCCTGGGCATTCTATCCCACCCTCGCAAAAGCAACTCGTGACAGGGTCTGACTGATTTGCGCCCGCCTTTTCGCACATCATTTCAGGCCGGTGACACTTATCTATGTTCACAAATGCTTCTGATCGGTTGCTGGCCTGGTAGTTATTCTTCAGTTTATCAATAAACTTATCGTCTGCTCGGCAAAAACATCCACCTTCTCCGCAATCGCAGAACTCACCCGCGGGGCAAGGCTCTAGTGTGAGTGCTGCTTCGTTCATGCTGCATTTTGATTGGTCATCGCACTGTTGGGGATTATATCTTCTTCCCTGAGATACAGTTAACAGACTAGAGTACTCAGCGCTTTGTGAGTGCTGATATTCAAGAAGGCCAATAGCGTTAGACGAATTGAGAGTGTAACGCTCAGACTCTTTCGCCATACCAGCAATATCGCTTATAACGACAATCTCTGAGCCCTCTGATATCCTTCTATTCGCCCCAGACAAATGGTTTCGCCGACTGTTCAAAATCGCGATATCGTCATAGGTTCCTCCCGGAACTAGTTCAGAGACAATCAATCCACCTGGTGCGAGCCAATCCTCACTGACTGACTTAATTTCTCGAGTCGACGGAGACTCAATATCTAAAATATAGGTAAGTACAGAAGCCCCTGGAATATCTGAAGCCAAGCTGCCTGGTCTGCACTGTGATTTATCTCCATCACAACGGAGAATCACCAGGTCTGTTTCGCTCTGCCCACCTACATTGCCACTCGCAACCTGCACTGCTTTCGAGTCTCCGGGAAGTGAAATCACTTCAAACTGCTCGGCTTGTAAACTAAAGGGCGCAATCCCACTAACCTCAAAGACAACTGTGTCATCAGATAAGCCTTCTGCTTTTACCGTAACCTCAAAGGTACCTTCTTCTTCTATCGTGATCGGGATTGACAGTATCCCATCTCGGTCGGTCACCATGTTCTTCTCAGGTAACTCATCTTCCCTCACCGAAACGCCCTGCACCGTATCAACGGTAAATCTTAAGCCAGGCAACGGATAAAGCGCGTCTGGTCGAGGAGCGTTTTTATACTTTGCTAACGCTTGTACACGAAGGGCGCTCTCGTTTCCTGCTCCGAGGAGATTAACCTGTAAATCACCACTTTTCTTTTCCACAACAACATCCCCACTGGGACGAACAAAGTCCAAACGGATTGTCAGCATTCCTGACGCTACCTCATCACCGAAGTCCTCAATACAGCCTTCCAATAGTTCATAGCGCTGTTCAGTATCAATTCGAACGAAGCCCACAACAACGAGAACCGTATTCTTCGTCGGAAAATTTGGGATATCTTCTCCCGCAAACGGAGCCGATAACGTCCCGAGGAATGGGTCAATCTCTAAATCTTTTCCTTCTTCAAAACGCCC
Source organism: Myxococcota bacterium (assembly GCA_036337945.1). Lineage (GTDB taxonomy): Bacteria > Myxococcota > Kuafuiibacteriia > Kuafuiibacteriales > Kuafuiibacteriaceae > JAYZDF01. Next base: position 1,436 of record JAYZDF010000089.1, read on the forward strand.
CAGTCGTTCGGAACAGCGAACATCAGTAGCCCCGAATCCACTTTCTCTAGAAAAGACAAAAACTTCTAGCTCATCTGTCGCGAGTCGAGTGGCTTCATTTGGGAATAGGATCTGCAGCTCTACTGGTTCATTCGTGCACGCAGCCGTGAGCAAGCACAAGAGAAATACTGCTAGGGTCATTGTTCTCTTTATATCAGTCAATTGCGCCCCTTGGCTCGAAACACAGCCAGTTCATACGAAGTTCGCCCTCTACACAAAAGAGCAATATCCGCTAAACCATCTGCGTCGAGATCTTTCGCGACCAGACCGATTGCAGAGTCGCACCCCAACTCGGGCGAACTCACATCGATACTCGACAATAATTCACCGAGCGCTCTCACGCCTTTATCCGCATCTGAGCCACTGGATGGAGACCCGAGCCAAACCTTAATTCGGCGCGAATTTGAAGGCTTTGCATATAAAACGGCGATGTCATCAACTCCATCCCCATTAAAGTCAGCCACCGCGATCTTTTTTGCATCAGAAGGAGTCCTACCGGCGCTTTCTGAACGAGGCAACAGGGTCGTCTGGATACTGTTTCGTGTGGCTCGGTCACTCGCTCCTAAATTGACATGGTTATGAGTTCCACCAAAAAATACTCGAACTTCATTAGTGCTCTCAAATTTACCAATGAGCACAACGTCTTCATAAGGAGATGACGTAAACTGGCCACGCCTCAAATCCTCAATAAAGAAATAATTCCAAAAAGAGGTCGGGCTTAGGCAACCGAGACCCTCTCCCACGCAATAATCAGCGATTTCAGCAGGAACACCGGAGTTTTGTTCGGCACACATCGAGAGCGTTGGCGAAAGTATACAAGTCCCATCGGAACAGCTTTCCAAACACATCCCTACACCTGGCTCGCCCGACTGTATCGCAACACATTGCCTCGCCGCACCAGAACCGCAGGAGTTAGCTACCTGCGGGTCACATAATCGACCCTGCGCGCGAATCCCTCGAGCGTACTGTGCAGCGCCTCCGATTGGCCGAGCAAATACAATATCCACATTATGTAGGTCGCGCACATTTTCAGAACCGCCCCATCGCAAGACTTCAAAACCATCTGATTTTGAGCCTAAGTTGTAGCAGCTGCAGTTTCCACCCATTGACCCGGTGTTCAAAATGGGCAGTTCACCTTGCGTAACAGCACCTACTCCAGAGCTATAGACGTTCATGACAAAGACATCCGAAGGGCCCGCATGTCGACCAACGATGAGGTCGTTATAGCCATCTGCGTCCATATCCGCATGATGAATCGTCATTTCTTGACCTTTATTTACAAGAAAGTAGTCTTCGCAGGTCTCGCAAGAAATGTCTCGAGCATCGCAAGCGCAGCGACCACAGGGTTGGCTCGATTCATCAAACTTTCGAATAGCGGTCCCCTCACGTTCAAACATTGTGAGCTTCAATCGCACCTGATCCAGTTCATTTTCGCCAGTAACCGCAGCCAACACCGGGATGGTCCGCGCAGGCGCTGAAGCATTGGTTTCATTAGCCCGGAATGCATAACCATGCAGGCCTAGAATACTCGTGCTACTCGTTCCAGCCAAAGACGACGTATAAGACTCACGCAGTGTATCTCCAACGATGTCTAGCACTGAAATCGTTACACCATTCGACGCACTTACACCTAATGCCACAAGGGAACTTGGAATCCCCAGAGCCTGTTCACCAGGAAGCGTAGCTATCAAGGGGACCTGTCCACTCAAATCACCCAAAGCTAACTTGGTTGGAGGCTCAAAGCGAACCGCTTCTGCGCAGTGTACAGGAAAAGTCTGCGCGAGCGTATCTCTCCCTGCTATTTTAGCGCTCACCTGAAATGTCCCATTGCAATTCTGAACATTACGAAATTCGGGTCGAACGACGCCCTCTTTGTCAGTAAGGACGAACTTGTTATTGAGTTCGACTCCAGAGTTTTCGCTCAGTGATAGCTCAATCGGAACGTGGCTGCGATCATTACACTTGGGATCCATCGAAGGATGCACACAATCTACACAGTTGACCTGTCCAGCACTACACGAGTTAAAGTAAATACATAAACCTGGACTCAGGTTCGGCTTCAGAGAATCTGGCAGATTCCCCGCGGGTTCGTCTACGATCACGAACTCTGGAGAGCGACATGGTTCTAAATTTACTGCCGCTGGCGGTAAAGGGCCGAGCTCTATTTCTGCCTCCGATGGTGAGCCCTGCCCCACAAATAAGCATGCTTCGCCAATTAATTTATCCAGTTGAGGATTGCCCGACGAGACATCTTCTATAAATCGTACGCACTGACAGCCTGCAACTAAAGTCTCTTTTTCGGCGTCTTGTTCACCCGATAGGGAACCTCGTCCTTCTATGTATACCAAAAGCGCTTGCCACGGATTACGTGCTTCTCTCTGCGCAAGCTCGCCGAGTTCCAAGTCCCACTCATCTCCTTCTAGCGGAAATTCACGTGGTTCACGTTCGACGAGAACCCGCAGATCAGAAAGTTGTTTTTCATTGCGATCGAAAAGAGTCGTAGGACGAAAGAAGCCAAGTTTTTCACAGCCAATAAACTCTGTTGCACCGGTGAGTGATTCCGTATTCGAAAAAGGCTCGGCAACGGTCACGGCGACCTGAGAGATATGCTCGCGGAAATCTGAATCCCGAAAAGAAAATCCAAGGTCTGCCACAGACGATTCGCAGCTCGCGGCGAGAATGCACGAAACAAGACCAAGTTGAGCCAAACATGGCCCGCTTGATTTTGTGTAACCCGTCAAGTTCCATCTCCAGTCTCAGAAATTCGCAGCGTTACAGTATCCGAACCAGAACTCATCGCAGCAAAGATACCAGCACCTATGCCTGTTGCGGCGATTGCCACTGCGCTCCAAAACCACCATTGATTTGCTAAGTCCAACTTTCCAGATGCGCCTTGTAGAACAGTGAAGTCCAGCGGGTAACGAGAGCTGCCATCTTCGACGAATACACCTCCCCAACGGTCTACTCCACGAACCAAATATTCCATTTGATAAGCCTCTTCGCTGCCTGGAACAGATAGAGCCGGAATGATAACAGTCACCTCATCATCAGCCCTTGCGGTCAACATCGTAAATGCTTTGACACCTGATCGACGAAAGTAGACTTGAATTTTGTCGATCATTCTCAGTCGGTCTTCGAGCTTCACTCGAACGGGAACTGGAGCGTTCGGCTTGACTGCCTTGTCGACAGAGTGAGAGATGGCCAGTCTTCTTCGCGAAGGAGCGATATTCTGAGCGTCATTGAAGCAAGATCTAATCTTTGGGGGGATTTGCTTTGGCATTTTGTATTCGGGATTCAATGCTAACAAGATCTCAAAGTCACGATGACACCTTTCGCGTTCACCGTTGATGGCATCAACAAAGGCCTTGAGACGGTATATCTCGCCTAGATCCCACTTACAGTTGTTCGCGTATTCAATCGCTCGTTGAAGCGTCTGGGCTGCTTCGTCAAATCGTAAATCCTCGTAATACTGCAATGCGCGAGTCAGGTGGGGATTCGGTCGACATTCAGCATTCGAAGCCCCTTGCCCATATGCTGTAACAGACCACAGCGGACAAGAAATGATTACGATTGCGCACAGATAATATCTAAAAGCCTTCAATATTCAGAAGCTTACCTATTCCGAAGGGTCTCGGCAAGACTGCAATTTCACGCGAATGATAGGTGACATTTGTTGGCTTCACGCCTACACTTTACGAGGCTGCAGGAAATTTTGTGAATCTTCTCTTCTCTCAGATAATCACCATTTTTGGAATCCTTGTAACTTCTTTGCTCATAAGCGGTTGCCAAACCCGTTGCTTTAGCGACTTCGACTGCGGTGACCTCTCTTTTTGCACTCCGTCTGGACGCTGCGAAACCGAATGTTTCACAGATAAAGACTGCACGAATCCTCCTGAATGTGACGGAAATCCGGCAGCCTGCGAGTGTAAAGGGCTCCGCTGTAATCCTTATGGCGCTTGCATTGGACAGTGTTATTCTGACTTCACAAAAATCCAGAGTACGCCTCCGGACGATGAAATCCCTACTGAAATAGACGGATGGGACCGCCCTCCAGGCGACGGGAAGGCATTTATCCTCAAGACACTCGCTATCGCGGGCGAGACCAGCGGGTTCAATCTTGACGGGCGCTGCAAAGGCACCGGCGAGTGTATCGACAATAGCCTATGGCAATTGGGTGAGCTCGGAAATGCGTCTATTCGACAAGGCTTACTCAATGGAGAAACGCTGCTACTGATCGAACTGGTAGGTATCGATGAAGATTTTCGTGGAAACGATCGGAATCTGACTTTGAAGATATATGCGGCTAGAGATGCAGACCAACCCATTCGTTCATCCAATAATTTCTCTATTCCTGAAGGAGCCTCTTCTTGCTGCGAATTCAAATTGAGCGAACAGTCTGTGCGAGGAAATCCACGGCAAGCCATCGCCCGCGCTCCTGCACGAATTGAACTTGGGGACCTCCGAACTTTGGGTACGGTTTACTTGCGGATCGCCATCTCTATCGGCAGTCCACCTTATCCGGAGTTAGATTTGCGGAGATTGCTCATCTCCAGCAGAGTAGCATCAGACTTTTCTCAAATGAGTGACGGTTTGCTCGGCGCAGCACTACCCGCACGCACCTTGGCACAAACGAATAATCCATACTGCCAAACTTTGAGCACTTTCTGTCCTCAGACTTTGCCCGACTCAAGCCTCCTCGACCTCGTTGTAGCGCTATTGCAGCCTGACCTCGATATGGACGGCGATGGACTCGAGGTCGTGTTACCAGGCGCGAATGGCCGAATCGCTGAATGCTACGACGGCTGTGGTCTGAATTGCTCAGAGTTCGGCCCCTCTATTCCACCCTATGATGTTAACGAACCGTATACCTGCGCCTTACAACCTGAAATTCAAGATGGTTTTTCCGTCACTTTCAGTTTCGATGCTGTTCAAGCTTATGTAGTTGGAATCGGCAGGTGACTTTCTACAAAATTCCATGAGCTTCTCTCGCACGAATTTCGTCGCTCTTTTCGGCTCGAGCATAATTCTTGCGACGGGATGCGCGTCTACGACCTCCATACGAGTGTACGAAGAATCAGCACCAAAACACGCAATCAAGTATTTTGGTGTTTCCGCTGTCCAGCTCTTGTACGAAGGTCAAACACTGGAAGGGAGTCAAAGAACGCAGAGGCTACTCGACTTTCTGTCGGAAAAGACGAAATGGTCCATAGTACCGTCTAACGAGTTCTCGGTCGTTAACCCGCTAGAGACAGATCCGATTCGTAAAACAGATCTCCTCTTGCGGCTGAAATCCCCAAAAAACCTCGCCCATAAGATAGCTTTATTGGAAACCACGGTTTCATTTAGAGAATCGAAAGGGAGAGCCACAATTCGCGCCTCAACCGGGACCATGATTGGCAGAGCTCATGAGATCGACCTTGTTATACGAATGACTGTGAGCGGAGAGAATGGCCGCGTTCTGTTCGATGCAGAATCAGTCACGAGAGTAGACCCATTTGCTATCACACCCGATTTCGATTCTCGAAGCTATGTTGATGTTGCATTATCCGCTTTGGCAGACACGATGGTGGAAGAACTCGAGGGACACGTTCTCTCCCATCAAAGGGAGATAAAACTCTTCGGAAGGCCCACCATAAATGGACTGAAATCTTATCCTAGCCGAACACTTCGCTCTCTGCATTCACCTCAACTAGGCCAAATGGAAAAAGACATCCGCCATTGGCATATCCTGCAGTACTTCGACTCGACCGCAACCATTGACGATGCAAAACATGACGCCTCAAAAGGTATTGCTTTTTGTCTCACGAAAGAACTTGAGAACACATCGCTTCGTTCAGGAGACTGCATCATTTCGATTGGTCAAAAGAGTATCGCTAATGCTCATCAGTTATATTTATACCTGGGCGAAAACCCAAAAACAAAAACGTTTTTGCTCAAAGTTCTCCGAGCAGGGACCAGTGTCCCTGTAGACGTTAGTCTAACCCCCTAAAGAGATGAAGCAAGCTCCATCGTCCAAGAAAGTTCTCCCTTAGTTTCAGAACGAAACCAGTAAAACAGAAGCTCAAGGTCACGTTGGGAATTTTTATTCTTTGTAACTCTGCCGTCTGACAAAAACCGATACCAAATCTTCGTACGAACTCGAGCACGGCTTCCTGAACGATCAAAATCGACTTCCTGAATATCGAATCGCATTATATCGAGGTTCTCATGTTTCATTACGAATACTCGCTTAATGAGCTTTGGGATATCTCGTTGTTCTTGCGTCGATTTCAAATGATACGTTGATGCTCGAGCGAAGTCTTTAAACTGAAGATCTTCCAAAAAATCATAGGTACGTTCGGACAACCAACGTTTCTCGCTGCCGCCAATATCGACATTTCCGATAGAAATACCGTACTCATACGCAAATGCGCTGAGTCCCGCTAAAGCGATAACAACTCCTAATATTATAAGTTTCGTCTTCATATTCTCTCAGTCTTTAGCTTGTTTCAGTTGCCACAGTGTAACAACAAAAAGACCAGCTATCATTAGAGCCAAAGGTAAAATATGAAACGATGTAGACACAATTGAGTCGCCCTCTTGCCACCACATTTTCATACTTTCATAACCCCAGTAGACGGGCATCGTAAACTGCGCACTCTCTGTCCAATTACTGAGCTTTCCCTCGCCAAGCGCAAACTCTGAAAAGAGTATTTGCGGAATAATTAACAGAGGCACGCACACCACGGCTCGATCGGTGGTTCGGACCATCGCAGACACAAAAAAACCCAGCGCCATTCCCGTCCAACTCACTAACACTCCTGCAAGCATAAGCACCACTATTGGGACATCAAGCGGAATAAACAAGCTTACTAATGCGAATAAGAGTAACGTCTGAAACAGGATCACGACACTTTGGACAAGATATTTTGATGCCAAGTATGAAGCCACTGACAGGCTAAACATTCGTTCACGGAGAAATAGAGTGCGTTCCTTAACGATTTCACGGCAGCTATTTATCGCACCAAAGAAGAAGCAGCTTAGGCATAGAACAAAATATAAAGTTAGAGAATCACCAGAGATATTACGCCACACCCCCGCCACACTAAGCCCTATGAGAGCTACTTGTAGAAGATTCAGGAATACCGCCCGGTAGTCAGAAAGCAATAAATGTCCATATCGCTGGCTAAGCACGCGAAACTGGTGTTGGTCGAAGCGTATCTTATTCACCTTTACCCCGTTGTGCTTTTAACTCCTGCAATTTCTCTTCTGGAGTCTTTCCTCGATGTTCAAGATTGCTGCGCTCTGCGGCAGGTTGCCCAGAAGAATTGACACGGTGTTCAATCAACTGATTTTCTTGTCCTGCCTTCGACCAATCGATGGACTCACGTGGTTGACGTAAACGTTCAGATACAAATTCTCTGCAGACCGATGATTCTTCGAACCGTTGCAGATGTTCTTCAAGCCGATCGGACGTAAGCACTTTATATATCGAAAGCAGATGGTCGACCTCAAAATGCGTGGCTGCGTGTTTAGGAGGCCCTACAAAAAGCACGCGCCCTTCGCACATGAATACCACAAGATCAACACAGTCGAGGGTCGTCAGCACATGAGTCGTAACCAACGTAATCCTTTGGGGCGTCGTGAGGTCGCGAAACAGTTTCATTGATGCTGCCTCGAGCGCTGGATCAAGACCACTCGTTGGCTCATCGAGGAAAAGAACCGGAGGTTCCGCTAACAACTCCACTGCCACTGAAACACGCTTTCGTTGGCCTCCAGATAAACTGCGTACTGTTTTCGATTGGTGTTCTGCTAATTCTAAAATCGTTAAGAGGCGATTAACTTTTGCTTTCCTAAGAGCGTCGGGAATATCAGGGGGTAATCGAAGTCGAGAGGCGTAATCAAGAGTCGCTGAAACGCTCAGTTGTTGATGAACAAGGTCATCCTGCGGGACATAGCCAATCTTCGTTCGATGGTCATCGAAGTTCGAATAAAGCTCTTGGTTTCCTAAGTAAACTCCACCCTCGCCTTGGCTGAATCCGCACAGTGCTTTCAAAAGGGTCGATTTTCCTGAACCTGAGGGCCCCAACAACGCAATGAGCTCACCTCCTCGAAGAGACAGGTTCACTTGCTGTATTATCTTGTTACCACCTCGCGTCACCGCAAGTTCTTGTGCATCCAGACGTAGCATCTTTCTCTAGGACTTTTACCACACCTAACTTATGTATCATTCACATGCACTGTCTAAGGACTTTGCCGCCCGAAGCTTTGCACCACCAGGATCTCCCACCGATTTAATGAAACACGTGTACTGATGTCTCCCACTTTCTTGATTGAACAAAACGTAATGACCGAGCGTGTTCGGAGCATCGTACTGAACAACCGCAGCTGTTTTCCCATTTAGGTTATTATTCACGGGATAATCGATTGGAGCTACTCCGCTTAACTCAATAGAATCAGGCAAAACCGGTTCGACTCGGTTTCCTGCAAGAGGCACGCCTAATGCTACCGCGAGAGCGGCTTCTGCGTTCGGGCTAAAATACCCATCCACAACACCCGCGCTCATGAAGACGTCTTTTGGCTCCAGACCTGGGCGAGGCGCTTTGACAACATAATGCGCTTTGGCAACGGGGTCTGCCATATCCCATAAATTCTGTAATGCATGCAAAATGGGGTGAGCGAGATGAATTTGTTTCCCCTCTTCTTGTAATTCTAAGGTCAGTTCAAGAAGACCTTTCAGCGTCACAGGCTCTGTCGCATTGACCGCGATATCAATCAAACTCCCGCCAGAACCCGAAAGCACAATACCTTTCAAACGCGGGTCAACACCGGCCCAAGGCACCCCGAGAGTTGAGCCCATGGATTGTCCCATCCCAGAAAGGCGCTCCGGGTCGAATCTAATCGTGCTCTGCATGCCCGGATCCAAATTACTCGACAATGACGGATCTACTTCAACGCTGAGCATTAATCTCGAAAGCAGTGTCAATTCCATCACTGAGACATAGAAATTATCAATCGTTGCCTCAATATTTTCGAAGATATTGTAGAGTTTCAGTCCGGTCGTGTCAGAGGGGCTGTGCCTATTACCGTGAAGCGGAAAGTCAAGTGCTACCGTCGCCACACCTCGTCGAGCAAGCCATTCGGCAGGACCCGTTCCGGGCACTGCAGGGGGAGCATCGACGGTCTCCAGACGAGGACCACGGTTAATCGCTTGATACCACTCTCCTCCGGAACCATGCATATAAATCATAAGAGGAAAGCCACTCACAGGCTGTGGAGATTTTGGAATTGTGAGCGCTAACCTTACAGCTTGTTCATCGCTTTTTATAGCATTCCCTTCGTTATCAAATTCTATCAGTCCTTCGCCCAAAAGAGCATATGGTCGCTTACCGCTTTGAACCACCGGGACATTAAACGTCGCAGTAAGAACTTGGTAACTTTCGTACTCCTCCGCAACAACCCACGGGCTTGCCAATTTAGGAGCAGCTTGTTTCTCTGCCCAAGAGACTAAGTCGACAAGTCGAGAGCTGTGATCTAGGGTAGTGAAGATTGATGCAATCGATACTCGTGAAAGGTCGAAATCCTCCTCATCGAGAACCTCCCGAAGCCCATCAAACTCATCTCCAGTTTCGAACGCCTCGTGAAATTCTTTCGAGCGACCGAGTGTCTCACCGCTGGTGTCCCGGATACTATTGGTCACAACCAGTGCGTATCGAGTGTTTGGTCTCCGAACGAAGCCAAACGCAGGTGTGGCAGCAAGGAGGTTATCAGGAGACCATTTGTCGCCTTCAATAAGAAACTCAACATCTAATGGGAGTCGCTGTCCTCGCGCGGGAGAATTTTCGTCAATATCAATGAGAAACACGGATGCATCTCGTTGCAAGGTCTGTGCTCGAACTTTTGGCAGGGTATCGATGTCAATTGGGCCGGAAAGCGGAACAAAGACACCAGAACTAACACCCCATTTTCCTTGTAATCTGAAGTCGGCCGCCTGAAACCACATCCACAATAAATCATTCGTCTGAGCGAGAGGCCAATCCTCCCAATCACCCGTTCCATTGCTTTTCACACGCTGTTCACTGGGAAATGGGAGAGACCAGTATTCGGGACTCTCAGTATCGAACAAAGCCTGGGTCGGATACTCAACAAAAGCTGGAGTACAGCCCACGAGAGAGAACGCCAGCACAAAAACACCAAGTTTACTCACAATATTCAATTATCAACCGTCAACCACTTGGTCAATGAGTGCCCAAGACGAGTTGCACTTGACCTGTGGGGCTACCCCTGAAAATGTGCAGGCATCCATTAACCTTATGTTCGGTCTCGCGGTTATCTTCTTTTCGTGGATGGTTACTTACTATCTGTTCAAGCAGCTTTTGCGAAGTTCGCAAGAGCATCGAAAAAATGTCGCACTCACCGCGACTCTCTTATTCCACGCTAGCGTACCGACAATTCTTTGTCGCTATCTCTCCAATTATCAGTGGAGTGTATTTGCCGCCCTTTGTATTCTAGGCGTCGCCGTTTACCTGAACTGGCAACGCATCAAAAAAGTTGTTCCACCAGTCGACCATCGACCGACGATTGATCGAACTGCTCTTTTCGTCGGAACCGTTACAACAGGATTTGTCGCGTGGGGCCTAATCTCTGGCCATTTTTGGGACGAAAACGCGGCTCACTTCGGTGTATCTAGTGCCTTAGCGAGAGGAGTTTCGCCACCCGAGCATCCATTATTTCCAGGCCAAATTTTTCGATACCATTATGGTTTTAATTCATTGGTAGCCGCCGTTATCGCGTTCTCAAGCATCGATGCGGCAACCGCGATCGACATCGTCTCAATCTTGTGTTTTGCGGCGTTACTTATCGGAGCCTATTCATGTGCGGAAGACCTGGGAGGAAAATCTGCAGGAAGGTTAGCGATTGTCTTGGTGCCGCTGGGAAGCGGACTTCTGCAGCACCTGCTTTTCAGCGACTTCGGAATTTTAGAAAGTCCCTTGAAGCCTTTTCCTACGGAGTGGCAAAAAGACATCCCTCCACCAGTCATTTCAAATTTCTTTCAGCATCCGCAGGGACTCGCGATGGCAACTGTTTTCGGTGTCATTCAATACTTTAATCGGGATGAGGCCAGACACTTCTCGTTTTGGAATTGTGCATTTCTCGTCGCAGCATTTTCTGTTTCACACATCGTTTTCTTTGGCTTATTAGGACTAGGACTTGGCGTATCCTCTCTGTTCAGTTTTTTACGAACAAGGTCCTTATTCATTTTGACGAAAGAGACAGTCTGCCTTTCACTTGGGCTTATTCTGGCGTTCCTGGCTGGAGGCTTTCTTGGAACTGATGGAGTTCAAGATAACCATATTACCTTTCAAAAAGATTTCTTTGAGGAAGCTTTTCATAGCCGTCTCGGCCATCACCTCGTCCTTTTCGGACTTCCATTTATTTTTCTCCCAATCGCGTTTCTCAAGATACTGAAAGCACCTCATCGAATTTTACTTACGATGATGACTATGATCCTGATTGGGTTCTCTGTACCAAATCTGATGAGTTATGAACGAAGCTGGGACATCGTAAAATTTTTGGGCGTGGCTATGTTTTTTACAAACTTTCTCCTCGCCGTTTATTTGCCGAGTCTCAACGTCAACAAGCTTGTGGTCGGCTTACTTCTGCTGCTGTCTTGTACGACGGGATCAATCTGGCTCCTCCGAGTCTCAGTATTTGACGGAAAATTAGGCATTCCTAAAATGCACTTCCCTGCACCCGCGCCCATTGCACAAAAAACGGCGGAAGTCCTCACCCCAATTCTCTCCGCTTCGGACCGTGTCTTCAGCACGAATATTGACATGTCTAAGGTTGGCTTACTTACGCCCGGTTTCAATTGGCGTCAATTTGGGCGCGGCTATATAATGGATAGAAGGAAGGTCGACCTACAGCTGAGAGCAGCGAAACGCTTTCGTCGTAACCTTTCTCAAAAAGATATAAAGAGTTTAAGGATTCGATACCTCATACTAAGTCCCGCGGATGTGAAGGGGCTTTCTAAGGAGGCCAAGAAACGTCTTCAGGACCCAGATCATTACGAATTCACACGAGAAGTGAGGTCTCATAGTCAGAAGAGATTCATCTACAAAGTCCTAAACCAGGAGTAGCGAGCAGCTCCAAGCTTCGAAAAGCTGCTTTAGGCGACGAGGACTGTAAATCCAAGTACAGGAATCAAAACAAACCATCCCACACTACGAGTTACGAGAGCAGGAAATTGTTGAAAGATTTGAGCTCGCAACCAGGGTTTTATGTAGGTGCTCATCTCTCCTGGGAACCAAATAAAGGAGACCGGTATAACAGACAGGATCAGTACCATGACAGCAGTCGCGACGCCTGACGTTGATGCAGCAAACGCCACATATAATATCGCTACTACGACAGCGACACATTTCCATAGGAAGTGCTCTACGATCGCATTTGGAAACATGGGTTGGAGACTAAATTCACACTGCGGAGATTGCAAGTTTTATCAGCGTCGTCGGTAGTAGGACCATTCCCCACTTCGATGCACAAGCTCTACCCGAGTTTGATTGATCCCATGCAGAGGAGAATCCGGGAACTTAGCGTGCCGACGAACGACAAAAGCATCAAAAGACCAACTATGGCGATTCCAATCAAAATACTCCGCTTGTCCCCAAGGAGGTGCGGGTGCAGAGACTTTCCTCTGTACGAGCACATCCGGATGTTCGAATACATTTTGAGGCACAAAACCACCCGTTTCTAAGAGATAATAGTTTGAGGCATACCCGTGAGGCTCTCCCGGGTACTCATGAACCTCAGCCGGAGTCCAGTGAAGCAGAGTAAGCTTTTGTCCAGCGGGCACTGCCTTTATGGCCTCCTCAAAACCTCTCATCTCTGTTCGACCAAAATTCCAAATATCAATAACAGCAAGGGCAACAATAAAAAGATTGAGGCCATAGAGCGACCAGGAAGCCATACGGTTCTTATCAGGCCAAGTCCCCACCAGAGGAACCAATAAAAGTCCAAGGAAGATTGGGAGCCTGAGGTTCCCACCCCACCAATTTACAGGAGGCCCAATATACGACGGCAATAAAATGAACATGAATGCTGTAATTGCAAGCATCAGCCATAAACAGTTCCGCACTTGTCGCTGCTCTTGGGAGCTCGTACTTTTGGCCCTCATGAAGGTCACGAGGCCTACAAGGCACATTCCTATCCATATGGCCTGCAGTACATCATCGATCTTCGAATATCTGTAGGATGCAAACAACCAATCCCAGAGCTGCGAGAATATTTGCGTTCGATCAGCCGAGATGACCGCCTCGTAGATTGCTTCCAAAGCACCTGCTTTTCCACGGCTTCGTCCTTGGAAGCTCAGCCAATGCGGGACCATGCTCATCACAGTTATCAAAACGAGCGACAAGCGAGCAGCGGCGCTTTTGGTTCGAAGAACGAAGCAGTCCCAAATTGCGACAGCGAGAAGCAATCCCCACACCACAAGAAAGACAAAAACATGAAAGGAGTGTGTAACGAGCATGAAGCCCAAAAAGAGAACCGACGTTCGTACGCGAGATTGTCGAGTTCTCATCTGGAAATAGCACGCCATCGTACATACGCCCGTCACCAAAGCACAAGCATTAGGCATGAAACCACAGTAGACATGCTTGCCTAGTGAAAGAGGCAAAACAAAGTACGCCAAACGAATGTCGCTGCCGACACTTCTGCACAGCCATGCCATTGCAGGTCCTAGGCCCCCAAGAGCCAGAGTCAGAACAATTCTTCCAGCGTCCATGGGAGGCAACCAATTCGCAAGCCCGGCAATCATCCAGTACATCAAAGCGTTTGGTCCCGCCCCGCCTGAAAATTCAAAGTAATGAGGTAACTGCGCGTCTACTTCGTTGTAGTTGAGGATGACGCCGACCACTCCAAGATGGCCAGGCCAATCCTGGAAGGGTAGATAGTCTGAAGCCCAAGGAAGAAGGCCCGGAGAACATAATCCAAGCCAAAACAGCCAATGTGGATTCTTAGCGTTTCTCATTGCGTCATATAGAGGCTGTCTATCGCCCTGGCGTGCTTTTCATAAACGACTCGGCGCTTCACCTTCAAAGTCGGCGTGAGCTCACCACTTTCAATAGTCATTTCTTCCAGCAATAACTCCCAGCGCTTCAATTGTTGAAATTTAGGGAGTGATTTATTGATTTCGTCGACGTGCTTCGACAACACTTGTCGCGCTTCATTGAGAAACTCTTCCTCAAAATTTCCCCCAGAACAGCGTTCGTTTTTTAAATCGCTGTCAACAACCATAAGCGCCACTAAGTATGGTTTTCGATCGCCAATAACCACAGCTTGACTCACCCATGGATGAGCTGTCAGCTGAGCCTCGATCGGTTGAGGTGCTATGTTCTTTCCTCCAGCAGTAATAATGAGATCCTTCAATCGGTCTGTGATAACCAGAAAGCCCTCGTTATCGACAAATCCGATATCTCCAGTTCGAAACCAGTGATCATCTGTAAATGCCTGCTTTGTGGCTTCCTCGTTCTTAAAATAACCTTTGAAGATGCCAGGTCCTTTGACCTGAATTTCTCCCTCATCAGAAATCCGAACATGTGTCCCGCGCAAAGGCATTCCAACAGTTCCTATTTTTCGTTTATGTAACGTATTGAGAGACACGGGGGCACTCGTCTCCGTGAGCCCATAGCCCTCTAACACCGGGACGCCAATGTCATCGAAAAACTCGTTTATGTGAGTAACCAAAGGCGCGCCTCCACATCCGAGCCATCTCACTCGCCCGCCCATCCGGTCGCGAACCTTTGCTCCAACCAATCGATCAGAAATTTTTCGACGAATTCGTAGTCCGAAGGGGATGGGCTGACCTGCTCGCCGAAGCCGCCCGGCCTGGGCGAGCGTATTCATCGCATACTGAAACACTTTGTGCCTAGCACCTCCCTGCTCTTTTGCGGTGCTATAGACTTTAGCGTGTATTTTCTCGAGTATGCGAGGAACTGTAGCAAAACATGTAGGCTGGACTTCCCGAATATTCGCCGGCACCTTGTCTAGTGATTCGGCAAAATACCCTTTCACGTCGGCAATAAGCGCCAAGTAATTGGCATAACGCTGTAACGAGTGTGCTAATGGCAAAAACGATAGTGACACCTCATCTTGATACCCCATCGCCTCAATTGAAGCGTAAATCACATATACAAAGTTTTGGTGCGTAAGCATTGCCCCTTTCGGCTCACCGGTGGTGCCGCTGGTGTATACATAAGTGACAACGTCGCTCGATTTGTTTAGTGACATTCTATCTGTGAGTTCGGATGGGTACTGACTTCGCCGACGAGCCCCCATAGCTATCAGGCTCTCTAAAGTACGCTGACCATCGACATCGTGGCATATCGTCACACAAGTAATTTCGAGTTCACGCATTGAGGCTGCTTTCTGTACTTTCCTGAACTGTTCAGAGTCCTCGACGAACACCAAGCGAGCATTCGAGTGTTCGAGGATATGCGCAGTTTGTTCGACCGTCAGCGTTGGATAAATCCCCACAGTAATACCACCGACGTACATGCTTGCGATGTCAATCTGGGACCATTCTCGCCGAGTAGTACTGAGAATAGCCACACAGTCTCCTCTTTTGACGCTAAGTTCCAATAAACCGGAGGCGATATTTTCGACTGCCTCTCGAGCTTCGCCCCAAGTAAAAGGCTGCCACTTGCCCTGCTCTTTTACGTGTACACTGACCTCGTTTGGATTCCTCTGGACGCGACGTATAAACAGCTCCGGAATAGTCGTCGAGGCTTCATACATGACCTGTTGCTCTCTCTCTTTGATACTTTCCATGTAGTAAAAGGCTCAAATGTGGTGGGTCTCTAAGTACAATCAACGGCGGCAGAATAACCGCAGTGCCTGGACCATCCAAACATGTCTAGTTCCTGTGTAGTCGTTTTGTGCTTTAGTTTCAATCATCAAAAGGTACATGACGGGTGTAAACGTCGTATCGCGTTTGTATTCTGCTTACGTAGGCAATCGGTTGTTCGGCCCGGCAATAACCGTATCGCGTCTGACGATACCACCGTGGGTCTTTTTTCAGGCGAATTGCTTTTTCCACATTATGAAACCATCGGTTTTCATCATACCCATTCGTTCGTGCGAGTGCTCTCGCGTCCTTAACGTGACCTAAGCCTACATTATAGGCCGCAAGAGCGAACCGAATGCTCTGTCTCGGAGAGACCGCGTCATTCTGAAAATGGCGAATGAGCCACGCCAAATAGCTGGTGCCAACCCGAATATTGACCTCCGGTACAAGGAGTTGATTAATGACTTCTTCGTTTGTCCCCTTTAGCTTTCCATGTTTTCTCGCCGTCGAGGGAAGTACTTGCATGAGCCCGACTGCTCCAAACGCACTCTTCGCCTTTGGATTGAATCTCGATTCAGCAAAAGCCAATGCAGCGAGTAAGCGCCAATCAACATTCTTAGTAGTACCCATTTTCTTGAAATATCGATCATACGGAGAAATCTTTCCTTCTTTATCCGCGCGATAATCATTGTCTGACGCTTTCGTCATATGTCGCCGTGCAGCCGAAAAATACCGTTTATAGAGAATAGGAATCAGATTACGTTTATTTTTACTAATAAACTCATTGATGCTCGTTCGCAGTTGCTTAGATTTCGGTCGCACTCCCCAGGCCTTCGCAAACTCGCTGGGCAGCTTCACACGCTCGGCGACGTTGAGTCCGGATGGCATCTCAAGTTCAAACACATTCCGATCGATGATACTCGCTTCGTATTCGCCCGAATCAATTCTCCTAAGAATTTCTTCCATTTCCACGCTGGGATCAACGTGCTCTGTTCGTAGGTCAAAGCCTCTGGATTTTGCGAGTTCTTTTGCGACCTCAAATGTCGTTGAGTATTTATTCAAAGCTAATTCAAATTGACCGAGTTGCTTAAAGTCGTTCAATTTCTTAACAGTATGCCGGTGAGTAACAATCAGGCGATCGACACTAAACATTGTGTCGCTAAAAGAAATCAGCTTTGCTCGTTTGTCTGTCACGGTCATTCCTGCCGCAATGATGTCTCCTTCTCCCTTCAACAGCGCCGGGATGAGACCTGATCGCGATTGGGGAACCACAATTGCAAGTCGAACACCGATTGAATCCGCATATGCTTTTGCAACCTCGTATTCGAAGCCAAGCTGGCGCCCTTTGGCGATGAAGTATGAAGAAGAGTTATTTCTGGTGAGGACCCGTAGAACGCCTTTTTCCTTTATGACGTTCAGATCTCCTACGTATCTTTCTTGCGTATGCCCTGTAAGAACGCGCTCATATTGGACGGCAGGAGGAGGATTTGCGATGAAAGCAAAAGCAATGACTAGAGGAGAAATCATAGTGCACTTAATCCGTAACTGAGCACCCCAATCGCAACGCTAGCCAGAGGAGTCCACCATCGGAAGTTTCCTGTTTCGTCTTCTATATAACTCAACGCACTTAAACTCACCCCCGAGGCCATTATGCTGTAACCGAGCGGCGCTACGAGGACGTTATTGAGGCCAGCGCACGATTCTCCACGCTCACGAGAAGAGTAATCGCACGCCCGCGCAAAAGTGTTTCTTTCGTCAGGAAGACAAGCATCTCCCGGACAGGGACTAATCGTCTGTGCTTGTACCGGCAACACCAATGCTGTCACCGCAATACCGGCACCAACTAAGGCTGTCCCTAGACCTGTCCACCTCATGACAGACTTACTCGCCTCTAGCCCCTGAAGATTAGGTTCTTGCTTCACTGATACGTCAACAGTCTGACCAGCTGGAACCATTTCATTGAGTTCTACCGGGCGGATAGAGCCATCGACACTTCTTAGTTCTAGCTTTCGCTGTCCGGCTCTGAGTCCGCGAATGAACACCTGGTCATCTGCTAAACTTCCCACGAGTTGGCCCTCCAGCATAACCATCATCCCCT
The DNA here is from genome assembly GCA_036337945.1 of Myxococcota bacterium. Lineage (GTDB taxonomy): Bacteria > Myxococcota > Kuafuiibacteriia > Kuafuiibacteriales > Kuafuiibacteriaceae > JAYZDF01. The sequence continues at coordinate 19,399 of JAYZDF010000089.1, forward strand.
TTCCGCCGGTCAAACGGATCTCACCAAAGGGGCGCCATTGACCGATCGAGCGTAATTTTTGACGAAGTTGTTGAGTAATCAAATCTTTGAAATATCGATTTGTACTTTCAAGATTTGACACAAGAGTAAAGCCACGGACCGTTTCAACGGCTCGTTCGAAAATAGTGTCCTCGACGTTTATAGATAAATCTTGCCCTCCGAGGGAGGCCTTCTCAAGGATTCGTTGAACCTCCGGCAAATCGATTAGCAACGTGGAGAATCGATCGCCTTTGTTCGAATCTGGAATAACAGAGGTCACCATAAGAAGTTTCGGAGAAGATCGTTCCGAGTCAGTGGTATACGCATTGATGAGCAAGCGTGACCAACAACTGAGCTGTTCCTCAGGGTCACACTCAGAAAGCGAGGTTCGGTCGACGCCAGCAATCTCCATCGAGTCGACGCGCAGGCCCGTGTGTTTTCGAAAGACGTCATTGGCGACACGCAAAATCTCACTAATTCTTGCGGAAGCTAATTCACCGCGAGGTGTCTTTACCATCATCGCCACAGGCTCTCTTTCGTCGACCACGAGGTCTAAAACAGTCGGTACGCTCGAAAGAAATAGAGAGGCCGTCAACGCTTGAAAAAACACCGCTTCTCAAGTGTACGGAAAGAGTCACTTTGATGAAAGTCGATGATCTATATAAGCCGACTATCTGGTATATTTGGGCGGGTAATAAGTTGTCTTTGGGCAGTCATAAACAAGGGACGGTTGTGGACAACCGATTTGAACTCCTCCGACAGCTCGGGCGAGGTGGTTTTGGCGACGTTTGGCAAGCGAATGACCTTGCTAACTCGCGCATAGTTGCTCTCAAACTACTACACACGGACCTTGTTGATAACAGTACGATATTAGAGCGTTTTTGCCTAGAAGCAACACTTCTCACGAAACTTGTTCATCCCGCCATTGCACACTGTATTCATAGCGGGCAACACGCAGATACAGCGTACATGGCGATGCAACTCGCGCCTGGTGAAAACCTTCATGACCTCATGATTCGACGAGGACGCGCGCAGAAAATTCTTCCTGTCAACTTTACACTTAGCGTCATAACTCAAATAGGAACAGCTCTCGATTTTGCCCATGCAAAAGGTGTTGTCCACCGTGACCTGAAGCCGAAAAATATAATGATCAACGTAATGAATGATAGGGTCGACGCGAAATTACTAGATTTCGGCATCGCTAAAGTTCTGTACGACACCGCCAAAGATGCAACTACAGTTGGCAGGCTACTTGGATCACTCCTTTATTTATCACCGGAGCAAGCACTCAGTGACACCGTCTCTGCTCGCGCCGACATCTTCGCTTTAGCCACTGTAACCTTTGAAATGCTGACTCAGCGACGTGCTTGGGCCTGGGACATCAACAACAACCCACTTCCCAATACCGGAAAAGCCATCCGCAAAGACACCCAAAACAACCAGATGGCCATCATGAAACGAATTGTCAGTGGGCCCCGTCCACTCGTTCACCGTTTTCATACAAGCATCCCCAACGCAACTTCCGAGGTCCTTGTCAAAGCGTTATCGCCAGACCCCACTGAACGTTATGAAAGTGCAAAAGAGTTCGTGCACGAACTGAAGCTTAGTCTCGGAGAATTCTCGGAAACGGAAGACCAAATTTCCGAAAATTCGCTCACTCACGTCGTTCCGCGTTCCAGCAAAAACGACGCAGCACTTGAGCCTGTTATACCTTCTGAACAGGACGAAAAAGACTTGCTTCCGCGCACTCAGAACCAAAGGCCTTTGCCGACTCCTTTGGGGCTTGAGACATCTTCGAGCGGGTCGTCCCCAGAATACGGAGCTATAAATGTTTCTTCTCGCAAGAGACCTTCATCACTTCTTCTCTTGGCGGCTGGGCTTCTCCTCGGCGTTGGTGGAACGGTCCTAACCTCAAGATGGCTAGAAAACCACGCACCGGTAAAGACATCAGCGACTTCTAACATTCCTCAAACCAAGACGATCACCGCTAGAAAACGCCAGAACGAGTCAAAGTCGACAGAGCCTGTCATTACAAAAAACGACGCTAAGAATCCGGAAACGACTGGTTCCGCCAAGTCATCTCCTAAGCCAAACTCGAGGCCCTCAAAGAAGAAACGCCCGAGGCTCCTTCAATCCGCGAAAAATACGCAAAGGAGCATACTTTCTTCCTCAAGCAAAGTGTCGCTCATACAGACAGCTTGGAATGAGTTTCAACTGAAGCCAGAAGATACTGAGGCAATGCAGCGGTTTAGCAAGTCATTTCAAAATGAGCTGGAGACGGTGCCGGCAGGAAAAGAACGAACGAAGCTGACTCGTTGTCTCAAGCTTGCCGAAATTCAAGCCACTCTATCTGGTTTTCGAAAGTGCTTTGAGATGTACCAGGCCAGGCTAAAATAAGGCGAGAAGCCTAATTCCTGCTCCCTTTCGGTTTTCTGAGTACCGGGAGCTTCTTGATCCTTAGACGGCCTGCGAGGTTCCTCTGGAGCTGAGACGCCTTCTTGAGGTCTTGCGCGACCCAAGCTACGTGTTTTTTCAAAGCCTCCCAGTTTGGAGACGGCGGAGCTTCTCCGTCGCCCTCGTCATTTTCCACAAAATCCATGTACGGCTTGACCTGGTTTTGCAAATCTTTCTCGAGCTTCTCGAGCTGCCGTTCTGCCTCAACGAGATTCTTACGCAGCTTTTCCAATTTTGGACGTAATTTCTCGTCGGAGTCTTCGAGAAGGTCCGTTGTTTTATCAACGTGCTTTTTCGCTTGAGACACCGCTTGACTAAGAGAGGAAGCAAGTTTGGACGTTAGTGAGAAGTCGAACTCTCTCGCACTCAAGGCGGCGGAAAGAACTCGAGCCTCGACTGAAGAAAAGTTAATGAGTGCTTGGCTTTGTTGAAAATGGATTTTCTTTGAAGCTGCATGAGACGGAGTCGTGGCTCCAAACCATGCGAACAAAACGAAAGACGATAAAAAGGTTAGATTTCTCATGTTTCTCCCTCGGGTGAGAGCCGTTTAGGCCGCTCCGCGCCTAAATACGACCAATCACTCTTGGTCTGATTCAGCAAGCGATTCCTCAATGCAGGTTTTCACAAGGTTGCTAAGCAGGAACCTCTCGGTAGAGTGAATAATTTTCAAGATCTCATTCGGTAAGATGTAAATATGAATTTCAGAGTTCGGGTCGATGTAGGCTGCATCTCCGGAAATTTCAGATGCTGGCACTCTCAACTCGATGACTCCAGTATCATCCAGGCTTTGGATAGCTGCAATGAGCTCCGTTACAGCCTGGCCCATGGTGAGACTCACTTGTGCGAATTTGTCCCGATTCGCGAGAAAAATCTCCTCTGGGTCAAGATGCCCAATCGCTCGAACGGGAAAAGAGCTGGCAAACCCAATGGCTCGCCGCCGGTCCGGAATCTCTACATTATGCGTTTCGTAGCCCTCAAGTTCGGCTGTCAATATCTCAACCGAGTCTTTATCTTCTCTGGCTTCTGCCATTGCTTTGGCGAATCGCAAGATCCCACTGAGATCAGTCACGTCAGACGCATCTCTCAGTAAAGATGCAGCTTCACGTACGCTCTCGTTTTGCAAAATAGATGTTGTTTCGCTCATTACCGCTCGTATGGGCCCTGGTTACATCCAAGGCCTACTACCGCGAGTGTCCGCTGATTTCTGACTATGCTCAAGCGCAGTGGCACATTTTTCGGCCTCCAAAAGAACAAATAAATGAGCAAGAATTGAAATCCTCAGTGTTAATCCCGTAACTATCCAAATCAGCGTAGACGTGACGTTCAACTCTCAGTATCCTCCGGTCCTTGATTTCGGCACCAAATGAAACGCCTGACGACCTCGCGGAAAGATATCGTCAAACACGTGGCTTCGACCTCGCGGAAGTTCGCTTGGTTGAGTATTTGTCGTCAGACAGAGACCTCTTACCTCATCACGACGCGAATCAGTTGAGATTGATTCTTAACCTGGCGCGTCTGTGGGTACTGGAGCAGGATGACGGGTCTTCGCTCGCAGTTGGTCCAAAACTCGGCAGTTTCCGGGAGAAAGCCAGACTGTTTGCCCAGGAAATACGAGACGCTGATACGATGAGCGCGGAAGAAATGGTCCGACATTCGCGGCAGCTGGAACCGCATTTCAAGGAAGCAAGGCAATCTCTAAAGCGGGAATTTCGCGGTACGATGTCTCCCTCAGAGCTTCGAAGGGAGCTGTGCAATAAGAGGCTCACGTTAGTCCTAGGTGGTGGAGGAGGCTGCGGTTACGTCCATCTTGGTGCACTCGCACTGCTTGAGGAACTCAAGATCCGACCCGGACTTGTGGTTGGGAGTAGTCTGGGCTCGATCATGGGTATCTTTCGCTGCATGCACCAGCAGTACAAGGCGGAAATGATTGAAAGAGTGACTACTGGATTGAGTTTTAAGAACTTATTTCGAGTTTTAGAGGGACAACCTAGATACGGCCTCCCTGGCACCTTGCGCCTCTACCTCCGGTCGGCCATGGCCAAATTCTTCATGAACGACAATGCGGAAGTCGTCACTCTCTCCGAGCTCGCTATTCCCTTCATATGCGTAGTGACCGGAGTCCGGCGTGACGTCGTAAAATCAGACTTCGCCAAATATGAGCACGAGTTCGCGAAGCGTCTTCGGAGAGGCCCTTTGGGCGCTTTGCTTCATGTTACCGAATTGGTCAAAAGCTGGTCCACTCTGATCAAAGATCTGATCATGAGCGGAGGAATCAAACCGATTCCTCTCGGTATGTGCCAAAATAGCCAAACCTTCGATGCACTCGACGCCGTAGGCTTTTCTTGTTCAGTACCTGCCCTCATCCATTACGATATTCTTCGAGATGACCCCAGGATGCACAATCTGGCTCGTAGCTTGCTCAAAAGCCACAACGTCGATCACCTCATAGATGGCGGCATCTCCGCGAACGTTCCGGCTCGATGTGCCTGGGAGGCTGTTCAGCGAGGCCACATAAAAACACGAAATAGCTTCATAATGGGGCTCGACTGTTTTGCCCCCCAACTTCGCCGAAATATGATCTTTTTGCCCATGATGCGTCTTGCTGCCGAAAATGTGAGCAGGGATCGGCATTTTGCAAACTTCATGTTCACCTATCGGAAAGTCCTCTCTCCGGCTTCCCTTATCCCGAACGCACGAAGTCTCCGGCGCGCCATAAATCACGGTAGAGACGAGCTATCCGCCGAGAAATCCTTTCTAAAGACGATGCTCGAACCTCTAGAGATGCCGAAATTGACCAAGTAAAAAAGAAACAAAGCCGACTGTTACATATTTGTTACACAAGAAAATATCAGAAAGCATGTACGCTTCTGTAACCTAACGTAATCCTTTTCCTTTCTCCTCACTACTCAAAACCGGAATATATTTTTTTCAAAAAAGTGACTGTGTTGTGACATCGGTCATTTGACGTATACCGCTAACCACCTGAAATTACTGACACCCCACTGTCAACTGAACATCTGTTCTTTCCAGAGCATCCTGTTATGACGCACAGAGCCAAAACCTGAAGGAATCCCGCTGGTTACATTGTACTACACCGCCCAACACTTATTATTGGGGGTATATTGACACGGTGAATTCGAGGTCGATATCGCTGGAGTACGACAGATTCTAGGGATTTAGCGAGCAATAGGGCTTCCTCTAAATCTCGGACATAACAACTGATTTATTCAGGGGGAATTTTGTATGGGGCATAAAGAACAACTAGGAATGGTAGACGTAGATGACTGCACTGAAATGCTGAAAGATCTCGTTGAGAAGCATCCGGACTTATTCGGGCAATTCCTAGGTCAACTCGACTTATCATGGATTTACCATGAGAATGCGCTGGAAGGCGTCGTAATCACACACGCGGAAATGGAATCGGCACTGAAGGGCCGCCCGATTGCGCTCGACACCTATTATCCCATTCGAAACCAAAAACTCGGGTTAAGCCTTATTCGAGACATCGCCTCTACTGATGAAGACTTCAAAATCGACCTCGAGTTGATGCATCGGATAAACCGAGTTTTATCGACCGACGAAAACGGGACTCCAGACGAGCGCGAATATCGAAAATTTATTCCACTGCATCGGACCTACTTTCACGAAATCGCTCAGCCAGAGCATATCGAGCAAAAAATGGAGGACCTTGTTCAGTGGGCCAATGACAATATGCCCACCGACGAAAACGCCATTATGTTCGCTGCGGAGTTTCATCTTCGGTTTATGAAAATCTTCCCATTTTCGAAGCACTCCGGAAAGGTGGGCCGCCTTCTACTGAACCTTATCCTAATGCGTTATGGCTACATGCCAGTGATTTTCCACGGAACGGAGCGTCAGCGCTATTATGACACCCTGCGTCATGGACCTCGCCAAATGGAAGACTTCCTGCGAGGAATGATGATGAATTGCATCGATAACGCAGAAAAATTCATCGAAAATGAGCTGAAGGAGCGAGAAAAGCGCGAGTTCCGTCAGCGTTTCATGAACGCAGGATAAACTGGCGATTTATCGCAAAATTCGCAATGCTTGAGCCGTGAGGATAATCCGCTCGGCTCAAACAATTGCTCCCTTCGGGGACCTTGTTTGCGACCTGCCCTTTCTGGACGTCAGCTTTGAACAGTTCAGGCGCAGGGAGGTAGAACAAGCCCGCGTAAACTCAAACGACCTATGCTTCGCCTCTTGGGCCTTTGCTTCCGCTCCAATTCTCGAGGCTTTTAGACGTCAAACCAAACCCGGAAACCCTTCTCGCCTGTCATTACCGGCCGGTCACGTCAGTCGCAGTTTTCAACCTTTGAGCAGTATCAAGAGCCAAGATGAACAACTCCTATTCGACATATTTATTTATGCTGACCCGAATGCCTCGCTAGAGGAACTTCGGCAAACCTGCACTCCCGTGTGCGTCGAAACCGAATCCAAAACAAATATACGCCAGCTGCCTCGTATAGGTTCAGGGCCGTCTGAGGTTGAATATCCGATTGATGGACGCCTCGCCGTTCACCTTCATCACTGGGTTCATTTACTTTGGGCTATTCCGTGCCTTGTACCGAGACTTCTCAAAAATGCTAGAAATCGTGTTGGGCGTAATGTGACCATTCACCCCACGGCTTATCTTGAAAATGCGGTAATTGGAGACAATACCCAAATCGGCGCAGGTTGTTTCATCTCAAATAGCTACATTGGACCAGGCAGCCAACTGTTTGATTTTACCAAAGTACGCCACAGCGTTTTGGGACATGGAACCCATACCCTGGCAGACGCCAGTTTCTCGCACGTGGTGTCTTTCGGCGGCGCAACACTTTCTAATCTGCTACTCCGCGATGTCATACTTGGGCGTAATTGCTTTGTGACTACCGGCGTAATTTTCCAAGATCAGTCCATAGACGAACCTGTTCATGTCTTGGACGCAGGTAAAGAAGTCAATACCGAGCGTATGGCACTCGGTGGATGCGCGGGCCATGGCTGCGTACTGGGGGCACGCGCGATTATCGCCCCAGGTCGTGCTCTTCCAAACCGAACCACCATCGTCATGAGACGAGCGGAAGGAGTACACAAAATCTCGCCCGAACACACGAAGATGCCCGTATGTTGGAATGAAGGGACTCTGACGCCGGCAGCCGAGATGCTCAGCGAAGGTGGAGTCGACGAATTCGAAGATGATCGAAGACTGTACTCTAGAGACAGCAACCCTCAGAGGTATGCATGATGGCAAGTTCGGGAAGATATAAGGGTCGAATGGTCGTCCTGCGAACAGATACGGTGATTACTCCGTTCAACGAACACCCACGTTTATCAATATTCACAGATCAGACGATTGAAGCATGGCAACATGACACGGCTTCTAAAAGCAAACTTGAACTCGTGAAAGCAGACTCACCCGAACAGGCGGTAGAACTTCTTGCTGAGTGCAAGCCAACTCAATTTGGAGTTCTCATTCTAGATCGTCACTTTATTACGCCGAAAATCCTTAAGGACTTTATTCGAGTCTCAAAGAAATCGGATAGTGAGTGCCTAAGGCTTTCACTCACACGAAACGCGTCCGTCGAGTACACCGAACCGTTACAGACTTTAGACAAAAACGGCGATCGCATCGCACACGACATTTACTTCTTTAAAAACAGTCGTTCTGTTTTACCCGCCGACGGAGAATGGCTGAGTGAACTTAGGAAACTCGCAACGTGGATTGACGTCCCCAAAAAAGAGCTTGTTCGAAATATTCCCTTACCTACAATCGGAGAACGGAAAGCAACAACCATGCGTTATCCAGTGACGACCAGTGTTGTCGTCTCCATAGAACACTGGGTGCATATCCTCTGGTTAAATCAACTTTCGTTTGGAATAAGATGGGTGGACTTAGTTTTGCGACAACGACCCTTTTGGGCGCTTTTTAAGGCCTTTTCGGCGCTATCGTTTAATATTGAGAACATTATGAATCGCTTAGTGTCCCGAGGGTCGGGCTGTAAAATTCATCCTACTGCACAAATTTCAGGTTCAATTATTGGAAGTGGCGTAACGATTGGACCGAACGTCACGATTAGAAACTCGTACATCTGCCCAAATGCAGTCATCCAAGACCACGCTGTAATCTTGAATTCAGTCATTGGAGAAGATGCCCTCGTCCTCGAAAACACGTTTCTCGTTAGCTCCACATGTTATCCGGAATCGACGGTCGGAAATTACAAGCTTCAGGTATCTCTGATTGGCCGTGGAGCTTATGTAAATGCCTGGGCAGGCTTCGTTGATGCAAAGTTCGTCGGTTCCGTAAATGTGAGTCATAAAGGAGAATTGACGAGTACAAACCGGTCATTTTTGGGCTCAGTAGTTGGACATGGCGCGAAAGTCGCTGCCAAAGTTCTGATCCACCCTGGACGCGAAATTCCAAACGAAACAGTCATTGTCATGCGTCCAGACGAAATCGTTTCGGTTGTTCCGGATGATATAGAACCAAATCAGCCGCTCGTTCGGCATGAGGGCACACTTGTTCCTCTTGGAATGGAGAAATCCTAAATGAGTATCGCTTTGATTCCTCTGATACAGAAAGTATTGTTTGCGGGGCTCGTCAGCGGGCAACTTCCGATACCGGACCATGCTCCGATGTCGATCGCCGAACTAGACAACCTTGGGGAGAAGCTCAAGGCGCGAGTCGTATACGTTACGGCGAAAGAAAAACAACCGCGCACAAGTATCATCTCTGCTCAACTTCGGGATGGATTTGGTGTCGCTCTCAATGACAACACCATCGCAATCATGTCGTTGATTGTTCAGAGTTCCGCCGAAATTATGATCCATGGCCCATCTAGAAAAGCCCTCAAAGGGATCCTGCTCGCCGAGAATCCAAAGTCACGCGTGAGCTTGATTCGTGCAAAAGGGTCTCTGAGTTCTATCGGTTTAGTAGCCTCTGAGTGGGTTGCCGAGGCACAACTGCAAGTAGGCTTGCCTACCTTCGCCTTGTCGAGCACTCTCGGCAAACCCGAAATCCAAGAATTTTTTCTCACCCATACCGGACTCGAAATAGGCTACGAAGGCACCCCTCGCCTCAACCACCCACTGCAAAATGGGATGCCAGTTTTCAACGCAAGTGCCCAGTGTCTAGGGTTCGCCCGAGCGGGCTTATGGGATGTAGACAAGAACCTTTTGGTGCCTGCGAAAGCGATACACGAAGCATTCGCAAACGAATCATCACGCCCCAACAGCTCGAACCGATAAATTGACTCTTTCTTCCTTCGTACTGGAAGATTTCCAGCATTTATCTGTCATTTTCATCATTTAGTTCTGAACATCGGCGACTTAACCGTGCTACGCCCCATATGTACGGTTGTTGGGTCTTGCCTGGGGGTAAGAAAATCTGCGTTGATGTAGTATAGACTTGACCAGGGGGACCCTGAGGGTTTAGCGCTCAGCCAACCGAACGGAGTGTACGGAATGGTAGTTGCCCGAAGTAAACCACCTGCTGAATCGAGCCTGCTCGGCCGCTTGAGCCGCCTGAGCGGAGAAAACGGTAGCGAGACCGTTTCCCGTCGGTTGTCGAACCTAAAGTCGATTCTCACGAAGGACTTAGCTCGAGTTGAGGCTGCCCTCTCCGAAGTCGTAACACCAGAGCACATTGCGGGTCAAAGCGCATCCCAGCTCCTAAGCTTATCAGGGAAAAGGCTAAGACCACTCTGTGTAGCACTCGCTGCCCGAACCGGGTCAGGCTTCAACCCTGCTGCGTTGAACATTGGCGTCGCGGTGGAACTCGTCCATAGCGCGACGCTCCTTCATGATGATGTCGTCGACGTAGGCACCACAAGACGCAACCAGCCGTGTGCGCGTCTCTTGTACGGAAACGCTGCTGCCATCTTCGGTGGTGATTGGCTGCTTGTAGCTGCTCTGCGACGAGTCATTGCTTCAGGTCTCTCGGGAGCCGTTGATGAGGTCCTCGACGTCATCGAGAAAATGATTGAGGCCGAAGCGATGCAGCTCGAAGCCCGAGGATCACTTGATTTCGATATCAAGAACTACATGAGAATCATCGAAGGCAAAACCGCCGTTCTGTTTCACTGGGCGATGGGGGCTGGAGCTCGTGCTGGCGAACAAACAGATGAAGCCGTCCAAGCACTCGAGAATTATGGACGAAACCTCGGCCTCGCATTTCAGATTGTCGATGACACACTTGACCTCACTGGAGAGGCAGCGGTCACTGGAAAAGCCTTGTTTACGGATTTACGTGAAGGAAAAATGACATACCCACTCATCATTGGTGCGCAGAGAGATAAAGGACTCGTTGCGATGCTTGAAGAGGTGAACACTAATGATGCAGCAGATGAACTTTCGTTGGACCTCAGACACTCCATTCTGGGCAGCCTTGTGAATAGTGGAGCTGTCGAAACATCAATGGCCTTTGCAAGGGACCTCTCAGACCAAGCGCGAAAAAGTCTTAGCGCACTCCCTCCAAGCGCCGCCCGGACAGCCCTCGAGCTCGTTGCCGAGGAGGCGCTGCATCGCAAGAGCTAACCGGCTGAGTTCAAGGTGAAGTAACGAATGAAATCCGAATCACTCACTCCAGTAGCTAAAGGGGGCATCGGCGGCTCCGGCGAGATGTTCGATGCCATCGCGCATAGGTACGACCGTTTGAACCGTATTTTGTCGATGGGTCTCGATCAGGGTTGGCGCAAAACAACTCTCAAGAAGATTGGTCTACGTGATGGTCATAAGGTTTTAGACCTCGCGACTGGGACTGGAGACCTCGCCATGCTTCAAGCCAACACGACCAGCCAGATCGTCGGGCTAGACCCCTCTGCGAATATGCTGGCCGTGGCTCAAGAGAAAGTAGATTCGAGTGGAATCAGTGACCGAGTTAAGCTCGTTCTTGGCGACGCCCAAGACTTGGAATTTCCTGACAACCATTTCGATCGAGTCACGATTGCCTTTGGAATTCGGAATGTGCCGGACCGGATGCAGGGATTAAGAGAAATGGTCCGTGTTCTGAAGCCAGGAGGAATGGTTGGAATTCTCGAACTCAATGAACCGGAACGTGGAGTACTCGCAGCGGGCGCAAAGCTTTACATAAGAAGGATCGTTCCCTGGATCGGCGCAATTCTCTCAGGCTCAAAAGAGTACAGATACCTACAAGAATCCATTGCTGCCTTTCCGAATAACAATGATTTTAAGGAAATGATGCGAACGGCAGGTTTCACTAAACCAGAAGCCTACCCCCTGACCTTCGGCGTTTGTACACTATTTGTTGGAACGAAGGGACCCTAGAAGATGGTTAGTCATGCGGCACCTCTACCTTCGGCCAAACTGCGAGATCAAAGCCGCGGTTCGAAATACGCGGTGGCTATCTATGACGCGCCTCTGATCGACCCCCTTCACTTTATCTCGAAAGAGACCTCACAATCGACGTATCTGTGGTTACCGCCATCTCCAAAAAAAGCCTGGGTAGGAGTCGGGTGTCTGGAGAGAATAACAGCTGAGTCTACTGACAGATTTCAAGACCAAAAGCAGCAATCAACAAGGATCTTCTCGCAACTCGCTGAACCAGGCTTCACCAACTTATTACCCCCACGCGCCCGCCTGTTCGGAGGCTTTTCATTTGCAGAGCAGACGAGCAACGGAGAAAGCCAATGGAATGACTTCAGCAACAGCGAGTTCGTTCTTCCTAAATGGTCATACGAAATCGACTCAGGCCGCGCATTCGTAACAGTTTATTACCCTTCGTCATCACATCCCGACACCTGTAAAAAGCGCGCGTTTGCGCACCTCGCGAAAGTTGCCTCGAACCACTTTGAGCCTAGCAGTGAGGAGTTACAGCTCGTCGAAAAAGCTCACGCTGCTTCAGAGTGGGGTGAAAGAATCAAATCGATTCAAGCGTCTATCGAGTCCGGCGAAGTGGGCAAAGTGGTTGCTGCACGTCAGACAGAACTACACAGCCAACGCAGGATTGATATCAGAAACGTACTTGAAAACCTGCGACAAGCAGACCCTACATCAACGCTCTTTTCATTCCCCTCAGAAAAAAGCGTTTTCATTGGTGCGACACCTGAGACCTTAGTTAGGAAAGTGAAAAACCAACTCTATACAGAGGCTCTTGCTGGAACGGTTAATGCTCTAAATAGCAATGCGGATAACACGCTTCAAAATAGCGACAAGGACCAAGACGAGCATAAATTCGTAAGAGACTATATCTTGTCCAAGATCGAAAACCTCTGCGTTACACTCTCGGTTGCTCCAGAACCGACACTACGTCGTCTAAAGGACGTGATGCATCTCTGCACGGCGATTTCTGGTGAATTAGCGAACGAAAGACATATCTTGGACCTCGTTGAAGCACTTCACCCGACGCCTGCCGTCGCCGGGATGCCCGTACATGTAGCTCAGTCAATGATAAACCAAAGTGAGCCGTTCTCTCGCGGATGGTACTCCGGCCCAATCGGCTGGTTCGATCGCGATGGAGACGGTGAATTTGCTGTTGCGCTGCGTTGTGGCCTGATCAATGATTCAAAGGCACACTTGTTTGCTGGTGCGGGTATTGTTCGCGAGTCCGAAACAGCATCGGAATATGAGGAAACCCGTCTAAAGCAACAGCCACTACTGCGTGCACTGAGACAAGGATGAGTGACCAAATCGAGCAAACTCGTTGGACGAAAACCTTTATAAGAGCCTTAGTGCAAGCAGGTGTTAGATCGGCAGTCATAAGCCCCGGCTACAGAAACACGAGCTTGGTTTCCGCACTCCTCGAGCAGGATGTGGTTCAAACCTTTTCTGTTTTTGATGAAAGGGCTGCAGCCTATCTCGCTTTAGGACAAGCAAGAGTCACCCGACAACCAAGCTTACTTATTTGCACTTCCGGCACAGCCAGCGCGCATTATTTACCAGCAATTATTGAAGCAAGATACTCCGGACTACCGCTACTCGTTATCACAGCCGACAGGCCTCTCCATCTCGACCAATGTGGCGCTCCGCAGACGATCAACCAGATCAATCTCTTTGGACACCATGTTCGAGGTTTTTTTGAGCTTGGAGACCCAAGAGGCGACGACAACTCCCTTCGCGCACTGATTAGAAAAGCAACACAGGCGTACGAAAAAACAACGTTTCCCGTGGCCGGACCTGTCCATATCAATTTTCGCTCCGAGAAGCCTCTTGAGCTAAACCAAGATAACAAGAAAGTAGACGAGCTATTTCATTCAGTCAGAGCCTCCAAGTCCATCTCGAGGCTTTGCGACGAGGATCTCTCCAAGTTCATCAGCGACTGCCTCAATTCGAAACGTGGCTTAATGGTCGCCGGCGCCCTGCCCCTTTTGTCTCAGCCTTTGAAGGAGCGAATTCTCTCCTTTGCGCAAGAACAAGGATTTGTTTTACATGCAGAAGCCACTAGTCAATTACGCTTCTCGTCATCTCCACAGCATCCCTCACCCATCATCGACAACTTAGATGGTTATCTCAGAAACGAAAGCTTGCGAAATGGCTGCCGACCAGACCTCATTGTACAAATAGGAAAAGCGCCAGTCTCGAAAGGAGTACAACTACTTCTTCAAGAATGCTCAGGAACACCATTTTGGGTCATTTCTCCCGAGCAATGGAACGACGCAGACAATCGAGCAACCGTGCTCATCCGCACTCAAGTTGAAGACTTTTTTGAGCAATTAACCGAGACCCTGGGAACCCTGGATACCAAACAGGTGGACAAAGGCTGGCAGCAGCAACACGCTTCACTTTCTGCCGACTGTACGACACGTATCCAGAAGAGTCTCAGCTCAGCTTCACTGACCGAAGGCCAGATTACCCGTGCCCTATTATCCTCTGCGCCCGAATTCAGTACAGTCTTCGCAGCGAACGGTTTACCCGTGAGACACTTGGACACTTTCGGACCCGCGCATTCTGCGCAGCTTGATGTGCTATCGCAGCGTGGAACGAGCGGCATTGATGGGCAGATTTCTGGTGTCTTAGGCGCGGCAACAGTATCAAGTAAACCTATTGCCGCGCTTATCGGAGATATCGGCTTTCTCCACGATATCTCGGCGCTAGCGAATTCTAAGCTGGCTCAGCAGGCCGTTGTTTTCGTCGTAATCAATAACGGAGGCGGCCGCATTTTCGAGCAGCTACCCGTTGCTCGGACAGGTATGCCCAAAACGAACTGGGAATATTGGACCACCCCACAGAACTTTAATCTGGCCCAAATTTGTGAAGGCTACGGGGTAAAAGTAGAGTCGTGGAACTCGTTGGACCAGTTGGTGGCACCGCTCGAGGCGGCATACAATCATCACGGAGTCTCGGTTCTTGACGCACAAGTCGCGCCCGACAGTTTTTACCGTGAGTCTCAATTGCTTTGGGAGCAATAGGATGAACGAAACCTCAAAATTTCAAGCTTGGGTACTCGCGTGTAGACCAGCGACACTCACCGCCGCCTTCGTTCCAGTATCAGTCGGAGCCGCAGTATCTTATTCTCATCAATCGTTTGAGCTTTTACCGGTCCTAGCGGCTCTCTTTGGAGCGTTCGCGATACAAATAGGTACAAACTTCGCAAACGATGTCTTCGACTTTAAGAAAGGAGCCGACAATAGCGACCGTTTGGGCCCGACTCGAGCAGTAGAAGCCGGACTCATATCGGCGAAAGAGATGACTTTAGGAATGGTCGTAGCGTTTGCGATTGCCGCTCTCTTTGGGGTGTACCTCATCACCGAAGCTGGCGTAGCCATCCTCATTTTGGGTATCATTTCTATACTTTCGGGAATTGCGTACACCGGAGGCCCCTATCCGCTTGCCTACAATGGATTAGGCGATATTTTCGTATTCATCTTTTTTGGGTTCGTGGCCGTTTGCGGAACCTGTTACGTGCAAGGTCAGATCATCCCAGCAACCGCGTGGGCAGCATCAATCCCCATCGGTGCACTCGCAACCGCAATCCTCGTGGTCAATAACGTTCGGGACCGTCATACTGATGTGGTTGCGAATAAGAGGACACTCATTGTTCGCTTTGGCCGGCGATTCGGAGTGGCCGAATATATAGTCCTAATGCTTATGGCCTATCTCACGCCAATATGGCTTCTATTTCGTGAGTCTTCCTCGCCGAATTACAGTTTATTATTGCCACTGTTAACGCTTCCGTGGGCCGGAAAACTAACGAAAGATGTCATTCAACTAGAGGGCAAGCCGCTGAATGCGACCCTTGCTAGTACAGCGAAACTTCTTCTTCTTTTCGGCCTCATCTGGACTTACGGGCTTTCTTCAGTGCACTGAGGGAGTAAAGCACCGAAAATCCTTATCATTTCAGAAGATTTTTGTGGGAAAGACTTGCGTGCGGACCGCTATCCAGAGTTTAATACACGTGGTTATGAACCGTCACTGTCCTCGCCAAGCAGGCTTCACGCTTATTGAGGTCATGATATCCGTGGCTATCGTTGCTATTCTCGCCAGCATCGCGATACCGAACTTTATTAACTACCAACTTAGAGTAAAGACATCCGAAGCACGAACGCTCGTAGGCAATATAGTCACGACACAAAACTCGTTTGCTGCAGAATTCGAAGGCTACGCAAGTATTGACGTAGGCAATCCCGCAACGCCGCCAGGCATTGGAAAACGTAATTGGGACCGTGTCGAGTGTGACACGAACTGTGACCGAGATAATCTCGCAGCTTGTAGCGCTTTCGACTGTATTGGTTTTGAACCACCCGCCCCCGTTTACTTTCAGTATTATTCACCAGGGACAATCTCTCAGGCGGGTATCGCTTCGGAGTTTGCGGTGGGGGCTGTAGGCGACCTTGATGGCGACAGTCGACAATCGTCCTTCTGTTTTCAGTCGAGCAACAACGGTTCTGGTTTTGGTGCTATCACAGTACCCCAAACGGCTTGTCAGGCGGGTGTTGAGTCAACTGTTCTTCACAACTGTAATCCGGCCAACTTCTAAGTAAATAGAAACAGGCCCAGTATAAACCAGACACCGCTAAAGACCATAACCGCAGTCGTGTAACCAATAATATCTCGCGCCTTCACACCTGTAATGCCAAGCAACGGCAGCGCCCAAAATGGCTGAAGCATATTTGACCATTGGTCCCCGTAGGCAACGGCCATCACGGCCTTGGATAACGGGATCTGAAGCTCCGCCGCAGCCTGGACCGCTATAGGGCCTTGCACAGCCCACTGTCCGCCTCCACTAGGAACAAAGAAATTGATAAGTCCTGCGACAAAAAATGTAACGATGCTATACCCGGTCGCGCTACCGATACCCGCTGCCCAAGATGCGAAGAGAGAAGCAAGACCAGTCGTTTTCATCATTCCCATAATGCCCGCATATAGCGGAAATTGGAGGATAATGCCGGCGCAGCCACTTACAGCCTGACTCACAGCACGTACATACGCTTTGGGTGTACCATGAAGCGCGATTCCTAGAGTGAGGAGCGTCATATTGATGATATTGGGATTCAACTTTCCTAGGCCATTATCTCGATAATAGAAAAACAGTGCCGCAATCGCTGGAACGAGCAAAGCGGCCGAAACCCATTTACTCTGTTCTAGTTTTTCTGAGAAGTTTCTTGGTGTTTCGATGGATTCAGAAGCGAATTCGTTAGCCTCCGGAAAAGATTCGATGGTCTGACTTCCGCCTGGCGCGGGCATCAGAAAGTAAACAATGAGCGGTACCAAAAATAAAAGCCCGCCAGACACAAATAAGTTCATCGTGCTGAAAATGGTATCGAAGGTAGAAACCGGTTCGACAGTTGCGGCCATTTTCGGGCCCAACAATTCGACCAGGTCTTTGTTCGTAGTCACCTTGAGAGGTGCACTTCCAGATAAGCCCCCATGCCAAATCATCAGTCCGGTATATCCTGCGGCTGCCAGCAAGGGATAATGGACAACGATTCCGCGCTCCTTACATCTGTGCCCCATCTGGCGCGCCAGTAACGCGCCAACAATCAACCCCAAGCCCCAATTAAAGAGACTGGTAGAGAGCGCGATAAATGCGACCAATGCGCCCGCAACCCGTGCGGAACCGGCTAAGTCTACTGCTCGATTGATTAGACGGCGGACAACCGGGGCGCTTGCGAGGGCGTGTCCAGTGACCAATACCAAACACATTTGCATGGAAAAGCGTAAAAGGGACCAGATCCCTCCGTGCCAAGCTTGAATGACTTCAGAAGCGTTGGATGTTGTCAGGATCAAGCAAAGAAGCGCTGTGGTCGCAGTCAACGCAATCGCTAAAACAAACGGGTCAGGTGTAATTGTCCGAAAAAACTTAGCGAGTCTCTCTCCAAATTCCTGAATCATACTTGCGACAAACAAACATTGTTCAATCGAAATTACAATCTAAGGCAAAATCAGGTGAGAGGATGACTTGAAGGAAAACTTTGAGGATGGCGGGCGCTACGAAATGATTCGTAGCGCCGCCGAGGCGTTGTGGATATTACTCAGCTGCGTAAACCGCAACTTCACCGATGTCAGTGATCAACGGCGCAACCATGCTCATCTGCGTATTTTCGACACGAAACCGCATCCAAGAAGCGACTTGTCCCATAGATGCTGAGGTGTCAAAGCTGACGAGAGCACTCACTTCGTCGCTGCCTCCGTTTCCACCACAAAACCGGCCTTTTTGAACCCAGTCTCCGTCACCGCTCATCTGAGCACTCCCTACACTGTCATAGGCTTGAGGTGAGAACTCCAAAACAATACAGGCGGAATATGAGTTCGACACGACCGAGTTGAGCAGGCCAGCGTCAGTCACTAGGCTCCCTAGCGGCAGCTGTACATAGACCGCTTGCGCAGGGGACATGAGCGATAATCGCGTGGATGGCAGGCCATCGGTAGCGGCAGAGCCGTCAATGGATTCAGCTCCCGACTCGGTGATAGCCCATACGCCTGAGGTCATAATTGGCTGTCGGTCCATAGCAGGATTCTCGAATACGCCTTCAACAGTAAACGCGGTTCGCCAATTCATCTCCCGGCCATTCCCTTGAACATAGGCCGCAAAATTCCCCATATCAGAATAGAATGTGTACAAAGAGAAAGCTGAAACATCTAAAGATAGCCGGTCGCTCATTGCCTCTTCGTTACAACCACCCAACGTAGAATTTTCTCCGTCGAAACATCGCTGAACCAAACGCGAGCCACCGCCGCGAATCTCTACCCGATAGGTGGTATCTACTGATGCTGTGCCAGCAGCCGTACTTCGATTCCAGGCAAAATTTACATTGCCTGACATTCCGGCGTTTGACACATCTGCGATTGCATTAGCGTCCCAAAGGTTCAGTTCTCCTGGATCCCAAGTCTTGTCCGTCTGCTGATAAGTGTAATCATTGGTAAACACACCCGCATTTCCGAGCATATCGTTCGGGTCTTTGACGACAATAACGACGTTCGAACCTTCTACAAGACCCATCTCGTCCATGACGCCGCTTTGTCCGGCAATATCGGCGCCTTTAAAATCCATCGAGAATCGGCCTTCCATATCGGTTGTCGTTTTTGAAACTAGACCTACTTCCAAATCCAAGCCAGGGTATCCGCAGTCGACCGCGTCGCAGTCGAACAGATCGTCAACGTCCGGGCGCAGCAACTTTGCGGGGTGGAAATACCTAACCACCTTCACCTCGGCACCGACCAAAGGGTCTCCGTCGGCAGTTACCGCTCGCCCTTCGGCATAAAATGTCGATTCTGGGTCAATTGTCGGGTTGGTGCAGGCCATTGCAAGACCAGCTGTGAATGCCAAAAGTGGCAGTTGAAACATCTTAGACTTCATAATTCCTCCTCAGAAGGTCGTACGGACATCAACACGTGACCGAAGTTCAGTCAATCTATAGACCCTCTAAATGGAGGGTTCAATCAAATGTGACCGCTGGCACAACAGAAAAATCAAAGTGACGAACTTAGACTAGATACTGAAAATCATGAAACAATTCGCAGTGGGTTTATTATCTCGTTCTACGAGCTAAAGCCGCGCGTAAGGTAGAGAAGAGTGTTTGCGCTGCTTCTAGTCGACCCGTAAGGCTCGCAAATTCACTGTCGTGACCAGCTTCTTCGAGTACCTTCATCCGCTCCCGAGCGCTTTCGAGACGCGCAGTGACCTGCTCCAGCTGGCGAGCAAGTTCAGGCGCTGCTTCTTCGTCACGACTCTCTCTGCCTACGTTCTTTCGTAATTGAGCTAAACTCATAGCGAGTTCACCATCAGTCACATCTCGACCTTCGAGTTGGCACAACAGATGTTCATACTTTTCGAAAGCTCCCACTAACGAGTGACGCTCCAAAGAAAACGTCTGAGCCCAATTTTCGAGCTCGGCCTGGGTCTGTGTCTTCATTGTTTCAGATCTCGTTTGAGACTCTTCGTAGTAACTCAACCAACTTATTGGAAGCTTCGACCCGCTTGAGGTGCTCCTGTGCCGTTAAATTCTCAGTAGAATTTCTTACAGCCTGGATCTGGTCGGCAAGCATCTTTAGTCGGTTTTCACGCTCTGCTTTTGGCCAATTCATAAGCTCAGCAATCGCACCGGTGACCTCATCAATTCCTTCGGTGATCTCTTTTTCGTTTGCTTGCTTCTGAGTACTACGCCGGGAAGGAACACCGTTCGCGCGGCCTAACAAAAATGGGGCTTTGGTCATCGATAATGAGCCTAAAACGAAAGGATGTATGCAGCCAGATCCACGATCTCTTTCGACGTATTTGCGGGAATTCCGGTTTGTCTCGCTAACCTTTGAGCCTTCAATTCGCGAATCTCTGGAGAAACTTGGGAATCGAGTTCTTTTTCTGAGGACATCATCTGAAGCTGTGGTGCTGCCGCAGCCTGTTTGGTCCCGTAGTAAGACTCAGCGAGGTCGGAAAGTCCGGCCATGAGCGTAGCCGTTAGCGGACTAGAAGCAGCGGGCTTTTGGCTCTGGGCGACCTGGGAGGCCAATTGATCCACGGGCGCGGATACAGGAGCCTGTGCTTGAGCCTTGGTGGCTGCACCCGTTGATTGCGACTGGATCGGCGTAGAAATTTGCGCAGCTGAAGTCGTCTGAGTTCCTGATTTAATTTTCGCCATGGCGTACTGGTCTCCCGTTTTCACCTTATCGACTGCTTGTCGATTCTGGTGCTAAAATGTATGCAAAAAACGACATTATGGCAAGCCCTAAGCAGCAAGGTAGGCCTCAATAGACCTTCGGCGGACCGGATCTTTGACTCTGGTACAGGCATCGGCGAGGTCAGCCCTCGCCTCAACTGTGCGCCCCAATCGCAGCAATAATTCACCGCGCGCTAAAAAGGCTTCCGCCGCAACGTCAGCAAATTCGTCTACTTGCGCAGAAAGCTTAATGGATTTACCAAAGTAATCAAACGCTTCTTCTACATCGTTTTCGAGGGCAGCAGAATGTCCGTACATCAAATAATGCACGGATTTTTCTGGCTCTAAATCAATCAATACCCCAAATGCGGCCCTAGCCTGTTTCGGCTTGCCTTGCTTGAGTTTCGCCATTCCAAGAGCCCCCAGAGCTTTTCGTTCGCGCGGCGACAACCACGGGAAATCTCTGAATTCAATCTCACCTCTAATCAGGCGAGCGAGCTCCTTAGCTACATGACGAGGGTCGGCCATAACTATCTATCACTCAAAGAAACCCGTATCGGTGAGAATTGCAAGACTAGTGATAGTTCTGGAATTCAAGGTTTTCTCCCTCTTTTTTGAGCTTGGAGGCTTGGCGTGCGTTCGTTCGATCGCCCGGGGCCTTCGCTCACGTGATCTGAAGACGGCGCAAGTTGGTCGTCTATATCAATTTCAGCTTGATTGATAATCATCGTAGCTTGAGATTCATGTTGTACTTGCCCTCGCCGCGAGGAAAGACTCCCCTCGCCTTGTGAGACCTCTGGTAAATCAAGCTCTTCGCTAAAAGCCTCAGATTCATCCGCGAGATTGTACGTTCTCGAAGGCATATCGTCGACAAACGGCTCGTCAGTGGCTTCTGATGACGCGCCAATCTCAGTATGAACTTCTTCATCCTCTTCGGAGAGATTTTGGGGGACGACCGGCGCCAACTCTTCTTCCTCCGCAAGATATTGCTCGTCTTGGTCCTCAATATCTTGCCCAGCAGGAGTATCCTGCCCCGGAGGAGTAATCTCATTACTAAGCTCTTCATCTCCATTTGACGCTGCATCGAGAACCTCCCTCGCTTCGTCAATCACGGGAGTCTGCATTCGATCAGGCTCGATAATTTCCTGAAAAGATCGCTCTTCATTATCTAAAATAAACGCGTCGCTGACCCGCCGCTGTTCCACCGAAGTGACCAAGGGAGTCATCCCAAGTGGTTGGCTTTTCTCGTCTTCACTGCGCACTTCAAGGTCTTCCGCAGCAGAGTCAACGAGTTCGGGAGCGGTGGTCAATAAACGCTCACGAAGGTGAGAACCACGTAAATCAACCAAATACCCGGACGCAGACCTTTGCGCCAAAGCTCTAATGGTCAGTCGGTCTTGCCAGTATTGCGGTTCTCCTAAGGCTGTGACGCTTGCTCCATCGCAAAGAACCAAAAGATCGATACGAGAGGTAATCATTGATTCAATGCCCTTCAAGATCATGCCTGGCCGCACATAACTCAGATACGAAATCATCGAATTGATAGCCTCACTCATCGTCTTACCATCAAGCGCAATGAGGACTCGTGGAGGCAACATCAACATAGATGTGAGCGTGTCGGCGCTAGGGTCACAGGCTACAATAGCTTCGCCGAGATTTGCGTCTATATCAAATATTGCTTTGGATTCGATGATTTGAGCACGAGGATGATCTGAAGGCGTCCAAAAAGGATATTCTAACGCAAGTACATGATTTTGAGCTGCCCAGTAATCGCCAATAGCGGCAAGGACTTGGCCTCTTACTCGGCTCCGAGTTCCTCCGACAACCACAATGTTCGCTCGGGTCTCGACACAAGCGATCAGAATTTTAGCAAGTCGCTCGTCAATAATGTCACTCCGTCGCAAACTCTCGAAGTTATGGTCCCCAAGCACCGGAAGCCTACGGGCGTTGAGTAGTGCGGACCTCGTATTTTCTTTTCCATCACAAATGGTGAGTAGCCAGCCACTTGGAAGCGCACCTCGAACGCAGTGGCAGGTTCGGCTAAGTGGCTGACCGATATCTTGCGCTATCTTTTTGAGCGCAGGTAAAAGCTGTGCTCCAGCAAATGGGCTATCTCTTTCTTCGAGGGTGCCATCTCGCCAAATCGACATAGGCGTGTTCTCTCGAATCAAAACCTCTGTGATCGAGTCATCACTCAATACTTCCTCAAGTGCGGTTCGTCCGTGCGATGCTATTTGCAAACCCGATTGTGAACTCATCTTTGTATCCCTTTGCGTGGAGAGGGTTTAGAAAGCACGACGCGAGCGCTTTTGATGAGGTCATCCGGTTGAAGTGCGTCGACTACATCCATTCCATCCCGCACTTGACCAAACAGTGTGTATCCTCCGTCAAGATGGGGCTGCGAGGAATGGGTAATAAAAAACTGACTCGCACCGGTATCCCGGCCATTGGTCGCGATACCTACCGAGCCCCGTCGGAAAGTCATCGGCGAAACCTCTTCTTCGATCGCATAACCAGGGCCACCCCATCCGTCACCTCGTGGACAACCTCCCTGAGATACAAAGTCAGGGACGATTCGATGCCACGAACGACCATTATAGAAGCCCTCATTGGCAAGAGATGAGATTACTCCAACCGTTCGAGGAGCCAAGTCTCCAAACATTTCGATTACGATAGTACCACGTTCCATCTCGAGATAGAGAATGGGCCTACCACCGATAGGACGTGGACGGCGATATGGCTGTTTTCGAGGATTTGCACCGAACTCCATGGGGATTGAAAAATCACGTGACATCACTGCGGCAGCTCTCCGGCGAATGGCTGGGCGAGCGTCATTCATGAATACGGATAGGTTCCGCTCGAATTCAGCGGTCGGAATCTTCAGCGCGCCAATAGCATCAATGAGGCCCACGACAAAATTGGGGTCTGGTTCTCCCGACATTTTGTGGAGTGCGGACTTGAGGGCGGAAATGACTTCACCATCTACCTCCTTGGCGATTTTCGGATTTTGAAACCACGACGCTGCCGCCGCAACCACATAGGGGTCTGAGTGGCTAAGTAACTCACTCAGCACTTTGTTTCTGTTTGGAAGAGTCACATTGGCAAGTGCCAACGTAGCGATCACTCTAGTTTTGGAGTCTCCAAGTTTAAGCATTGCCAATAACCCAGCAAAGCCACCTTCTTCATCAAACTCTAAGAGTCGGCTCTCAAGTTCTAATCTTCTCCAGGCCAGCAGCCGCGAAGAACCACAAACTCTGACCCGGCGGATATCTGATTCACGAAAATCCGTTGCAAAAGCGAGGTGGCAGTGAATCGCTGCGCCGTCGCTTTGTGTTGCCGGTGAGAACTGCCCGAGATTCCGCCATTTTTCTCCGTCGAGGCGACGAATGAGTTCATCACCAGAATCACCTAGTCTACCTGCCACTCGAACAATTTCAGAGAGGATATGAGTGCTCGTCCCGGAACCGATTGAGCCACGCTGACCAAAGCGGACCAATTCATGCGACAACATCACCATTAGTCGCTGAGCCACTGCAGGTGCTAACCCTGGAATCCTCTCAGCCATCGAATCCATGGCTCGGACTGCCTGATACCTAACTTTCCAATCTGGATCTTTTATGACCGAATCGAATATTTGAATCGTCACACCTGACTCCCCTAAACCACGAACCCCCATGGCTCGGATTTCGGAGTTTTTGTCTGCAAGGACAGATGTAAAAGAAGCTGCGACATCTGGGCCCGGCATGCGCATGAGTGCGTAAACAGCACCATAACGATCAGCAGGGTGCTTTGAGCGTGCCAGCTCTGACAAGCGCTTCGATATAGTTGTTGTCTTGACTCGCTCAGCACCAACCCTTTTCGCGATGAGTCCTAACGCCAAGGCTGCAGAGCCTCGAACTTTTGGCTTCTCATTCGAAAGAACAGGATACAACTCACTCGCAACTGAAGCCGTCGCCGAGCGCCCTAGTGCTCGGAGAATTGGTGGCTTAGCGATCGAGTCATCCGAAAGAGCCTCGACCAGTCCTGAAACAGCTTGAGCATGACCAATCTGACCCGCAGCGAATGCTGCCCATTTCGCAACTTCAGGATCTCGGTCACCCAGAAGTGCAAGAACCTGAGAAGTAGAACTCGGTGATTCAATTCGACTCACCGCTTTCAGTGCAGCAAGTCGAATATTTCTCTTATGATGCGAAAGACCTATCTGCACCGCTTCAGCCCCGGCATCCCTGCGGGTCTCAGCCTTCAGGATATCGAGATGAACTTTGCGAACCGAAACGTCCGATGAACTGTTCGCAGGAATCGTCTTACAGCTGGTCGCCGCGCATACCAATCCAAGCGCGAAAGCGAATATTCGGGGACAGAAACGAGGAGAATGTGATGGGTTGTGGTCAGACACAAAACGAATCAGTTTAGACATGTTGCCTCTGTTCAGACTCCGGGCTTAATCCTCGCCCAGCAGACGCTTCAAATCTCCGACTACAGATTCCAGTTTTTGAGGAACGTCTTGCGGAACTTCTTCTGTTTCGAGCAAGAGTCCGTAAAGTCGCTCAGCCAACACGACGCATTTTCGTAAGCGTGCCTGTGGGTCTATCGCTGATTTCTTTACGGGGTCCGGTGCACGCTCGCGGACCAATTTGCGAATCTGTCCGGGCGATGGGTCTTCGTCAAAGACCTGGTTTCGGAGTTCGCGGAAATCAGATTCGGAGAGATATGGGTTTTCTCTTGCCTCAGCCAGAACATCGAGTGCTTGGAAGCTGGGCAAAGGTACAACATTTTCAGATGGGTCACGCTCTTCGAGGAACCGTCTTTCATGAGACTCTAGAAAATTGTATGAGCGTAGCAGTTTTACGACGGTATCCTTTCGAAGATAAAGTTCGTGTTGCGTGTACGCGGTAAGGGTTCGGTAGCCCCACTCTTTGTACGACTTATTTTTTTCAATCACAGATAGAGCCTTCGCAAGCTCTAGCCATGAACGCTTGAAGTCGATGGCGGTTCGCAAGATCGCATATCTCTCGCTTCCAGGTGCTAAAGTTTCGAGACGAGCTTCCATGGCCTGCGCCGATTTAGAGTTCGACGTATTCTGGGCTGTCATTGCTGTCATTAGCGAGCCCTCGCTCGCTCGATGGTTACTGGCGTGTCATCGACACTGAGTCCTGACTCTGCCTTTTGAATGGCTTGTTCTGCAATTTCCACGGGTACGACTACAAAAGCATGAGTTCGCCGAACTTGCACCTTTTTGAGCATTTCTGGCTCTCCGCAATTCGCCGCTTGGAGCACCAACTCCTTGATTTTGTCTCCGTCGTAGCCCTGACCAGAGCCTCGATTAATGAACAAACGCCAACCGTCTAACTTCTTATCTTCACTCGCTTTTTCCTTTTTCGGCCGCTCCCCTTTCGGCTTTTTTTCGGCGCGCTTAGCGTTCAACGCCTTAGCCGCTTCTGCGCGACGGTGCGCCCGTTTTTGGCCTTCTTCTTTTTCAATGCGCTTGTCGTTAGCCCTGGCCTCACTTTCACGTTTTTCTTCAAGGATTCCAAAATGTTGTCGAAGCAGAAAAGCAATCGCTTGCTCGCTTTTTTCAGTTTCGAGCAGACGTTTCGCCATTGGCAAGAAGGATGTTGTCTCTACTTGGCGAGCCATCGCGATGAGCTCCCGGGTCACACGACTTGCTTGAAGCTTCGCGAGTTCATCTTTGCTTGGAAGCGTCCGGGTCTCAAAATCGATACCGTATTCGCGCGTGAGCTCGGTTTTCGTGTATTCATCTTTGCCGCTGATGAGAGAGATGGCCGTTCCTGACTTTCCGATTCGTCCGGTTCGTCCAACGCGATGCAAATAAACTTCCGTGAACTCGGGAAGAGAATAAAGAACCACGTGCGTGAGGTCTGAGATATCGATACCTCTGGCCGCAATATCGGTTGCTACGAGGTATTGAAGCTCTCCTCGTTTCATCCTTTTCATGATTCGCTCTCTTTCTTTTTGATTCAAATCGCCTGAAAGAGCTAATGCGTTCAAGCCCTGACGCCTCAGGAAAGAAGCGACAACTTGCGCATCCTGACGTAAGTTGCAAAAGATTACCGCGTTTTCAGGCTGCTCTACTTCCAAAATGTAAAGCAGGTTTCGCGGCTTAGGCAGCGCGTCATCGCGATAATAAGCAATGTTTAGAATTCCTTCTACCGTCAATTCATCTTGCGAGATATCAAGACGGACTGGGTCATTGAGATACTTGGAGGCGGCGCGACGGATTTCATCTGGCAAGGTCGCCGAAAAGAGCAGAGTCTGACGTTTTTTGGCCAATTGATCCAGAATCGCCGTAACGTCTTCCCAAAATCCCATTGAAAGCATTTCATCGGCTTCATCCAGCGCCACTCCTTGCACAGTGGACAGTCTCAATGCTCTTCGTCGAGCCAAGTCCAGAACGCGGCCCGGTGTGCCAACAACGATGTCGCAGCCTTCTTTCAGATTTCGTAATTGCGGGCCTATCGGTGTTCCTCCATATATAGGTATAACCCTCACACCCTTCGGGCCTCCTAACTCAGACATTTCTTCAGCGACTTGAATGGCTAACTCACGTGTCGGGCAAAGCACCAGCGCGCGGGGATCCGTTACGTCCGCCTCGATTTGAACCTGTTCGACCAGCGGAAGACCAAACGCAGTGGTTTTTCCTGTTCCTGTTTTCGATTGAACGAGTAGGTCACGACCTTCCATGGCCGGTCCAAGGCTCGCAGCCTGAACGGGTGTCGCTTCTTCGTAACCAAGGGCTCGTACGCCAGCCAGCACCTCATCAGAAAGTTCAAGGGCGTCAAAACGTACAGATTTAGGGAGATTATTTTCGGTCTCGCTCACGTTGGGCAGGTATCTATGGTCGCAGAATGTGTCAATCGCAGCCTGATAATCACCGATAAAAACACCCATTTTATGCGATCCAGCCCAATAACTTACCCCGAAAATGCAAAGTTTCGGATAGACAAGCTGGATAGAGTTTGAATAACTCGCGTTTGTGAACTTTGTGCGACATTCCTGGCTAACCACCGCGATAGTACTGACGCTCGGCGTCAATTACGGCTGCGACGACGACGCAAGCATCATCCGTCTGCCCGAGCCCGAAGTGCAGATTGACGAGCTGAAACAACGCTCGGCTGCTGCAGTGGACATCCTTTGGGTGATCGATAGCTCCGAGTCTATGGTTCAAGAGCAAGAGCTCTTGGCCCAAAACTTCGATCGATTCATCACCGGCCTCACCGTATGCCAAGGAAGTGAGACACCGGATGACATTTGTGACTTCACAACCAAGAAGTGCTCTAAATCCGGCAATCCCTGCAATCCGCCAGATTATCACATTGGAGTCATCTCTACCGACACCAGAAGTTCAAACGCGTCTGGGCGTTTGCGAAGAGCCGGCATTTGCGTCCCGCGTCCGAATAGTGCGCCAGCCAACAACAAGACTCTTTACTGCGGCGGTCCAAGTGACTGCGCCGAAACGACCAACCCCAATTACGACGCACAAAACGTTCATTGCGATTTAGTCCAGGCCATCTCTTATATTCAACCCACCACACCTGGTGCCAAAGACGCTTTTGGAAAGCTCGTGAAAGTGGGTATCTCTGGTTCAGCCCTCGAAACCGGTATTCAAGCAGCTGCTCAAGCGCTTGGTCGCGACGCAGACCGAACCACGGGTCAGTTCATTTCGGCTCCCGCGGAAAACGCCGGCTTTTTGCGTAATGATGCTTCACTATTTGTCATCTTCGTTTCGGATGAAGACGATTCTTCCTTTGGTCGAGTTTCTTACTACTATCGAACCTTCGAGAGCCTGAAAGGTGCCGGCAACGAAGGCCTCATTTCCTTTAGTGCAATCGTTGGTGACCCTGATCCAGACGGTTCAGGACCGGTACGCGGAGGATGCCCCTCTGAACCGAACACAATTACAGCCTTTCCTGGGACCCGATACGTTGCCCTTTCAATGTATTCGCGCGGTCTTTCGTCAGAGTTCAGAGTTTGCGATGATACGCGTCTCCCCTGCTTAGAGGGAAGCGTCTGCCAAAAACCGATTCCCGAATTCCCTCGGTCAGGCTCTGAGGTCGGTGTTTGCGTTCCAACTGGCCAATGCCAAATCGATCAAGACTGCGGAAACTTCAAGTGCTCGGACGATAGAGGATGTATCACCTGTGAAAACAATCAATGCACGCTAACTTCAGAGCGATTTGTTCAACTTCTGGAACGAAACGGTGTTTTTGGTTCAATTTGTAATCCTGATTACGCCGTTGTTCTCGGCGCCCTCGGCTTCGAAGCAGCTGGTCTACGAAGAAAATTTGAGCTGACCAAATTCCCCGACTGCAGCAAACCGGTGGATTGCGGCGATGCGCAGTCTCCAGTTTGCGTTCGCGTAAACGGTGTTATTGTTCCGAACAACCGAGCTTCAGGATGGGTTTGGGAGCCCAGCTCGAACGCTATCTTCTTCGACGGCGACTTCGTACCTCCGACGGACGCCAATATTGAGATCAGTTACAGCATCGCGCGAGCAGGTGGTGCGGAAGCAACCTCAGCACTTAGCTGCGATAGTGCGCTTCAATAAAGGCAAAGAGGAGAACGACGATGAAGAATCTAATTTTTGTATGGTCTCTGGTTTGCGCCCTCGCCTTGAGCTTGGCGTCGTGTAGTCAAACGTCCCAATTTGAAAATGGTGTTTGTGAAGCCAGAAGTGATTGCCCGGTCGGCGCAGCCTGCCGAGGCGGACTTTGTGTTTGTATCAGTGACGAAGCTTGCGGGCCCGGTGAAGAATGTAACAGCCAAGGACTCTGCCAAAAGGTTTCCGGGTGCCGCCGAAACGACCAATGCCCAGACCCTCAAAATACTTTCTGCGACCTTGCGACAGGAAAATGCATCGACAAGGTAAGTATTGATAACTCGGGTGTGAGATCAGGTTGTGGCTCAAACGTCCATTGCGACCCCGGTTATGTTTGTAATGCCCAGACTCGACAATGCGTCGAAGGCTGCAATGAAGACTCAGATTGTCCGTTGTACCGAGTATGTCAGGGCGGAAGCACCGGCGTTCCAGGAACTTGTGTTGCTGGCGGCTGCAGCGACAACAGCTTTTGCGAATACGGCCAGCTTTGTACGGCACAAGGTTGCGTGGATAGCCCAGACCCTAACCACTGCCAGCCCTGTTCTCCGGGCGCGAACGATTGTGGTTCGCCCAACAATTTTTGTCTCATCAACCCTAACTACATAGAGGGCGACCCAAACAGCGGATCACGTAATTATTGTGGTGTTGATTGCGCAAACAATGCAGATGTTTGTCCTAACGGTTACAACTGCAACACTGTCCGAATCCTGACCCAGGAAATCTGCGTCGAAAATACAGACTGCTGCGACGCAAGTAACCCTAATGACTGCTGCCCCAATGGGGACGATGATTGCATGAACAGGAAACGTTGTTCCAAAGGTGAGGGACAGCTCACAGGTGGCTGCACATGTCTGAATGATCAAGACTGCACCATTGATACATTCAGCCCCTTCTGCCTCAAGACCTGCCAGCAAACTGGCGCGACTTGTGTTGACGATACCGACTGCAAAAGCTGCAGCGGTGCTGGCTTTCTCCCATGCAACGAAGACTCTGATTGTCTACTCGGACGTTGTGAGATGACACGCGGCGACCGATGCTCTGACTCGAACAAACAATGTCAGTGGCCTTTGAACACTGCCTGCGGCGACAATAGTGATTGCCAGGAGCTACCATTTTGCGTGCCCCTCAACGGGACTCAGAGCTGTATTTGGGACATTGGCGGCACACCTTGCAACACCAATGCTGAGTGTATGTGTAACCGGACGACCGGAGAATGTATGGGAACGGGACGCCCTTGCCAGACTGCTGCAGATTGTCAGCTCACGTGCCAAAACGGCGGATGCCTTATCGGGGCGTCTTGTGGACCAGAGGAAGGTCTCAGCTGCAATGACATCCTAAGGTAATTTCACCTGTCGATTCGAAATGAACTCCGCGACCAGAATATGCTTAGCCTTATCGGTTGGCCTGTTTGCCTGTAAAAAAGAATCAACGCGTTCGTCTGTGTCACTGCCTTTTAGCGACGATTTCAATCGCAACGAACTCGGACCGAACTGGTTCCCGAGCGGAGGAGATTGGAAAATCAGAGATGGCTACGTGTACACGACTTTCTCGAACAATATGCCCCTGTTTTTGAACGTTGATTTGCCTAGTGATGTCGTGATGGAGGTCGACATAAAAAGCGAGCTTCCTATTGTAGACGCGAAAATTGAACTGATGACCGACGGACGAACACATCAATCTGGATATGTCTTTATCCTGGGCGGCTGGAGTAACAAACTCTCCGTTATCGCTCGACTTGATGAACACGGTAAAGACCGCAAGGTAAAGTCCCCCACCAACGTAAAAGGTAATAAGACCTATAGATGGCGGATTGAAAAGAAAGGTGGAAACCTGAAATGGTACCTCGATGGACAGCTGTATATGACTTACAACGACCCGAAACCATTGGATGGATCAGGTCATAACCGCCTGGGTTTTGGTAACTGGCAAAACCAAATTCGCTTCGACAATCTCAAAATCTGGGCTTATGCCGACGCCCCGACCATACGCACATCAACGACTGTAGCCCCTTAACGCCGACGCAGAGCTCCTTGAGAGACTTTTTCCCTTCGGAGCATTATAAAAAGGTCGCAATGAATGATTGAAAGCGGCTGAAAATGTGCATAAAAGGCCGGTGTATGGAAAAGGTCACTGAATTCCTGAATTCAAATATCTACGCTAAGAATGCCGCCATTATCGCAGGAGCTGTCGTACTCAGCATCGTTGCCTATCTTATCGCACGACGAGTCATCCTCCGAGGGCTCAGATATTTCACTCAAAAGACGAAGTTTAGTTGGGACGACATTATTCTTGAGCAAGGCGTCTTTAACAAACTGGCGCTTTTAGCCCCGGCTATAGTCATCTACTACTTTGGCTATGCGTTCGACCAAGTAGGCGTATTCCTACAACGAGGGGTCAGCAGCTATGTCCTCTTCGTGTTTTTGCTCGCAGTGAATGACCTGCTCACCGCAGTCAATCTCATTTACAACCGGTACGAGTTCGCAAAATCTCGGCCTATCAAGGGTTACATACAGGTTGTAAAACTGATCGTATTTTCAATCGGTGGCCTGACCATTATCGCTCTCGTCATGGGTAAATCGCCCGCCGTCGTAATCAGCGGTTTGGGCGCTTTGACCGCCGTCCTCATGCTCGTATTCAAGGACAGTATTCTGTCACTTGTAGCAAGTATCCAGCTCGCAACAAACGACCTTATCCGTATCGGCGATTGGGTTGAAATGCCGAAGTTCAACGCGAACGGTGAAGTCTCAGATATCGCCCTCAATGCTGTAAAGATTCAAAATTTCGACAAGACCATCACCTCGATACCAACTCATCGTTTCCTTGAAGATTCATTCAAGAACTGGCGTGGCATGGCCGAGTCTGGAACAAGGCGTATCTTGAAGTCGATACATCTCGACCAAACGAGCGTCCGTTTTCTCACGGAAGAGGAACTAGACAAACTTGAGAAAGTCGCAGTGCTTTCTGACTACATCAAGGGCAGACGCCAAGAAATCACCCAGCATAATCAAGACAAATCCGTTGATCTGAGCATTTCGGCAAATGGAAGAAGACTCACGAATCTAGGTACTTTTAGGCAATACGTTTTCGAATATTTACACAACAACGAGAACATTCGAAACGATCTCACTCTGCTCGTTCGGTTGTTACAACCGACAAATCAAGGTATCGCGGTACAAATCTACTGCTTCAGCGCAGACCAAAGGTGGGCCCAATACGAAGGTATCCAGGGCGATATTATCGACCATCTACTCGCCGTACTCGGAGATTTTGATTTACGTGTGTTCCAAGACCCGGTCGGTAGCGATTTCGCAAAATTTCAAAGCTAGCTCAGCTCTGTAAATAATCTCTGAAGGTATCAACCGGAGCAGATGGCCCCGAAAATGTTCGTTTTACTTCCTCGTCTTGGCCCAGCGCAACATATCGAATGGTGACTGAGCTTTCCTCTATCACTATACCATCCACCGCTTGCCGAAGAATGACCTCATCATTTACCCAGAAATGTCGCGGATACAGAACAAGACGTTTTTTCTTCCCGCCCTCTCTCAGACGGACCTTCGCTTTCGCTTCACGCTCTAAATAATGGCGTAAGCCAATAAAAGCCGTCATCAGCCCGAGGAACACAGAAAACGCAAAACCGACGGCTATTTCGCGTGGGCTAAGACCTGCCGGTCCAAAAAACCAACCGAGCACCCACGACCAAAATAGGAACTGGGTCTGTAATACACTCGTAAAAATCGCACGGCGCTTATCTTTCGCTCTTCTTCCACGTATCTCTGCCGTTTCCACAACATTTTGCGCAATTAGATTCATGGTGGATTAACTTCACTGCAGGCCAGGCCTTGGATAGGTGCGCAGTTTTGACCGATGCGGCAACCACCATTCACACATGGGACCGGGCCACAATCACCGTTACCAGGCACGCAAGGGTTTCCTGTGATCGCACAGGCTCCGCGGCTGGGGTCGCAACTATCTCTTGGACAATCGGCGTCAGTTGCGCAGGAACAAAAGCCGG
This sequence comes from Myxococcota bacterium, assembly GCA_036337945.1. Lineage (GTDB taxonomy): Bacteria > Myxococcota > Kuafuiibacteriia > Kuafuiibacteriales > Kuafuiibacteriaceae > JAYZDF01. The sequence goes on from JAYZDF010000089.1 coordinate 52,547, forward strand.
TCACTCGAGCTTCGCCGACACGACATTCTCGCTCTAGATTGATATCTCCACCACAGCATTGGCCGCCCACACAGGTTCCACCTTCGGCACAATCAGAGTCATCATCACATGTACAAAACCCAGCTGTATCACCACGGGGAACGAGACACGAAGCATCTCCCTCACCTCCTGGATTACAATCTAAATGGCCATTGTTGACGCAGAAAGTCGCATCGGTAGCAGCACTTCCATCTGCATTCACTGGTACACAGGGGTCGCTCACCGTGCAAGTACGTGTAGCAAAAGAGATCTTGTCTCGATCGCACTGACATTGTGCATTGGTTGTGCAGACGTCATCTGTAAGAATCACGACAAAGTTGCAATCATAGCCATTGGGGCACTCCTGTCCCAATGAACAATCAACGCCGCAGAATTGCCTAAACCCACCGGTTTCGGCACTATTGATAAGGCAAAAATTACGGGCGTCATCGCAAGGCTCCGGATTTAGTGCGGTGCGACGGCTACAGCCACGACAATAAGGTCCTCTCCTGTCCTTCTTGCAAGCATTACCTTGGCACTGCTCTCCGTAATCACAAAAGGCGTCCTCGCTGCAAAGTCCTGTGCCAGTGGCGCAAGCTTTTCCAGTTCCATCATCATAACAAACTTCTCCCAGCGGACAGTCGCCGTCATCATGGCAGCCAACAATGCATTGAGTCCCATCGCATATTGTACGAAGTGGGCAGTGACTGACCAAGCCACAGGCAGAATCTAATTGCTGTTTCGGGCCTTCCAAACAACGCCCTGATTTCAAATCACAAAATTCATTCTCACCAAGGCATTCTGCGTTTAGGCTACAGCCACTCTTCTTTTGGCATGAACCAGCGAGATTGCAGAACTCACCGTCAGCGCAAGCTTCGTCCGTTGCGCAAACGCATTGTTGAGCTTCAACGTCACATCGTGTTCCAGGAGCGACACAATCAAGGTTTTCAGCGCAGGTATTATCGGTAGGTTTATCGCTGGAGCAAGCCGACAGCAAAGTCGCTATCGCGAGCAGTCGTAAAATTCTAGGCATTTTCTTTCTTCGTTCTCTTTGTTGCGTAAACTAATCAGTCGATTCCTTAGACACAAATTGTGAGTACCACAGACTCCAGCTCTTCCAGAAAAAGCGGGAATATTGATTGTAGATGAACTCGTTGTAGTTAAACCTTGGCGCAATCGCCTGCTCAACGACCCAAAAATAGGTCCCCGGAGAATCATAGGCTTGGACGCCTAGAGGATTCGGGGGCATTTCATAGCTTTGTAAACCGCCTGGACCAAAGACACTCCAACGAACAAATTGAACCGGCGCTCCGCCGCACATTTGTGGTTCGTCCGCTTCACAAGTTCCATTCATGTTGCCATCGACACAGCAACACGCACTTACGCTGGTCACGTCAACAGAATACAACCGAGTCAAATTAGGCACGGCACCTGGTTGAATCCAAGAGAATTTTCCGTCCACCGCGAGCTGATTCGGCTTTGGTGATACATCCTGCGGCATATCCACAAAAGGTCCCACATCGATCCCAGCAGCCGTTTCATCGCCACTTTCATGAAGAGTCTCCGACAGAGGCGCTCCTGACGTCCCGTCCGGACGCGTAGTATACGAACCTGCCAAGTAGAAGAACTTCGCACCCGCTAAGTCAGGCAGGCCGTTGAGGACTACAGTTGTCTCTCCGAGAACTTCACTGCCCGGAAACGCTATCACCCCTTCACTTCCCAGATTCAGGTAAGGAGCCACCGAAACAGTTGTTGGCCCCGGTAATTGCGCAGGGGGATTATCCAGACGAATCTCGACCTCTTTGGTAAGTTCAATATCGAGCGGAATGTTGATGTTATCGGTGACCACGCCTGCAGCGGATGGCACCTGACGGGCTATACCCATTCGCCGAGGCACGAACTCCTGAGTCTCCTCATTGTAGTCTCCTAGGATTGCATAGACCGCAATGGTTCCAACTCGCGCCGGTGTAATTTCGTACTCGCCGCCATCTTCGAACACATAGTCAACCTGACTCGCGGGCATCGGAGGATTCGTCTGAAAAACACTGGGCTGAGTATAGGTAATTCTAGCCACCGGTCTCCATCCAGGTCGTGTGGTTTGGTCGAGTGATGATTTGAACCGATATATTTTTCCGCGCACCACTGGGCCAGGACCACCTGTTGGGCACGGAGGCACTGGGTCATCCGGTGAAGGGCTGGACGGATAAGCGCTAGTCAACATCGTTACGTTTCGAGCATTCAACTCCATGTACGTAACAAACTCGTATTCCTCACGACCCGCTGTAACCGTATATTCTCCAGCGATTTCTGGCGCACTGATTGTAACAAGTCCATTCTCATCGGTCACCCCAGTGTAGCGAACGTCATTGTCTACTCCGAGCTGGACGACGAAGCCCGCGAGGGGACGGCCAGAGCCAATATCGAGGACACCAACGTTCACGGAACCATCGATAGGTCCACCCCAAGCACCACCCGTCACAATTCGAGGGTCGTAGTAGTTGAAACCACTTTTGAACGTAAACAAACCTTTCGGCATGACTACGTCCACATCAACGGCACCTGTATCGGCTGGTTTTGTGCGGAAGCTAACTATCGAGCCATTTTCAACCGTAAGAGATTCAACATCTTCACCGTCAAAGGTAATCGAAACGTCGTCTGCCTTTGAGTCGAAACCTCGGCCAAGCGCTGTTACATAGGTATTTCCAGCGATAGAACCCTCGTCTGGCTTCAGACGGATAATCGCAAACTCCTCGATGAACTTGAAGGAGTCTTCGAGGGTGCCCTTAGAATCGGCATTGCTGACGACAACATCATGAAGTCCATGCGCACCTGCTACCGTTTTGCCGGTGATTTGCGTCGGTGTTATTGCCAGGTCTGTCAAAGGCACATCAGCAATTCGCACGATCACATCCTGGGTAAAGCCAGAACCAGTAATCGTGACAATCGTTCCACCACTTGCAGGGCCTTGTTGTGGGCTGACACCAGTCAGGACCACTGGATCAAAAACGTTTATCGCTCGGCTGGCGGACAAGGTCGAGCCGAACGTAAAGATATCAACGTCGTGCTCTCCAATGCTTAGTCCGGTGGGTAGAAGCACGGCAATTTCATTGCTACTGTTGGTCGAAACGACCGTCGCAGACTGACCGCCGATTTGGACTCTTGAGGGAATCGTTGGCATGTTATGGCCGATTATGGTCACGGTGGTTTCGCTATCTGCTTCCACTCGGCTCGGTACAACACCAATGATTTCGGCCGACGTTGCGTTCGGATCGAAAACAATGAATCCGCTGGCAAGTGTGTCCGACGCATCAGAGTTTTCGACGACAACATCATAAGCCCCGGGCATCACTTGACCGGGCGCTGTGACATCAACTCTGGTGGCTTCGTCTCCGGAAATCTCGAGGCCGATCCCCTCAAGCGAACCAAACTTGATATTCTCCGCGAGTTGGAAACCTTCCCCCGTGAGACCCTGAACGGACTCCAGGCTAACTGGGGCGAAACCTGGTGCGATAGATTCGATTTTTGGGGTCGCGTAAACGAATGCAAGGTCGCTTCGACTCACTTCGGCATCTGCATTAAAAACGTGTATTTCAGGTCGCCCAGGCGCCAAAGCCGGTGCGTACCCAGTTATCGTCTCGGAATCAACAACCGTCGTTCCACGCAACACCTTCCGATCAAGCAGGACAACCGTTAGGTCGTCGAATCCTTTTCCGGTGATCGTTACGGGCACACCGCCCTCTTCGGGGAGTCGCTGTGGTGAAATGGAGTCGATTCTTAGTTCAAGGTGATAACGAAACCCTCGGGGGAGGTCCGCCACGCCACCGGGTGTAATCACGCGAACATCTGCAGGTCCGATCACGCCGGCAGGTGTGGTCGCAGCAATTGAAACTTGGTCGAGCACTACGACATTTGTTGCCGGTATTCCCTGGAAAAATACTTCTGCGGGTTCAACAAAAGATGTACCCCTAAGTGTAACCCGCGTGCCCCCCGTTTCCGGCCCGTAGTTAGGACTGACTTGGTTTAACGTGGGAGATGGGATGTCTGGATTGGTACCTGCATCGCCAACAGGAGAACTCACTATTCTGGCGTCGGGGAGCGAAACGCCCCCGGCGTCGGTGCCGCTCAATTCATCCGGACTCGAGCCTGTCTGGCTGTCACGACAACCGACCAGCAGAAAAAGCCCTAATAAAGTTATGCTTAGACGTTTCATTGGCTACCCTCTGTTTGAGTCACGAATGACTCAATAACGCTACCCTATTCGCGATACCAATGTCAGGCGGATGTTGGCGGAATCTGCAGAAAAAAGCGGCTTTTCTCAGAAAAGCCGTTTGAAGTTGCGAGTCATGGCTCGATGCGAACCAACAGAGAGTCTAGAAAGCTTTGACGACGAACCTGGCCTTGGAACAGTAGTGGATACTCGCCTGCTTGTCCGAACTCGATCCAATAGACACCTGGCGGGCCAGGAGCAAGGGCATACCCGGGCTCACCACCGCCCTTGATAGCAAATGACCGCATTTTTAGAGCAAGCGGAACTCTCAGTTCAACCGTTTCTCCAATTTTATAAACGTTCGCCTCAATCTCCGCGCGATTCTTGATGAAGCTGTTCCAGCTGTAGCCCGTGATTGAGGTCGGTGATTCGCGAAGAAGGTAATCGAGAAGCTCCAGCGGGTAGATATCGACGATCTTCCCAACCTTGGGCATAAGCGCGATGATCTTCCGCGCGCGCGCTGGGTCTCCCAGAAGAACGAGCATCTGCGCCACCTCTTTCATTACAACATCTCTCGACTTTGACGTTCGACGATTTGCGAGGATGAGCATCAAGTGCTCAGCAAACAAATGAGGACTGAGCCCCTCGAGTTCGGCGGGAGGAAAGTCATCTTGACCAAGCTTGTGTTTCAGCTGAACCGATTTGGGCAGCTTTGGTTGCTTTGAATCCGGCATCGTGGGGAATAAGCCCGCGTGGGCGGGAAGCCGGAAGGAATCGCTGTTTTTCACAGTTTCATCCCCGCGGGATACCAATGACGGGGCCTTTGCACTTACTTTGCGTGCCGGGGTCGCCCCGCCCTGTTGTCCCTTCTTAGGACCGTCGATCGCCAAGGCTACGCGACTTCCCGAAACTGAATCGCGGTCAGGTTGCCGCAACTTGTACAGATAAAGTGATGGATTTCTGCGTCTCCAACGTAGACGTAAGGTTCAACATCTCCCCAATATCGGCGTCCAGCGCCCTCAGGAATAGATGTACGACGATCCATAGTTGCCTCGCAGCGCGTACAGACATTCATTTTCTTAACTCGCTTTTTGAGGCGGAACTTCACGGTTCTACTTTTGGGCTCATTCTCTCCTACGTCAAGGTACCCTCGATTCTGAATCACATTTCAGGCACTCTTACACAGTGCGGTATGGTCTACTCCTTCTCATCATAGGCTTAGGTTGCGGGGAATCCATCTCTACCGAGACACCACCACAAATTCGCCTGAATCCTGGCTGGGAGACTGTTACAAATGCCCCACAACACCAGACATCTGCACTGTTTGTCGAGTCAAACGGTATTCATATTCTCGAAGGAAGTTTAGATTTTGTCGCCAAGCTGGATGGCCAATACGGATTGGTCCTAAGTGACCAACGCAATGACATTGCTCGAATCACACAGCTTTATGCACAAAATGTTGAAGACTTTGCTGGCACACTTGTCTTGTTCACTCAATTTCCCGATGCAGCGAGCTTCTCTTCCGCCTATTTTCTTCCGATTTACAACCCAACGTTAGGAACCGGCATGCCCGCATATGACCGGCGCACTAGCTTTGGCACCGAGCAAATAGAGGGCTTCGTCAATATGCAAACGCTGACAGAACATAGCGCCAATCTCATGGATGTACTCACTCATGAAATCGCCCACCGTCATGCTGCTTACCTCAAGGCGGATGTGACATCGTCCACCAGCCCGTTTTCTCTATTAGGCCGCGAGGGCGCACACTGGCACGCAGCCTTCAACAGCCAAGGGTCTCTTCTCGAAGGATATCATTGGCGCGAAACGGGGACTGGACGTTTTGTTTCTATTGATAAGCAGTCTTCGCTCGCCCCTATTGATCTCTACGCACTTGGCCTGCTTGACCCAGAGGAACTTAGCGACCTGTTTTTTATCCGGAACGCCAAAGTCGAAAGTGGAGCGTCTCTTCCGGCGGCAGCCGACCTTCCGATAGGAACAGTGGTTCGTGGTGAGCGTCTCGACATTTCTGGAGAAGCTATCGTTTCAGCCATGGGACCAAGACCTCGGCAGGAAGTGACAGAAGTTAGATTTCTTTATGTTACCCGCCCAGGCGAATCGTCGACTTCGACCTTGACCCAAAGCGACATTCGCACCCTTGAGCAGATCCGAGTGGAACTCGAAGCGTACTGGCAGGATCAAACCGGTGGCCGCGGACAACTCCGAACCACCCCAACCATTTCAAGGCAAGCGGATGCTACGGTTCAAAACGATCTCGGAACATCACAAGCCACAACGACTTCCAATTGCCAATGCAACGCAAAACGAAAACGAGGTTTCTCCTTAAACATGTCGGCAATTCTTAGTTTGCTACTCGTGATATTCTACTTGGTCGGTCGTAGGAACGAAGCGTAGATTAGGCCTCTTTACTAACGGAATAACTCATCCGCAGCACTATCACCAGGACCAGACTTCTTCCCCTTGGACATATCGTCCATCAACTCGTTCATACCTTCTTCTGATAAATCTGTACCTTCTTCGATCATATCCGCAAAGTCTGCGGCGATTTTTGAAACATCGTTTGCCATGCCAAAAATAGCCTTTGCGTCCTTTAAGGTTCCCTTTTGGGCCGTCCGACCCCAAGACTCAAACAAGCCGAACGCACCCTCAAGTCGTGCTTTCATGTCCTCAAGTCTCTGGGTCAATCGCTCCAATTCTGCCATGACGCTCTGCAACTCAGTATCGACCGGCTCCCCTCGTTTTCGCCGTGCCACCAAACGCGTCACGCGAGACTTGAGTTTCTTCTGCTCATCCAAGAGTTTCCTTAGTTTCGCCTTTCTACGATTTAGACGACCATCTAAAGCCTTGGCCACCTTGAGACCTTTCGCCTCCATATTTTTCGCGTGACTTACAAAAAATTTATCCCAATCAAAGTTCTCGTCGCTCTTCTCTGTTCGGCCTAGCCCACCTTGGTTATCAGTCAGAATAGATTTGCCTGCGCCGACATCTTTGCTCACATCGCGTTCATCTCCAGATACGGATACGCGTCCCTCCGAGACTCTCACAACCACAGTACCGTCAGCCGCAACTCCGGTATCGAACTCTGTCCCTCGAACTCCTGCGACCGCGTTCGCAGTTCGAACTTCAAACGCAGTATCGCCCGATTTGGATTTGGTTACCTTCGACCAAATACGGCCAAAGAAAACAACCGCGCCGTTTGGTTTTTCTCGAGGTTTCGCAGACGCTTTTACAATGATTTCGGAGCCGGGCTTAACTTCCGTAAGGCTTCCATCGGCAAACCGAATTTTGACCATGCCCGCGGACTCTGTTCGAACCCTTGTGCCCGAAACGAGCTGAGCACCTTTCTTCACGGGCAAATACGACTTTTTACCCGGGGCACGCATGGTGTTCTTACCTGTCGTGGCTATCACTGTAACTTTTGCATCTTGGGCATAGACTTGCGTACTATTAGTAGTCACAATCGCGAGCATTACGACCAAGAGTGCACTTATTCGTGAGGTACAGAAAGATTGAATCTGCAGAAAGCCGGTAAACATCCTAGCGTCATCATAGACACAAGCCCGCGTGAGTTCCAGGGGTGAGATGTGATGAATTTGACTGTAGCCGCGATCACACTTTTTCTTGCGGCACCCGACCCAACCCCCAACCCGACACTCATCTCTCTTCGAGACCAGTCCAAAACCACGTTCTCTCAAGAGCAAGAAACTGCAGCTTGCATTGTCAAAACATCGCTTCTTAATGAGTTTCGTCGAAACGGCGGATACGATGTATTACCCTTAGACAAAACTCCGCCCGACAAATCACAAAAAACGATCACACTCAGTGTCGAATTAGGTTCGGATGGAGCTTGGACGGTCACTTATCCAAAGTCGGATGAAACCTATACCCTTTTTCTTCAGCCCAACCGAGCGATAGGCCCTCAACTGCGACCCCTGCGCGCTCACTTCGGTCTAAAACCCGAGGTAAGTGGCTACCCATTTAATTTCAATGACCAGGCAATGGCCTTTTTATGCAGGGGACAGAAGAAAAAAGCGTTACAAACTACAGGTTCGGCCTTTCATGAAGCCTTTCTCCACGTGGAAAATCTTGAGCTGTCCGCCTCACAAACGGGTCTGTTCAAAAGCTGGCTACAGGGGAAAGGTCAGCTTATTAAAAAAGAATATCAACAGGCCGAAAAACGCCTGCGTTCCGTCTCTAAACGACTGCAGCGAGGAGAGTGGATGCCGGACTGGCGCATCGGCAACTCGGAGAACTTCTCAGCCTCATTTGTCCAATTCATCGACGAGCATTTGATCGTATTCAATCAGGGCAAATTCATGAGTTTGAATCCACGCTCGGGTGAGATGAAATGGCGTTTTTCTCTACCAAAAGGCTTATCAAAGCTTGTCAAATTAGACCCAGGTACGCTCCTCGCAATCTCCACCCAAAAACTGACAGGCCTGGATCTAGAAAAAGGTATTCCTCGATGGTCCGTGCCTCTCAGCCATCCGCTTGATGAGGTTGTTGTAAAACGTGGAATTCTCTACGCAGCCAATAAAGATAGCCTTGTTTCAGTCAACATAGAAACCGGACGCGTGATCTGGAAAAAAGGCAGCCCAAAACGGATAATCGCGGGCCCGGCTCTGTTTGAGGACTATGTTGTTGTTCCCCAAAGGAATCATCTGTCATTTTACACGAGTCACGACGGGCAGCTGAAACACAGGATAGCTATGCCGGACGAAGTTTCAGGTCCTCTTTTTTCACTCAATAAAAATGCATTGTGGGCACTCATCGGGGGAAGTCAGATGGGACTCATACGTTCGGAGCCCGTTTTTTCAACTCGCTCTGCTGAAACGATGACCACACCGCAATTGACCGCTACGATTTCGGGAGCCTTAGCCGTAGCGTGGCCTCCAAAAAAGTTTGGTGACTCAATCGTCTTCTCCGCTGAGCACATTAAGCGCGGCCCGTTTGTGAGCCAGGTCAATATTTCAGGAAAAAAACCAGCCCAAATTCGCCATTGGCGCTCCAGTGGACCCGTTCACCTTCTGGACTCTTTTCAGGGCTTTATATCCCTTTCGCGGAACAGAAGGAGCCTTGCTGCCAAGTCACATCAAGGGAAAAAGCTTTGGCGAAAGAAATTTCGGAGCCCCGTGGAAACATTTCATGCGCATCACGACTTAGTCTGGGTTGCTGCAGACCGAATCGCCTTTGCTTTGGACCAGCTCTCCGGAAAAACGGTTCTCAAGATTCAATTCGATGAACCTATCGTTGAACTAAAAACGTCTCGGTCTCAAGGCGTCGTCGTCAGCAAATCAGGAACGCTTTATGGTTTTAATACCGCGCCCTCCAAAACTCAGAGGTCAATTCTTAGTCGAGTACAGACGGACCTCGTTCAATCCTATTTGGGTTCCAACCAGGTACGCAAAGCAAAGAAGCTGATTAGGGCGATGGATAGAGACCCAAAAAACCCAAGTTTTGCTCGGTTCTGGAATCCTCTTTTAGACCCGAAATGGTATCCCAAATCAGGCCAGGAGGTGCCATTTCATCCCTCATCTCTTCGATCTCGCCCTTTTTATCAGCGACTATTGCGATCAACTGGTGCCTCGCGTCTTATGACGCTTACGTCGTCGATTCCCGACCAAATGTTTTTGGCGAACATTCTTCGCGATACGATTAAACAGGCACCGATACCTCAGTCGAAAAATCTCAAAACCCAAGCGATCCGAGCGGCATATCCAAAAGAGAAGCTTTTGGCGGCCGGCAGTGAATTTATCGTTTTGGCCGCAACAACGAGTACTCTCTCAGACACATCGAGCAAAAGCACTCGAATTAGAGTCTTCGACCACCAAACGGGAAAGCAGCTCTGGCAACGGTCGTATAAAATGCAGCTCAGCGAAGCCGCGGTTGCTAAAGACGGTATTTTGTTCTTCGGCCCGAACGATATTATTTCAACCTCAACTGCGAGCGGAATAAAAAGATACAAGAGTAGCTCACCTGGCGGAGACAAGCTCTATGTATCCTCTTATCGAACATCTTGGCTTCTCGCTGCGGGTAAAAGGGTTATGCTGCTCAACAAAAAGACCGGCACACTGAATAAAACGTATTCTCTCGGCGCCAAAATCAAGGCCTTTTCACACTCCAACGGAAGCAATACAGCTTTCATTATCGACACCGAATCAAACCTCCATTTACTGAGTCTGAACAGCGATAGGAAAAAGACATACAAGCGAGTTCCCTTCAGCCGCTTGTATAGCGGCCATGGGGCAACCGTCGCCTTTCGACCGGGTGCAAGCTCTGCATTCATCTTAGAGCCTAACGATCAAAAATAAGGCTACTCGAGGTCCTTAAGTTCAGAATATCTGAAGTCGCGAATTGTAGGGTCAGTTCGAACTCGAATATTCTTTGTCACCCCCGAAAAATCACCTTCAGGATGCTGCACATCGTCATCCTCTGCAATTGTATCTACAGCACTCACAGCAGCAGGATTTCCTTGAAGCGGTCTCCCCCCAACCGTTGCTTCCTCGCGGTTATTCGCAGGAATCTGATGACCCACGGAAGCGCTCGGCGCACGCGGCGGATGAATTTTCCGGAACAAGTCGAGCGGATTTATTTTGTTTGGCGCAGCAAGCCTTTCTCTCACCTCGTCCATCGAGGCGGGACGTTTCTCCGGTTCAAAGGCGATCATCGAATTTACTAGGTTTACGATATCAGAGGGACAGTCAGGCCTCTCAACAGCAGGAGACGGCAAACCTTTTTCCTGTTGGATTCTCATTTCAATGGCAGACAGAAGCGGATTGGCTACGGGTTCTAACTTGTATGGGAGTTTCTTTGTAAGAAGCCGATACAAGACGATACCCAGGGCGTATATGTCACCGGCCGGCGAGCCTCTCTCTCCATCAATAATCTCTGGCGCGAGGTAAGTCGGGGTACCCACGGTTGTCCCTGTAATGGTCAACTTTTCGGAGTCCTCACCCAGGGCCAGACCGAAATCGACGAGTTTTACAGTCTGACCATCTGAAAGAACAAATATGTTCCCAAGTTTCACGTCTCGATGTGCAACTTCTCTAGAGTGCGCGTAGCTAAGCGCTGATGACACCTGAGACAGAACAAAGCGTATATAGTCTACCGGCCAGGGGTGCTCATCCAGTGCGATTAACGCCGCAAGCGAATTCCCCTCTAGGAGCTCCATAGGCAAGAAAAGACGGCCCGCTTGCTCAAAAGCAGGCAATGTTTTTACGATATTTGGATGTTCGAGCCGTGCACAAATCGCGGCTTCTTGTAAAAAACGAGTTTTGAGCTCATCAAGTTTCGAAAGTTCAGGCCTTAAAATCTTGATCGCGTAATCGCGACCATCGAGACGATGACGTGCTCGAAAAATAACCCCGACCGCACCACGACCTATTTCCTCACAGAAATCCCATTCTCGAATTGTCGAGCCCGGTTGAATGCGCATGCGGCGAGTATACACAATTCCCAACGCTTACCGTCACATTTTGTCCTCTTCTGGAGAATCTTTCCATTGAATGCTAGTATAAAAGCGGTCGTTTATTTCGACCGTCCGCAAGGTAAAACACGCATGTCCACTGAAACTGTTCAAAGCAGGGCGCCAGCACCGAAGAAGAAAAAAAAGCGCCCTCCTCTTCCTATTCCTCTCGGAGAGGTCCTGAACGGCTATAAACTAATCAAAGTCGTGGGTCGTGGAGGCATGGGCACGGTTTACTTGGGTGAGCATGAGCTTCTCGGAAGAAAAGCTGCGGTAAAAGTCCTCGCCAAAAGCTTCTGGAATGACCAAGAATTTGTATCGCGATTTTTTAGCGAAGCGCAGGTCGCAACCAAGATTAGCAACCCAAATATCGTCGATATTCTTGATTTTATCCATACCGAAAACCCCAAACGAATCGCGTATGTTATGGAGTTAGTCCAAGGTCCAACCCTGAAGGCTTGCATCCAGAATCATCGGTTTTCTCTTGCACAAAGCATCAATGTGAGTGCCCAGCTTGCGTCTGCACTTCGTGATGCTCACGAAGCAGGTGTCATTCATAGAGACCTCAAACCCGCAAATATCTTGGTCGTTGAGCCACTCGACTCGGACCTATCCATTCTTCCTAGCGTGAAGTTACTCGACTTTGGCATCGCGAAAGTGACTTCGGGTCAAGTCAACCATCAAACCATGCAAGGAACGGTACTCGGAACTCCAAAATATATGGCGCCAGAGCAAATCAGCGCAGAGCCGGTTAGTCCGGCGACAGATATTTACGCGCTTGGAGAGATTTTCTTCGAGATGGTGACAGGTCAACGAATCTTCAACGGCCCCAACAAGCTGGTCATGGCTCACAAGCTAAGCGGCAAGATTCCAGAACTTGAATGCCCCGCTGATATCCCGGGGAGCGAAAGAATCATTCAACTCACAAATGCCTGCCTTCAGCCTGACCCAGTGAAGCGAATCTCGATCGACGAATTTTCGTCAATGTTACAATTGTTGCGAGAGAATACAGACATAGACAGTTCGTTGCCGATTACCAGACGCAGGCAGTCGTGGACTGCAGAAGATATCCCTTCAGACAGTAATCCAAGCGTTTCCGCGGTTCCTGTGTCTGCGGCAGCGCCAAATCGACCGAACTCAGTCACAGCAACGAACGCCGAAAGTTTCTCACCGCCGCAAAAGAAGCGAGCCCCCATAATGTTGATCGCGACCGGGGTGCTCATCGCTGCTACTTTCATTGCTGCTTACTCGCTTTTGCAAACGCCCAAACAACAAGAAAAGACAGCGCAACCAACGACCCGTAGCGAGCCGGCCCCTGCCACAACAGATAAGAAAATCATTTCCAAAGTAATACGGCTTACATCAGAGCCTGCAGGAGCATCCGTCATTGATGTGCAGCGTAATACTCGACTTGGTACAACGCCCTACCAGCTTGAGTATACCGACGGAGACATAATCCAATTACGACTCACGACTGACGGATATCGACCTTATCCCATTCGAATCACTGAGTGGGCGAGCGAGATTCACTATCGCCTCACAAAACGGGCAAATAGTCCCACGATACAACCGGCTCCCGTCAGTGAATCTAAATCTAAAACGTCTCCAATGAGAAAAAAAACCACGGCGATACCTGGGCAAAAAGAGCCGATCCGAACCAAGAATCAAGGTATGGAAGAGCCCGAAGTCGAACCCACTCGAGATGGAGATGATACTTCACCTATGAATCGACAGGATATGCCTAGCTGGTGATGGAAACTAGTTCGAGTAAGTTACCATTGAGGCATCTCTTCGCGATTCATGGGACTTTCTGAGTCTTCGTTCTCCGGACTTCGTATCACCGGCTTCTTCCTCTCATTCACTTTTCTTTTTGGCTGCAGTTTTCGCACAGGAGCGAGAACAGGTTTTTCTTGCACATCTTTCTGCTTGGTTGGCCTATCAACGACAGGGACTGCAGACCGCTGCGGCAAAGGTTTTTGGGTGGTCTTTGGCGCTTCTGATTTCGAGGGAGTCTCATCTATAAGCATCTTCGAATTCTTCGTAGAAATACCTTTTTCTGCGGGCTCTACAGACCGCTTTTCCCGAGTTTCGGATTGCTCTTTCGGAGCACGAATAGTCGATTCTGTATCGACAGGTGCGTCCTTCGTAGAATAAGCAATCGCGATAAGTATTGCTGCCGCAATACCGAGAACCAATAGGAACACACTCGGTCTATCAGCTCGATACGCCAGTGACGTCAGGGTGGTTTGATTGTCCGAAAGCCCCAATAAATCTTCTTGAGAGTCCTGTATCTTTTCGAAATCACCTGTCGTAACCGCCGGAATGGTTGAGGAACGGTCTGTCACTGAACCCTGAACGAGGCCACCAACTGATATTTGAGACATGTCTGAATCCGCTGGCGTTTGAATCCATGTTCCAACAGCCTCCGAAAACTCGCTCAGTCCCAATCGATCGGCTGGTTCACGAGCTAAGCCCGCTCGAATCAGACGGGTTAGGTAGTCCACATGTAATGCATCACTCGGCAAATTTAGCGTTAATGGTTTATGAGACAACTTCGCTTGAAAAACGGCCATATTGCTTCCAACAAAAACCGGTTGGCCTGTCAGCATCTCGTACAGCAGCTCAGCAAGTGCATACACGTCGGTTTTTGGGGAGACATTGTCATTTCCTATCTGCTCTGGAGCCATATAACGCGGCGTGCCCATCATGACGCCCGCTTCCGTCGGGTTGGAAGACAAGCTGTCATCGTCGTTCCGTCGTTCGTGTTCAATCTTAGCGATGCCGAAGTCCAAAATCTTTACACACGGAATAACCGACAAATCAGAATCAGGAGACTCTACCAAAACAATATTCTCAGGCTTCAAGTCTCGATGTACAACCCCGAGTTCGTGAGCCGCCGCAAGAGCCGAGCATAGTTGTCGCGAAACATTCGCTGTTTGAATTCGGCTCAAGCGTCGTTCTTTCAATACATCCGCCAGACTGGGGCCCTTTATATATTCCATCACATAGGCAATGACGTGTGGTGTTTCCGTCTGAACAAAGTCGACAATATCAACAATGTTTGCGTGACGAATGTCGTTTACTACTCGAGCTTCGTGGAAAAAGCGACGAACCAAATCAGGCTGATGGCTCAAATGCGGGTAAAGAACCTTCACGGCCGCCCGGCGCCCGAGTAGCGTATGCGTTCCTAGATAAACGCATCCGGCGGAGCCTTCACCAAGAACCCGGTCTAATCGATACCCGCCTATGACCTCACCCAATTGAATGGGTAAAGAATTGGATAAGTTTGAAAGTGCGTTTGTTTCGTCGCCTGTTTGTTCGAGGTCTTCTGACAACTCTACTTCCCGTCTCGTTGGCCGGGTTTCCAGAGAATCTCGCCGAACTGCCCTTTAACCGCAACGTATCTACCTACCACAAAAAGCCAATCACTGAGTCGATTCAAGTACTGAATCAATTCTGTTCTCTGTTCTTGTAACTTGCTCAGTGCGACCACTCTTCGTTCGGCACGGCGACACACCGTACGCGCCTGGTGAATGAGCGCGGATGTCTTACCTCCTCCGGGAAGAATGAAAGACTTCAGAGTCGGCAGCTCCAAATTGTAAGCATCTATCTCTTGCTCTAAAGTCTCAATATCCTCAGATGAAACCAAAATTTGTTGTGGATGCAGATCCTCTGGCAATGTTGCCAATTCGCCGCCCGCATCAAACAATTCGTGCTGGATTCGACGCAATTTTGCGGGCAGGTCCGAGTTTTCCTCGAATTCACCCAGTTCTATCACCAGGCCAACGACGGCATTGAGTTCATCGACCGTGCCATACGCTTCAAGGCGTGAATCGTCCTTCGAAATCTCTTGCCCACCGGCTAGTCGTGTTACGCCAAGATCGCCGGTCCTAGTATAAACCCGGTTTATTGTAATTCCCACACGGCGGGAATAGAACGTTCCGCCTACTACAGGCAAGCCATCCTAGTGAAAAAATTGCCATTTTCTCTGCGTGCGAGAATTTTTTAATGTGCAAGACCCACGATTGCTAGTATCCACGCACAGCCCAAACAGGGCGCAACCGGTGAACGTGGTGTTTTCAAAAACAAATGTGGCATTCATTGCTCTTGGAGCTAACTTGGACCGGCCTCGTGAATGTATAGAACTCGCTGTTGAGCATTTCGGAACAAACGAAATCAAAGTCTTACGGCGCGCCTCACTCTACCGCTCCCCTCCGATGGGCCCCCAAGACCAGCCGGACTTTATTAATACGGTCGTCGAAGTCCAAGTTGAATATACGGCCCGCGAGCTATTACAGAAGCTCCAAACTATCGAGAGTCTGATGGGTAAAAAAAAGATACGCCATTGGGGACCTCGAATCATCGATTTAGATCTTATCCTTTTCGGGGAGCAGATTATAAGCTCAGACACGCTGATGGTGCCTCATCCAAGAATGCACGAGCGCCGATTTGTACTCGAGCCATTAGCAGAACTGTCACCCGACATCATTGTTCCAACCCATGACAAATCCGTCAAAGCACTCGAGGCGGAACTTACTGATCCAGCAATATTTCGGCTGGCTTGACTTGTCCTTTCGGGCGTTTCAATCTGCCAATTGTGAGAGCTATTGTAGCAATCGGCGCGCTGCTTGTCCTTATTTGCACAGCTTGTGAATTCGACCGTGCAACGGTGGACTCAGATTCTCTCGAACGTATCGCTAAACTAAAAAACGACGCGATTACGCAACCGACAAGTGTTCAAGCCCATTATTCACTCGCTTTGAGCCTCGAAGAGGCGGGTTTAGACATGGAGGCGGCAGATACGTATCACCAAGTCTTGCAGCTCAACGATACTCATGGGCCTAGCCTTGGGGCACTTGGGCGCCTCTACGAAAAGCTAGGATACTTTACAGCATCCTATCGGCAACTCATGACGTGTGTGCGGGTCGCGCCTGATCAACCCGAGTGTCTTTACCAACTGGGTGCACTTCTCCAAAGAGACGGCTCTAACGCGGGACTACAGCAAAGCCTAACCTACTGGCGGCGGTTTCTTGAGACCGCTCAGAATCATCCGAAACGTGCTGAAGTTCAGCGACGCCTGAACGAAGTTGAGGCCCAGCTAGATACGGCCTTAGACAAGACTCCGCCATCAAACGAGGTGGCGGCTGCAGCTCCCACGGGTGCGCCACAAGCAGCCTCCGCTCTACCAAACCACTCGAGTGAAAAGTCTGACGATTCCGTAGGAGAACTCAATCCATTCGGAAAGGCCATTGGTGAGGCCATTGCAGCAATTCGTAAAAAAGATTCACCGACCGCCGAAAAAGCCTTTCGTAGAGCTCTTGCGCTCAGGCCTAACGACGCCGGCGCGATGGCCGGCCTGGCGGAAACGCTTTTTCATCAAAAGAAGACTTCTGAGGCACAATCTACGATTTCAAAGGCCTACGAGATCGACCCGAAAAACGCACAAACTCAATGGGTATTCGGCCTAATTATGATCAAAACAGGGCAAAATATTGGTAAGGCACTGGAAGCCTGGGAAGCACTCAATCGCGAATCGCCAGAGTTCGCAAAGCAAGTTGGCGTAACAAAGACGCTCGAAACGGTGAAACAGATGCGGGAAGGGAAACAGCCACAATAACTCCCCTCTACGGCTAGAAATTAGCAGCCTAATCCACAACCCAAAAAAGTCTGCAATTTGGCCAGTTGGTCACTCTTTAGGCCTTCCACTTCACCCGTCGGTGACAATGTTCGAGCCAAAAGACTAATTTTTGCAACATGCTCAAGAATCTCTAAGCGGTCATACGCCTTTGCTAAGGTCGGCCCTAGTGTAATAGAGCCATGCCGCTGCATAATAAGTGCACAGCAGCTTTTGACCGGCTCTCGTAAGGCATGAGGAACCTCTAAAGTCGTCGGAGTTGTGTATGGCAAGGTTGGAACCTCGCCCAACTCACAGTATGCCTCCGGCATCAGTGGCGTTGCCAAGCTTACTCCCGCAATGGTGTGGGCAATTGCAATCGGAGGATGGGCATGAACGACTGCATTAATATCAGGTCGTTCCTCGTACACGGTGACGTGCATGGCAATTTCTGAAGACGGGACGTGTTTTTCTCCTCGAACAGGCGTTCCGGCGAGATCACACAACACCATGTCCTCTGGCTTTAGAAAACCTTTCCGCTTTCCACTTGGCGTAACAAGCAAACGCCTCTCCCCGACGCGGACCGAAACATTTCCGTCGCCCGACACGATATAACCGCGGTCATACATTCTCGTGCAGACCTCGACTAAGTCTCGTCTTGCTCTCGTAAGATCCGCTTTATGAGAATATTCGCGCTGACTCATTTTGTTCTGCCCGATGCCAAGGCCTGAGCCAAAGCCTCTATGCTCTGCTTATAACCTGCTAATCGCTCTTTTGGTATAGGCGGCGCTGGAGGTACAACAACTCGCAAGGGGTTCACATGTCGGCCGTGCTTTAATGTTTCGAAGTGTAAATGCGGGCCAGTCGCTAAACCTGTGCTTCCCACGTATCCTATGACCTGTTTCTGGGACACACGTTTGCCTGCCCTTATGCCGCGAGCAAATGACTTCAAATGTGCGTAACGCGTCTCAAATCCATTCGCATGACGAAGATAAACGACGTTACCGTATCCTCCACCCCGCCCGGCTTTTCTTACTACACCGTCACCAATGGCCCAAATTGCCGTGCCACGAGGTGCTCCGTAATCGACACCTCGATGGGCCCGTCTATATTTTAGAACAGGATGTCGTCTCATTCCGAATCGGCTGGTAATACTCGCGAATTGAATCGGTGACTTCAGAAACGCCTTCTTCACCGAGCCTCCATCAGCAGTATAGTAGCCTTTTATTTTTTCTTTATCGTCATAAAAAAACGCCTGATGAGTTTGCCCTTCTGCTCGCTGATATTCTGCTGCAAGAATTTTTCCGTATCGATAAAACTCGCCACCCACAAATTGCTTTTCTACGATGAGTCGAAAGCGGTCTCCTTTCCTTGTCTCGGTAAAGAAGTCGATATCCCAAGCAAACAGGTCCACAAAATTTAAGGTCAACTGAGGTTTTTCAGACGCTGAATCCATCGCCATGTAGAGGCTGTGCTTAATTTCTCCTTGAACATAAGCAGTCGAAGTGCGTACCAGGGCTTTTTCTTCGACTCCGAGGAGCTGACCCGAAGCATCTCGATAAGCGTGAAGTTTTAATGTCTTGTCGACACTATAACTAAACCAAACAAGAGCGCCTTTGCCGTCTAACAAATATTCGAATTGATGCCCTGGCTTCGCAAGTCTCCAGTCAAAGTAGGGACGCAGCACCCGCACTATCGACTCAATATCTCCACCGTTCATCCCCGCTTTTTGCAAGGTAGAAGACACGGCCATATTTGGTCTAATTTGACCCCGTGATAAAGTAAGATAGCTATCCTGATGAGGTCCTACCGCCGTTGTTGAGCTATACGTTCTCAGCGGCACTACTTTCTCCGGCACGTCGTTGTCCGGTCTATTCGTGTCGCAAGCAACTGCGAAGGCACCAATCGCAATCAAACAGGGAACGTAAAACCTTTTCATCGTTACTTAGAGGGACTTCTCACAATAGCAGCCGCTTGAAAACTCCAATTGAGTCGCACCTTGGTTCCGTCTCACTGCTTCACAAACCTCTTTAGATACAAAGCTGTTCGACCACTTACGTTCGGCCGCAACGGGTCCTACTCGGCGAATATCGTCAATATTTCTAAACTGGTATCGCCAGCAAAGTGATCTAGAACCGTGCTCATCCTCTGCCCCGAGTCCAAACGGACCGGGTTTTGGTTTGAGGCGGTCTGCCTCTTCGCGGAATTTCCTGCAGTAAGTGTATCCCTTTCGAGCTTTTTCATTCCTCTGTGGCGAGGCGGGATGGGTTGGAGAGGCGACTTTTGCCAATGCCTTAAAAGCGACTTCTAAGTCTTTGACCTGCTGACCCGCCTGCGCAATCGCACATCCTGCAAAATAGTCCGCACGGAGCTCTTCGTCCCAAGGGTGATCAAACTCGCCTCGCAGATTTCCCGACGCCGTTAAGTGATGCCCGATTTCATGGGCCAGCACACCAAAAGACGCTCCCGGACCAAATTTCTCGTCGAGAAAGTTCAAAAAACTGGCAGAATAAACAATCAGCGCACGAGTCCGCCTGCCCTGACGCAGGCCGGAAACGAAAGTCAAAGCATTATTGCCTATGGATGGATTCTCAAAAATATCTCCAGCCCCGCAGCGTCCATCTTTCATGACCAGCGGACAAAGCAGTCTATAGGCCAATCTAATTTCAGCCACCGCACGCGCCTTAGGGGTTCTGTTTTGTTTAGGGTCATAAGGAAACTTTGATTTCCCTCGGCATACTGGGGGCGCCGTGATGAGTAACGACGCGATAAGTAGCGTTGCGGTCAACGCTAGGCGGCCTCTTCAACAACGGTGCTTGATTTTTCAGTGTGCTCATTGCCATCAAATCGAAGCAGGACGCCCCTTTTTTCGTTTTTCGTCGCAATGAGAACAGGGCGATTCCAAACCTTAAAAAGACATGAAAGTGTGTCCTGGGCCCAATCAGACTGAAGGTCGACACCTTCATGATAATGAAGCAGCAATAGTTCGCCGCGATTACCCCAGTTTGCGTCAAGCACAGAGATTCGTGGCTGACCAGAGTTCGTGAGATTGGCAATCATTTTTGCTTTGATTTCTTGGAATTCACGGGATTGGATTTCCCAGTCTCCGGACTTTCGATTAACACCGTAGGTAAATAGCTTCTGCTCTCTCGCAAAGTCTTCGGTGAGAAATTCGGCAATAAAGGTCGCATCATTGTAGATCTTCCGGACCTCAAATATCTTTTCGCGCCCCAATCCAAGTTCCTTATCCCATCGACTCCGCGTGGCGTAGTCATCGCAGTTTGACCATTCCATTCCGAACTGGCCTTTATTCCAACGCTCTTCGATGTGTCGAAAAAGTTCTATCCCGAGCTTGTATGGATTCACTCGGCCTGGCTGGGTGCCCATAGTCCCAGAGTGTGCGCACGCATAATCAACGAGCTCGTGATCCTTCAGAGCGCGAGTAGTCATAATCTTCGAATGCCAGTAACTTGCCCAGCCCTCATTCATAATCTTCGTCTGCATTTGTGGAAGGAAGTAATAGGCTTCGTCGCGAATGATACTAAGGACGTCGCGCTGCCAATTCTCGACCGGCGCTCTTTCTAATAGAAAAAGCAAAACATCGCGTTCAGGAGAGACAGGATCTCTTCTTTTTTTGCTCGCTTCTTCTTCCATCAGTTTTTTCTGGCTCTCGATAAACTCTTCTGGATTAACAAAGTTTCGTAAATACGATTTCTCTGTCGGAATCAATGGCACTGCCTTCGACTCTTCTGAATCAGGAGTTTCTGCTGAAGTTGCCGAAGAAACCTTCTTCTTTTGGAAGACTGAATTGGGGTCAATCAAATTTTCTAGAGTCAAACAACAGTCAATAAAGCCCTCAACTTCTTCAATCCCATGCCGGTCAATATATCGACGAATCCGGGACGCATGATTCGCCATCTGGTCAAGCATCCGTCGATTTGTATGACTAAAGTAATAGTTGTTTTTGAAGAAATCGGAGTGACCATACACATGAGCCATCACAAGCTTTTGGTCTGTCAACGCATTTGAGTCCATCAAATACGCGTAACAAGGATCGGTGTTGATCACGAGTTCGTAAATTTTCTGAAGACCGTACGTGTGCCCCTTTGATAATGAGTCGTAACTCATACCCCACTTCCAATGAGGATAGCGAGTTGGAAAGCCACCGTAAGCAGCTACCATGTTCATCTCATCTTGAGTGACCATCTCAAAGATCGTCTCGAAGTAATCCAGACCGAACTCATCCGCATAACCGCGAATTTCCGTGTGCATTTCAGCAAGATGAGGAGGTAAACTCATAGGTACATGATAGGTCGAGACCGCACAGAATGAAATCTCGCAAGGGCGATTCCGGTGTATTCGTTGGAAATTATTGATTTCCCTGCATACACCTGGTCATTTCCCTAATTGATTCATTTGAAAGTTCGGCCGTTCATGGTACGCCCCAGGGCGTGCGGAGCCTCATTCCTTCGGTGGTATCTCTTCGATTGTCCTTGGCGGCAGCGCTTTCTTTTTCTCTGCTGACTGCGTGTTCTAAGTCGCCTGAAAATCAAGCAGCCAAGAAAAAGATTTGGAATAATGAAATTGAGGTCTCTGACCTCGAAAAGGCATCCAAAGAGAAGCTCGATGCCTCAAAACTGGCCGCCAACACGAAGGTTAAAGATCGGATTCTTCGAATGACAGCTCAAGAAGCAATGCTTCGACATGAGCCTTTCGAATATAAAGGGAAAGCTCGAATTATCGTAGGCGGCCGCAAGCGAAGATTAGATGTTACCGAAAAAACAAAAATCACAGTAGGACTGCACGGAAGCTTTTCGGTCCAGCAGAAAGATGCCGAGGACAAGCCTACCCGAGCCCTGGTCTACAATAACGGAACAATGTTCATCCGAAATGGCTCCGGAGATATGCGTGCACAAGGTATCGTTAACAACCAGCATCTAGGTGTACTCGAAGAAGCCTGGGAACCTTTGTCCGTGTTTTCTTCTTATTTCGGATCCCGCTTCACTTTGAAGTCGGCGGGCATCGAAAACTTCAATAAGAGAGAAGTTTTCAAATACGAGATCAGTTTGGGTGAAGGCCCTGATCTCATCGAAAGTAAAGACGGTGACCGCGCCAAAAAGCCTCTTAGTCTTAGCGGCAGTCTGCTCGTAGACACAAAAACAGCTGTCGTGCTGAAGGCCTCATTGAAAGGAAAACTAGAAGTACCTAGCGCCAAGGCACCAACCAGCACCGTGGCCGCTGCCAAGAAAGAACCGAAGGCAGGGACAATTATAGTTCGGCTCGATTACGCACTTCGCAGCATAGAGGCACAAGAACAACGACCTTCTAAATTCATCGACGCAATACGGCGTCACCCCACGGATCTTAACCCGCTCGCTTTTATGAAAAGTGATACGAGGACAAGCACTGTCATCGGCGGTGCTAAGAAGAAACAAAAGAAGCCTGCTGCCAAGAAAACGAAGAAATGAGTATCCACGACGACGCTCGACTATCGCTTAGGACGGCCCTGAAAAAAGGTCCTGTCGTCATCAAGGTAGGGTCAGGAGTTCTCACAGACAAAGATGGTCGGTTAGAAACCAAGATCGTCAAGCGGATTGCTGCCGAAGTCGCCCCGCTCGCCAGCCCGGGCCGGTGGCCTTTTATCGTTTCTTCAGGAGCGATCGCTATCGGCATGTCCGGTCTAGGAATGAAGACTCGACCTCGAACGATTCCCGGCCTCCAAGCCGCGGCTGCCGTCGGGCAAAGCAAGCTTGTCGAAGCCTGGGGCAACGCTTTTCGGAAATATGAGATTCCAGTGGGCCAAGTTCTACTCACTTCCGACGACATATCCAATAGGACTCGCTTTCTGAACGCACGCGCAGCCTTGCTTGAACTACAAAAACGAAAGGCAATTGCAATTATCAACGAAAACGACAGTGTTTCCTATGAAGAAATCGCGGTTGGAGACAACGATGGACTCGCCGCGCAAGTTTCAAATATCGTTAATGCTGGCGTGCTCATTCTCTTGTCTGTTGCCCCAGGAATTCTAGATAAAGAGGGCCAGATTGTCTCGAGTAGGCTTTCCACGGACCCCGAACTAGATGGCATGCTGAGAGCTTCGAAATCTACTTTTGGGAAAGGTGGGATGGCCACGAAATTAGCTGCTGCGAGAGCTGCGGGTGGGCTCGGAGCGCACGTCGCGATTATCGACGGGAAACAACCTGATGGGCTCACTCGTTTGCTTGCAGGTGAGAATGTGGGGACAGTTTTACTCCCGCCACAAACAAGCGACCCATTGAACAGTCGGTCCCATTGGATTGCGCATGCACTAAAGCCGCAAGGACACCTGTGCGTCGACCAGGGAGCAAGTGATGCTTTACTCAAA
Source organism: Myxococcota bacterium (assembly GCA_036337945.1). GTDB lineage: Bacteria > Myxococcota > Kuafuiibacteriia > Kuafuiibacteriales > Kuafuiibacteriaceae > JAYZDF01. The sequence goes on from JAYZDF010000089.1 coordinate 76,233, forward strand.
CAAAACAAAAGCCTCCTACCCTCGGGAATCATCTCAGTCGATGGTGAGTTTGATGCGGGAGAATCAGTGAAGATTATGTGCGGCGACGAAGAACTAGGCCGCGGCCTAGTCCGCTATAACTCTGCGCAGATTCGACAAATCGCCGGCCAAAAGAGTGAGGCAATCAGAGAAAAATTAGGATTCTCACTAGGCTCAGAAGTCATTCACAAGGACGATCTCGTACATGCATCGAAGCTTTAGTACTAAGGGTTCTAGCGAGTCCCCGAGGTTATATCGTCGTTTTTTTATCGGTTCTACACCAACAATGATTCTGCTTATGCTAGGGTCCTGACCTCGTGACAATCCAGGCACTACTTCAGCAAACCAAACAGGCTGCCCGAGTCTTACGGCGAGCCCCCATCGAAACAAGGAATGAGGCTCTACTTCGGATTGCAGATGCAATCACAAAAAACGCGGCTGAAATCCTTGCGGCGAACGAAAGAGATATGGATAACGCTTCCTCGATTTCTGCTGCACTTCGCGACCGCCTCAAACTAACACCTGAACGGATTGAAAATATGGCTACAGCGCTTACGGAAGTGGCCTCCCAACAGGACCCATTAGGAAGTCATCGCGAGCTTGGTAGTGGCCGCTCCGGAATTCGAGTCACTCGTCGCAGAATCCCGCTGGGTGTCATTGGGATAGTTTATGAAGCCCGGCCTAATGTCACCGCTGAATGTGCCGCGCTTACGATAAAATCAGGTAACGCTGTGGTTCTTCGGGGAGGCAAAGAGGCGATCAATAGCAACAGATGTATTGCGAAGCTCGTGCAATCTGCGCTGAGCGCATCCAAGCTTCCACCAGCCTGTGTCACCTTCATTGATGATACAGATCGACAAAGTGTCAAAGAGCTTCTTGAGGCTACAAAGTACGTCGACCTCCTCATTCCCCGAGGTGGAGGCGGGCTTATGCGAGTCGTCGACGAACTCGCTCGGGTGCCGGTCATTCGGCACGGCCAAGGAATATGCCACGTTTTTATCGACGAGCACGCGGCCAGTGAAATGGCCGTTGAGATTGCACACAACGCAAAAGTACAGAGACCCGGCGTTTGCAACGCCATGGAAACACTCATTATTCACGAGAAGCGCCTCCAGGACTGCCTGGTTCCACTAGCAAAACGCCTGGCCGATTCAGGTGTGTCAATGTGTGCGGATTCAACATCGCTGCGGGTGTTGTCGGAAAACGGGATCAATGCGAGAATAGCTACATCGGAGGACTGGGATACAGAATTTCTTGGATTGACTCTTGCAATCCGAACCGTTGGCGGGCTGAGAGAAGCTTGCGACCATATCAGCGAACACGGTACCCATCACACCGCGAGCATAATCACAGAAGACCAAAACGCTGCCGAGCACTTCCTTGCGGACGTGGATGCATCCTGCGTAATGTGGAATGCTTCCACACGCTTCAACGATGGTGGCGAACTGGGACTGGGGGCAGAGATGGGTATCTCTACCTCGAAGATGCACGCATATGGGCCGATGTCCGCGACCGAATTGACCACCGAGAAATTAGTTGTATACGGGTCTGGACAGACTCGTGGAGGAGCCTAAATGAGCAAACCGTCTGAACAGCTAGACGAAAATCCAGCAGTTGCCTACGCCCTATGTGCGGCAGAAGCAGCTCAAGCGAAGAAAGGATTCGCCGTAACCATCGTCGATGTCGACGGCCGGTGCTCCTATGCAGACGCGATTATGATTGTATCAACCAATAATGAACGGCAAACCTCAGCGGTCGCCCAAGCGATTGAGTCAAGCCTGGCTGAACAGCATCAGATCAAGCCTATCCATAGAGAAGGCAAAGGCGCATGGAACTTGGTAGATTTCGGAGTACTGCTCGTTCATGTGTTTCAAGAGGATACCCGATCGTATTACGATATCGATCAATTATGGAGCGATGCGCCGCGCATCCCTGTTCCCGCTCTCGCAAGTCCAGTCGCAGAATCGACACCGACGTCCCTCGCCCGCCGCAAGTCATTGACTCGACAATGAGAGAGTTCACAGCAAAGTGATGCCCGCAACAAGTAGCATCATAAAAATCACAAGCTGAAAACGCCGCTTGTCCATCGAACGATGGACATATTCCCCAACGGCAATTCCCAAAAGCAATGCTGGCAAGAGCGAACCAATCCGCCCTAAATCACTTCCGTCTAATCGGCCAACCTGAAAAAACGTTGTAACCAGCCCGATATTCAACAGCCAAAAGACAGCACATAGCCCACCTCGAAAGGCCCGTTTGCCGACGTCTAGACGAGACATCGCATACACAAGCAAAGGGCCGCCTGTTCCCATCATTCCGTGCATGATTCCTGCACCGAACAATGCCGCGCCTAATACCGTCGTATGCCTTTTCCTCGTCACTTCCACCTCAGAGTTTTGATACCAAAGGTAAAGTTCCTTAATAGACAACGCTACCACCAAACATCCGAGAAATGTTCGGAGTCCATTAGGTGAGATTTTTGTTTGTAACCAAAAACCTGCAACAGTGCCGGCCCCCATTATCGGTATTACTTGGGTCAGTAATTTTTTCCAAGGAATGAACTTACGATCGACGATAAGGACATATGAGGTTTGCGCCAGCCCAAGTGGAACAAACACATCGACAAGCTCAGTCACTTCAAAAAAATGAGCCCCCAAAGCTAAAGCGACGATCATATTTCCAAAACCTGTAATGGTCTGCACTGCGGCCGAACAAAGTGCTACAGCGGCCAGGATCCAAATCACGGACATAGAAACGAACTCACATCACTGAACAGGTCAGCGTGGATAAACCATCAATCTCAAGACGCAAATTGTCGCCTGAGCTGATTGGGCCAACGCCGGCTGGCGTGCCTGTCAAGATGAGGTCATTCTCTTCCAAGGTAATCACAGACGACAGGTAAGAGATGAGACGCGGAATAGAGTGAACCATATTACTTGTGGAGCTATCTTGGACGCGTTCATCGTTTAGATACGTTCTCAATCGTACATTGGAGCCATCGCCCGATGATTCCGCAAGAACGCCAATTGGACAGAAGGTATCGAATCCTTTGGCGAGGCTGAAATGTCCTTTGGATTTCTGAAGCGCCCTTGCTGTGATATCAAAGGCAGGGAGGAGGCCCTTCACCACCTGGTTGGCCTTTTCTTCTTCGATATTCTTGGTCGTGGCAGAAATAACGACACCTAGTTCGCCTTCATAGTCCACTCGTCCAACGTTCGGGGGCAGGATAACAGTACCGCCCGAGAAAATAACCGAAGAGGTTGGCTTATAGAAAAAAAGAGGCTCTTCTTCAGGCACCGTGTTATTTAACTCAGCGGCATGAGCCCTGTAGTTTCGGGCGATACCTATAATTTTATTCGGACGAAAGTTCATCTATCTTGTTACTCACCAGATAGACCGAGAACATCACGCATCGAGTAAAGACCGGGCGCTGCCGTCGAAATAAAACGTGCAGCAACGACCGCACCAGCCGCAAAGACATCACGACTCTGAGCACGGTGCACAAGTTCTAAGCGTTCCGTTTGACCTATGAGCATCAAGGTGTGCTCTCCGATAACGTCACCTCCGCGCAAGGTTTGCACACCAATCTCATTACGACCCCTCTCTCCGACATCCCCAGCTCGGGCCAAAATCATATCACGATGGGCATCACGATCCCGTCCTCGAGCTGCGGCTTCTGCCAAAGCTAAGGCTGTTCCGCTCGGCGCATCCTTCTTTTTGTTGTGGTGGATCTCAAAAATCTCTAAATCGTACTTTTCAAGCGCACGACTCGCTTTTTCTACCAAATCAAGTAAGACGGTCACTCCTGGCGAAAGATTGGGAGCTAAAATCACCGGAATTTGTACTGAAAGTTGTTCAATTCGTTTTCGCTCACTCGACTCGAAACCGGTCGTCGCGACGATGACAGGTACTTGGTTCTTTGCAGCGATTTCGCAATGCGAGACCGTCACATGGTGCGGCGCCGTCGCGATCAAAATCCGACCAGACGAGAGAATAGTATCAGGCGCATCATTCCGGCCTAGTAATATAGGCGCTGCAAAATCAGCTTCAGCCCGCAGAGCCTCTACAATTCGAGAACCGAGACGCCCGGCCCCGCCCGATACGATCGCCTCGATCATCCTAAAATACCACCATAGTCGGCCATTGCCTCTCGGACAGTCTCAACCAATTCGTCGGTTGCTGTGTCCAACGGCAAACGAGTACGATGGTGGGCAATACCAAGAATCGAAACACCGGCTTTCACAGGAATAGGATTACTGACAGAGAACAATACACTCGAAAGTTTTATAAGTTTATCCTGAATACCTCTCGCTTGCTCCCAATCGCCCTGCTTTGTCAGCTGAACCAACCTGGAACAATCACCGGGAGCCAAGTGACTTACAACGCTGATCACACCATCGCCCCCACATGCAACGAACGGGAGTATTGTAAAGTCATCGCCAGACAATAAAGAAAAATCTTTCTTTCCTCGAACCAAAGCTTCTGTCTCCGAAGCCCGTTGCATATTTGCGGTGGCATCCTTAACTGCCACGATGTAACCATCATTCACCAAACGTCCTATGGTCTCCGGCAACAAGTCAGACGCTGTTCTGCCTGGAACATTGTAGGCGATCACCGGCATTTCTGTTTCCTCGAAGATGGCCTGGAAATGTTGATACATCCCTTCTTGAGTCGGTTTGTTATAATAGGGGCAAACAACCAGGGCTGCGTCTGCGCCCCACTCTTTCGCAAGCTTTGTTGCGTGTACAGACTTCTTCGTCGAGTTCGTGCCAGTACCAAGAATGACAGGCACTCTACCGCTATTCGTCTCCAACACGACGTCGAGCGCAATCTTTTTTTCATCATCTGTCAGCGTAGCGCTTTCGCCAGTCGTTCCCGACACAACAAGACCGTCGATACCGCCGTCCAATTGTTGCTGAACCAGCTTTTTCAGACCGGCTTTGTCGATTTCATCGTCCGCTGTAAATGGCGTCACCAATGCAGTCATTGCACCCGATAGTTTCATGTTTCATTCTCCCAATCTGGAATAACTTCACCCATTGTCAGTGAAGCATAATCTCCTCGTTTTCTGATCACGTGATATTTATCGCCAGAGACCAAAACTTCAGCACACAATGGCCTAGAGTTATACGTCGATGCCATCGTGAAGCCATATGCACCGGCGCTCATCACGGCAATCAAGCTTTCTTCTGGCAGATGCGGTAGAGTTCGTTCTTTCGCAAAGACATCAGTGCTTTCACAGATTGGGCCAACGATATCGACAACCTCTTCATCCTTCGTTTCTTGAAGCACTGGCCAAATATCATGATAGGCCTGATAAAGAGATGGTCGAATGAGATCATTCATCCCTGCATCGACAATCACGAATTGTTTTTTTGGCGTCTTCTTACGGTAAAGAACCCGGGTCAGTAACAAACCAGCGTTTCCAACAATCACACGCCCCGGCTCGAGAACAATCTTTTCTGAGCGCCCCTTCATACGCTCAACAACGGCCGCACCAAACTCTCGCGGATGAGGTGGTGCTTCGCCCTTGTAAGGTATGCCTAGGCCGCCTCCCAAGTCGATCATCTCGATATTGTGACCGACGGCTTTGAGTCTGTCCGTCAAAGTTAGAACGGAATCTAGAGCTTCGAGCAAGGGATCCAAACTGGTGAGCTGTGAACCTATATGGCAATCAATACCTACTAAACGAAGTCCCTCGGTCGCAGCAATATGGTTAGCTATTCTGTCCGCTTCATCAATCGGCACACCAAACTTCGACTTCGCCATACCGGTAGCGATATAAGGGTGTGTTTGCGGATCAACGTCGGGATTAACTCGCAGCGCAACCGGAGCGGACGTGTTCTTCGACCGCGCAACCGCCGCCAGAGCCAGCAACTCAGCTTCGGATTCAATATTGAAAGCCAATATACCGGCATCCAAAGCCTCCGCCATTTCGGTCTTGGTTTTTCCAACACCTGAAAAGACAATTCTTTCGGGCGGTATACCTGCCTTCATCGCGCGAACTAATTCACCCCCTGATACGATATCAGCGCCAGAACCCATGTTCGCGAGGAGACTAAGAACCCCGCCGGTCGAATTGGCCTTAACGGAATAACAGACAAGATGTGGATAATCTCCGAATGCCTCATCATACACTCGAAAGTGTCGTTCGATTGTAGCGCGAGCGTACACAAAACAAGGCGTGCCGACTTCATCGGCAATTTTCTCAAGAGCAACTCCTTCAGCAAATAGTGCTCGATTCTTGTAATCAAAGTGTCTCATTGCGCTCTTTCTCCGGTAGCGGTCGAGGTCACAGTCGGCGTATTCAATTTCTCGACATTCGCAGATTTATTCAAATCGCTTTTCGGTAAAAGGGGGCGTGGCGGCGCCTTTATTCCGCAGGCAACCGTCATCATTCCTAGCAAAAGCCCCAAGAAATTTATCTTAAGCATTATCGAGTTCCAACTTTGCTTGACCGATCGCATTTAGGACCCGCGATTTTGCTGGGCCACCTGGAATATTCCGGCGTTCAACCGCGACCTCCGGGTCAACCCAATTCAATACATCATCAGCAAACGAAGGGTGGAATGAGCGATAATCGTCCACTGACAACTGATCGAGTCGACGTTTATTTTCAATGCAGCTCGCGACAATCTTACCCACGACGTGGTGACACTCCCGAAATGGAACACCCTGCTGAACCAAGTGATCTGCTAGCTCTGTCGCCGTTACAAATCCGTCATCGAGAGCCGCCCTCATCCGTTCAGCTTTGAAATCAATAACAGGGATCATTTTCGCCATCACGTGAACGCTAGAGTCCCAGGTATCAATGCAGTCAACCAAAGCAGGTTTATCCTCTTGCATATCTCGATTGTAGGCCAACGGCAGCCCTTTCATCGTCACCAATAAAGTGACCAGATCTCCAATCACTCTGCCACACTTCCCCCGAACCAATTCTGCGACATCTGGGTTTTTCTTTTGCGGCATCATGGAGGAGCCCGTCGTAAACGCGTCTCCGATTTCACAAAAACCAAATTCATACGCACTCCACATCACGAGTTCTTCGCAAATCCTGGAAAGATGCACCATGGATATCGATGCCGCGCTCATTGATTCCAGAAAAGTATCCCGGTCAGCAACAGTATCGAGAGAATTAGCCGTCACTCCATTGAAGCCGAGATGGCGCGAAACGAAATCTCGGTCAATGGGATGTGTGGTTGCCGCTAACGCTCCGGCGCCCAGAGGAGAAACTGTCACGCGCTTTAGACAATCCTCTACTCGTTCCCGATCGCGGGCAAACATTTCACGATAGGCAAGAAGGTGATGTGCTAGACGAACCGGCTGAGCACGTTGCAAATGAGTGTATCCAGGCAGAAGAGTATCAACATGCTTTTCGGCCTGAGCAATCAACGCTCTTTCAAGTTGAATGATGCCTTCTCGAATCCCGGACAAACGTCGACGTAAATACAATCGAGAATCTAATGCCACCTGATCGTTTCGAGACCTAGCAGTATGCAATCTTCCTGCGATTTCTGTCCCAATCTTGGAACCGAGCCGATGTTCTACGTTCATATGAACGTCTTCTAATGCGGAGTCCCAGGGGAATGTTCCTTCAGAAAGTTCGACCGCAATCTCTTCTAGTCCTGCAACTATCGCGTCCCCGTCTTCCCGCGAAATAAGCCCAACTTCTGCCAACATGAGAGCATGGGCAATGCTGCCTTGTACATCATCTTCTGCAATGTGCGCATCGGTATCAATAGAGCTCGTGAAGGCCTCGACAGCTTTGTCGGTAGACTCCGAGAACCGACCGCCCCAGGGTTTTTTACTGGGCATTAGAATTGCACCGCAAACATGGCTTGCAAGGTTTGTGCAAGGCTAGAAGGAAGTGCAATCGCTTCGTTGTTCATGTTTCGTACCTGGGCATCCAAGCCCGCTAACGGAAACAAAACACCGTATTCAAGCCAAGCGTGAAAACCGTCATCAGACGCATAGAAAATCTTCGCGTCGAGTTCGACACCAAGGTTATTATCTTGACCATGTCCAAGCTCTGCTATGACCTCATTGCTTGAAATACCGGCAGAAGGTGTTGACTCGCCGTATACCGCTCTCGAGTAAACAAGGTCGATGCGACCACCCAATCCTTCAGTAATGTTATATTGTAAACCAGGTCGGAAAACGACAGCGTCAGTAACCATACCGACAAGTTGCCTCCAAAGGATGAGGTCTACTTGGAAATCAGGGTCTATACGAAAGTTGTTAATCTTCCCGTCGTCATTTTGTCCGCCATCCCAGGTGCCTGGCGTCGGAGAAGTTTCAAGCGGCTGAATGCCCCAGCCAGGTGCGTTATCGCCTGACGCGAATACAGTCAGTAATTCGAGTGATAGTGCATCGTTAAACAATTTGTACTTGGCTGAAGCAGCTGCAGCAAACATCGAAATTTCGAGAGGGTCACCTCTCGCGCCAAAAGAACCGCCAATCGCTGAGCTTCCAACATCTCCCACGATCCCAGCGTGTTCAAATTCAACTTCTAACTGTCGCCACAAAAACTTCGCCCAGGCGGAGTACGCCCAAAAGCTGAGGTCTCGGCGAATCAAATCACTCGTATCAACCCCACCGGCCACATCACCGGTCTTGAAGTAATTACCTGCAGTCAGTGCCTGCTCACGATAAACACCGTAGACTCCGTAATTTAGTACAGCTTGGTCTTCTTTCAGCTTTTCCTCGATAACGTCTTTCTTATCTCTTTTTGCAATTGCAAGAATGTATTGGTCGACGTCGTCTCGCTGGTCCCGGTCGAAAGGCTGGCCTTGAGGGACGCCAAAACGCACGCTCGATGGGCCGCTAGCGGACCAATCGAATCCAGGAACGATGTAATGGCCCGCAATCTTGGTTGCAAACATAATTCGATCGTTCGTGTCGCCAAAGTCTTTATCCAATCCACGCCCCTCATTCGCGAGGAGCCCCATACCAAAGTGGCTCGGCATGCGGCCGAAACGAAGCTGTCCGAGCGGAGTAAAGACCTCTGCCCACACTTGCTTTACGCGGATAGAATCGGCCAATGCATTCGTTCCATCAGACGGTGGTATTTGCGTCTGAGAAAAGCCGATCAAGGGAGACAGAGGATTAGCGGGAAACCCATCAGGTGTCGAACCCAAGACGAGATTGTCTAAAACATCGACCTGCATTTTTACGCGCACATCTTCGTAGACATTGAGAACTGGTTCTAAACGCAAGCGGATGTTTGCTCCCCCGAGCGAATCACTTTCTCCGAAGGCCGCAGCACAATCAGGGTCGGTGTTGCAAATGGGCACAGGCGGAGAGTTTCCGCCCGAATACGGGCCTGACACGATGCCGTTCGGGTCTTTATTATAAAATGTGTCTAGGTCGAGGTTATGGAAAAAGTCATATCGGAACCGAAAATATCCATCGAGTTCAAAAAAGTTAAGCGACGGCTTTGCAGGCTCTGACCACTTCCACTGCTCTTGTGACCATTGGTCATCCTTAACTCCGCCACTCAAGTCACCCTCGGCAGCCAGCTCTTGTTTAATCTCTGCTTTCAGCTCTGCCTTGATCTGGTCCAACAGCTCCGGGCTGATTTTCTCACTCGCTTCTTTTGAATCTACGGCCTCGATTGAGGGCTTAGCGATCGTGGTCGTTCCGGTCTCTTGTGCTAACCCGGACCTCGCGACAAAACCGCTCGACAAAGTTAGGACGAATACAATTTTTTGTAATCTCATCTAAGGGCCGCGATTAGCACGGCCATCACGGCTTCTCAACCAACTCTATGAGAACACCATTCATTGATTTTGGATGAACAAAACAAATCTTAGAATTATTGGCACCGGGACGAGGTTCATCGTTGATCAAACGTATACCCTTAGATTTCATGGCTGCCATGGCGATTTCGATATTTTCGACCTCTAGGCAGATGTGATGGAGCCCCTCTCCTCTTTTCTGTAGTGATTTTCCCATAGCTGAGTCTTCAGATGTCGGTTGGACGAGTTCCAAATGGGGGCCTCCCAAGTCGAAAAATGCCACTTGGGCCGATTCCGTGGGTACTTCCTCAGTCTTTTCGCATTCGATTCCTAAACTAGCTTCGAAAGCATCTATCGCTTGCTTGATATCAGACACTGCCACAGCGACGTGGTCTAAGCGAATCTTCATATCATGTTCCCTAACACGCCTGTTTACTCTCAGACCATGCTAAATAGTCTCAATTACGATGACTTATTGGGGTGGGTCATGTTAGGCCCACATGTAGTACACATGTCTGGCGTCACCAAAATCGAGACACTTATTTTAGGAGCAGGTTTGACGGGGCTCTCTTGCGCTCATCATCTAAGAGATCCAAGCCGCTTTCGCATCATGGAGCGCGAAAAAGATGTCGGTGGACTAGCGAAAACGAAGAAACGTCCAGGCGGCTTTTTATGCGATGGGACAGGTCACTGGCTCCATTTGAAGAGCCCCGAAATGAAATCGCTGGTCGAAGGCCTCATGGGTGATAATCTCGTTGCGAGAAGCCGTAAAGCCAGAGTGTTCAGCAAAGGAACATTCACCCTTTATCCCTTTCAAGCGAACACGTACGGGCTTCCTAAAGAAGTCATCGCGGAATGCCTGAATGGCCTGATTCAAGCGAAGTTTGTGGAGCAACATCCAGAGCCGAAGAACTACTTGGACTGGATTCGAGCGACATTTGGGGCGGGCATTTGTAAGCACTTCATGGAGCCATATAACGAGAAAATTTATGGCGTGCCTTTGGATACACTCGCAGCTGATTTCGCAAAGAAATACATCCCCCAACCCAATATGCAGTCCGTAATTGACGGGGCGTTGGGGTTGTCCAAAGAGGCGATGGGCTACAATGCTCAATTTGTTTACCCCAAAACGGGGGGTATCGGTGCGCTCGCACAGGCGATTCACAAGTCCATTGAGCGGCCTGCAGAGTACGAGCGAACACCGAAAAGCATCAACGTCGCTACAAAACAGGTCGTAATGAACGATGGCGAGGTGTTTGAATATCAGCACCTCGTAAATACAATCCCTTTACCTGATTTGGTGGAACTCGCGTTCCGCGGAAACGCAGAAAAAGTTCCTGCACACGTGCTCGACGCTTCCAAAAAGCTTCGGGCAAACTCGGTACTTTATTTCGACGTTGCGATTAAGGGAGACCCTGCGGAACACCAAGATTACCATTGGATTTACCTTCCGGAATCAGACTTTCCATTTTACAGAGTCGGCTCATATTCCGCTGTTGAAAAGTCTCTAGTCCCTAAAGGCTATCGCAGTTACTACGTCGAATTTGGTCACTACGGCGCGTTGGACGCGAAGAAATTCGAACAGCCCATGATTGATGGACTCAAACGCCTAGGCCTGCTCAGTGACGAGGACCAAATAGAATTTATGATTCCAAACGTCTTGTCACCCGCGTACGTGCTCTTCGACGACAATTACGAAGCAAGCCGGAAAACCGTTCTTGATTGGTGTGAATCCGTCGGCTTGATCACCAAGGGCCGCTACGGACTTTGGCAATATAACGCAATGGAAGATGCTCTGCGCGAGGGTAAAGAAGCTGCCACTCAAATTGCGGGCGCCTAATGATGTCTGAATTAGACTTTTCCGTCGTTATCCCTGTGTATAACGAGGCGGCCATCGTCGAAGGCTCCATCCGTGAATTGAATGCGCGACTTTCCAAGCTTGGGAAATCCTACGAAATCATCATCGCCGAGAATGGCTCAGTCGACGATACCGCAGCGATCGTAGAGCAAGTCGCCAGTGAACTTCCCAATGTTCGATTGATTCAAACCGGTGAACCAAACTACGGTCTCGCTCTTCGCACCGGGATTAAGGAAGCTAAAGGGAAGTATATTCACTGCGATGAAATTGATATCTGCGATGTCGATTTTCACCGCCGCGCCCTTGAGCTCTTCTGGGGAGAAGACGGCGGGTTTGACATGGTTGTCGGCAGTAAGACAATGAAAGGCGCTCAAGACCAACGCCCATTGTCACGTCGTATGGCGACCCTCGTTATCAACACCATGCTGCGTGTATCTCTCGGTTTCAAAGGCTCTGATACGCACGGTCTAAAGGCATTTCGTCGCGATATACTTCTCCCTGTCGTCGATAGTTGCGTGGTGGACCGTGACATGTTTGCATCTGAACTCGTCATTCGGGCGGAGCGCGGCGGATTTAGAATCGTGGAAATACCGCTGAAGCTTGAAGAAAAACGGACACCGTCTGTACAGCTGACTCGTAGAGTTCCGCGCGTACTATCAAATCTGGCGCAGCTTGTGTACGTCATCCGGCTCAAAGGAAAATGAAGCGGGCCGCATTCACAATCGACGTCGACTCGATTCGCCACTACTACGATATTCATGGATTACCGCAGCCTACGTCTGCCACCGATCCCATCTATACCATTGCAATGCCGAGGTTTTGGGAGCTGATAAAAGAATTCGGAATACCGGCAACTTTGTTTCTCATAGGAAAAGATGCACCCGAATATGCCGAGTACTTTTCGCCGGTCGCGGAAACTCATTCAGAGATCGCTAGTCACTCCTTTGCGCACGATTATCGGCTCTGTGAGCAAAGCTCAGAGTCCATCTTGGAGGACCTCACTCAGGCGGACCAAGTTCTGGTTCCGCTCAACGGTCATCGACCTATTTCCGGCTTTCGGGCTCCGGGCTATAACATCAACGCTAAACTACTCACTGCTGTTCAGCAGCTGGGGTACACTTATGATTCCTCAGTACTGCCCTCGCCCCTTTATTTTGCGGCTCGGTGGTCCATAATTCAGTTCTATAAGCTGCGCGGCAGGCAATCTCGGTCTCTTCCGGGGCAAATGAAGCAATTCGCTCGAGGCCTAAAACCCTACCGATTCCACCCTTCTGAGCCATTCAAGCCGAATTCGAGTGGCGCACTGATGGAGCTTCCTATGGCCTGCAGTCCGCTCGCAAGAGTTCCACTCATCGGAACAAGTCTCGCCGTTTTGCCTTCCAAGGTGCAAAGTGCGGTACTCAGTTACGCCACTCGTTCCTTACCTTTCTTCAACTTTGAAATGCATGCTATCGATCTTCTTGACGAATCAGACCACCCTTGTTTGAAGGAATTGGCTCAGCTTCAGCCCGATCTGCGAATTAGCTTTCGACAGAAACAACGTAACCTGAGGCATTTACTTGGTAAATTGTGTGCAAGCTTCCGGGTAGAAACCCTCAACAACATCGTTCAAAACTCAACAACGTTCGAAAATAAAGTGTAAGTACCTATCAAGTTTCCCTGTAAAATGCCGAACAGCCGATCAGTAAGGTTTTTGTTTTGCTTTTACCCGTAAACGAATCAATGGCTGTGCCTGTCGAAGTTATTTGCCCGGGCGCCAGGCCTCCTATTTGTGCTCAAGGTTCAATGATCCGTTTCACGGGTTCTCATTGCCACGTGCGAGTTCCCAACGTTCGAAGCGACGTCAAAGAAAACACTCGAATCGTGATCAGTTTTGTAGGTCCCAAAGGCTTGCGAATTCTGGGGCTCGTTGGATCTGTCCGTGACAACACCTACATCATCGAGATTTTGCGAATCGTGCATAAAGACAAAAGAGACTATGCCAGGGTGTGCTCGGAGGTTCGAATCCGTTATCACGTCATCACTGAGCGAGACTCGGTTGCCCAAAGAGCCGCCTGGGAGCAAGGACTTGAGGACGTTTCGGCTTTCTTGGAGTGGCAGACTCCAAACAAACACGTCAACTTCAGTCGTTCAGGTATGCAATTACTTCACACGAACTGCTGCGTAGTCGGGAACCGAGTGCTACTTGAAGTGGGCTTCCTTGAATCAAAACTGAATCACCGTTTATCGGGAATTGTTGTACGGGTAGACGAAATTTCCGAAGAAATGCAAAAACGAAGCTTTGATTCTCTCCAGCAAAAATCGAAAGCTGACACCCACGCAATTGCCATCAAGTTTCAAACGGTCAATCACGAGGTAGAAGAAGCATTCAGTCGGGCGACAGTTGAGCAACAGATACGAGAAATTTCACTGCAGCAAGGAAACACTTAGGTTCGACAAATGCGCTCACTGAGAGCGCAAACTATCCTACTGTGCTTGGAATTCGTGGTCTCGGACGCTGTGATTTCGTTCTTTTCGGGCTTATTCGGAACAACTTTGAAATTAGCCTGGAAGTGAACCTTAGCCATAGGAAGCCGTCAATTCGTCCCAAGCAGCATAGTTCATCGCCCTGCTCATGACCTGGGTTTTGATCGCAAAAGAAAGCAATATCCGGATGCTTCAGCAGTTTTCCATCAATCGGCGCGACGCCATGTTTGAGGCGGCCTTCAGGCTGTAAAAACTTCAAAACCCCGGAAGAGTCCTCAAATGCATCCCCATACTTTTCGACAGCTAACTGTTGAATGATGCCCTTTTCGAGAGCCGGCGTTGCCTTGTCGTAACGCGGCCAATAGGTCCAGTAGTTCCGGCTCAAAAGTAAATATGTTTTGTAGCCCTTTGAGATGAGAAACCAATAGACCGGTCGGAAAAGATTCCTAAGTTTGAGCCGAATCACGAAGCGAACAAACTCTCGTTGTAAAGCATTTTGCCCCCAGTACCTCTCATCGACAATCGTGTCTCCGGAAAAGACAGCCAAATAGTTTTTGCCTGAATGCTCACGTTCATATACTTCAATTGTCGAAAAGCCCTGAATAGAGTTGTCGCCACTATCGAGCAAGAGAATCACATCCGATTTTTTTGCTAAGTCAGCGCGGAACTTCTCAGATGTTACATCCGCGTAGTATTGGCGAAAGACGTTCCACATGCCGCGCAGGTCTAATTCGGTCAATTCATCGACGGCTACGGTTTCTGCTTTTAGACAACCACTCCTTGCGGCCAAATCTCCCATAGAGCGGAGCCGATTTTCATGAAGTTCAGCCATTGAGGTCTTTATCCTGAACGCTTGCACACAATGTAGTCAAGTGACGGACATCACAACGCAAAATAATCGGGGACAAATGAGCTAAATCATCAGGAATTTGCGCAATATCTGCAGTTCCAGGCCAGGGAGAATTGCATTGCATCCCCGAGCAACACTATTCTTATCATGTGAGAATTTCATCGAAATTTTGCCTAGTTGCACCTCTACTCCTCGTACTGAGTGCCGGATGTGATGACGACACCGGCCGTGACTTGGCTATCAACGAAGGCCGCCTAGAATTGGACCCGCCGATCTTGGATTTTGGTTTAGTCCAAGTGAATACTGAAGTCTCAGCGAAAGTAGTCATCAAGAACACAGGCGTCGGCGTTCTAACCATTGGCGATGTCCAGGAAGCAATGGGCGATGACGTGCTCATCCGAGTCGACTGCGGACAGGAATCTTGCCAAAATCGCTTGATACCATCCAGCGGCAGCGCAGTTCTAAATGTGTACTTTAGTCCAACTCAATTTGGGAAACACACTTCGCTCATCGATGTCATTCCAGATGCAAAGACGCTAGACCCCCAACAACTCGAAGTCCGTGGAGAAGGTGTCACCGCTACACTGCAACTCGCTCCTCGAAACGCTGAATTCGGCAATGTCGTTTTAGATTCGACCAAAACGGTGCCTATTGAAGTCACTAACAACTCTCCCATCGATGCCGACGTCCATTATATCGCCGGAAACAATATAATGTTTTGCGGGAGCATAACCGACAATCCAACGCCGTTTTGTATCTCACCGACGACTAAAATATTTTCTTCAGACGACCGTTTCATCCTCAAACCAGGCGAATCAACGAAGCTAAACTTACAATATAGACCAAGCCCGACGGCGACAGTTGAAAGAGCTGATTTCCTTTTGAAAGCCTGCGAAACTTGTGACGATGTCCCTGTATCGGTGACCGGACAAGGCGTACTTACCGGATTCAAGTGCATCCCGGCTGAGTTAGATTTCGACTCTGTCAATCCGGGCTCTTGCGTTGAACGCAATGTAACGTGCTCTAACATTGCGAATGAAATCGTCACTGTGGTCGATTGGAGTTTCGAAGAGGCGAGCAATTCGAGCGAAGATTTTAGACTCGAAGATTTCGGTAGCGTCTTTTCGCTGGAAGAAGGTGAAAGCCGTGAAATCGAAGTCACCTACTGTCCTGGTGAACTGGGACCTGACACTGCGAGAATCGAAATAGAAACCGACAACACGAGAATCGACCGGCGCTTCGCATATATTGCCGTTTCCGGAACAGGTGGTGGTCCTGATATCAACGTAGAGCCTCCGGTTTTAGACTTTGGTGATGTCACAACGATCGCTCCCGCAAGACGCACCCTTAGTATCTCGAATTTGGGCTACGGGGAATTAGAGGTCAGCGAAATTATCGTAGACACATTAAACACGGGCGTCTTCACCGCAACAGTTGCTGGCCGAATTGTTCCCATCGGAGGCTACTTCGACCTAACCATAGAGTTCCAACCGAATGTAGCGGGTCCCATCACCTCTGAGCTCATCATTCGCTCAACAGACCAAGATGAGCCTGAAGTAAGTGTCGTCCTTAGAGGCAACGGTATCGAACTTCCGACGTGTAACTACGAGATTGTACCCGACCCGGTGAACTTTGGGCATGTGGTGAGAGGCAGCTCTAATCGGCGGGCTGTGCTGGTTAAAAATACCGGAGTTGTGGATTGTCTTGTTACAAGCAGCAGAATTCTCGCCCGAAGTGACCCCGGCTTCTCACTTCCTGATGGAGAACAAAATTCAATTCGGGTGGCGCCGGGAGCAGCAAAGTTTGTCACCGTCGAGTATTCACCTCCCGATTATGGTGACCATAGCGGCTTTCTCGAGCTATCTGTATCAAGTGATTCAGAGCCATTTCGCGTTATTCCTCTGCGAGGAAAAGGCGTCACCGGAGCGCTTCTCATCACACCACCCGAGGTTGACTTCGGAACGATCGCTGTCGGCTGCGCTGCTCGTGAACGTAATCTAACCATCTACAACACAAGCACGATCAATAGCCAAATCGACTCAATTGAGCTCGAAACGTTGCCCGATGCGAACTTCAACCTCGCTGAACTACCCGACGCGAGTTCTGGCCCGGTGGTGTTGGGAGGTGGTGCAGAATCTGGATTTAGCGTAAACTTTCAGCCTGATAGAATTTCTGAATATGCTAATGCGATAATTATCCGCGCGACCTACAATAATACACCCGCGGTCTATTACATTTCGCTCACCGGTCGCGGTGCAACAAACGCTACCCAAGTAGACGAGTTTGAACAACTGGTTCAAAGAAAAGTAGATATGCTCATGGTCGTAGACGATTCAGGTTCAATGGGCAGGTATCAAGCGGCTCTCGCGGACAATTTCGGTGCTTTCATTCAGTTTGCTACAACCCAGAATGTTGACTATCGATTGGCCATCACAACGACCGATATTAGTGGTACCGGCCCTGGCGGTCGATTCGTACCTACAGCGACCTCCGCAGTTCCGTCATCGCGAATTATTACACCAAACAGTCTGCCTGACCCAGCCGCAAAGTTTCGTGAGAACGTAAATGTGGGAGTCGAAGGAAGCGGAACGGAGCAAGGCTTACAAGCCGCTTACATGGCGTTATCTAATCCTCTTATTTTTGGACATAATGCTGGGTTTTTGCGGCCAGACGCAGTTCTTTCAGTTATCTTTGTTTCAGACGAAGACGACTTCTCACCCTCGAGTGTTGATTTTTACTATAACTTTTTTGTCAGCATAAAGGGTTATCGGCGTGCCAATCTTCTCAACGTTTCTTCGATCGTGGGAGATAACGCCGGTTCTTCAACTCAACAAAACTGTACAGCGTTTCCCGGAACTCGCTATCGGCGGCTTGCCGCTCTTACTGGCGGAATGTTCCTTTCGATTTGTAGCCAAGATTGGTCACGCTCCCTACAGGAACTCTCAACGAATGCCTTCGGCCTAAAATCCTTATTCCTTCTAAACAATCAGCCTGTTGAGTCATCTATCAACGTCATTATAGATGGTGTTTCAGTGTTACCGCGCGAAGACATTGACGGCGACGGCGTTCCTGACAGCAATGGATTACTCAACTGGGAATACAGCGCAGACAATAACGCTATAAACTTCTCTCCTTATTCGACCCCTGAGCCGGGAGCGAATATTCGAGTAGAATACTCCGTACAATGCCTCTAGCTTCGAGCATGAGTTAAAGCCTATTCAAACATGAGCCTATCAGCCTCAGACCTAATCACTGCAACTCGCGATCATCTCACACACTTTCTCGGCACGCCTAGGGATGTTGTCACTCTTCAGATAAAAGACCCCGCAATTCCTTTTTCAACCCTCGAAATTGCTATTTTTGATCAAGGTCCTCAACACCCAAAAATCCTCTCAACATGTGGTTTATGTCTCAATCAAATTCTTGATGGTCGACGGATGGAGCTCGTGCTGATTGTCGATACTTTAGATGATAAGAGCCAGAGCGCTTTATTGAACTTACTCGGAACGATGGCAGTCTTTTCCGTCACGGCTATACCGCCCCTAAACTATGGTGGAATGCTCGGAGCCCAAGAACAACTTCAGGACCTCTCTTCGATGGACGGGGTTGTTTTCTTTCCTCCCTTCATGCTGGTCGGAGATTTTCACAGTTTTCTCGCACCGGACAATAGTCCTGTTCAGTTTCTTTGGGTCGTGCCTATCTATGAAGACGAGGCGAGTTATGCCGAAGATCACGGACCAAGAGAATTAGCGAACCTTTTTGGGGCCAACCAACTAAGCCTTACTGACCTTGAGCGACCGACTGCAAACACATCGATGTCGCCAGAAGAAGTTCAGCAGTTTCTTAATCCAAACTCTGTTTCTAACGTAGCTAAACCTGACTATGTAAAGAAACCTAATGAAATTTCACTCGCCCAAATCGAGGCTTTCCGGGAAAGTAATGAAGTAATCATCAATGTCTCCCAAAAATACAAACCCCGAACTAAGGGGCACGCTCCTCAAGCAAGCCCACCGTCCACCGAACCAATGATTGCAGATTCAAACTCAGCCAACTTGAATCCACCAAAGAATAATCAAGCGATTAGATTCAATCTTGAGACGGGCGAACAAATAGCTTCCGGGCGACCCTCACGCCCTGTCTCCCCAAAAGAAAAGAAGAAAGAGGCGGAAAAAACCGAGTCGAAAGAGCTGTCGCCTGAGGAAGTTAAACGTCAGAGAATCGAAATGCTAAAAAATGCGGCCAAAGCAGCAAAGAAACGATCAGAGGAAGCTCAAGAATGAATCGAACCTTTATGTCTAAGCGAAAAAGCGACCCTCAACTCGCACATTTTTTAAGCGCTTTTGCGGGAACAGACGCGTGACAGAAAAACAGAACAAACCGACATCGAAACCGACCTTTCGAAAAAAGCGGAGTGAGCGCCCCACTATCAACCTTCCACAACAAGCTACGGACGATATACCGCTAAATTTTGAAAACCCCAGTAACTCGGCGATCGAACGAAAAAGCCTGATCCCGAGATACGATACAAATTTCCAGCCGAGAACCCATAAAAAATCTAATTCTCCGGTCTACATTAATGACTATCAGAAACTGCTCGAGAAAATGGGGCTTGCGCGCTTCCAAGCCTCGTTCCCCACGCCTTTTCTTGTTGGAATCGGAACCGTTGGAATCTTAGAGTCAGGAGTAGCCTTTCAAAAGGACCTTACCAGTGAAGTATTCCTGCAAAGCATGAGCGAAGAACCGACCTCTAATCCTTCGCTAGGCGGTCGAGTTTGGAAGCTCACCCCCGCTGAAGACCGTCAAGGAAAGCGCTCTTTCACACTTGGCCGGTCGATGGTCAATGACGTCGTCATTCCTGAGTTTGCGATTTCTCGAAAACACTGCGAGTTCCGCTTTGATAACGAGCACAAACGCCTCCTTGTAAAAGACTTATCTTCGCACAATGGAACGATTGTCGGTAAAAAACGGCTGGATGGTGATGAACTGGTACCACTAAAAAACATGGATATCGTGATTTTGGGTCGATTCACATTCCAGGTTTTCTCACCCGCAGGCATGATCAAAGCACTTCACGAATGGGGCCTTCAGTCCCCTTAGGTTTGGGTTTTATTTCTCTTCTTGCCAACCCGTATACCAGGCACTAATACAGTCGGAATGTCGCTGAGAGATATCCTGCTCACAACCTCCATCGTTGTCTTGCTCTGCAATGGTTGCGCGCACCAAGACGCCTCTGTATCCCATCGCGGACATGAAGAAGTCGAGCTGGCCCTACTTATGAAGAATGTCAATTACTTCACTCATAAGCTGGGGCTTGCCATTGCAGCAAAAAATACAGAATTGGCTGATTTTTACATTCACGAAGTGGAAGAAGGACTTGAAGAGATTTATGGCGTTTCCACTTACGACAAGCTGCCTATCGGCGATACTGCAAAAAAGATCATGCCCACCGCATTTGCAGCGCTGGAAAATGCGATAGACGCAAAAGCTCAAGAGGACATGAGCAAGGCCTATCAAGCCGTCGTCGAATCCTGCAATCGGTGCCACAATGCGACGCAACACGGCTACCTCAAGGTTTTGGTGCCCTTGACGAATCCATTCAATCAAGACTTCACACCTTAGGGCATCAACAAAACATTGGCCCTCGGGGAAAATACGTAACTCTCACCCAATATTCGTCCCTCAAGCTGCGCTCAGATTTAATCTTTCCTACTGCACGTTTCGGCACAAGCTGCTAGTCTCCTGCCAAAATGGGTCACCTAAGCATAACCGCAATCGCTGCTAAACTAGACGAGTATGAAGGCAAAGAAGTTGAACTAAAAGGTTGGCTTTACAACAAACGAGGTTCAAAAAAACTCCAATTTCTCCAGGTTCGAGACGGAACGGCTACTCTACAATGTGTCGTAGGAAAGAACGATGTAGACGAAGCGACTTTCGAATGCGCAAAGCAGTTGACTCAGGAAACATCGATTGTCGTCCATGGGACAGTGCGACGAGACGATCGCTCTAAACTTGGCTTCGAGCTAGGTGTCACATCCATCGAAGAGCTGCACAAATCCGTCGATTACCCCATCTCTCCCAAAGAGCACGGAGTGGCGTTCCTAATGGACCAACGTCATCTATGGTTACGGTCATCGAGGCAACATAAGATTATTCGAATTCGACACACCATCGTGAAGGCAATTCGAGATTTCTTCGATGATAGAGACTTCGTCCTCGTCGACGCACCTATCTTCACACCGAGTGCTTGCGAAGGTACTTCGACGCTTTTCAATGTCGATTATTTTGAGAATGAAGCGTACTTGACCCAATCAGGGCAGCTCTACCAAGAAGCCGCTTGCATGGCTCACGGTAAGACTTACTGCTTCGGCCCTACTTTTCGCGCTGAAAAATCAAAAACACGACGGCATCTTACGGAGTTTTGGATGGTGGAGCCAGAAGTTGCGTATATGGACCTCGACGGAAATATGGACCTTGCCGAAGATTTCTTGTGTTTCATCGTCGAGCGAGTTTTGGCAAAGCATCGTGACGACCTTGAGTCATTGGGTCGCGACGTCTCTGTATTAGAAAAGATCAAAAAGCCGTTTCCACGTCTGCGCCATGATGAGGCTGTCGCGATGATCAATAAAGCGATCGATGATGGCAGCGCGGACCCTCGTTCTGCGGGCACTGAAAGACTTGACGAAGCCCACGAAGATGCGTCCGCAACCCACGATCTTGAACGCGCCTCAGAAGATGACGACTTCGGTGCTGCACATGAGACGATACTCACTCGAATGTTTGATCGACCCGTTATGATTCATCGATATCCCTACCAAGTGAAGGCTTTCTATATGAAGCGAGATCCAGAAGCGATGGAGCGCGCGCTCTGTGTCGATGTTCTGGCACCAGAGGGATATGGCGAAATTATTGGCGGCGCCCAACGCGAGGATGACTATGACGTCCTACTCAAACGAATAAAGGAACATGAACTAGACCCTCAAGATTTCAAGTGGTTTCTGGATCTTCGAAGATATGGCTCTGTTCCACA
>JAYZDF010000090.1:0-20521 GCA_036337945.1 Myxococcota bacterium
CATCAACAGCTGCAGAATAAGAAGCCAAGGTTTTCGTGACACTCGATGTGTACGCTTCCGAAGCCTGAGAGGAACCAGCAGGAAAAGCGGAGTTCATCATGGTTTGAGCCGCAGAGATCTTGTTTCTCGTAACCTTCACAAGGTCACGTGTTGGCGTAGAAGTTTTTGCTTGGGTCACATGAGATGAAAGACTTTGAAGGGATTTTCTAAAGTCTTGCTTCAGTTGTTCCTGTTTTTCGGCTTGCCGCTTCGCTCTTGCTTCAGCTTCAGCTTCAGCAATTGTCTTTGGCTGATCCTGTGCAGGAAATAGAGCTGCGCAAGAGATAGTAGTTAGGCATGAGGCTATGAGCCCGAGGCTTTTCCGTTCCACCGTGTCGGACCCTACCAGACCTGCGCCTACATGTGCGGGGTCATGTGACCGATGTTCGGTAAGATTATCGACCAACAGTCGGCAAAATCCGATACAGCGTTGGCTCGCGACCGGGGATAAGCTTGAAGAGACATAGGATAACTCTTTTCGACCCAGCCAGCTCCTAAAATAAAGGGTTATACATACATCAAGTTTACACTTAATTGCTTAGCGCGCGAAATCCGACGATAGCTAGATTTCACGGTATCTCGACAAAGGCGAAAGAATTGCGGACCATGCGTCAGCGATGACGAATGATCCCTCGGTCAAAGGCCTCAACTCCAAGCTGCCAGACACTCAAGAACAAGTCGAAGAGCAAAATGACCAGGCCAGATCCCGAAGTGACTCAACTCGTGAACACAGTTCGGAGAATATCAATTATGAAGGAGAACTCCCGACCGACGCTCGTGGCCAAGTATACGCGACGCTAATTGGTCTGTATGTCTGCCTCATTCTGCTTACGAATACTGTTGGAACGAAATTGTTCAATCTCGATTTACCATTGGTCGGAGAGCAAACCTTCCCCGTAAGCGTTATTTGTTTTCCTCTTACCTTTTTGGTGACGGACATCGTGTCTGACGTATTTGGCGCGAAGCAAGCTCGTTATTTCGTCGCACTGGGCTTTATCACAAGCATTCTCTTGGTAGGTTTCGTTATGCTGGGGCTAGCAGTGACACCTGCCCCTACGTACGTTCTGAGCGAAGAATACGATAAAATCTTTGGTCCTACTTGGCGTCTGTTTTTTGCGTCTATGACTGCTTATCTTTTGGCCCAATCGATCGATGTCACAGTATTTCACTGGATAAAGAAAAAAACTGGAGACGAGAAACTTTGGCTACGGAACAACATTTCAACGATGTTCTCTCAGTTCGTTGACACCTTCACTGTGTTTTTCATTTTCCTGTATCGAAATACGGAAGTATTCTCCGGAGGCGTTGCAGACATACTTCAACTGGTTATGAGTGTTTACGTAGCGAAAGTATTAATCGCAGCACTCGATACGCCATTATGCTATTTCGGTGTCTGGTGGGTACGAAGGTTCATCCAGCAAAAAGAGGCGTCCGCGTAAAAACCTCAACAAATACGAGCGCTTGTCTAAAAACTGGAAGATACCATACATGTCGCATAAGGTATTCAAGTGTCCGCATTTGAAAACGTCATGTCCTGGCTCAGTTCACCTCTCAGTTACATTGTCTCTTCGGGCATCGTGCGTCTCTCGGAATTCGGAGTCACCATTCCTTGGGGATGGAACTAATTGACATTGGCCAACCGAAGACGGGTAGAAAATTACTAAGAGTGCAATCTTTCTTGCAAGCTCATTCTCCAGCCCTAAATCTTCTCTTTCGTGAGATACTCAAAGGCAGATTCAACCTCAGTAGGATTCGCTCCGAATCCGACTAATAACGAATGAATCAGAATAGATTCCATCGACTGAACTCGTAAAGCTTTCGGCAAAATTCGGTCACGTTTTCGAAATTGTTGCAATCCGTGCAACCCAGCCCAAAAGACTTGTGTGCGTTGGCGATTATCACCAGCTGAGATTGACTTGGCGTCGACTGCTTTATCCAATGAATCGATGCAAACAGCGAAAACGCTCTGCAGTTCTTCATTCATGCGAGCTGCATTATCGTCCGTCAAAGTGACCGCTGGAACAGAAATAAAAGCGTCAATGACCGCCTGTTCTACGGGATGAGAGTCAACCATTTTCAAGTACATCCGAAAAACGGCAATGACTCGCACAAGTGCTTGAACTCGCTTTGATGAAGTGCTTCCGCTTTCAAGTCGAGCACTGATTCTTTTTTCAGCAAGCGAGAACTGCTCCGCATAGGTGGCGATGGCTTTGGTCTGCAATTGTACATAGACAGCCTCTAAGCCATCGAAATAGCGATACAATCCGCTGACCGCACTATCCAGTGCTCGTGCGATCGCAGACATTGATAACGCCGATAGCCCTTCGGAAGCCACGATGGCTGCAGCGACTTTCATGATTGCCTCTTCGGAGATTCTTGGCTTTGGTCCCCGCTTTCCCACGGAGATAACCAATCATAAAAACCTATAATTGTGAAATGCTTTCACTATTATTCTTGACGAGATGCAGCAAATAATGAAACCCTTTCTCTATTAGGAGCCAAGCATGCACGACTTAGTCATCAGAGACGGAAAAATTATAGATGGAACCGGCCGACCAGCCTTTTCCGGAGACATTGGAATCGACAACGGACGTATAACAGCTGTTGGAAAAGTCGGAGCAGGTTATCGAGAAATTCAGGCAAACGGACAACTCGTTACACCTGGGTTCGTTGATGTTCATACCCACTATGATGCCCAAGTTACTTGGGATCCATACCTCACGCCTTCAAGCGATCATGGTGTTACCACGGTCGTGATGGGCAACTGCGGCGTAGGTTTTGCTCCTTGTGAATCAACGAAACGAAATTGGCTTATCGGGTTGATGGAAGGCGTTGAAGATATCCCTGGTGCCGCCATGCATGAAGGCATCCAATGGGAATGGGAATCTTTTCCCGAATACATTGAGGCACTCAAATCGAAAGACAGAGCGATCGATTTCGCCACACAAATTCCGCACGGAGCGCTTCGCGCATTCGTCATGAAAGAGCGTGGTGCGGCCAACGAAGATGCGACAAGTGAAGATATTGAACAGATGTACGAAATGGTGAAAGACGCACTTCAGGCGGGCGCCTTGGGATTCTCGACCTCACGAACAATGCTTCATAAAGCTAGCGACGGTAGACCCGTTCCTGGAACATTTGCGGCGAAAGAAGAATTATTTGGAATTGGCAGAGCACTCAAAGAAGTAGGTCATGGCGTTTTCCAACTCGCCGCAGAACACTCGAATGTGCCTCAAGAGTTAGAATGGATAGACGCCCTCGCCCAAGAAACCGGTCGTCCCGTAAGCTTCAATTTATCTCAAATTGATCAAGATACGAACCTGTGGAAAAGCGGTCTTGCTCGGCTGGAAGCCTGTCGAGACGGAGGTGGTAAAGTGGTCGCTCAAGTCGCCGGACGAGCCATCGGCATCATCATGAATTTTCACCTCACAGCTCATCCTTTCGCATTGTACCCGAGTTTCATGCAGTTGATGTCTGAAAGCGTAGAAGCGAGAAAGCAGGCTCTCCGCAATCCTGATTTCAAGGCGAAAATCATGAAAGAATCGGCGATGGTTTTCGGAGATTTCGAAACTTTCGTGACCACCAGCTTCAATAAGATGTTTGTGGTTGGCGATTCACTCGATTACGAACCTTCAGCAGAGCAAAGTGTTGCAAGTATTGCCGCACAACAAGGAAAAGATCCCAAAGAAGTGGCCTTCGATTTGTTATGTGAAGACGATTACAATGGAATGCTCTACTTCCCTTTATTCAACTACTCCGAAGGTAGCTTGGATGTGCTGCACGAACTCCATCAGCATCCACAAACAGCCATGGGGCTTTCAGACGCTGGTGCTCATTGCGGCGCAATTTGTGACGGTGGCATGCCTACTTTCATGCTCACCCACTGGACGCGGGATCGAAGTCGCGGTTCCAAGCTACCAATCGAACATATTGTGCGGCGGCAAACATCACAAACTGCTTCCTTATTTGGTCTAAACGACCGCGGTACGATTCGGCCTGGCCTGCGAGCAGACCTGAACATTATTGATTACGAAAACTTACGACTCGATAAACCGACCATCGCATACGATCTTCCAGCAGGTGGAAGGCGATTACTCCAAAAATCTCATGGGTATCGAGCGACCATCGTAAATGGCGAGATTATTTCAGAGTTTGACGAACTCACAGGAAATTTACCGGGTCGACTTATTCGAGGTCCGAGAAACGCTACCTAAACCGTATCGATCGGTTTAGGGTTGCCCCCCACCCTTCTTCTGTGGTTGCTAGCCACTCATGTCTGATACCTCTGCCGGTTCTACCGAGAACCAAGACCGGATCTACACGCCAAAAGAAAATGAAGCACAACTGAGCGCTCGCTCTGTGATTGTTGGATGCTTGGTTGGAAGCATCGTTTCATGCACAAATATCTACATTGGTCTAAAGATTGGCTGGACCTTCGGCGCGTCGATTGTTTCGGCTGTTCTCGGTTTTGCAATTTTCGCAGTACTCAAACGGAATCTAAGCGTTCTAGAAACGAATATCACTCAAACAGCCGGTTCTGCCGCAGGCGGAATGGCTTCAGCTGCTGGCCTCGTCGCAGCGATACCTGCCATGCAGATGCTGGGATTTGAAATTAGTTGGCAGTCGCTAACGCTGTGGTCCTTGTCGATCGCTTTTCTCGGTGTATTCTTCGCAGTCCCTCTTCGGCGTCAAGTCGTTGAAATTGACAAACTTCGATTTCCCACAGGGACGGCAACTGCAGAAACAATTCTCGCTATGACGAGCGCTGCGGGGGAAGCTCTCGCCAAAGCCAAAGTCCTGGTTTGGGCCGGTGTAGCCGCCGGTGCCTTCACGCTCACAGCGCATTTCGTCCCCGAACTGGAAAACCCACCTCTACATAAATGGCTTAACATTGGGGCATTGACCGTCGCAGCAACCTGGGGCTTCAAACTCTATTTTGGACCCGCACTCTTTGGGGCAGGATTTCTGATCGGACCTCGCGTCAGCATCTCACTTGCTCTCGGTGCAATTGTTGCCTGGGCATTAGTTGGGCCTTACGCTCAAAGCGCAGGGTGGGCACCCGGAAAAGTTATGGCTTACAGTGACGGAGCGCGCGGATGGTTGCTCTGGCCCGGTGTCGCACTGATGGTTAGTGAGGCGTTAACAAGTCTTGCGATGTCATGGAAAACGTTCGCACGCGCACTCAAGATGCCTACCCAAATTGGAAGTAGCGGAGAAACTGACGCAAACCACATTCCAAATAGCTGGTGGATGGGCGGCCTCGCGCTTGGTTCAGTTCTCACGGCCGGCATTGCGAGCACTGTTTTCAATATCCCCGTCTGGATGACCATAGTCGCTATTGTGCTTTCCGCTATTTTATCAATCGTCGCGGTGAGAAGCGTTGGAGAGACCGATATCAACCCCATCGGCGGAATGGGTAAAGTCACACAGTTAGTTTACGGCGGACTTGCACCCGGCCAAATGAGCACGAATCTCATGGCGGCCGCAATCACGGGCGCAGGAGCGAGCCAAGCTGGCGACATGATGCAAGATCTAAAGACCGGACACATGCTCGGCGCTTCTCCGAGGAAGCAATTTATCGCGCAGCTTATTGGCATATGCGCAGGCATTGTATTCGTTGTCCCCGCTTATTACTTATTTACATCTGCCTATGAAATTGGGAGCGACCAAATACCGGCGCCCGCCGCAATGGCTTGGAAGGCGATGGCAGAGCTCTTAGCCAAAGGCTTTGATGCTTTGCCACCTCACGCCACCGAAGCCGTGATCATTGCGTCAATCATTGGTGCGTCAGTTCCTCTTTTGCGTAAAATCGAAAGTATAAAACAATGGGTACCAAGCGGCCTCGCAATGGGAATCGCCTTTATTATTCCCGCTTTCTATTCTTTGGTCATGTTTTACGGGATGGTCGCTTGGTGGATCTGGAATAAAAAGAATCCAAGTGCGGTAGAAAAATTCAATTTTGCAATGGCATCGGGTCTTGTTGCTGGGGAAGGACTTATGGGTATCGTCAATGCTGCGCTAACTATGCTCGGAATATAACTCCGTAATGTGACATTTTTGAGGTTTATTCTCATTTACGTGAAATGTTTCACGAAAACCTAAAATCCATACCTGATCCAAACTAGACCTACCGAAAATTTTTATTTAGGCTCTGAAAATGCGCACACTCCGTGCCATTGCGATTGGCGTTTTTGCCATCATGACTTCTGGCTGCATCGAGCTTCCTGACTCAGGAACGCTCGCGACCGGTCGCCCAGCGCCGGTCGATTTCAACAGACCCATCGAGCTCCTTCTGCGGCGAGAGCTCCCCCACGATACCAACCACGTTAGGTTCGGGGCTACGCCGTATCTCAGTCCAGACTTGATGAAGAGATCTTATGACCCGCTCACGGAATATCTTTCCGACTCCCTCGGTCTTCAAGTCGAGTTGGTCCTCGCTGATTCATACAGCGACCTGATCGAAAAAGTTCATGCAGGCTCGCTAGACATTTTTCTCATTTCGCCTCTCTCTTACATAACCGCCAAAGAAAAAACGCCTAATCTCAAGTTGCTCGCCCAAGAAAGTGCAAGCGGTATGGGCTCTTATTCATCTTATGTGGTTGTTCGTGAGGAGAGTCGTGCGCAATCACTCAACGACCTTATTGGCAAACGACTGGCCTTCGTCGATCAGCATTCTACATCTGGATTTTTATTCCCAATGGCAGCATTTATTGGAGCCGGCATTCAGCCGGGCACAAGGTTTAAGTTTTGCTTCTCTAAAAGCCATGCACAAGCAGTGTATGATTTGGTGGCCGGAAAGGTCGACGCAGCAACCGTGAGCAGCAATGTTGTTCGCTTTCTGACCTCCGTTGAATCCGAAAACACCAAACCGTTGTCATCTAAAATTCGTATCCTGCATAAAGCCGGCCGGATCCCCTATGATGCGCTGGTTGCGCGAGGAGAGTTTACAGACTCAGGACTACAAAAACTAAAGGCTGCTTTCGCTAATCTCAACACGAGAACCGAACGCGGAAGACAAGCTCTTCGAAAAACAGCCCAAATCACGGGATGGATACCGACCTCAGACGAAACGTACGACCCAGTTCGACAAGTTAGTCAAATAGTAAACAATCATCTTAAGGAACACCCCATTATCAGCGAGAAATCTTGTGACGAAATCGAAGAAAAATAATTTCAGTCTAGGGATTAGTACTCGACTCGTTCTTATTATTGGGGCGGCTACCATTTTGGTAACGAGTATTTCTGGTACTTATGGCACCTACCAACATGGCAAATCTCTGTTCGACGCGGAAAAAGAGCGAGCCGGAGCATTCTTGGAAAGCTTGGCTTTACCTTGTGCCATCTCACTGGCGACCAACGCAATTGAAAACCTCGATAACTATATGTCAGAAGCGGTTCGAAGCCCGAGCACCAACACTCGGCTACTGTCATTATCGATGGTCAATCACCAAGGATTCACCGTAATTAATTCAACCCGAAAATCGAACAATCCTACGAAAACAATAGGCTCAGAACTCAAACGCAACAATTTAGAAGAATTTATTGAACGTGCACACGAATCAACTGATCCTATCTGGGAAAAAACAGAAACGACCAGTGGAAAACCGACGTTACTGATGTCTATGCCCGCTGTATCAGGTCTTAGATGGGGAACGCTTGTTGCGAGTTTTGACCTGAGCATCTATGAACGCCGCGTCTCTGAACTCCTCAAATACAACCTTTATACAAATATTACTTATGTGATTTTGCTTGTCCTTGCACTCTACGCCGCAATGTCGACCGTAGTTCTCCGCCCCTTACGAACGTTAACTTCGTCTATGCAAGAGCTTCACGCAGGCAGTTTAGATACGAGAATTCCAACAGTCATGAGCGGTGAAATGGGAGAACTGGCCCGAGGCTTCAACGATATGGCGGAAGAGCTTGAAGACTATACTCGTACGCTGGAGCAAAACGTTGAAGAGCGTTCACGGGAAGTACGCAAGAAGACGCGCGAGCTCGAGCGGCTAAACCTCCAACTGCATTATGCCGTGAACAAACTTGAAACCTTGGTACGCACAGACGAACTGACTGGTGTTTACAACCGCCGCTATTTGACCGAGGCTCTTCAAATTGAAATTCGTAAGAGTGCGAGAACGGGGCGGCCGTTCAGCGTAGCGATGATGGATGTCGACCATTTCAAGAGGCTCAATGACGAATATGGTCACGCAATTGGCGACCACGTTCTCGCTACTGTCGCCGGACTTCTCAAGGAAAAACTTCGATCGACGGATGTTGTCGCCAGATACGGAGGAGAAGAATTCGTTATCATCTTTTTCGATACTTCCAAGTCATCAGCATTCGCTGTCTCAGAAGGACTTCGAGCGCTCATCGCAGAAACTAGTTTTGACACGGAGGCGGTCCAGATTAGACAACCTGTCACCGTAAGTATTGGTATTTCGACCTGCCCAACTGACGGTGGCGACGGGAACGTCATTTTAGAAAAAGCCGACGAGGCTATGTATGCAGCAAAGAAAAACGGCCGCAATCAAGTGAAACTTTGGAGCGAATTGGATGATTAAGAGAGTTGGTTCCCGCGGTTTCTCTTCCGCGGGTATCATTGATTTCAATGAATGCTCGCAAGCCGCTACCGAACATCCATACATCGAAAATCATACCACCGATGAGCCTATCAGCTTAGACTTTGAGGAGCAGCCAGACTGTGCCAATTGCAAAGACAGTTGCTGTGTCGCGCCCCATGTCACCGAGTTATGTAACGAAGATATTTCAAGGCTAGAGGCCGCGGGTCTGGATTGGGCAATTGCTCCAGGAACCCCAAAAGAAGATTTATCACCCAGCCTGAAGCAAAATGAAGGACGGTGTGTATTTCTAACACCAGCGAATAGGTGCTCTATCTATAGCGCTCGACCCATGGTGTGTCGCGCGTTTCCAATACAACTCATTCGCGCAAATAATTCGAAACTTCGATTTTCCTCATCCTGTCGGTCGCGAACAGCAATTACTCATGAAGACGAGGTGCGACGAATGGCTAAAAACGCGCGGCTAAGTTTTGAAAGAAAACAAAATGACCTTGATAAAGCCAAGAAGCACCCTGAGCAAGTAGTCGACGAAGGGTTAGGTCGATACTACGGCTTGACGAAGCCTTCAACACCGGATTTTTCTCAGTGTTTTAACGACGTCCTGGTTTCTAAGACAGAAAAGGTGGAATAAAAATCTCTAGCAGGTAAGCGTGTAAGCTACGCAGGAAGAAAGATATTCGTTAAGAAACGGCATTTGGGCCAGTGGTCTACTCAATCTGCTGAGCTTGCTTCCACCAAAGCCTTGAATTTCTCGGCGCAGGACAGACAGGCCAAAATCTGGAAGTCTCTGTTCAAATTCACGAATCGTTAATCGGTTGACCTCCGGGAGTTCGCTCATGTCATACCATTTGTTCGCCAAGAAATTTCCATCGTCATCATAATCCCAAATTCTTGGAGAATATTCGGGCATATCGCGAATTCTAGCGCAGGTGTCGATCAGTACACGCTCGGAAAAAAAGACATGAGCCCACGGAAGCGGCACCAGGCTTTCAATGTGCGGGCCCCAGGGATGGAACCAGGGAACCCACCATATGAGAATCTTCCCACCAGGTCGAAGAATGCGTTTCCATTCCGACAGAATTCCTTCGATGTTCATGACATGCTCCAACACATCGAAACACAAGATGACGTCAACACTATCGTCGTCTAGCTCAATAGTGTCAGGAGACGAGCTCACACGAAATGACATATTAACGTCTGTTTGGAGCTTATTCAGGCGTTCATTCGCTAGCCGTATCCCTTCTTCGACCAACTCCAAACCGATGATACTGTTTGGTTTATACTCAGAGACGCAGAAGCTCAAATCCCCGGCTCCACAACCAAAATCGAGCACGTCTTTACCTGCAATATCGTTTGAAGAAAAAAACTGGGTGAACTGTTCACTCAATTCTTCTGAACGCCATTCTTGGTATTGCTCTTCATCGAACGTCGAGGCTCGAGCTCCTGCTCCCGATTGGTCTCTGCTCTGGACTCGCCATTTGGAAAGACGGAAACACACTTCAGCGGCAATTTTAGAATCGAATGTGAACATGAACTTGTTTTCAGGCTTATCATTGAACCACGAACTTTGACCACCTCTGGCTTTGATCCTGAAGCCGTTTTTCCAGACAAAACAGGAAGGTTCCTCTGCTTTACTGATCTGGAACTAGCTTGGAATGTCTCGTGGTTCAGATGTACGGTCGCCTAAATTTCCGTATCGGTGGTAATCCGAGCTTACGCTCTGCTCGCAAACATACCAAAGGAGCTCAATTCTCCCTTCTACGAGCGGAGGCTCGTCTGCTATAAATATATTCTTTGGTCCAGCAGCTTGATGAATACGAAGGGGAACTCTACCCGGATGTGCGTATCGCAAGCGCTCGGTTTGGTCGGTTAAGATCGCCTCTTCGAGTTCGGCATCTTCCTCTTGCAGAAATTCAATGAGGCCGCCCCAATCCTGAGTCCAGGTGTCAATTTGTGTCAGGAAATCTGACTGGCATCGCTCCGGATAACTGACTGTAGTTCTGCAACCCACGATTCGAGCAGCGACAATCCTTGAAAGAACATCAAACGGACTATCATCGTGGTGAATCCTGAGTCGGAGCATTTTTATCGGTTTATACCGACGAATATTATCTTGCCCAACCAACCTCACGTGGTCATGTTGCGCAGAAAACTCTTCGACAAAATTTTCAAGATAACTCGCGATAGAAGTGCGCAATCGTTTCGATTCTTCGGGAGTGACAACTTCGTTCTTTTCGATTTGCGATAAAAAGAGCTCAAGTTCCTCGTCTTGGAGTAACTCTCTCGGCCCGCTAACCGATTTTTCAGAGAAATTCATAAGTTGAGCAACATAGTTTGGTCCCCCGGCTTTAATGCCGGGGCCAAACGCTGATTTACCCATTCCGCCAAAAGGTTGACGCTGGACAATCGCACCCGTCGTTACCCGATTGAGATAAAGGTTTCCTGCGCGAATAGACTCCAACCAAATTTCTTGCTCTCGAGAATCAAGACTCTCTAAACCAGAAGTGAGACCGAACCCGGTCTGGTTTACGAACTCGATCGCTTCATGGAGATCTTTGGCTTGCATGACTCCGAGGACAGGCCCAAAGAATTCGGTCATATGCGTATAAGAACCTGGTTTGACTCCCCATTTAATCCCCGGACTATAGAGCGCTGGATTTTCATCGACCATATGGGGCTCCAGCGCCCAGCTTTCCGATTCGTTGACTGCGTTTAGTGCGCGTTCTAAATCGCCGGACGGTGGGCTATTCAAGGGGCCGATCTTAGTGTTTAGCTCCCAGGCCGAACCTACTTGTAAGCTCGCCGCGGCGTCACAAAGCATAGCTCGAAATTCTGTATCTTTATATACTTCCTCTTCCAAAACCAGCAACGAGGTTGCGGAGCACTTTTGACCAGAATGATTGAATGCTGAATGCAAAATGTGTTTAATTGCTTGCTCGCGGTCGGATAAGCCAGTCACGATCGTCGCATTCTTACCGCCAGTTTCGGCTAACAAATTCATATTCGGTTTCGCGTCGAGCATTCTGAGTGCCGTATCTGTGCCCCCGGTCAAGATAACGACATCTACATCAGAATTTGAAACCAGTTGACTCCCTACCCCTCTCCCCGAACAAGGAAAAAATTGCAGGGCACTCTTCGAGACACCTGCATCCCAAAAACATTTGCATAACTCATATGCAACAAGAACCGTCGTAGATGCTGGCTTCAAGATCACTGTGTTTCCAGCTGCAAGCGCAGCACTAATTCCTCCACACGGAATTGCGATGGGGAAGTTCCATGGAGATACAACCGCAACAACTCCTTTTCCTTCGGCGTGTACACTCGTTAATTTTCCGAATTCGCGCGCGGAAGCAGCATAGTACTCAACAAAGTCGATCGCTTCTGACACTTCAGGATCAGATTCGGTAAGAATCTTTCCTCCATCTGCAAGAGCAGCACCCATCAAATCAGCACGTCGCTCACGTAATTTTTCAGCCACTCGACTCAGGAGACGACCCCTTTGTTCGTCATCCATTGCTCTCCAGCCAGAGGGATCTTGTTTCGCGGTTGCGACCACCGATTCAAGGTCATCTTCCGAAGCCTGTCGATAAGTTGCTACGATTGTATTTGGGCGTGAAGGGTCGTGACAATCACGCGTATCTCGTTCATCGTAAATGTCCTTGCCGGCTACGACGAGAGGGATTTGAATTCGAGAATCTGAATGTCTCTCTTTCCAACGATTAATGATTTCTTCGGCCCAAACAACATTTTGTCGGAGCGAAAAATCGGTATCCGGTTCATTTCGAAAATCGCTCAATTCGAGGAGTTGTTGTTTCTCGGACACTGAAGCTTCTTGTGAGCGATCTTGAGTTCGACGAGGGCCTTTAGAAGCAGTTTCTATCGCGTCGAAGCTTGAGATAAAGTTTTCTTCAAGCTCTTTCCACTTTGGGCTGTCTACTTCCAACCGGAAAGCATGGCGAAGGTAGTTCTCAGGGCCAGTATTTTCATCAAGGCGGCGCACCAGATAGCCAATGGCGTTGATAAAATCTTCTTTATAGGTCGCGGGCGCGTAAAGCAGCACATTATCAACAAGCTCACATAGCGCTCGGCGTTGTGCATTGGCCATGCCCTCTAGCATTTCAAACTGAACCAATTCTAAGATCTTTTTCTCATTTGCCAAGGTGAGAGCATACGCCAGGTCGAACAGATTATGAGACGCTACCCCAATCCGCATTACACGAATATTTTCGTTCTCATACGCGTAGTGCAGCATCCTTTTGTAGTTCGCATCGGTGTCCTGTTTGACTTTGTATGGAGCTTGAGGCCAACCCGCTATAGAGGCTTCGACTCTCTCCATCTCCATATTCGCGCCCTTCACGAGCCGAAAACAAACAGGACTTCCGCCAGAGGCGACTCGCTTTTTAGCCCATTCTGTTATGCGAATTTGAGCATCGAATGAATCTGGAACGTAGGCCTGCAATGCAATTCCCGCGCTAATATTTTCAAGACCGGGTCGATCTAAAGTCCGCATGAAGACTTCGACCGTAATATCGAGATCTCGATACTCCTCCATATCTAAATAGACGAATTTCTCGGCTGTCGTTCCATCCGCCCGCTCATAAGACGACTCCGCGGCAGCGCGATAAAGCATTTCCATACGATCACAAAGGACATTGATAGAGTGCTCACGACCGATGGAACTAATCTGAGAGTAGATGGTTGAAACTTTGACCGATAATACCTCGAGCCACGGCTGCCTGAGTGCATCAAGATATGTTTGGAGTCTTTTTTCAGCTTGCTTCTCTCCCAAGAGTGCTTCACCCAGATAATTTAGATTCATTCGAACGCCGCTTTGTCGACGTTCCTCGAGATGACTCGAAAGATGTTCAGGTTCTGCAGGAAGAATGACGTTGGCGGTTTCTTCGCGCATTTTATCTTTGACCAGCGGGACAGAAACGCCAGGGAGATATCCACCAAAGGACTGAAAACCTTTCAACATGAGACGATCGAAGGTGCTAAAGAATCTGGGGACGCCTTGAACGTCGAGAATGTGCGTTAACTGGTCTGCAACACGGCGAGGAACCTCAGAACGAAACGCTTGATCTGTCATTTGAGTCAGAGTCGCTTTATCATCTGGGTTCTGAAGCATCCTCTCTAATTCAGCTTGCTGCCGTCTTTCCTGAGAGGTTTGAAGTTCTGTCGCCCGGGACTGAATGTGAGCAGCCAAATGCAACGCTTTTTGAATAGTCGGCGAAAAAGTAGATTGCTTATCGACTTCAACGTTACTGAGAACTTCTGCCAGTTTCACATCGATGACATTGACGAAAAAAATCACTCAGGGCAAGCGACGTTCATCCACTGCCTTGAAAATTAGGGCGATCTGAGAAGCTTCTCAATCTTGTCTTCCCGCTCTTTCGGTTTTTCGTAGGGCGAGTATTCACTAAAGGGTATTTTGCGACCCAAAATACGCTCAACCGCGGGCATTCCCATGAGCCGGTTTGCGGGAACCGAATCATTAAGGGTTTTAATTAATTCTTTTCGCAACGCGTCACCGATCGAGCTGGTTCGCGAATAGGCATCGAGTGCTACTTGTCTCATCATCGGAGCGGAATGATTCAACCATAGGGCACCTACCGGATAGTCAAATGAACCACCGTATGCGGGAAGCCAAGAATCTTCGAGAGAGACTTTTACTCCCCAAAGCTTTTGAAGATTATCAATGGTCCAGTTAACTGACTTGTCTAGGTGACAAATATTACAGGCATTAGGTGCATTTTTTGCAAACATTCGTTCGTCCGTCGGGGACGATATTGTGTGACTTCGGACCATGTCCGATAGACCATGAACAATTCGAGGCATGTGACAATCTGTGCATGACAAATCGGCCGTTTCACCATGTCCGCTGTGCTTAATCTGTGCTGACCGGGTTGAAAACTCACCGTGACACTTCAGGCACGCTGTCTCAGCTCGTCTCACCTTTTCAGAATCGGCCAGACCTCTCTCCGAGACATGTGGATCATGGCAATCGGTGCATTTTATTTGGTCTGCGCACGCGCCTAGGTTAAGGTCTCTTGCTGCTCGCGAATTCCAAGTTCCCGCGCCATTTGGATAAGCAGGATTTCGACTGGCGTGACACTGGCCGCAGATAGAATTAATAACGTAAGGGTCCTTTCGGGCGTCCGCTACTTTCTTATAATTACCACCAGTAAACTCAAGGCCCGAACCAGACGGAACGAACTGTATGGGCCAACCCTCGTTGGCGTGAAGTCGTCCTCCGAAGTGGCAACTCTCACAGCTTATCCCCACTGTAACAAACTTGGATTCATCCAGGGCGACCTCATCTGCGGTTAAACCTTTCGGAACTTTAGTCTTCGAATACGTCACATCCTTGGAGTCAAAGCCGTACCAATAGTCCTGAAGACCAGTCACCTTTGCAGGAAGCTTCAACCTTTCTTCGTAAGCATACGTATTATGGCACCAAGCGCAGTTGGTTCCCCAGTGCCCCGCTCGTTCATCATAAAAACGGTACGCCTTCGTCAGTCGGTTTTCGTCGTCAAATTCCGGTTGATGCCAAGGGTCATCGTACGTTTCTGGGTACCAAGCCTTGCGCTTTATTGAATAACTAAACGGAAGCTTACCCTCTTTTCCTACTCTTCGGTTTCCCGGAGAACGACTTCCCATAACCAGTCGGCCGATATACATCTGAATTTCGGTTGAGCCGACGGTATGAGTTATTTCATACTGTCGGACGAGAACTTCGTCCTGATATAAGGACATCAAATATTTTTGATTTTTCTTATGAAAACGAGCTTTCCCATCCCCGTACCGAATTTCGACGTCACCAAAATCACCAACTACGCCTGAGTCAGTCACTACTGCATTCATTGTTCGGTGTGGGTGCTTTTGCCATTGCTCGTATTGTTCGGTATGGCACTCACCGCAGGCCTCAGGCCCGACGTAGTCCTCTTTGCTGATGTTACTGTAGCCTTCGTAAGATTTTGGTAACTCTTCTGATAAGCTCTTCAAAGCTCTCACAGGAGGAGGTCCAGCGTTTTTTCTCAAGGCCTCGCGAGACTGCTTTGCCTGGGAACGATAAAAGTTACTATATTCGGGGCTTTTCTCTAATTTTGTCGCTTGCTCGTAAACAGAGGCGGCTTGTTCGTATCGACCTAAAGAAAAATACGCGTCTGCAAGATTACCAAGAATAGAAGAATTAGAAGAACTAACCCGCGCTGCTTCCTCTAGTAATAGTACAGCTTTACCAAACTCGTTTTTTCTCAGGTAGATTAGCCCTAGGTTTGCATTCGCAACTGCGGATGACGGCATCAATGCGAGCCCTTTTTCAAAAGCTTCAATCGCTTGTCCATAATCAGAATCAGATGAAGCAGACAATTGAAGCGCGGTAGCTAAATCAATCCAGGCTTGAGCGTTTTGCTTATTTAGCTGTACTGACTTTCGCAAATTGACCACGGCTTGTTCATATCGTCGAGAAGCAAGAGCAAATTTACCTAATTCGAAATGAGCGAAACCAGATTCAGGCAACGTCGTGACGAGGGTTTGGTAGGCTTCTAACTTTTTACGCCCTGTCCTTGTTTGGGTCTCTAAATTTACTTGGGGAGACACTATCCATATCAATCCCACCAAAATGCCAAAAACAGTCATATTGGACCATTGTGCAAAATGAGCTGTCGTCGGCGTCTCTTGACTCACTGTTGAAAAATTTGTTTCTCGTAAAGCGTTTCGACCAAAGACAACAGGCTCTAGCAAGTAATGCAAAACAGTCGTTCCGAGCGCGATGTTTGTGATCACGGGTATCACAGTGGGAGATGCGTAATCTTGACCAAGTAGATAGAAAAGTCCTCCTATCAGACTCAAGGCAACGAGGAGCCAAAAATGACTATCATTCTTGGAAGAACCGGGGCTACGCTGACTTGCTGTATAGTGCTTCACTAAAACAACGGACTGTAACGCATGAAAAGCCATCCAACTGGCCGCTCCTACCTCGAGAGGCAAAAAGGTGGACACACTCAACCACCAAGTCATTACACTCGTGGCAACAACGAGAATTATTCGAAATGGAGCACCTTTGCCATGTTTGCTCTTTGCAAATAAGCGAACCAAAAAAAGTAAATTGAGTAAGACAGCGCTTACGATCAAAGAACGTCGAGCAAAGTCGATTTGCTCTGACGTTAGGTACAGTAGGTCGGCAAGGTACAATGGCTTCAGGATTTGGAACCATTGGTCGGGAGAAAATAGCGCACTGACGGCCAATAGAGACGCAATGGAGAAGAGACCTAATAGATAACTGGGGGAGGTATTATTTTGTAACTGCCCAGAACCAAATAGCTCGGCAACGCGTCTAACTTGAGAGGCGGAATGAAACATCGCCCAAAACCACAAAAGTAGAGCAATGCCAGGAATTGAAACGGATGACTGCACCCAGACAACGAATGCAGCAAAAAACAAGCAAGCCAGAACAAACCCGCTATTCGCTTTTCTTTTTGCAAGAACGTAGCCGCCGATAAAAATACTAGGTAGTTGGTGCGCAAACAGAAGCACTGTCGCAACTGCTAACAGACCTGTCAGGCTCGTCTGCCACCCCAGAGCGATGATCGAAAAAACAAATAACGGGACAACGATAATGAGTGTCGGGTCGGACGCCTTTCCAAAGATCCAATTCGACGAATGGTCCCGAACCGCCGGACTCTCATTCGGCCCCTTTTTGGCTTGGCTAGAGTGCTCCACCTAACTGAAGTGTAGCTGAGCAAACGATAAAGCGTCCAATGCTTAGAGCTTTCTCATCGCGATTTCTAGGTCAGCTCGAAAACATTCTTCCAGCGATGGACGGAAAAAACCTTTAGAAGCTGTTTCAGAGCGTCTCGACGGTTTATTCGAACTCCCTTCGCCTCTTCGAGAAGCTTCTGGCAGCGGTCGCGGGAAAACAAGGACCATATGCTCGCGTTACGCTTAGCGACAAGAGGCTCGAACATTGAAGTAATACCTTGAGCAAACCAATCAAAAAGCATCTCATCCCTGAAAGAATCTCTGCGATTCCAGGCGAGAGAAGAAGGAAGACGTTCACCAAACCCTAATCGAAGAATATATTGATTCCAACCGTTTCGGTAAAGGTCTCGAAAATCGAGTTTCGTGGTCGCGTCAACCAGAGCTTCAATCGCGAACGGATGAACGAGCTCGAGGCCGTAAGCTTGTACACATTTTTCCAAAGTGACTACGCTTTGAGAAAATGCACGACGGGTGTATCCATCACGAATTACCGACATCGAGTGATCCCTCTGCCTGTTTCTCCCGGATTCATCTCGTGAGATTGTTCGCTCTAATATTGAAGGAGGCGGACGAAGCCGCCGCAATAATGAAGAGTTGTATTGCCAAAACAAGTCCCGGTTTCCTCCCGCAAGTAAGGCGCCTATGAGTTCTGTAAATCCGTGAAGAGGGTCTTTGGCGAAAAGCTGCTTTCCCAAAGCAGAGCAATAGTCTTTCCATTGACCATTCAGCAAAATATCAACTCCATGAGAAGAAAATACATTTTCAAAATTGGCTCGTGACATTTCTCTCGCAGCTAAAAAAGCTACAAACATTTGAAGATTCACGGAGGGCGTCTCCGCCGCGAATAAGAATTGGTCAAATAGCTCGCGAAAACTCTGAATGTCTGGTGCAAAAAAATTTATCTGGCCACCACGTCCCGCTACAAATTGGTGTAAGGGTTCGCTCATGTCAGTATTGTGACCGGCGAATACCGGGCAATAGCTTCTAAATGTCCCTGACCTTCCTGCCGAGACACAATCGTGAACCACAAAACTTGCGAAAGAACCATCGTCAAGAACACCCCACGATGTTTTTTTCGTCAATTGTGAACTCGTCTCTTTCACAATCTGATCTCGAAAAAATGCAGCTTTTGCGTAAGTGTCATCATACCCACTCAAAGGATCAATTTCGGAAGGATAAGGAGTTTCTGATTCAATCTGGAACTTGAGGAGTGAGTAAGTAAGGACACAACCAGGGAGAAGCTCACGAACTCCAGAGAACATAGTTTGCCCTGACTCTATGATTTCTTGGTTAAGCCATGTGATGAGGTGTGATTCATTCAGGTTAAATGAACCTAATGCTCGAAACTGCTTCACCTCACTACCAACAACCAAACCACGTTTGTTTTCTTGAAAGTAAAGTGGTTTTGCACCGGCGCGGTCTTTGGCTATGACAGCTCGTTTTTGCACCAGATCAGTGATCACAACCGCCCATTGGCCTTTAATTTTATCGAAACAATTTAGACCCCAATGAAGATAGGAAGCCAGCATAATCTCGGAATCCTGGTTGGTTCTAAATCGATAACCTGACTGACTGAGAATCTGATAAAGCTCCTGACGATTAGAGACATGGCCATCAAAAACCACCCAATAGTAACCATCATAAGCCAAGGGTTGTTGAATAGATAAGTTCGACCGCCGACTATAACCTAGGCCAACCTGCCATGGTCCGTTTTCATGATGCGAATGACCGCTTATCGATAAATAGCAACACTGATGCTGGCTCCCCCGATGAGAGATCAACTTCATCATCGTATCTAGACTCGAACGATCTAAGTCTTTTCCGTGACGAGGATTGGTAAATATAGCACTAAGGCCCGCCACGCCGCGCACTGTATCACATGAATTTCGAAAATGTTGTTCCGCTGTGACAGCGTCGAATATTATCGACTATGGAGCAAGTTCAAGGCCTTTGACGGAAACGCGTTGCTCTGGCTCACTCTCGTCATTTGTGGTGACTACAAAATCGACGATATCGAAAGGTGAATTATCTAGGT
This sequence comes from Myxococcota bacterium, assembly GCA_036337945.1. Lineage (GTDB taxonomy): Bacteria > Myxococcota > Kuafuiibacteriia > Kuafuiibacteriales > Kuafuiibacteriaceae > JAYZDF01. The sequence goes on from JAYZDF010000090.1 coordinate 19,414, forward strand.
TTTCATACACGATATGAAACACGATGGACGATACAGCACACCCTGGGTCACGACTGGAGCACAAGCGAAGTTCCGGTTGACAATTATTTTGTGGGCAGCCCTCAATAATAAAATCATCAATTGAATTGTGAGCAGAAGATGCGTCTGAATGCTCTAGCTTCAGGTCTGATATAGTCAGAACTCCATCTCCACAGTTCGTAAGCCGAATATCGCCAACCTCATCATCAATCTCGAGCATGCTCCCCGGCTCCAAACAAAGTTTCGGTGTGGGCTCAATCGATACAGGAATGGCAAACACCGATTGATGCGGGTCGCTCGTTTCGAGCAGAAGCTCGGTTGTAAAAATGTCTTCGGAACCTAGATAAGCGACTTCAAGAGTATACGATTCTCCCGGTGCAATCGTAATATCGCGAACGTTGGGTATATCAAGGTGCGCATTCTCGTCTCGGCTGTAAAGCCTTTTTAGGGCGAGGTCCGCGTTTCCTGAATTGCTCACGGTGACCATGGATGTAGAGCGTAAACCGACCGTGGCTTTTTGCCATTGGAGCGAAGAAGGATAAACCTCCAGTTGCGGAGCGGCTGAAGCCGCTTTGACGTCAATGCGCCAAGCAGGTTTAATATCGCTACTGTCAGTATAAATATGTAATCCTAGATTTTCGTCCGCGGTTGTTTCCCAGGTGCCGGTTGCGTTGGGCGTGAACGCCAACGTCACTGAGTGCCCTTGGCCTGGAGGGATTTCAAATTTTTGATTTTGAAACCCTTCGATTCCGACGGCGTCTCCCGCGATTCTCTCTCCGGTCTCATGACCAGCAACCCAAAGCTGGAGCGCTTGAATTGAAACAGGTGCAGCATCAATACCTGCTGTATTTTCAAATCGAACGTCGATTTGGCAAGACTCACCCATGTTTAGCGAACCAAAATCTAAAGCAGAACAGTTCGGCGATGACTCTACCTGAGCGGCCATACAACTTTGGTCAACGACCTCACATGTGACTTTAAGATTTCCAGGGTCCGAAGGTTTGCCCAATAGAGCGACCTCGCCTGCCCAACCATATTTTGCGTCCACGATTCGGATTCGACCCTCGTCTTCTCTCCGATTACATTTCGA
>JAYZDF010000091.1:0-96899 GCA_036337945.1 Myxococcota bacterium
TCTTGAACTCTTCTACGTGGGAATGACTTGTTATGACGGCGACTACGGTATTCCGAAGAATTATCTCGTGGCACCACCAAGCATCAATCGTACGATGAGTGAATATCTAGCTGCCGAAGGAGTCTCTCAATACGCGATTTCAGAAACCCAAAAATTTGGTCACGTGACTTATTTTTGGAATGGAAATCGCAGCGATAAATTTGATGAAGCGGGTGAAACTTACGTAGAAATCCCGTCGGACAATATTGAGTTTAACCAGCGCCCAGAAATGAAAGCTGCAGAAATTACGGAGCATACATTAGAAGCTCTAAAGAGTGGTAAATATGCATTCTTGCGGTTGAACTACGCCAATGGCGACATGGTGGGGCACACCGGAGATCTTGAGGCTACCATTCGTGCGGTTGAAGTAGTCGATGCGCAGATCGGAATTCTGCAAAAAGAAATCGAAGCATTGGGCGGTTGCTTGATTGTGACTGCGGACCACGGAAATGCGGATGATATGTTTGAAAGAGATAAATCAGGAAAGCCTAAAGTAGGTTCGTCGGGGGCTCCGAAAGCGAAAACTAGTCATACGCTCGCACCTGTCGGTTTGTGGATTTATCCAAAAAAACAGCTAAGGCAAGATTTACCCGAGGCTGGCTTAGCTAATATCGCCGCAACTTTGTTGCAGCTCCTTGGGTATGAAGCGCCCGAGGATTATCAGCCTAGTCTTCTATCTCAAGAATGACCGGCACGTGGTCACTGCAGTTTTCCCGGCTTCTCACCTCGCGATCGATTCGAACGTCTTTGAGTCGTTTCATGAGCGGTGGCGTGGGGAGAAAAGGGTCGATGCGAAGGCCGGCATTTCGAGCAAAACCGGCGTTGCGATAATCCCACCAGGTGTATTCAATCCTGTCCGGGTACAAAGACCGATAGGCATCCTCAAAACCCCAACTCATCATGTTTTGATACGCTTCTCGTTCAGGTTCACTTAGAAAGATTGCACCTTCTGCTCTGCCCGGATTCGGGTACGCATCCATGTCCTGAGGGCAGATATTAAAGTCTCCACAAATCAACGTTGGCGCTGTGACTATTTCGTCGTTGTCTAAATGGGTTCGAAGTCGTGAGTACCAGTCGAGTTTAAAGGCGTAGGGTTCTGAGTCGAGCTCTTTACCGTTTGGTGCATAGACATTGATGATACGAACATCATTAATCGTTGCTGCAATGAGGCGCTTTTGAGCCTCTTTATTGTCAGACGGAAGATTTCGCTGAATTTTTGATGCTTCATCGCGAGAGACAATAGCGACGCCGTTGTAGGCACGCTGTCCCATGAAGCATACATCATAATCCAGGTCTCCGAATTCATCCTCTGGAAATTCTTGGTCGACGACTTTCGTTTCTTGTAGGCAAACGACATCAGGATCGTTTTCCTCAATCCAGTCCAATACGTGGTCAATCCTCGCGCGAATCGAGTTGACGTTCCAAGTCACAATCTTCACGGCTTACACGTTCAACAGTTAATGCGAAAATGAGCAAGCTCTGGTTGGTTCGAATGAGAAAAAGCTTCGTTTGATGACGCCGAATTGCTCACTGCTTTGCTATACTGCTCTTATGACCGTCCGAAAAATACTTCACCTTGGGCATCCCACCTTGCGAACTTTGGCCAAAGAAGTCTCCCATGAAGAAATCGCTAGTCCTGAGTTTCAAACTTTAGTGGATGACCTGATAGAAACGATGCGGGCAGCCAACGGAGCAGGCCTCGCTGCGCCGCAAATAGGCGAACTGGTTCGATTATGTGCTTTGGAGGTCAACAAGAATCCACGTTATCCATATAAGCCAGATATACCGCTGACGATTTTGATCAACCCGGTAATTGAAGTGATTGGGCAAGACATTTTTCAGAATTATGAAGGTTGTCTTTCTGTTCCAAATCTTCGCGGAGTCGTGTCAAGGGCAGCGCATATTCGAGTCACCGCGTTCGATCGTCATGGTGAGCCCTTGGTTATCGAGGCCAAGGGAATCACAGCTGGAACTTATCAGCATGAAGTTGACCATCTTGATGCAACTTTATTCGTCGACAGAGTTGCAGATCACAAAACGCTGACGACCTGGGAACAATTCGATGAGTTTCACAAAGAAGAATGGCTTGTGACAGCTGCCCAGGTTGTCGAGCGATTCGGAAGCTAAGGTATCACCTTTAGCCGCGGATTTACGCTCGTTACGGCTGGAGTTGCAACAGCGTGCTGGATCGTTTTCTTAGCGGGTGGATCTGGACGAATGGACTCTGGGCGAACACTCCAGGCTTCCATGACATCTTGGTCTAGAAGATGGGTAGGCCGTACATTACGTAGCGCATTGAGCATAACCGCTCGTACATGTGGATGCTGTGCTTCTATCTCGCTGATCAGTGTGTGCATCGCATCCCGTTTGGTTCCACCGGGCTGCGAGCCACAAAGGTTACAAGGAATGATTGGAAACCCAACTTCAGTGGCAAACTCAGCGATTTGTGCTTCGCTACATTCAATCATCGGACGAATGACATCGAACCTATCGTCGTCGGTGCGGTACTTAGCAGGCATCGCTTGCATTTTGCCCGCATAGAAAAAATTCATGAGGAAAGTCTCGAGGGCATCATCGCGATGATGTCCCAGGGCGATTTTGTTACAGCCGAGTCTTTCAGCCGCAGTGTACAAAATACCTCGGCGCAGTCTTGAGCAAATCGAACAGTAGGTATCACCTTCTTCGGTGTGCTCTAAGACCACCGAATATGTGTCTTCTGCCAAAATTTCGAATGGAACAGAGAGGTCAGCAAGATATTCTTGTAAAGGACGTCCGTCGTAGTTGGGTTGTTTTTGATCGAGGTGTACGGCGATAAGCTCAATAGGAAACGGTAGTTTCTTTTTCAGACTGATGAGTAATTGCAGCAGTGTGTAGCTATCTTTGCCACCACTGACTGCAACCATGATTTTGTCATTGGGTGCGAGAAGGTCGTAGGTAAGAGAGGTCTTCTGTACTTTTTTTAGTAGTTTTCCCTCAAGATTCGCCATGTTGGGAGCAAGCTAACGAAAAAAACATCAATTGTGTGAAAAAACGGACTTATTTCCTGCCGCAATAGACCGATTTAGAGAGAAAGACGTTTGGATATAGCTATTGGGCGCGAAGGGCCCGACGATTTTGCGGAGAATAATGAGTTGGTAGCGATTTGTCTATCGGTTGATTATCCTTAGTGATTCTCGTCTACTTTTCGATACTATGTCTTTGGAGGGGCTATGGTAGCGTACGGACATTTCCTAGTGAGCGCATCGTTCGGCATGGTGGCGATTTCGATGGTTGGATTAAATCTTCAGGCCAATGTGCAGACTCACGCAAAGCTCGAAGAAGAAAATCAGCAGCTCCGTGCCCAGCTCGAGGAGCAGCAGCTGACGGCAGATCTTTCTCTGTCCGAGGTGCATCGTTCAGTCGAAAACGAGTTAGGTCAAGCGCGTGCCTCGGCGCGGCTGGCGGTAACTCAGGCTGGCGAACTCGTCATTGCAAACAAGAATCTTTCTGCCGCCTTTGAAAAAGAGCGACGTCACAGAAAGCTTTTGGAAACGCGGATAGAGAACTCTTTGCGCAGAAACCAGAACCTATGGCAGCGGGTCCGAGCGGCAGAGTCACTGACTGAGCTCACAGAAGCGCATGCTTTGATGCTGGACTCGCAATTGAGTGAAGCGCTTGCGCTCCAAGAAACATACCGCGAGGACAACAAACACCTTCGCGCTTTTGCCAGTCGGCACTTGCCGGAGGTTGCACCCGTCGAAGCTGAAAAAACCTTGGGAATTTTGCAGCGCGCGCTAAAGGATGCGAAAGCAGACCATTCACCTTCTCGACGCTACCGCATTGGAATGGCCTGTAGTGGTCTACGAACTTTTCAAGCGAGCGCATCTGGCTATAGTTGCCGTTTGGGAATGAGTCTCCTGGCGAAAGCCAAGCATCTGCGCAATGATCCAGCATGTGTGGACTTTGAATCGAAAGAACATGTTCAAAACCAGACCGCTCATACCGTACGTTAGTTCCGTATTCGTCTCGATATTGCTGCTATCGTGCTCTGCGCAAGGCACGCGGGCAGTTGGACCAAAGCCAAAAACAGCGGGTCGAATTGGTCCTCCGTATTTTCTGACCGTGTCTGTGATTGATGATTTAGGAACTCCAGCCATAAATAGCTTTGTTCGCGTTATGGAATGCTGTCACACCCAAGCGGGGCCATGCGGCCGAATCCCTGTCGATGAAAATGGTCAACTGCGTGTTGCGGTATGTCCCGAAAATGATGGTGTTGTAAGAGTGACGCTTACACCTGACCCAACAAAATATCGTGTACCGCCGGTCAGCGAATTTGAGATCAACGGTGATACTTCGGTGAAAGTGACCGTTACTCGTCACGAAAATGCATTACGGCATCTGCGACCAACCAATTAGTACTATGTCTAACGAGTCGGGCGATTGCCCGAGTATCGAAGGAGCGCTCAAAAGCGTACACTATCCTCATGGTCAGAAAGTGGTTTTTCTCCGCCATAATATCTTGTTTAGGTTTGTCACAGTGGGCGTGCGATTCAACTCAGAGTCGTCAACCTACATCAAAGATCACCGACGGGATTGATGCAGGTGTCATCAATAATGAGCCTGACGCGAATCCGATAAATGTGGACCCGGACGCCGACGTAAATCCGGAATACACTTGGTGGCAAGATATCCAGCCCATTGTGAGTGAGAAGTGTCAGCTCTGTCATGCGAATCCGCCTCAGTACGGCGCGACTCGTCCTTTGGTGGAATACAGCCACACTCAACGTACAGCTTCCACAGGTGCGCCAGTTCATGCTGAAATGGTGCAAAGAATTTACGCACCTTCATCCCGAATGCCTCCACCTTCGCAACCACAGCTCACAGAAGAAGAGAAGACGATCATTCAGACTTGGTCGGAAAACGGTGCACCTGAAGGCGTCCCCCCATCTGACGCTGGTGTACCAGAAGATGCCGGAACGAACGTGGATGCCGGTTCAGAAGATCCCGATTCCGGTGTACCACCTGGACCCGGACGAGCGATTGAAATTCGGGCGACCAATACAGGAACGAGTGCTCCGTATACATTGCCCGTGCAACGCACAAATTATGTCTGCTGGTCTGTTCGCGTTCCGGCCGGCGGCGGTGACAATGAACACGCGGTAAGATTTGAGCACATCATCGATAATACGGCGAAGCTTCATCACATGCTTTTGTTCAAGAACCGAGGGGACGATGTGGAGGCAGGGCCATTCGGTTGCGATGGTTTAGATCTTAACTGGGATATGATTTCAGGATGGGCGCCTGGCAGACAGCCAGAGCAACTTCCGCCCGGGGTTGGTGTACGCCTTGAAGAAGGTGACCAAATCATACTTCAAGCCCACTATGACGACGTTCGAATGCAAAACGTGACTGACAGCAGTGGAATACGGTTGGTCACGGTTGATCAACCCGGCCTAACGCCCGCAGGAATTATGTGGGCCGGTGGTCCTTGGTATCCAGCGATCAACGGAAGTAATGTTCGAAAGCGAGGAACTTGTGAAATCCGAACGCCTATTACAATCTTTCAGAATTTTCCTCATATGCATGAGTTCGGCTTGCGCATTACTCTTGAGCTCAAGCGAGCAGGAACGAGTAACTGGGAAATGTTGACAGAGGTACCAGCTTGGGACTTTGAAGATCAGCCGAATTTGCCGATACGAAGCACTGAGCAACAGCTGAATGTTGGTGATCAACTGCGAACAAGTTGCTGGTGGGACACCCAAGGACGCGATATTAGCTTTGGGGAGTCAACCAGCGATGAGATGTGCTTCAATTTCATTTATCACTATCCCATCTTGAGCAACCCCACATTAGCCTGTGCTGCACTGCTGCGCTGAAATCAGTCTTTCAATCCCTGTCTGCAGATGGTGGTTCTGAAGGATAAGGCTGATGACCACACACGAATCTTGTTCGAGGTCATAGAAATATCCAGGTTGAACGATTAATTTCGCTTCTTGAGCAAGCAAACTAGCCCATTTTTCGTCGTCATATATTCTCGGTAATTGCACGATTGCATACCAACCACCTGAGCTAGGTAGCAGGGTTAGAGCTGTGCCTTTCAAGTGGTTTTGTAACCAACGTCTGTTCTCTTCGATCCGCGCTCGAACAGTAATTTGCCAGTCGTTGGCTTGGCCAAGAATACTTGGAAGAGCTTCTTGGATTGCCGACGAAACATCGAGATAGGTATCCAAAATAACTTCTAAGCGCTGAAGCGCTTCTTTTCTGAATCTTGGCGGGCCAGACACAACTCCCCATGCCAATTTATGCTGAGGAAGTCCGGCGACTTTCGATAAACCACTTAGGCTAATACTGGGTTGCTCAGGTGTATTTATCCAAGTCGTCTCCGAGAAATTTGAAGTATAGTCTGCAAATACCTCATCACTGATGACAGGAATTCCAAGAGCTTGAATCTGACTGCGAAAACGAGGGCTAGAGATATGTCCGGTTGGGTTATTAGGGCAGACCTGTATGATAGCCTTGGCATGCTCCGGAAGAGCCTGTTCCGGATTAAACCAAGAGCCGTCAAACTCTTCAATATATTCCATAGATTTGAGGTCTGAAAGTTCGGTTAGGTACTGAAACAGTGGATAGCTTGGTCGCGGTGTGAGGACTATGTCCCCACCATTGCAGAGGAGCCGAAAAAGATAACTGTAAGCCGCACTTGTACTCGGAACAACGAAGATTTGGGAGGCATCTACTTCGATATCTCTTTCTTTATAATACAGCGCGATAGCTTCGCGGGCTTTCGGCAGGCCGAAGGGTTCGGGATGATAGGTTTCTATCGTGGGTAAGTTGACTTGAATTGGAGCAAGCCCTGTCTTAGTTAGGTTAGAAATTGTGAGATCAATATGATCAGCATTTTGGCGCAGTTCGCGATGAAGTTGGCTAATTTTATTAGGGCCGGTAGCCCATTGAGTGCGCTGGGAAAACATAACCCTAGCGAAGACATGCCACTGAGATGCGTCGTGATCAAGTCGAGTCCGTGCTAGGAACGGATTCAGAAACAAATGTGCGGGATCACCGGAATATTTAATCGCAAAGGCGACAAAGTAGACGCGAACCTACTCGACCGAATGACGGACAGGCTTGAACACCGTGGTCCAGACGGTCGGGGTACATATGTATTTGAAAACGTGGGTCTAGGTCATAGGAGACTGTCTATTATCGGTCTCAGTGATGGCGCGCAGCCCATGTCAAACGAAGATGGTTTGGTCTGGGTCACATATAACGGAGAAATCTACAACTACATCTCTTTACGAGAAGAACTTCAGGCTCTTGGGTACAGCTTTAAATCCAAGTCCGACACCGAAGTGATTGTTCACGGTTATTCAGCCTGGGGCACGAAGGTTATCGAAAAGCTTCGCGGTATTTTCGCATTCGTTGTTCTTGACCAAGTGAAGCGACAACTTTTCGTTGGACGAGACAGGCTTGGCGTTAAGCCTTTGTACTATGTGGCGACTCCAGAGCATTTTCTTTTTGCTTCTGAACCCAAGGCGCTATTGCTTCATCCTGCCGTCCCGCGTCATCCGAATTTCGACGCACTTAGTCTATATCTTCGCTATGGTTATGTTCCGGCACCAATGTGTGCCTTCGATGGCATAAAGCAGGTTGAACCGGGTCGCTTCCTCATTATTACGGAGACCGAAGTAACAGAGAAAACATACTGGAGACCTGGTCCGATCGGAGGAAACATACGTCAACATGATTATGGACGTTTAGACGAACTCATTACCGAGTCCATCGATATCGAACTCATGAGTGAAGTACCTTTGGGAGCGTTTTTGAGTGGGGGCATAGATTCTTCGATTGTTGCGGCGGCCATGGCTCGTTCTTCGCGACTAGATGCCGCACCGCGTACGTTTTGCATTGGTTTCCCTGAGCCAAAGTATGATGAGTCTAGCTATTCTGAAGCAATCGCTAATCATTTAGCGCTATCTCATTCTGTAGACATGGTCACTATCTCAGAACTCGACATCCTCGATCGTCTCGTCGATGTATATGACGAACCATTTGCTGACTCGTCCGCTATTCCCACATTTTTTCTCTGCGAAATGGCGAAGAAATATGTGACTGTTGCGCTTTCGGGAGATGGTGGAGACGAAGTCTTTGCCGGATACCGTCGATATCAAAAACTTAATGGCGTATCACAGATGTCTGCGCCCACAAGAAGTATGATAGCCAAGTTAGCAGACCTCTACCCGAGAACAATTAGAGGCCAAAGACGACTTCGCAAATATGCGTCCTCTATTGCGGAACAATACGAAAACGACCTCTGTATCTTTCCCGAATATATGTTGTCGTCGGTAGTCGAGCCAGAGCTATGTCGTGAGGTAGATTGGTCTTTAGCTGCGCATTTTGAGCAAGCGCCTTGTGAGAATCCAATAGCCAAGGCTCAATGGTGTGACTTGATGACGTATCTCCCGAACGATATTTTGACCAAGGTTGACCGCGCGAGTATGGCCAACGGTCTCGAAGTTCGCGTCCCGCTACTTGATCATGAATTTCTGGAGTGGTCGTTTGGTCTAGGACTTTCGCAAACCTTTGCTCAAGGAAGAGGGAAATGGGCACTCAAGGAGCACCTTGCTCAATTTGTACCGCAATCACTATTTGACCGTCCGAAAATGGGCTTCGGTGTACCGCTTGAATACTGGCTGACGAAGAATGGAGGCCTCACACAAATCGCCGCGAGTCTGCGCGCAAACCACCCCAAAGGAACATTCTATTCTCCTATCCGACCCGAGGCTGTGGACGTGCTGCTACCTAGAACGGGGGGGTGGGACCTTAGCGCTGGTGCCTGGTCACTGTTGTTTCTTGAGGCGTGGTGGCAGAAGAACTTCGTTTAGGCTTTTTTAGCGATATATTTTCCAGCATCGATGAATTTGTTTGTTGCGATAGTCTACAGGCACTGTTTGAGCTGTTATTTCCTCGACGTCGCGACATTTCAAATCATCAAAATCTGGGACGAATCGTTGATGATTCGTGGAAAATAGTAAGATTCCATTTTTGCTGATAACGTTCAGCGCGAGTTTCAGCATTTCAGGGTGGTCTCGCACTACATCAAACTTCCGACCGGTTCCAAAACGAGTTGAAAAGGAAGGGGGGTCAAGCAAGCAAATATCCCATTGTCGCCCGTCAGATTTGGCTTTGTGTAAGTAATCTAAGCAATCAGATTTTACAAATTCATGGTTACGATTAGGTAGATCGTTCAGAGCGAAGTTTTTTTCAGCCCACGCCAAGTATGTATTTGAGAGATCTACCGTTGTGGATTGCCTTGCTCCTCCCAATACTGCGGCACAGGTGAATGAGCCTGTATACGCGAACAGATTAAGGAATGATTTTTCATGAGTGAGGCCTTGCACGATTTGCCTGGTCACTCTGTGATCTGAAAAGAGTCCCGTGTCGATATAGTCATCGAGGTTCACTAAAAACTTAAGAGGTCCTTCACGTACTTTATGAAGTTGATCTTCGTTTTTCTCTCGTTCGTAGCGATGTCCCGGTTTGCGGCCTCCGGTTTTGCGAGTCTTGAGATGAATGTTTTCGGACGGTAGATCAAGTTTCTGAGCGGCCGCAGCGGCCATTCGTTGAAGCCAGTTTTCAATCACATCTGTCTGCGTTCTTTTGTATTCGGCGACAACGAGGTGACCGTTGTACCAATCCACCACAATACGAATCTCTGGGATGTCCCAATCATAGATTCGAAAAACCTCGATATTCTTTTTTCGAAAACCTCGGTTAAGCTTCTTGAAGTTCTTAGCAACGCGATTGCCAAACATCTCAAGGTGTTCTTCCATCTTATCCTCGTCGAGTGTGCCTCGAACCGAGTCATACGGTTTCTTCGCCCTAAAATTATTCATTGAGATTTATTGAGAAATCGAAAATTGACCGTTGCTACGAGTCAGTGTGAATGCGTCAATAAGCGCGCCCTTTGCTTCTACTCTAAAGGATTGTTCAGCAATGATTTGACCGTTCTTTCGAATCGTAAGTGATGCCGTCGTGCTTCGACGTTCTGCACAAACTTCCTCAATGACGTTCGCAACCTCTTCGCGTCCAGCCGTGGCTTGCCCTTCGGAGAGTTCTTCTACGAGGGCTTCGGTTCCAAGTCCGAGGAGAGAAGCGGCCAAGGCCGTGGGGAGTGTTGCGCAATCTTCAATGTAATTGAGTTTGATAAGATAGGTTCCATCTTCGGTTACCTGGCTGAGAACAAAACGCTCTGGGTTTTCTTTAGGGGGTGTCCCAGACCACGTACAATTGCCTCTGGTTCCCCAGCGGGTCACAGGCATTGCTTCTCGGCAAACCTGGCCCGCAGGGTTTTCAAGAATGAGGTCGACGTCTCGAAGATCAATATCGAGAACACTGCTTGAATCAGCAACGTATATCATGTCTACAGAGATGATCTCTTCTCCGATGGCTTCGCCGCTTCCAGTGACCGGAATGTTCAGCACAGGTTCATCAGGATCATTTGATTCGATAACGATGGTGTCATTGATCGGCCCCGCAATCGTAGGTTCGTAGATAACTTTCAGTTCAAAGACGCCCCCAGGCGGAATACTACCTGGAAATGCTTCTGGTAGGCGTAAGTCTTGAGACGTTCCATCTGCTAAGCGAGCCTTCGCCAAAAGTGGATTTTTACCTAAATAATTTTGGAAGGTTATTCGTTCGTAACCCGCTTGTCCTAATTGAATCGTACCAAAATCAATGGATAGCGGAGTTGCATTAATATTAGGCGCCAATTCAGAGCCTTTTAGACTGACCCGTTTGGTTTGCCCACCGTCGTAATATATCAAGAGTTCTCCGCGATGGTCTGCGGGCTGGTTCGGGCTATATCGAACTTTCACTACAACACCCGCTTGAGCGTCCATACGAACGGGGTTGATCTTGGCAGGAAAGATTAAACCGGCACTGACTGAGAAGGGTTGCTCACTATCCTGAACCAGTTCAACTTTTTCTACCGTCAAAGCGGTAGAGCCTGAACCTTCATTGATGATAAATACTTGTTTTTCTACCGAGCCTCCTGCTCGCATAAAACCAAAATCAATTTCGGCCGGAATAACAGTGATGCTGGGCTTTCCCGTTGATGAGCCGAGAAGAGGCAGTCGTATAGTCGGTGATTCGCTATCGTTCGTGCGCAAAACGAGTCCACCGGAATAATCACCGGGAGCTCCCGGATACATTCTGACTTGAAACGTGTTTGTTCGGTCTGGGTACACAGGAACGGGCAGGGCGGCGACGTCGCAAATGTCACAGTCGAAACGATTCTGGTCGAAAGAATCGATCGCTGCATCAGCAATATTGAGAGTACACGTGCCAGTGTTCTTAATTGTTACAGAAACGGCCTTCGTCGCAGTTGAAGCTTCACCAAAGTCGATGGAGTTCGGAGAGATTTCTAGCTTTGGGCTTTTATCGCCGCCATCGAGGCAGTTGTAGCGCTCCTTTACTTCGCATTGAGCGTCGTAGCAAAGCTCACCAAACTCACAGTCTGAATCCGTGCTGCATTCGTTTGGTTTGGGTGCGTCTTCACCTTCGCAACTCACAATGAGTAACGCAGCGAAAATCAGGTTTAGCTTCTTCACGACTAGATAAATACCTTTGTTTACTAGGTTTGGCCAAGCGCTGACCTTGCTGCCGAGCACAATTTCTCCCTCTAGACACGAGTTCAAACGCAGGATACTCCTTATATGTGCTCGAAATATCGAGAATAATGAAGGGCAGTGGAGGGAATCATGTACCTGACCCTCAGAGGCCTCGAGTTCTTGTCTTGAGCAATTTATTTCCGAATAACACTCAACCTGGACGAGCGCCTTTCAACCGCCAACAATTTGCCCAACTCGGCAAGCTAACTCGAGTCCACGTTGAGGCAGTGATCCCGTGGCAGTTTGGAAGAGGAAATACAGACTCAATTGTTCGCAGCGAAGTGATCGATGATTTGACCGTCAGACACCGTCGATATCCCTCGATACCTGGAGTTCCTGTTCTGAATGCAGGGCTTTTAGCGGCAAGGCTGGCTCGAAGTTTTCGGGCGCGAGTCAGTGAATTTGACGTTATCTTAGCTTCTTATGCCTACCCAGATGGCTGCGCGGGAATTTTACTGGGTCAAGCATTGAATAAACCGGTGGTCGTAAAGTGCCACGGAAGTGACCTAAACCGTGTTCCAGATGACGCTGGTCCAAGGATGCAGCTGGAAAAATTATTGGGCCGGGCAGAGCGACTCGTGGTTGTAAGTGAAAGGCTAGGAAAAGAAGCACTTCGATTAGGTGTTTCTTCAGAGCGTATAAAAGTTGTTTATAACGGCGTCGACCGGAAGAAATTCACGGAAATTAACCGTGCCAAGGCTAGAGAGCAGCTGAGTCTCGAGCAAAGTGCCGAGCTTTTGGTTTGCGTCAGTCATTTGGCTGAGCACAAGGGAACCAAGGATTTGCTCGATGCTTTGCCCTATCTCAAAAAAATACGACCTCAGTTGACTGTTGCGTTTGTTGGAGATGGTCCGATGGCTCCTCAGGTTTTGGACGCAGCAAGACGGTACAGGCCTGAGGAAGTCAGCATTATACCTGTTGGTCGGGTTCCGCACGAAGAAGTTCCCACCTGGATGGCAGCGAGTGATTTCATCACACTACCCAGCTGGGACGAAGGCATGCCTAACGTCGTTCGTGAAGCGCACGTCATGGGCCGTCCGGTGATCGCTACCGAGGTCGGTGGTATTCCAGAAGCAATCACTTGTGATGAACTTGGACGTTTGGTGCCTCGTAAAAATCCAGAAGAACTTGCTCGCGCGCTTGTCCAGTCTTTTGAGAAAGGGGCTGCCCCCGCTTCAGAGGTTCAGAAGCTTGCTTCAGTGCCGACCTGGGAAGAAAGTGCGGAGAACCTGCTCACTGTACTCAAAGAGGCCGTCAACGAAAGACACGATTTATCTTAGGGGCTTACGAGGCGTTTGAGACGCTTACATTCCTTTTCCTAAGAAACTCGCCAAATCCGCAAGGCCCTTCCAAGTGTATTGACGCTTTCGCCAATTCATTCTGGCCGCCTTGTACACATCAAAATGTGTTTCAATAATTCCTCGCCACTCTCGCTTTTCTTCGACGAATTGGCGGCCATTTTCACCGAATTTGGCGCGGAGCTCCGAATCGTCCGCCAACATCTCAATTTTAGCAGCCAGGTCGTTTACATCATCATGCCGATGAATGAGTCCGGTTTCCCCATCTGTGATCAATTCTTTCAGACCGCCCACGTTAGAACCAATCACCGACTTCTTCATGGACATTGCTTCGAGAGGTTTAAGTGGAGTGACTAACTCGGTAATGCGAGCACTTTCACGGGGATAGGCAAAAATATCGACCACTGAATACAAGGGTCTCACTTCGTCATGAGAAACTCTTCCTGGATGAATAATTTTGTCATCAAGGCCCGCATCTTTGGCCAATTGTTCACATTCCGCGTAAGTGCGCCCGGAACCAACTATGATGCCCCTTAAGTCGTCTCGACCACTTTTGATGAGCTGTATAAGCGCCTTCACTAGGTAAGGAACGCCTTCGAATTTTGCGAAGGTCCCAATATATCCGACGACCGTCTTCCCTTGAAAGCCGAACTTGTCGACGATCGCTTGGTCTCGGTCCATAGGCTGGAACTTTTCAGTCACAACTCCATTGGGAACGACGTAGATATGATCTTTAGAGACACCCCTAAGTTCGAGTTCTTCTCGAATTCCTTCGCAGATACCGATCACGGCATCGGCACTGTGGGCCAATCGTGTCTCAAGCGTTTGAATGGCTCGGTACTTGGCGGACTGTTCCGTATTGGTTCCTCGATCAACCGCCGCGTCTTCCCAAAATGCCCTAATTTCATACACACAAGGGATACCAAGTTGCCGGGAGGCTAAGAACGCTGGAATTCCGCAAAGGATAGAGCTGTGTGCATGAATCAGGTCCGGCTGCTCACGCCGCGCAACCTCGACAATTCTTCGCCTTAGTGCCTGAATTTCAGCATTCTCACTTGTAAATGGGAGCTTGTTGATAAAATTGTCCGTTCCGCCTTCGTTGGACAAGCGAGTTCGATAGTATTGGATATCATCAAAGCATTCTTCTTCAGGATTACCGGGAGACTCATGCCGCGGTGAAGAAACAATCACGGGTTGAATGCCTAAAGATTTCTGGGTGTTCACGATGTATTTACTTCGTGAGGTGTACCCAGCCAGCATTGGAATTGTGATGTCGAAGACTTGCAGAACTTTCATGATTGGTTCGAATCCTTTCGTTCTAAAGTCAAAAAGGTATAGCCGTCGGCAGGTGTGCTTGCTGTAATTCTCCACTGAGTTTCGTTGTACGCGGGGAAAAATGTATCGCCTTCGACCTCTCGATGGACTCGAGTGAGAAACATGGTTGTAACTTGAGGCATAGCTTCGTCGTAAAGGCTTGAACCACCAATGATTCTCGGTTCTTCATCATCGGTTCGTGCGAGCGAGATAGCCTCGTCGAGACTGTGCACGACCTCTACTCCTTCGATCTCCAAGTCCGTGTTTCGTGTAACCACAATGTTCCGTCGTTTAGGAAGAGGTCGCCCAATCGAATCGAAGGTCTTGCGGCCCATTATGATGGCGTGACCTGTGGTGTTGGCTTTGAAATATTTCAGGTCTTCTGGGATATGCCAGGGGAGTTGGCCGTCAACACCGATAACGCCGTTATCACTGACGGCGACAATGAGCGCGAGTTTTTTCACACTGACACCGCCGCCTTAATGTGAGGGTGAGGGTCGTAGTCTTCGACCTTAATATCTTCATACTTGAAATCAAAAATACTCTTTACGCTAGGATTGAGTACGAGCCGCGGTGGAGGCTTGGGTTCTCGCGTTAGCTGGAGGCGTGCTTGTTCAAGATGGTTATTGTAAAGATGTGCATCACCAAACGTGTGCACAAAGTCTCCAGGCTTGAGTCCACAGACCTGAGCCATCATCGCGGTCAGCATCGCGTAACTAGCGATGTTGAATGGTACGCCAAGAAATACGTCTGCGCTACGCTGATAGAGCTGACAGCTAAGTTCTCCGTCTTGCACATAAAACTGAAAAAGTGTGTGACAGGGCGGAAGTGCAACTTGGTTCGCTTCTTGAGGGTTCCATCCGCTTACGATCAATCGACGACTGTGCGGGTTGTTTTTGATTTGATCTACCACCTGACTAATTTGGTCAACCCCTGGCCTTTCTTGATAGCCTCCAAAGTTTCTCCACTGATGCCCATAGACCGGCCCTAAGTCTCCTGCTTCGCGACCAAACCTCGCGCATTGTTCTTCGGTTGCCCATTCATCCCAAATAGAAACACCGTGTTCTTTCAAGTAGTCGACAGTTGTATCGCCTCTCAAAAACCATAGTAGCTCGTAAGTAATTGATTTAAGGTGAACCTTTTTTGTCGTGAGCAGAGGGAATTGGTCTCGCAGAGAAAACCGCATTTGATGACCGAAGATCCCGACCGTTCCTGTTCCGGTTCTGTCTTCCCGAGGTTTGCCCTCATCAAGAATCTTTTGAAGTAAATCGAGATAGGCTCGCACGATGCCTTGGAGTTTTGGACTTTTGATACGCAGACGCAAGGCCCACAGCTAATATTTTCAATTAGGAGGCAGCGTCGACTAAGACCTCAGTCACCAGCTGGTTAAACTGCATGGGGTCAGGGAGTGCAGACCCTTCAGCGAGGAGTGCTTGCCCGTATACAATTTGAGCATAGGCGGAAAGCTTTTGCTTATCATCAGCAATGTGAAGCGCGTTCATTTTGCCGAGAAGATGATGCTCCGGGTTGAGTTCCAAAATCCGCTTCTGCTTGGGTGGCTTTTGACCTGCTTGCTCAAGAAGTCGTTCAAGCTGCGGACTGATATCGTCTTCGCCGCCGACCAAACACGCAGCGGATGCGGTCAGTCGACTGGACATGCGAACTTCTTTGAGATCCTCGTTCAGAATTTCTTGAATCGCTTTGAGGAGTGATTCGTGCGACTTTTCGGCCTCTTTACGTTTTTCCTCAGCCTCTTTCTTCTCTTCTTCGCTGCCCAGGTTTACTTCGCCTTTGCTTACGGATTTGAGCTTTTTCTCTTTGTACTCACTGACATTTTCACTGACCAATTCATCGACGGGGTCAATGAGGAACAATACTTCGTATCCCTTGGCTTTGAGTGACTCTAGATGAGGTGAACGTTCGACCGCTTTTCGAGATTCACCAGTGATGTAGTAAATCGTATCTTGGTCTTCTTTCATTCGCTCGATGTATTCATCAAGACTGGTGAGCTTTTCGTCGTCTGCGGATGAATAGAACATAAGCAGTTCTTTCATCGCGTCTTTTTGATCTTGTTCTTGAACAATTCCTTCTTTGAGGACGCGACCGAAAGCATTCCAGAACTTGATGTACTTTTCGCGGTCACTTTTCTGAATGTATTGAAGGGCGTCTAAGACCTTCTTGACGATTCGCTTTCGAATTTGGGTCAAGCGGCGGTCTTGTTGAAGCATTTCACGAGAGACGTTGAGAGATAAGTCCGGTGAGTCGACAACACCTTTTAGAAATCGCAAATAGCTCGGTACAAGTTCTTCACAGCGGTCTTGAATCAGGACTCGATTGACGTAGAGCTGAAGACCGTACTTTGCATCACGCCAGTACATGTCCATCGGTGGATTTTCTGGAATGAAAAGCAGCGTTTGATACTCAAAGGTTCCTTCCGCTTTGAAACTGACTCGATCAAGAGGCTCGGCCCAGTCATGTGAGATGTGACGATAGAATTCATTGTATTCGTCATCGGTTACATCACTGCTAGGACGCGTCCAAATGGCTTTCATCGAGTTGATGGTCGGCCAAGTAATCGTAACTTCGGGATCTTTACCTTCTTCCTCTTTAGTTTCCTCGACTCGAAGTTTGATCGGGTGCGTTACAAAATCAGAGTGCTTTTTGACTGTGCTACGAAGTACAAAATCGTCGGTGAAATCTGGTAATGCATTATCTGGGTCAGCGTCTCGAAGGCGTAGGCTGACTGTCGTCCCTATATCTTCTTTTTCAGCAGCTTCGACCGTGTAGCTTCCATCGCCACTTGAGGTCCATCTCGTTGCTTCGGACTCGCCCGCTCGACGAGTCACTACGGTTACTTCGTCGGCAACCATAAAGGCAGAATAGAAGCCTACTCCGAATTGTCCGATTAGCTCGGCGGTTTGGTCTCCTTCTTGAGACTTCAGGTTTTGAACGAACTCTTTCGTACCTGAACGAGCGATCGTTCCAAGGTTCTTGATGACTTCATCTTTCGACATCCCGATTCCAGAGTCGTGAAGATGGAGAATTCTAGCGGTCTTGTCAGCTTCGAGGCGGATCTCCAATTCGTGGCCATCTTCCAATAAAGACTTGTCGGTGATCGCTTCTACTCGCCTTCTGTCAAGTGCATCGGAACTATTCGAGATTAGTTCTCGGAGGAAGACTTCCTTGTTCGAATACACGGAATGAATCATCAGCTCGAGGAGTTGTCGGGCCTCTGATTTGAACTCAAATTTCTCTTGTTCTGTCATTTCAGCATCGCGATCTACAAAAGATTTTACGATTGGGCAAGTCCGTTTCCGAACAGTATTGCATCTTGTATGTATCTGATATCTTGGGGTTTTAGAGGAATGTGTCTGACACAGACTGCCTAATCCTGCTTGCGCCCGATACAGTGGTAAATGAATCCCATTTTCTTCATATTTTTCGGCTCGAAGATGTTGCGACCGTCAAAAACGAAAGGTTGTTTCAAGCGTTCGCGAATTCTCTTGAAGTTCGGTCGTCTAAACTCGTTCCATTCCGTGACGACCACCAGGGCGTCAGCGTTCTCAACGCATTGATAGGGGTCATCGGTAAGTTCAATTTTCCCTGCGAATATGTCTCGGGCCGTCTCTAATGCTTCTGGATCCGTAGCTGTTATCGTTGCTCCTCGCTCTAGGAGTCCATTGATGATTGTGATTGCTGGTGCCTCACGCATGTCATCCGTTTGCGGTTTAAATGCGAGACCCCATACGCCGAACTTGAGACCTGATAAATCATTGCCGAATGCATCAGTGATTTTTCTAAGCAGGCGCGCTTTCTGCATCTCATTAATTTGGTCTACCGTCTTCAGTAGGGTGAGTGGTGCCTGCGCTTCTTCACTTGTTTTTAAAAGAGCTCGAATATCTTTGGGAAAACAACTTCCGCCAAACCCGCAACCAGGAAAGAGAAAGCTGGAACCAATACGGGGGTCGCTGCCAATACCTAGTCGAACTTTACTGACGTCAGCACCGACGGCTTCGCAGAGATTAGCGATTTCATTCATAAATGAAATACGAGTAGCTAACATTGCGTTTGCGGCGTATTTCGTCATTTCTGCCGAACGTATATCCATGAACACAATTCGATTCGAGGTTCGTTGGAAAGGCGCGTATAGATCGGTCATAACTTCTCGCGCTTCTTCGCTCTCTGTTCCGATGATGATACGATCTGGCTTCATGAAGTCCTGAACAGCGGCCCCTTCTTTGAGAAACTCTGGATTACTAACTACGTCGACGCCAATATCTGTGACCGATTCTATTGCGGCTTTGACCTTTTCGCCGGTACCGACGGGCACGGTAGATTTGGTGGCGACGATCAGGGGGCCTGTAATCGCCTTACCTATCTCTTTGGCGACGGTGAGGACGTGGGTGAGGTCTGCACTTCCATCTTCATCTTGCGGAGTTCCGACTGCAATAAAGGCAACCTCTGCTGGCGCCACAGCTGCAGCGAGGTCGGTTGTAAAAGATAAGCGATTCTTGCGAACGTTCTTTTTGATCAGGTCTGAGAGTCGTGGCTCATAGATGGGAACCTGACCGTCATTAAGAAGCCTGATCTTTTCGGCATCTTTGTCGACACAAATGACATTGTGACCGGTCTCTGAGAGGCAGGTGCCCGTTACAAGCCCTACATATCCAGTTCCAACAACAGCAATATCCATCTAGTTTCCTCCCGAGGGCGCAGCGGCGTTTTCCTGCGCCGTCTCCCCAAGCTTTGTGACCTTAATGCCCATGCGCCAAGCGATGCCGAGTCCAATTACGGTCACTGGAACGTAGTGAATTAAATGTATCGCAATTGCAAACGCTAATCCTGTGCTTTGCTCTATCCCGTAAAGGAGGGTGCCCGCTAAAATAAGGCCCTCAAATACCCCTATAAATCCCGGCCCGCTTGGGGCTGTAAGCCCTAGAGTGAGCACGGACATAACTAAGATCAGGCCTGAAAAGGGAATTTGCATACCAAAGGCTTCCTGGCAAATCATGTACACAGTCGCTTCGAGGATCCAAATAAGTACCGAAACGACGAGAATTTTAGACATGAGGGCCGGGCGGCGGAGTACATTGAGTCCTTCTAGCAGGAGCAAGAGCCGGTCTTTTAGTTTCCCTGCGATTTGAGCGGGAAGTTGTCGGAGGAAAGGATCGAGCAGCGTCCAAAACAGCTTCGGAGCAACAGCCAGCAATAGGCAG
Organism: Myxococcota bacterium; assembly: GCA_036337945.1. Lineage (GTDB taxonomy): Bacteria > Myxococcota > Kuafuiibacteriia > Kuafuiibacteriales > Kuafuiibacteriaceae > JAYZDF01. The sequence continues at coordinate 19,516 of JAYZDF010000091.1, forward strand.
GCGACGAAGGCTCCAAAAAAGATAATGGCCATTAAAGAGCCGATCAGTCTGAAATCCTGTGAATTGGGCGGGGCAAGCAGCAGTACTCCAGCGAGAAGTGCAATCACTGTGCATCCGTCAATAATTCGTTCGAGCAGCACATTAGAGAAAGTCGTGGTAGCTGGAATTTTGGCCTGTCGGCTCAATACGTAGGCTCGTACTAAATCGCCCAGCCGCGCGGGGAGAATATTATTTGCCATAGCTCCGACGACAAATGTTTCGGTTGAGATACGGGTCGCGACGGGGCGAATATCAGACAAGAGCCATGACCACCTCAGCCCACGAAGTGGAAAGAGCCCAAGATATGCAACAGCGGCCAAACCCAACCAGTTGAGTTGTGCTTCCTTGAGAATCTCTTGGCTTTGCTGAAGGTCGAATTGTTGAACGAGATAAAATATCGCGATCAGCGAAACAATGATGCCGAGAGCGCTGACTAATCGTGCTCGCATAGACTGTTTATCCCGGCAAAATGGGCAGAGAAGGACGACCCGACACAGCGCTTAACGTTTCGCTACGGTGAGCGGAGGCGCTAGGGATATCGAAGCGAGCATGGTCCGGACGAGAAGGAGCAGGTCGTAAGACTTTTGTGATGTGGCCGACGAGGTCGTAGTCGAATGAATCGGTGATTTCGACTTCTACCAGGTCACCCGCTTTGGCTTCACCGTCGTTGATGTAGACCACCCCATCGATTTCTGGGGCTTGACCTTTGTGTCGTCCAGCCAAGAGAAGTTCCGTTTCTTCTGAAACGCCATCAACCAGGACCTCGATTTTCTTGCCTTGGTAGGTCGCCATTTTTTCGGTGGATAAGTCTCGAAGAAGTTCCATGAGGTGATGATGACGCTCATCAATCACCTCCTGAGGTACACGCCCATCAAGATCATAGGAGCTGGTACCTTCCTCAAGTGAGAATTTGAATACGCCGACGCGCTCAAAATCCTCGTTTTGCACATAATCGCACAGCTCAGCGAAGTCTTCGTCGGTCTCCCCTGGGAACCCAACAATGAAAGAGGTTCGCACGGTCACTTCGGGCACAGCCTCTCTTATTTCCCTGAGAAGTTTTTCAATGAAGCGTCGTGGACGGCCACGTTTCATTCTCTTGAGAACCGGGTCTGAGATATGCTGTAGCGGCATATCAATGTACGGTAGCACTTTCGGTTCTTCTGCGATGGCTGCAAGCAGCTCGCGTCCGAAGGGGCGAGGGTAAGCGTAGTGCAACCGGACCCACTCAATTTCATCGAGTCGTCCGAGTCTTCGCACAAGTTGAGCGAGATTCACCCGAGGGTCGAGGTCGTGTCCATATCCTGTTAGGTCTTGCGCGATTAAATTGACTTCTACCACACCCCGATTGCCTAAGCTTCGGACCTCCCTTTCGATATCGTCGATGGTCCGACTACGTTGCAGGCCTCGCAGCTTCGGGATAATGCAAAAGCTACATTTTTGATCGCAGCCTTCCGCGACCTTCACGTACGCGGAATGCGGCATGAATGTGTTTACTCGGGGCGTTTCAGCGCTGTGAATGAATTCTAGATTTCCAACTGTAACGCGACCCAGTTCTTCCGCGGCGTCTTTTGCAACTTGGGTAACGCTCGTGTATGCGCCGTTACCAAGAAGGTTATCTATTTCGGGAATTTCTTGGCTAAGCTCTTCGGAATATCGTTCGACTAAACAACCCGTGACGATAAGCTTTTTGCATTGTCCTTCGTCTTTCTGCCTCGCCATTTCGAGGATGGTATTGACCGACTCTTGTTTGGCGTCCTCAATGAAGCCGCAGGTGTTGACCACAATGACATCGGCTTGTTCCGCCTCATGCGTAAAGGAGAATGACGCATCTTGAAGGTGCCCAAGCATGATCTCGGAGTCCACTCGGTTCTTGGGACATCCGAGGGAGACAAAATGAACTTTTGGATTAGTCATGAGATTCTCGCGTTAGAGTAACGGAGCGCAACGTAAGGTCCCGGCTTTCTTTTGGTCCAGCGAAAAGCGACCGAATGACGAATGAATATCCGAAAACCCGCGAAGAACCCGGCTATATCTACCTGTAATTGTACGTTTTTCGGAAAACTTCCTCCCAGGTTCTTCGGTTTTCGGATTTTGACAGCGCATATTGCAAACGGTCGCGGTTGGCACAAATTCCGCAAAGTCACTGCTTTATGATCGGTCCACTATCTAGCGAAACAGAAATAAAACTCATGTTCCGAAGCCTAAATCTTACAATCAATAACTCAGCTGAGCTTTCGCACAAGCTTAGCTCGAGCGGTGGGCTTCGGACCCTAATTCATAGCGGGGCCCATGTGCTAGAAGACCTTCTTCCAGCGGCAGCCCTCAAGCAACTCGACCATATTTTGGCGTTGGCCGCGTATCTTATGCAGCCGATAGAGCTTCCAGAACAAATCGCTGATGCTAGTGATGTCGCGGCTTTCTTTAGGCCCAAACTCGCTTTATCTCCGAATGAATCAATGTGGGCGCTTTTTCTAGATGTCCGTGGTCAACCGATAGGTTTTGAACAAATCGCCCAAGGAACACTTACGGCATGTTTAGTTCATCCTCGGGAGGTTTTTGGACCCGCGATAAGGATTCGTGCGGCACAGATCGTCTTAGTTCATAATCATCCAAGCGGCGATCCCAGCCCAAGCGATGAGGATTATCGACTGACTGAAAGAATGATGGAGGCAGGACAGTTGTTGGGAATTCCTGTGGTCGACCATGTTGTCATTGGAAAAGCCGGTTTTGCGTCTGTTTCCCCGGGCTTTTGATATTTACAATCCCCTTTTGCCGCAATTTTACGCTTGATGATTGAGCCAAGGTTGCAGACCGTGCAATTCTTACACGGTGAGAAGTCGAGTACTTATCGCCGCTGTATTTATGGCGGCCTGTGCTGATGATGTTGATGTCATCATGTCCAATGTGGCTCCTACTTTTCAGCCGTCGTCGCTTGATTTTCAAGCGCGCGATATCGGTCTTGATCATACGTTAGATGTCTTACTTACAAGTAACGATGAGGAATCAGAGACCGTCACCCAAGTTCAGTTCTCTGAAAGTTTGATTGATTTTTTTAAAGTTCGAACGAGTGAAAGTCAATTATTGGTAGGCCTTGAAATTAGTGCCGAGCAGCCGTTGCGAATGAAGGTGATTTTCGCGCCAACCAGCGTGGACGAGTTGTCAGGGACGATGAGCATCGTGACCGACAAAAATGTGTACGTCCTTCCTATTGTGGGTCGCGGGCGCAATCTGATTTCTCAATTCGTTTCTTTAACCCCCGCATCCATTGATTTTGGAGCGACAGCCCTGGGTACTAGAGTTGAACGTCAGATAAAGGTAAAGAACACAGGTACTGAAGTCATTACTATTCTTGAAGTTCGTTCTGCGAATACGAAGCGCAAATTACGCGCGGGTCAAAACCCTTTTTGGGTCACTCAGACAATCAATTCGAGTGAAGTTGCTGGGCTCCGTGTGCCGCCCGGACGGCAAGTCGCGTTGGATGTTGAGTTTTTACCGCGGACTGTCTCACAATATTCGGACACCATTCAGCTTGTTATAGAAGATCAAGGAATAGCGCTTTTAGATGTTTCCGGCAGCGGAGCAGTAGGTGGAGAGATTACCTGTTCTCCTTCAAGAATAGATTTCGGACAAGTTCCCCGCGGTCGTACAGCGGATGAAGCAACGACCTGTACCGTGAAAAACGGGGTTTTTCGTCTTCAGTCGCTCGCGTTCGATGAGCCAACGAGCGACAACTACAGCATCGTGAGTTATCCACGTCCGGATTTGCAGTACGCACCGGGTGATAATTTTAATGTAAATCTTAGGCTTACGGGAAAGGGACTTGCTTCCCCTCAGCGGGGCAACCTCCAGGTTATCTCTTCGCACGGATATATCCATGAATTAGCGATCACGGGGACTATCACAGCAACGCCTAAATCTGAGACCGCTCTCACCGTAAAATTGACTTGGGATACCTATAATACAGATTTTGACCTCCACTTAGTAAGAGGCGATGGACAGCCTTTTGAAGCGCTTAACGATTGTTATTTTCAAGAAAAAAACCCGGATTGGGGCACGATTGGAGTGAGTAGCGATGATCCATTCCTCGACAAAGATGATCAGAAAAATGGCGGCCCAGAAGAGATCAACTTAGCAGTAGGGCCGAGTCCGAAATACCGCGTATATGTGCACTATTATGGAGGTGCTTCGACACCATCCACAATTGCTTCCGTAGCGGTCGAATTTTTTGGAACAGAGGTTTTGAACGAATCTCGTTTATTTACGAGATGCGGCGAGATGTGGGAAGTTGCTCAAGTCTCTGAGCTAAGTGGTGTTCCAAGAATTCAATCGACGAATAATATTTCCTTCAACGCTGCAAGCGGTGATTGTCCTTAGCGAGCAAAATACTCAGATATATCTAGGTATAACGACTTTTAGATCGTCGTGTTTCTTGCTTGGAGATTCTTCTTCTTCCTCGGAATCAATAGTGCTCTTGAATCGTTCAAGTGCTTTCCGTGTTTCACCCGTTTCATCTTCCTCAGACGCTTCAATTTTAAACGAGAGCTCTTCAATGACAACGTGTCCGGTTCGATTCATTGCTGACACCATGACTTCGAATTCGCCGGCAGAAGAAAAACTCACTGCATACGTGCCATCTGGATCCGTAGGTTCAAATAAGTATCCAGGTTTATCACCACCTTTTATAGCAAAGCCTCGAATGCGTAATTCTGCGGGGTAGGTGAGGTGTACAACTTCTCCGGTCTTGGCTTCGTATCCCTTCTTTTGCGTGTTTGTCAGAAAACTCCCGACTGAGATTTTCGGAAGAAAGCTCGGCACATCACGAAGAAGTTTTTCGGTAACCTCAAGAGGATAAAGGTCCAATATTCCGGTCGCGGGACCGAATGATTTTAGAGCCTTCCGTGCGTAAGAACGATCTCCCAAGCCAAGGTAAAGTTTACAAAGGAATTCGAGTGCTTCTTCTCGCGGCATGCCTTCTTTCATCCGCTGGTCGGCAATAAGCATTGCATGTTGTGCAAAACGGGCTGAAGGCCCAAGCTTTCGTTTGATCTCATTTGGGTTGACCAAAGTTGGGTCACCCATTTGATCTTCCGGAAGGTCCTCGAAGTATTTACCATAACCGGATTCTTGACCGAGTTGTTTGGCGGCTTCTTCCTCTCGTTCTTTGTGGTCTTCGTCCTCGCCGCTGTCTCTTTGCCCTCGTTTGTTGCGTTCTTCATCAAGGTTGATTCCCTTGAGTCTTAGATGCTCCTCAATTTCCTCTTCCCGCTTAACCTGCTGACCTTCGTCATCGATATGCATGTGTTTGACGGCTTCATCGTCGAGCTCCGCCGCGTGCTTTCGCGCCTGGGCTGCTCGACGTTCAGCGTCTGTATTGAGTTGTTGGGGCCTCAGATATTGGAACTGTGATTTTTTCTGATCGAGTTTTTGGTCGCTTTTTTGATCATTACGCTGATTCTGCTGATTTTGCAGATTGGGAAGATTACCACCTGTTCGCCGAACCGCCACGCTTTGCAAGTGTAGCACAAGCTAGGCGATATTCCTTGCTATTAGAAAAGAGAAGTTTGTAGGCTTATGAAACCTCTAGGCTTTTTCTTTCCTTCGAAGAATCGCCATCACGCTGAAGAGGACGAGTACGCCCCATAAAGGCCGGGACGTTGGCTTTGGAATTTCGGCGCTTGATACAGCAGCACAGCTGCAACTGGAAACTGCAGGTGGCGCTCCTGTATCGCTACCGCTGCTGGCATCGCCGATAGCAAAGCCTTCTTGGAGTAAAGCAATTTGTCCATCAGGATTTTCAACAAGGATATCGTAAACGCCATCGGCGATGCCGGCGGGAACAGTGGCGCGAATGGTTGATGCTCCCGAAACTTCGACGTCGAGCATTGGGATTTGACCAACTCTTGCCTCAGCTCCGGCGACGAATCCTGTGCCTAGTATGACAACGGGGGTGTTGTTATCGCTTTTCGCTTCGGACGGTGTAATTGCGGTGATGGTCGGAGGGTCCGCGCTGCTCACTCCGCTATCGGCGGGCTCTACTACGCCTGTATCAGGGGTTGCTTGTGTACCCGAGTCTGCTGGCATTTGGACGCCGGTATCCGGTGGTACGACCACACCGCTGTCTGCGGGCGGAGGAGGCGCGGCATCTGGATTCAGCGGCACGCCTGCGTCCATGGGTGGGGGTTGATTGGCAGATTCGACTTCCAGTCGAATAATCCAGTCACCGCCGATACTTTCGGAAGCCGCTTGCGATCGAAAATCTTCGTTGAAGATCCATTCAGGTGGCTTGACGAGTGTTCCGAAAGTGTAGCCGGCATTAAAAATGTAGCTTTTGTGTGCATCAATCGGAATGCCAACATCCCGAAAGGGAACGCCGCCTGGAGAACCTAACCCTAGAAGGTCGCAGGAAGGACTCGAGGTTGGTCCTGCGTTGGGCATATCGAAGAGAACTCTTATGTACTTATCGTTTGCATTTCCGAAGTTCGCGGCATTGTTAATCGGAATCTCATTTAGCATCAGATTGTAATTTGGGTTTGCACCATTGGCTGACCCGGTGGGAACACTGAACGTGATCGGTGCGCTCCCCGATGTCACCAGGGTCTCGGTTGGCCATGCGCCTTGTGGATAGGTGCTGATGGGGTTGAAGTTGAAGTCCGCTTGATTCCTTTGTCCAACATAGACTGTATACGTGATATTGGTCATTCCCGAACTCGCTGCGGTGCAGGTATCCAAAGTTTGCGTTGGGAGGCTGTTCGAAAGCGCAATCTTGACCTTCGTCAAGTTCATTGGAAAGCTAACGCCAGGAAAGTCAGCCAGATAAAAGATCGCACCGAACTTATCCATCGAGCAAAACCCACAACTAATCGCCGCGGTCGAATCGACTCTCACATTATCATTTCGAAGCTCAGTCGTTTGGGCTGCTGCGGGCTTCGCGTAAGCAATGGCGCTTGCGACTAGAATAATCCTGGCTGAAGTTTGCATGACCTTTACACTGGACCACGTGTCCAAGGGCTGGTCAAGCTCTTGACCCATGATATCCCTAGTTCTGCTACACGAGAGTACATTCGATAAATATGTCTCGATGGGTCAGTACGGGTGATGCTTTTCTGTGTTAGAAGAGGTCATGGATGCAAACCTAGAGGCACTCCACAAAGATCTCACTGCCGCAATTCAGGCAAAAGACCCTGAGAAAATCAACCTAATCCGTGGCAAGATCGGTGACCAGTTTCCGGCCACTTCAGCCGGTGCAGAAGCAAATTTTAGATTGGGCATTAGCTTGCTTATGGCGGGGCAATCGGTTGAGCAGGCAGTAGAGCGCTTGCGTAAAGCCGCGAAAGCAAAACAAGCAACATGGACAGCTCAAGCAAGGTTGTCCTTAGGTTTGGTTCTCAAGGCGCAAGGTAAAGAGCAGCAAGCTTTGTTCGAATTGCGAAAAGTGGCCGGCGGAAAAACGCAGGACTTGGCCGCAGCACAGGCCTACGGGTTCATGCTCATTATCCTCGAAGACACCGGAAAAAAAGAGGAAGCTCAGAGAACCAGAAAACAATACCACGCTTTGCTCACCCAATTAGTGAATGATGATGACAATGAAGTTTCATGTCTCTCGCATTTCATGTTCGGAATGGACTTGAAGTTTAGTGGAGATAGGCAAGAGGCGAAAAAGCATCTTGAAGCGGCAAAATCTAAAGATGGCTTAAAGCCCGAACAAGCGATTCAGGTAGAGCAAGCACTGGCGAAACTCTAGAAAAGAGCTACTTAGTCTCGCTCAAATTTTATGATGCTTAGACTGTTTTTATCCGGGTCTATAACAGCTGCTCTAGAACCATCTTCTTCAGAGAAAAAAGCAAGTTCACTTGCTCTTATCGTCGATAATTTCAGTGTTGGACCACGCCCAAATTTATGTCGTTCGGTCATGAATTGAATGTAGATATTGCCCTCTGTTCTATGAAGATTTATTGCGTCGGGTCTTCCATCGCCATTTAGATCTGCCACTGCAAGATCTTGCTGGTAGCTATTGAGGCTTCGAGTTCCAAGTGGAACGCTCGGAGGACCGATATCAACGCCACAAGAGCTGAGTACCGGGCTTCCACAATTTCGGCATCCTGGCAGATACCGAAGCTCTGAGTAAGCAGCACCGACTGTTATTCCGCCGACGAAAGCAACATCTGGAAATTCGTCTCCGTTGAAATCTTCAATTGCTAAGGGTGACACTTGTCCAAGTGTCGCTGTTTGGTTAAATGGTTCGATAAATTCAACGTTGCGGCCGATTTGTTGCCCACAAAATCCACCTACAGAGTCTGTCATCGTTGTCACTATATCGATGACTTGGTCTTGGTTTAGGTCCGCGAATCCTAGCTGACGAAACCCTCCGGTATTTGGTATTCGTAATCTTTGAGCGGTACGAAATTGCTCATTATTCTCGTTCATGATGATAGCGAGTTCATTGTCTGGTGACTCAAGTGTCCCCCCGCGACAGACCCCGCTGCTAAAAGGTGCAGCGCAACGAACCATGCCTAGGTCGTCGTCTCCATCGTTATCAATATCGTAGGCGGATATAGCAATGGCTGACCATGACATTTGAGTCGAGGTCACAGTCATAGAGAAATTATTCGCGCTGGGCGCGACTCCATTGTGTGCATACCGGTATAAATGAGGTTCTGGAGAACGGCCACGTCGATTGGCTGTGACTAAGATACTTTTCGGTTGATCTCGTGAGATTTGCGCCATGGTCATTGCGGTTGCTACACCCGGTTGTTCGGGGCCCACGTGAACAAGTTCGTTTTGGTTAGAGAGTCCTCGATAGATGATCACGATTCGGTGATTCACATCTCCCACCGCAGTGATTAAGTCGTGACTCCCATTATTGTCGAGGTCAGCCGCGATCAGAGGGTGATAGTTAGGATAGCCGCTGAGTGTGGTCAGTGAGGGCCCTAGGTCGATTCCGAACTGGGCGAGACTGATTGTATTTATACTAGCTTTGACCGTAGGAACTGAAGACGAGAAAAAGTTAATAGGTCCTCCAGAAAATCCGGGCGCATTGGCTTGAACCTCGATCAGCCCGTCGTCCGTGAACGAAGCATCGATTCCGGCCGTGATGAACGCGCGCGCTACACCGTTTTCGTCGGACTCAACCAAAAACTCTTTCTTCCCGTTGTCGAAAAAAGCGTTGCCGCGAACGATGCGGAAATGAACAGGAGAGTCTGTAACGTCTTGCTGGATATCATCGAGAAGTTGCACGTCAAATGACTTCGCTGCGCGCTCGCCGTCTGCGATTTCCAGGGGTTCAAGTCTAGGGTAGCTTTCGCTTGTTTGTTTGACTCGCATCGTTGAACCGACCGATTGAAGAAGCGATAGCCGGATTGTGGGGTCACTGACTAATGTCGTAATTTCTACTGTTCGGCAGGCATAGCCGAGTAAGGTAGCGAAAGACCGATTTTCTTGAATGCCGTTTCGCCAACCTTCGAACACGAATATGTAGCGACCTGTTTCCAGATTAGGGACTTCCCAGTCGACATTATCAATCGCAGCTGAGAGTTGATAGAGGGCGGACTGACCGGTACGGATAGCGGCATCTCCTGCCCGCCGGCCCCTGGGATCGAAAGCGGTGCAGTCCAGGCTGTTATCTTGCCCATCGAAGACGAATAACTTGATCTCTGTGACTTTGTCTCGAAGGGTTAACGATTCTAACTGAAACCCTAGATTTACCGTAGGCTGGCAACTTGCAAGGGTAAATACTGTAATGTAGGGGATAAGTTTGACTGGCAGACGGTATAATAGTGAATCGGAACGTGAATACATCTTCTCTACTCAGCTCCTCACAAATAACTGAAAACACGACAAAATGCTTGTTGGAATGGCATTTTTTCGCGGGTCCGGTGATCCGCATCCGTAAAGGTGTCGATAGGCCAATTGGCTATACTTCCCCACACTGCCGACCAAGGGTGAATTGGTAACGGGTTCCAGCGGGTGATCGCTGGCCTCTTTGCCATCATATAACCGTGTGGATCGGCATGAGGGTGTGCCTTTCTACACAGCTCTATTTGTAGGGTTAGAAGGGACTGACTTATGTTTTTGAATGCGAACGTCAAGAGTTTTGGGGCCATGGCCATTGCGGGCCTTGTGGCCAGTGCTTCCGCATGCTCGTGCGAAGATACTGCACCAGTGCTGTCGAGACTTTCAGCGGAAATTGAGCTCACGCCTGAGACGCTTGATTTTGGGGATGTGCCGGTGGGTGCTCGCTCACAAAAGGCGGTCAACGTCACGAATCCTGGTTCCGACAAGCTGTCAATTTGCGTCTCCATTCCTTCAGAGAGCGTCGTTGATGCGTGTACCCAAATTTACGAACTTCAGCCCGCCGAAGCACCATTTGCATTGGTCTTTGAGACTTTCAGTGAAACTGGAAAGTGGTCGGTCGAGCCTGCAGAGAGTCGCGAGTTTATAGTCACCTTCTCACCTGTGATGGAGGGCGACGTTTCTGCGACTATCGTACTTTATAATAACTCGACGAATCTCCCTGAAGCTACGATTCAAGTACTCGGAAATGGTGTCCCTCCTGAATTAGAATTATCGGGCACGTCATTCGATTTTGGTGAAGTCACAGTATCGAAGCGAAAAGAGCTCGCCCTGACTCTTACCAACCCAACCGTTTTCGACCAACCCTTTAGCATCGACCCTGTTGAGCAAGCCTCTATCATCTTTGGATACCGTCTTGGCATGAACGATACTCCGCACGACCAGCCATTGACCGGCGTTGTTCCAGCAAATGGCAGTATCGAGGTTCAAATTTGGTATCAGCCTCCTGAAGAAGGCAGTCATGAGAAAACCACAACGCTGAAGTACTGCGAAAACTGTCTCGAAACTTTGACGCTCAAAGGTGTAGGTGTGAAACCCGTTTTTGCAATTACGCCGAGTTCTATCGATTTTGGTGATTTAGATGAAGGCCAACTCGCAGAAGATACCTTTCGAGTGCAGAACATTGGTAATTACAATGTGACGGTGAGCGCGATTGGTCTCGAAGCGGGGACTTCACAAGAATTCACGGCTACGCCTGACTCTGTCATGCTGCCTCACGTTTTAGCTCCGTCTGAAGAAATGGTCGTCAATGTGTCTTACACCGGCGTGACACCAGGCGAAGATCTGGGTCGAGTGCAAGTAGATACAGACGCATGGGATGATCCAATGACTCCTGTCTCGGAATCGGTGGGCTACGTCGACCTTTCTGCTCGCTCGGTAGGACCAGATATCAATCCGCTTCCAGCTTCCGTTCAATTCGGTACCGTTCAAATCAGTGGCACGCCAAAATCAATGACTTTGCTTATTGAAAACGTTGGCAACGCAGATTTGAACGTCTCAGATATTCAGCTCGATACCATGTCCACGGAAATCACGATCGCGAACTCTCCTGGTCTGCCTGCAGTGATTGCTCCTGGCGCTTCTGAACAGATTACTTTGGTCTATGCGCCGATTGACGCGGGAATGGACATGGGAACTTTGGTCATTACCTCTGACGACCGTGATGAGGGGATTTTAAATATTCCGGTAGCAGGTATAGGCGGAGTTCCAACCACTTGTGCAGTCTCTGTCGCGCCTAGCCAACTGACATTTGGTTTGGTGGAACGTGGTTCTCGAGTCGTTTTGCCAGTAGAAATTCGTAACAGTGGCGCAATGCCTTGTAACCTAAGTAGCATCATGCTCAACGGTGCGCCGGAATTCGTGATCGAATCTGGAGAGATGACGACTGGAGCGATTAATCCTGGTCAGGCTCACCAAGTTGTCGTTGCTTACCAGCCGATGGATTACGGACAGCACGCGACATTGCTTGAGTTCAGTTCTGACGACCCAAGTCAGATGATGCTTTCTGTTCCGATTAATGGAACCAGTGCTCCTACCGACATCCGCGTGATTCCATCGCAACTCGACTTCAATGTAGTTCCTGTTGGTACCGCATCTCGACCTTGTCGCTCACCAGAAAGAACAGTCACGGTCTACAACACGGGTAGTAATCGGGTGACGGTAACTGATGTATCTTTAGACTTGTCTACTTCCCCAGAATTCGAGCTTCAGCCGTTTACGGTTCCTACCAACATTCGAGCCGGCGAATCGGTTTCTATCGGTATGCGGTACAAACCAGTCGATATCGGAACTGATACTGGGGTTCTTTTTATTACAGTAGACCTTGGTTCTCAGACTCAACGCATCGCGGTACCGCTTTCTGGCGATGGTCAATTGAACCCGACTGTGACAGACACCTTCCAGCAGTTGGCGAATCCAAAAGCTGATGTCCTTTTTGTCGTAGATAATTCTTGTTCTATGCGTGAGGAGCAAAATAGTCTCGGTAGCAACCTTGGTTCATTTTTGACCTTCGCCACTCAGCAAGGCATTGATTTCCAAATCGGCGTGACCACTACCGATGTAGATAGCAACGGTGAGGCTGGCCGGTTTGTTGAAGAAGGTCCGCAAAACGTTCGAATCATTACTCCGAATACCCCGAACGGCTCGGCCGCATTTAGCTCAAACGTAAATCTTGGAACCTCAGGCTCCGCAGATGAGCAAGGACTAGAAGCTGCTTACCTTGCACTCAAAGACCCACTAATAAATACGTGGAATGCTGGATTCCTTCGCACCGATGCGGCGCTGGCTGTTATTGCTGTTTCGGACGAGCCCGACCATTCAAGCCGAACAGTAAACTTCTACGAGAACTTCTTAAGGAACATTAAGGGATTTCAAAACAGCGGCATGTTCTCATTTAGCGCGATTGTGGGTACCCAAGCTGGCGGCTGCAATGGTCCCGGCGGCGATGCGCAATATGCACCTCGTTATATTCAGGTTGCGCAAAATACGGGCGGAGTCGTCGAATCGATTTGTAATGCCAACTGGGGACAAACGCTGGCGAATATCGGTCTCAATAGTTTTGGTCTGAAGAGACAGTTCGTGCTTTCGTCTGCGCCGGTTGCGAGTACCATCTCCGTGGACGTCAATGGGACAACGATTCCAAGCGTTACGCCAGGAGGAGCCACGCGTTGGACCTACGATACCGGTACCAACAGTATTATTTTCCAAACAGGATCGGTTCCTGAAGCGGGCGCGACTATCTCCATTACCTACAGCGTCCAGTGTCTATAATCGCGCTCATCAGCGCTGTCTTTTGCGACACGTAACCCTTCGAGAGTCTGGAAAATTATCGAAAAGAGCCAGTTGGGTTTGAGCCCGATTCTCCAGCTGTGAATGACCCCCGTCGTTTCGTGGGAGAATCTGCGTATTTAAAGCGAGTGTTTGAGGACAGATTTCATTCCCACATTATTTGCAGTCCTTAGACTAGGTTTCATAAACCTGCGGCTTTATGCCTCATTTTGGTCGTATTTTCAGCTCACTGATTAGATAAGGCTGCGAGCACTGCGACGCTGCCAATCATAGCAGTCATGAAGAAAAAGAGTGGCGCTTTGGGGTGTTTCAAATTGACTGTCCAGCCGATACCCCAAGATTTCGGAGGAAAGAGGGGGGCGTTCTTATTCCAGATTCTGCTTAGAACATTCGTTTTCGATGGACGACGAAAGTCATACGGCATGCCCAGAAAGATTCCCTGGATGTCTGCTTCGAATTCATTCTCGTTTTTATCCATCTTTGCTTTCCCTCGTGTTTACTGAGAATTGGCTCGGTATCGGTGAGCTTTTATATCTTATTACAGAGCTTGCTAAACGCAAGTGACGTCGCATCAACCGATTCGAGAATAAATGAGCTTTCGATTGTTGTAACCAAAAATGGGTCGGGAGAGGAGGGGTAGAGATGATGGATGTGCTGCCACGCTGAAGCGGAGCAGCACTGAAACCTTTTTGGAAGTCTAGATACGAACGTATTCGTAATCTACTGGTCGGCCTTTGATACCAGCTCTGGGTGGCGCAATCCAGTTTGCGAATTTGCCGGGCTCTGTGACTTGGACCTGAATTGATTGCATATAATCGAGGTCTTCTTGGCCTAGCAGCCAACCGCCTTTCTTTTGTTCCCAAGTCGCTTCGTCGATCATCTTTCCGTGCGTGTCGAAATGGTGGTCGGCATAGACCCCGACTTGCCGGTAGAACTTCCGATCTGGCAGTTTGAATTCGTAGTCGATGCCCTCTTTTTTGAGGATTTTGTTCCACCGAGCAACCGCTCGTTCATCATCGTCTCTGAATTCTTCCCGCAAAACTTCATTCAGTGCGTTTCTCATAGGAACTTCTTCATTCACAAGTTTCCCGTCTTTCACGGTTTGAATGGTGAGAGCACTATCCATCGCGAGATGTTCGTCGTACTTCTTCATCTCATAAGCCCGCCCTTTCACGCCGCTGGCGAAGTAACTGGCTGCGTTGGATGAGATCTCACTGCCGAACAAGTCAGCGCTGAGTGCGTACCACTGGTTGATTCCGCGTTGAATCATATCGAGTGGAATGCCACCTTGGGCTCGCGCATCCTCATTTTTATCTTGTTTCATGAGTTCTGCGCTTCGCTGAACAATGCGAGCGATACCAGTTTCGCCCACGAACATATGATGTGCCTCTTCGGTCAGCATGAATTTGCAGGTTCGTGCTAGTGGGTCGAATCCAGACTCTGCCAGCGATAGCAATTGATACTTCCCGTCACGGTCAGTGAACATCGTGAACAAAAAGAACTGTAGCCAGTCCGGCATGGGCTCGTTGAAAGCCCCCAGGATGCGTGGTTTGTCTTCGTCACCACTGCGGCGTTGAAGCATCTCGTCGGCTTCTTCTCGTCCGTCTCGGCCGAAGTACGTGTGAAGGAGATACACCATTGCCCACATGTGGCGCCCTTCTTCGACGTTGACCTGGAAAAGATTACGCATGTCGTACAAGCTTGGTGCAGTTGCTCCAAGCAGACGCTGCTGCTCCACGGACGCAGGTTCTGTATCCCCCTGCGTGACGATGAGGTTTCTAAGCATGTTTCGGTATTCGCCGGGAACCTGTTGCCAAGCGAGTTCGTCCGCATGATCACCAAATCCGATTTTGCGTTCGGGCACGGCGTCGGCGAGAAAGATTCCCCAGCGGTAGTCGGGCATCTTGACGTAATCGAAGTTCGCCCAGCCGTCTCGATCAACGCTAATCGCGGTGCGCAGAAATACATTGTTTTCTTGAAAGCCTTCGGGCCCCATCTCTTTCCACCACTCAATGTAGTTAGGAAGCCACTTTTCCAAAGCGCGTTGTAAGCGACGGTCATCTGATAGACCGACGTTATTGGGAATTTTTTCGTTGCTTAATACAGTCGTCATTCTTTTCTTCCTTTCATCATCATCTGGTGGACTAGGTCCGCATCATATTAAATTCGGGGCGCGTTTGCTTCCCGTAAAGTGTTAAGGCTCCCTTTGGCCCTACAGCGTTTGGCCGTTGGAATATCCAGTTTTGCCATGCAGAGAGGCGTCCGAAGATTTTCGTCTCCATTGTTTCTGGACCTGCAAACCGAAGGTTTGCTTCCATACCGGTCAGGGCGTCGGGGGAAAAATTGACTCTCTCTTCCACGGCGATCCTGATCTCGTCTTCCCAGTCGATATCATCGGGCGCGTATGTGACGAGCCCAAGGTCGTCGGCCGTCTCTGTATCGATGAGTCCGCCCTCTGCAAGAACATCTTCCACCTGAGATGGGTTGGATAAGAAACGCGTTTCAAGTCGTGTCAAACCATTGCTCATAGGTAAGTGCTTATTATTCAAGGCGGAAACCGCTACATGAACAGGGTTATCAGGATCATCGAGCATAAAAATTCGATCGGCTGCTAGGGCGAGTTCAAGTAGTGAGCCGGCAAAGCATGAACCTGGCTCGACATAAGCGAATATGGACTTAGCCATGAGGTCGAGGCGCTTGAGTACACGCTTCATGTGATGAAGAATTTCTCTCGCTAACCAATCATTTTGCGCAGCGAGCAAACCTTGATCTGCGGCAAGTACTTTATCCAGGTCGCCACTCGTTCGAAGGTTGATCAGGCCAATGTGAGGTTCTTCGAATCGAAGGCGGAGCAAAACGTCGTCGAGTTCTCTGAATGCTCGAAGCGCCCACGCGTCGGTTCCTGCCGCCCGAAATCCGGCGCCGTCTTCAGGCTGTGGTTCTTCGGGGCCACGTACAACAATTTCCGCCAAACGCAGGTTTCGATCGATTTTTAGGTCGACGAATTTGTGAGATATCGAATCTTCTTCATACGTTCCGCCAAGCTCGGTCCATTCGATTCCCGCACCTTCTTTTTCTGGACGGTTTGCCAGTATGTCTGCCACGCGAGCAGATATTTTATCATTCCACTTAGAGCGAGGAACGAGTTCATCGACAAGGTCCCACTTTAGCGCTCTTTTGCCCTTGATGCCCTCTGCGATCGTGGAAAAAACATCCGCTCGGTCTCGTCTGACCATTCTTTTATCGACCAGTCGTGTGAGTCCGCCAGTTCCAGGGAGAACCGCAAGCAACGGTGTTTCAGGGAAACTGACGGCTGAGTTCCCATCGTCAATCAGCATAATGTGTTCGCATGCCAACGCGAGTTCGTAACCACCGCCGGATGCTGTGCCGTTCAGGGCCGCAACCGTACCTATGCCACTGTTTTCTGCAAGGTCTTCGAGATAAAGCCTTGTCTCGTTTGTGTACTTACAGAAATTGACCTTGAAACTATGAGTCGAGGTCCCGAGCATATAAATGTTTGCGCCAGAGCAGAAAACGCGGTCGATGGCACTATCAATGACCAAGCAGCGGACTTCTGGATGTTCGAATCGAATTCTTTGCACGGCATCTGCAAGTTCAATGTCTACGCCAAGGTCGTAGGAGTTGAGTTTGAGGATGTACTCGTCATCATTGACTGCATGGTCCTGCTGCACATTCATGGAGAGTCGCGCCACGGGGCCGTCGAAAGTCAGCTTCCAGTGAGTGTACCGATCAGGATGTGTGACCAGTTCGAGTTTAGGAGGCAGTTCGTTGGTTTCTTGAGCCATGGCGTTACTCTAACTCTTCGAAACGCTCTAAGCAACCATTATAATGCTTGTCATTCGCAGGAATAATGCATTATAGTGCATGCAATGATGAAACTTGATGCTCTCGGTCAGGCAATTCGCAGTGCTCGGCAAAATAAGGGCCTAACTATTAAAGGTTTATCCGATATTTGCGGTCTATCTCTCAGGTTCATCTCGGATGTGGAGAGGGGCCAGGGGAATATTTCAGTATCGAAGTTGATACAGCTGGCTCGTTCGTTAGACGTGCGAGCAAGCGATTGGGTCGCGATCCTCGAAGACGAACTGTTTCAAGTTCAGCACATTGCCTTGATTGGGCTACGCGGCGCAGGCAAGAGCACTATCGGTAAGACAGTCGCAAAGCTTCGCCAGATTGATTTTATTGAGCTCGATCAGTGGATCACATCTACAGCGGGTCTTCCGCTTTCACAAATTTTCGAGATCCACGGAGAGGCCTATTATCGCCGTCTGGAGCGTCAAGCGATGGAAGAGATTATCGTTGAAGGTCGCGACCCGGTGATTGTAGCAGTCAGTGGAGGCATCGTAAGCAATGAAGACAACTGGAATTATCTAAAGCGAAATGCGAAGACAATCTGGCTTAGGGCGGAACCAGAACAGCATTACGAAAGGGTACGGGCGCAAGGTGACTTTCGTCCAATGCAAAATCGGCCGGCAGCGATGTCGGAGTTACGAGCTATTCTAGCGCAGAGAACACCTAGATATGCAGAATGTGAAAAAACAATCGATACGTCGCAATTGAATGCAGACGAGGTCGCGCAATTACTTATCCACGAAGCATATCCGCAATGAGAAATGCCATCTCTAAACTTTGCGTATAGTTCAGACGAGGATCGCACCCTGACTCATAGCTTCGGGTCAGGTCCGTTTCCGTCAGACCTTCGGTTCCGCCGAGACATTCGGTCACGTCGTTTCCGGTCAACTCGAAGTGTACACCTCCAAGGTGACTTCCAGCGTTTGTGTGAATTTCGAACGCTTGCCTAAGTTCTGATAAAATTGTGTTGAAGTTTCGCGTTTTGAGACCGCTGCTCGTTTTACTTCCATTCCCGTGCATTGGGTCGCTGCTCCAAAGTACTCGTCTCCCCGTTTTTTGAACTGCTTTGATGTGCTGAGGAAGGTACTCAGATATCTTTTCTGCGCCATAACGGGTGATTAGGGTGATTTTACCGGGTTCGTCGTCAGGGTTGAGTGTTTCGACCAACCGGCATAAATCATCAGTAGAGCAGGTCGGACCCACTTTGATGCCTATTGGGTTTGCAATTCCACGAAAATATTCAATGTGTGCCCCGTCGAGTTGACGAGTGCGATCGCCAATCCAAAGGAAGTGAGCACCAAGGTTGAAATAGTGATCTCGACGAGGTGGCATAGTTGTGAAAGCCTCTTCGTAATCAAGATGCAGTCCCTCATGTGAGGTGAAGAACTCAACGCGGTCCAGACTATGATTTTGCATACCACCCAAGCTTTCGAAAAAGTCGATTGCATCAGTGATTCGGTCGGCGATTTCTTGAAATCTTTCGAACTCCGGCGATTGCGCCATAAACTTGAGCTTCCAGTGATCGGGATGATGCAGGTCCGCAAAGCCACCGTACAAAAGTGCGCGAATAAAATTCAATGTGGAAGCTGAGTGGTAATAGCTTGTCAGAAGCCGCTGAGGATCCGGGATACGAGCGTCTTCTTCGAAAGACAGGTCATTCACAAGGTCACCGCGATACGTAGGTAAAGTTATGCCATCAACTGTTTCGGTGTCACTTGATCGAGGTTTCGCAAATTGACCAGCCATCCTCCCGATCCTTACAACCGGCTTTTTCATGGCGTGAGTCAGAACAAGTGACATTTGCAGCAGGATTTTCAATTTGCGGACAATGGTCTGCGCGTCGCAGTCCACAAATCGCTCTGCACAATCACCACCGTGTAGGACAAAACCGCGTCCTTCTGCCGCGTTCGCGATTTGTTGCCGTAAGTCCAGAATTTCACCACTGAAAACTAGGGGTGGTAGCGCCCGTAATTGTTCTAGTGCGTCGGCCAGCGCTTTTTGGTCTGGATAGTTCGGTTGTTGTTTGATGGGTTTATTTCGCCAAGAGGAAATACTCCACGGTTTTGGGGTCGACATTACTTACGTTTGCTGTCACGGCTGGATCAGGTCGTCAATCCCGTGGATGCATTCATATACCAATATATTTTTGGCAGCTTGGTTTTCTTGGCCGGTCTGTATTTTGCTTACAGACAAGGCTACGTTGGTTTCTCGGGAGCACCGCTAAAAAATTTGCTGGTACTTTGTGGAGGTGTTGTCTTTTTCGCAGCGCTCCAGGGATGGCTGCAGTATGGGGAGATGGACGTTGCTCCCAAGAAAACCTTCCAAGGAACATTCGAGCGAAAAAAAATGCTGGGTACGAACCTTGATTACGTGATCATGGTTCTCTACTTTCTCGCGATTCTGGGCATTGGTACCTGGTTTGGCCGCAAGCAAAAGAGCGTCAAAGACTTCTTTTTTGGGGGTCAAAGGTTTTCTTGGTGGCTCATTGCTTTTTCCTTAGTCGCGACCGTCGTTGGTTCATATAGCTTCGTGAAATATTCGCGGGTGGGTCATGAGTATGGAATTTCCAGTTCTCAAACCTATCTCAATGATTGGTTCTGGATGCCTCTTTTTTGGTTTTCCTGGCTGCCATTGCTGTATTTTTCGGGAATTTCCTCTGTACCTGAATACTTTCAGCGCCGATTCGGTTCACGCGTGCGAGCCTGGGTGACCGTATTTATGCTTATCTATCTCATCGGGTACGTCGGTGTGAATTTGTTCACGATGGGCACGGCACTTAACACACTTTTGGGTTGGCCGGTTTGGACGGCTGCGATTGTTGTTGCAACAATCTCGGCCGTGTATGTGACCTTCGGTGGTCAAACCAGCGTGATCATGACCGACCTGTTTCAGGGAGTTATGTTGCTTGCGACTGGCGCGTTAATTTTTTGGCTCGGCTTTAGTGAACTTGGGGGAGTCGAGGCTTTTTGGGAGCATTTACCTCGTTCGCATCGCCGAGCATTCGCCAACTTCAACGAGGACCCTGCGTTTCCTAGTGTAGGAATTTATTGGCAGGATGGTTTTGCAAATAGCGCAATGTTCTATTTTCTAAACCAAGGTGTCATAATGAGGTTTCTCGCAGCCAAAGATGTTCAGGAAGGTCGTAAGGCGATGTTCGCGGTTCCGCTCATTTTGATGCCTGTCGCCGCCTGTGTAGTCGCTTCGGGAGGTTGGGTAGGCAAAGCGCTAGAGCATGCCGGAATTCTGCCAGAGGGAATACCGTCGAAAGAGGTCTTTTTCATCACGTCTGAGTTGCTGAGCCGCCCTGGAGTATTTGGTCTCATTATGGCGTCGCTTACGGCGGCACTTATGTCCACAGTCGACACTTTGATTACGGCGGTTGCTGCCATTGCCGTAAATGACGTTTATAAACCGTACTTCCGACCCAATGCTACAGAAAAGGAACTGCTGCGGTTAGCTCGAGTGAGCTCGATTACTGTCACGCTCATCGGCGTCTTATTGGTTCCTCTTTATATGAGCTTCAAGTCGATTTACGCAGCCCACGGTGCCTTCACCGCAGCAGTGACTCCACCATTACTCGTCACATTTTTACTCAGCGCTTTTTGGCGTCGGTATACAGGAAAAGCGGCTTTGGCGAGTTTGGTTGGAGGAATGATCGCGGTGCTCATCAGCGTTTTTTGGCCTGAGATTATTACTCCTTTTGCGCACGGTGTGCCGATGCTCGAATCCTCAGATGGTATTTTCTCCGGCGCCAAACAGTACAAGTACATGCGCGCGTTTTTCGGTTTGGGCGTTTCTACATTCCTCGGTGTTGCGGTTGCATTCATCACAAAACCTTCCGAAAGCGACCAAGTTGAAGGCCTTGTTTGGGGAACGGTGCCAGAGGCTATTCGGGCCTATAAAGGAAAACCTGGCGACGAGATGGCGCGAGAAACAAGTTCTGCTGTGATTCGCGTAACGACGGAATCTCTGGGTCAGATAGGTCCTCGACAACTGGCTGGAATGAAGCTTTCGTCCGGCTTGGCAAAACAACTAGGGGCGGAGCAGGGTGACCTTCTCTACGTAACTGATTCACGTTGGTGGTATGGCGGCCTCTATTCTACTCATGGCGTGGTCACGGATATTTACGATGAAGAGAAGCAGGAGGTTCGTCTGGAGCAGGCGGTAGCCGAGTTGGTCGAAGTACCTAAAAGACAAGGTCTTCCTGTGCGAGTCGAAAAGCTTTACTAAAGGTTTTTCTCTCGTGCGTCTTGGCAACGCACACAAAACGGCGCTTCGGGCTGAATGCAAAGTCGTCTAAATCCAATTGGTTCCTCGCAACGTCGACAAAATCCATATTCATCATCCTCGATGGAGGACAAAGCACGTCGAACTTGAGCCAATTGAATTTTTTGCGCCTCTCGACCAGCGCTCTGCATCTTTTGTTGTTGAATAGCGTCCATCCGAGAAAGTCTACCTATGGGTTCGTCCAAATCTACAGGCTTTCCTTGACTCTCCGTCTGCTCCAAAATCGCGCGAAGCTGTGACTCCAGTTCACTCAAGTTTTGTTTTAGAGTGAGAATCTGTTCTTCGGTTAGTTCTTCTTGCACGCTGTTTCCTGCTCAGTCGTCGTGGGTCACCCTCAAAAATGAGGGACAAATACAGACATCTTATGGATTAAGGTTCAAGACGTACGTTACAGAATGATCTTCTGAGGTTGTCGTGAAGCCTTTGTACTGTAAAAGGCCGCTTTCTGCGCAGTAATAATAGTCTCCGGCTTCCATCGAAGAATCATCGGGAATCAGGCGCATCTCACCGCTCGTACTCGTTGTTACCGTCCCAAAATCATCGACATTTTTCTTTAGCTCTAATTTGCAATCACACCCACCTCGACCATTGCTCGGGCAGACGATATCTGCTCGAGGTTCTACAAAGCGAATGGTATCTTCAATCCCGGTGCAGCTTCCAACAAAGTTCACACATACGCTTGGAACATCAATATCGACCGAAAACACATCTGTAATCTGTCTTGTGTAACTAAAGTTTGCGCTGACAGTGAGTGTTCCCGTTGTGACTTGGAGCTCGTTATTTAGCGTAGCTGTTTGGCAAGCGGCGCTGACCATTCCCAGGCTGGCACGATCGATACATCCTTCGCTGTAGGTCCAAGTACCAACTACATCTCCGCCGCAGGCGTGAGCCTCAGAAAAACTTGGATTGCATAGGCGAGGCGTAATGCTTGCGTCTGCGTTTCCCATGCTTGCGTCGGACTCAGCGATTCCAGCGTCTACGCTGTTGCTCGCGTCCATGTTCTCGCTCACACCTTGATCCGCGATTCCCACATCCGAGTCGTTTTCAGTCGCAGCATCTTCACTGGAGCTAGCGTCGGGATAGGTTTGAGGTTCCGGGTCCATAGAGCTTTCTGCGCATGAAAAGAAAGCACAAATAGATACGGACAAGGCGATTCGCGAGAAAGGATTCATTCCGTACAGTCATTTCAGAAATTCGCCTACAGATCTAGTCAGAGCTTCAAAATGATGACGTATTTCTAAAATAAATTAAGTTGATTTGTGTTCTTTTGGGCCGTGCTTGGGCGAATTGTATTGGGTCGCCGAAACTTGGTCTGCGGGTGGTCAGTTGGAGGTACGAGGAGCCCCTCTTTTTGTCGATGCGTCTCAAATAGCTGCTCGATAATGGCCCAGCGAGAACCAACACCTTTCATGCGATGACCAATCTGATTATTCGAAAGTTCACCTGTTCGGCACGCGCGGATTTGATTTAATATTTTGTCGGCACGGAGAGGGAGACTTGCACGAAGCCTGGCCTCAAATACTTTAGCAACTGCCGGTGCTAACCTAAGCATTGTCGAAATAGCGTATTGTGCACCGGCTATTTTTGCTTCACGCAAGATGGATGGAATATCGCTATCATTCAAGCCTGGAATCATGGGTGATACCATCACTGTTACAGGAATATTTCGTTTTGCTAACTGTTCTATGACCCTCATTCTTCGACTCGGCGAGGGAACATAAGGCTCCATGGCCCGAGCGACCTCGGCATCCCAAAACGGAATGCTTATATGAACGTCGAGATGAGATTTTTGATGCATCTCTTCAAGAAGATCTAAGTCCCTCTCGATCAATGTACTCTTCGTAATAATTGAGACTGGATTGCGAAACTCAAGACATATCTTGAGACATTCACGGGTGAGCCCATAGGCTGCTTCTAGGGGTTGGTAGCAATCTGTGTTGCCTGAGAAAACAATGAGCTCCCCTTTCCAGGACGAGCTCATGAAGCGTTTACGTAATAAAGTAGGTGCCTCTTCCTTCAGCACAAGTTTGCGCTCAAAATCCGTACCAGCTCCAAAATCTAGGTACTCATGAGATGGTCGTGCGTAGCAGTATGAGCACCCGTGATAGCAGCCTCGATAGGGATTCAAGCTCCACCGAAAAGGAAGATCTTCGCTGTGATTTTCGCTGAGAATTGTTTTTGTTCGGTCTGAGTAGAGAGTCAGTTCGACTTTGGGCGGTTCTGTGAGCCATTCTACGCTGTGCGATTGCCAAGGGTTGGTCGGGTTGTTGACGACTTTTAAAATTCGGGAGCGCATTCCTTGATTATGCTGAAAATATGTTCAGTATCAATTCGCAGTTTACCTAGTGTTGCTTCGTTTCGCCCAATTTCGGGAAGCGAAATTCCCAATACGAGTCCCAGCGTAATCGCCTATAAGACTTCCCGCAAAGCCGCCCAGGGCACTCCCTATGCCAGGGACCACGCTTCCTAGGGTTGTACCTAGTGCTGCACCGCCCATTCCTAAGGTGATTCCTGCTACATGGCCCGATGCGCGCGCTCGAAATTCACCTTTGCTAAAAGCGCCGTTTTGAAGCTGTTTGTAGTCTCGGCCTACCCGAAGCGCCAACACCGCGCTGTTGACGACCAGGTTGGGGTGTTTCCCCAGTCTATTGAGCCAGCTGCAGGAAGTTACGCGCTGTGTACTCGTCACCCATTTACTCTTAAACATCGGTCTCATTTGCCCGCTAGCACTATGCAAAACAGTCGAGGCCCCGCGATTATGCCAGCGATTGACCCCTGGCACGAGTGCGTGTTACCCGACCGCGGACTGTGGGCCTTAGCCGCCCTGGATGTATTTGATGCGACCTATTTTCAAGACAATATCGATCTGTTTGATCTCTATGCTTTTCTTCGTTGCTTGTGCCGATTCTGACCCGGGCACTGTACCTCCTAACAATCAATTGTTTTATCCGACGTACTTGTTAGTTGCACAAGGTGCATCACCAACCCAAGACCGCCTAGTGGTATCTAATTCCAACTTCGATCAGCGCTATAACGCCTCAACCATCATGGCTCTCTCAATAGACTCTTTGTTTGCAACAGCCAGCGAAATCACTCCTCAAAGCCCAGTGGTTGACCTCCCCGTGGAGAGCAGCCAGCGAATTCCTAGTCTGTCAGGTGAAATTTCCTGGACTGGCTTGAGTACCTCTGCGAACTCTTCCTCAATCTTTGTGACCTCTCGCCAAGGCAACTTCCTAACCATGTTGCGCTTTGAAGACGGCAATTTGCGTTGCGACAACGAAAATGTAGAAGTTTTCGAATCTACGGACTGCACAAAAGCACATATTATAGATACTGGCGGTTCCGACCCCTATGCTTCACTCTTCGTACCTCAAACCGAAGGATCTGGTTTGATTGCAACCGGACATTTGAGAGTCACAAGTCGGCCTAGAGAAGAGATTCGGCCCGACATTGGTATTGTCACTTTTGCTGAACTCGATTCTTTTCGGCAGCGCCTCGTCGATGAACGAGAAGGCAACACCTTGGCTACACCGCTGAGGGATGTAACAGTGCCTACATTGACAGGAGTTTCCGGGCTCGCTCTCGACTCCACTTCTCAAAATTCTATCTCCCCAAATCTACTCATTGCGGACCTAAACCAAACGACCGGAGCTTTTTCACAATGGAATATCGACGAAGTCACCACGTCCACTTCGACAGCTGTGGTTTCCTCTAGGAATCAAGTTGACCTGGGTAGTCTAGCGAATAGCTTTGCAACTCGCGGCTTGGTTATGAGCGCTGACAAGACACGTGCCTATGTGACACTGAGATTCTCCAACACCAGTAATCAATTCAATTCTGGGATTGCGATTCTGCGAAAAGATGAAGACGGAGAGTTTACGCTCGCAAGCGTGTACGAGTTTGGTTCCGAGGTCGGTTTACCGACGTTGAGGGAAACATCCGATGGTCGTCGTTTGCTTTATGCGGGCGACGTAAAGACCAACTCGATTTGGGTAGTCGATGTCACCGCTGATGCACCAAGAGTGGTGGGTGAAATTCGCGGACGGGTCAATGTTGATGAGTCTTCTGATATTTCGCGTCTGAACCTTCTCAGTGGACCTTCTCATATTGCATTTGCCACCCGTGGACAGCGAACCCTCGGGTTTGTCGCGAATTTCTCTAACAGCACGTTGGCCGTGATCGACGTAACTGATACCGACATAAGCCAACATCGAGTGCTCGGTCGAATAGGTCGGGTGTTAGAACCAGACGGTACTGGAGAAGAGGATAACGAACTATGAGAAACCTCGGAATATACGGTCTCTTGTTCAGTCTTACTGCTATCGCTGCGTTTGGCTGTGATGACCCAGAGATCATTCCATCCGGCAATTTGTCCCGTCCCAGTGCGCTCACCTATATCGCACATGATGAACAACGTGGAGACCTACTCATTGCTGATGCCGAAGCTCAAGGCGTGAGAGTATTGCAGCTTCTCGATGACCCTCTTCAGGGAGGCTCCTCACTAAAGAACGATCGGCAATCCTTCGCACGGTCGCCTACACTTGCATTTCCTTTGGTTATTCCTGCACCGAGGCATCCTACACACGTTGTTTCATCAGACGATACTGCCTTTGCTCTTTCGGTAGTAGATTCAACAATCCATGTCCTCGACGTCAAAGCCTCCGATTTTGCTGGGTCGACTGTCTCAGGATCTGTAGATACCTACCGCACGCTTGCAAGCCTCAAGCTTGACCAAGCCGAGTTCCAAGGCGCGTTTCCTGTCGCGCTGCGCTCCAAGGGCAGCGATGTTTTTGTTCTTTTCGATCGTCCAGCTACGCAAGATTCAATGCTAAGCCAATTAAAACTCGATGCTTCTGCGAGTAGTTGGTCCATCGCGTCCGTTCAAACAGCGACCCTTGCTGTAGGTTCTCCTCGTGACTTTATTCTCAGAGACGAATTAGAAACTGTAGCGGTGGTCAGTGGTGCGGCATCAAGTTCAGTTGCCGTTGTTGGCTTGGTTGACGCGGGCGGTTTCGATTCTACTCGGTATATCGACGCGGGCGGACCTACCCATCGAGTTGTTGATGCGGAAGATTTGGGAGTAGTTTTGCTTCGTCTTGATCGTCCATCTTTGGTTCTGCTTGAAACAGACAACGGAGTGTTGAAGCGGTCTGGTCGGCGATTCGACAATGATAAAGGAATACGGTCTCCTTACATGTCACGAGCAGACTCAGATGCTGTACTTCTTGACGATGACTTGTATGGCCGCATTGATTTGCCGAGCCCGCCAGTGGCTGGTGCTTTTGGTCGACTCGAAAATCTCAAGCCAGGATTCAGTGGGGTATCCGTCTCTGATGAAATGCGCACAGCTTGTGCGGGCGACAAGACGGAAGGAAATATATGCTCCTACCTCAACACAAATGGTGAGGAACTTACAGGACGTTGTGGTTTCGACGGTGATGAACTTGCGTGTCTGTTTGCGGGCCATGTACCAAACATTATTCGTAGTTCCGACCGAGACGCTGATGGACTTGCACCTGTTGTGTATATTGTTCTGGTTGATGGTCGAGACGCATTTTTAGCTGGTTCACCGTTACGTTTAGTACGCTCCTCAAACAGTTTTGTAGAGCGAGTTGAGGCGCTCCGAACGGGTTCCTTGAAGATTGAGGAATGCGAACAAGTTCAAGCGCCTTCGTCCTGCGAGGACCGGCAAACTCAGATTTTATGTTCGGCTGCTGCTGAGTTATCTTCAATTCCGGCCGAAGGATGCGCGGGTGTTGTTTCCCAGGCTTCGGCGTGTGCTCCTAGTGTCTTGGCTCGAGAATTTGAAACCGCAACCTCATTTCGGATCGAATACCGAGGGAATTTATTCACTGCAGAGGAGTTCACCCTGTCTCTTTCGGCCACGAGTACGACAGAAGCAGAACTTCGATTGGGAACTTCCGAAGCTTTCTCTCCGTCTTTATTCCAGGTCCGCGTTGGAGACTTGGTGGACATTCAACTCGAAAAGCCAGAAATTGACCTCCAGTCTTGTGCAGATTTTGACGAACCTGCCTTAGTTGCGGCTTTAGCGGATTTGGAATCAGAAATATTTTCGGTGTCCTATTTGGCAAACTCGAATCAAGCAGTCACGGTTCAACTCGGCGATGATGAAACACTCACCAAGTTACTGGGTTGCGGTATTGTTTTCACGGGACGACGTGCCGAAATCTATCCTTCGGACGAGACCATGATACTCGCAGAATTCAGTGACTCTACGTCTGAGCGCTCCGGTAAGGTTCATGCGCGCGAACCGATTCAAACGAGCAGCACCGCCGCATTCGTCGACCTAGAGAGCATTTTGCGACTCAAAGTTCGTTCAGACGAAGGGTTCAGTGTGGGCTCTTCATGTGAGAGGAAAGAGGTTCAGCCTAGCTGTTCTGCGGATTCAGAGTGTTCAGTCGGACTGTGTGTCCAATCCCTTATCCAAAATCGTGGTGGTCAAACCTGCAGTGGTCGCTGCGAAGATGAGCAAATGGAGACTAAACGTGTGTGTAGTGGTTTTCGGATCGAGGTTTCTCCTAGCGTCATGAATTCGAATCCCGTGACGAGCTGTCCAGCAACGACCCAAGGGATTCTCATCGCCGCACCAGAAGACACGACCTTTGTTCCCGGGCGCAAATCCTGGTTCACGAGTGTTCCCGGTTCTCGCGCCCTGAGAGAGACCATTCTTACGACAGACAGCTATCTCACCTGCGCTATCTACCGATAGTTGACCCCGGATTTAGCAATTCGCCAATATTTCCTCCTACAATAACTTGTCTAGGGGCCCGGAACTGCTACACTTCAGCCGCGAGTACTATCTGTGTTTCAAATTATCGTAAATGAAAAAGGTGGAGAATCTCAAGAGCTGGAATTTGACCAGAGTGAGATTCTCATTGGTCGTGTAGCGAGCAATGATGTTGTCTTACCCAAGGGTAATATCTCAAAGCGTCATTCGCGAATTGTGGTCAAGGACGGGAAATTTGTCATTATCGACATGCAGTCGACAAACGGCACCTATGTCAATGGCAAGAAGATTTCGACCCCGCAGGTGATCAAAGCAACTGACAAAATCTATATTGGTGACTTCACCCTGCAGCTCAATTTCAACGTGGGAGAAGCAGAAGCTGTAGAAGATGAAGAGGCAGTCTCCGCGGATTCGGAAGAGCTACCACCACCCGCTCTGCCATCAAGCCCCGGCCTTATTGATGACAACTTTGATAAAGAGTTTGAGTCTGGATTGGATGATGACGGTCTGTTGGATGAGCCCGAACCTGAGCCCGAGCCCGAACCTGAGCCCGAACCAGAACCAGAGCCTGAACCAGAGCCTGAACCTGAACCTGAAGACTTTCTAAAAGATGAAGATGATGATGATGGTTACGAGCTCGATCTGGGTAACAAAGAAGAAGCTTTTGAAGATGAGCCCACACCCTTACCTGATGAGCCGCCTCCAATGCCTGCGCCAAAACCAGCGGCCAAGCGTTCCGCTGGACCTGCTCGCGCGCCGGTCTCTCGCCGTAAACCTGTTGCACAACGAAGATCTGTTCGAGCAGAGCGCGTAACCTCGGAAGGCCCAGCTGCAGCTCCAACTCCAACGCCTTCTAAAGTAGCTTCGGTTGACTCTCAGGCGGCAATTTCTTCTGCGGAAGTTGTTTCCGGGCGTGCTCAAGCTCGAGGAGCAGAGTGCCGCAGTCTCAAAGAGGCTACCGAATACTTAACGAGTCTTACTATTGGTGACTTAGGGCTTCGTACTAAATCTATCGTCGACATCGCATCTATGCAGGAGGAAATTCGCTCTGCAGCGACGGCGAATGCGGATCGATTGGCTGATCACGGTGTATTCGCCAAGAGTGAAGATAAGAGTTCGGTTGTTCAACACGTTGTTGAGGGACTCACGGATTTCGGAGTCGTACTTGACTATATTGGTGACGGAGACGTTCACGAAGTTGTTGTCACCCCGCAAGGACAGGTGCTCGTCGATCGTGAAGGGCAACTAGGAGATACTGGGCAGTCTATAAACGAAAGTTTGAAGCGTGAAACAATGCTGAGAGTTTTCGCTCTGCTAGGTGGAGCTGAATATGGTCATGCCTCCTCTCTTGTAGACGTACGATTGGCGAATGGAATTCGAGTAACTGGCGCACAATCTCCCGTGTCCTTTCGTGGGCCTACCTTTACCTTGCGAAAAGACACTCGAGAAGCCTTCACATTCGAAGATCTCGTACAAGCTGATGGCCTGAGCGAGGACATGCTCGTGTTCTTCGACTATTGTCTGCGCTACCGAAAAGGAGTTGCTCTCGCACTTGGTCCAGGCATTACTGGAAGCGCGACTTTGAACGCGATTGGTTCACGCTTCAATGCGGACGAACGAGTCGTGACGATCGAATCGAAAGTTGAGCTATTACTTCCAGAGCATCATAACGTTGTTTCTTTTCAGGAAGGCGTTGGAACTTCAATGCTTGAGATTTTAGACATTGCTCAGTCGATGGCTCCTGAGCGCACGCTTATCGGAGCGTTATCCGGTAGCAACAACTTACGAGCTATGTTGGATGCAATGGACGGAGTACTTGAAGGCGCTGTATTTGCACACTCGGCTTCTAACCTGGAAACTTTTGTCGAGCGCATTGTGCACGATGCACTCAAAAACTCAGGTCTCGATGTGGGCCAAGCAGCTGGTTTATTTGCGTCAGCATGCCCCGTAGTTGTTCAGGAGCAGAGATTCGCAGACGGTTCCCGAAGATTAACTCGTGTGTCCGAAGTTTGTTTGGAAGAGGGCGAAGCGGTGCTTGAAGACATCTTTGTTTTTGAATCCGACGGGCTCGACGAAAATGGCTTAGTAGCGGGGGCTTTCCGCGCAACTGGTTACGTTCCACAATTCCTTGAGGAATTACATAACCGAGGCGACGATATCGACCTCGGGATATTCGGTGCGTAAATCATTGCGCGATGCACCAAAAGAGTCAGCTGTTTTGGAAAAATGCTCCCTTCATCGCTCATCTAGAAAGAGACGGACCGCGTAACTGGTGTCTGCTTCACCTTCAAATGTAAAGATCATTATTCACGCACCGAATGGTGATACGCGGGAACTCAACTTGACCTCTGTGCCCATCGTCATCGGCCGTGACGAGAGTGCAGATATTCGCGTAAATGATAAGAAAGTCTCACGTCGACATGTTTCCTTTCGCTTGTCCGATGGAGATGTCCACGTCGACGATTTGGGAAGTGTAAATGGTGTGAAGCTTGATGGACAAAAAATTGAAGGCTCTGCGGTATTACCAGCCAACGGCGAAGTTAGTTTTGGAGGTTATCGAGTCACGTTACTCGTGTCTGAACACGAGCTTCCATCATCAAAAGTTCCGGAAAATCAGATGCAAGGCGATTCTATTTCGCAAGAGCTCTATGCATTTTTAGAACCCCGAATGTCTGAAGAGCCGGAGCGCTCGCATCTAGAGGAACTTGAAGCGTCGACATCCCAAAAGGCCGACGCTATTCTCGTGGGCTTAACCGAGCCTGTTGTTGATGAACGATTTATATTGCAGAGCGGAGAGAACATCATCGGACGACTCGAGGATTGTGATGTTCCTGTACTTCACGAGTCTATTTCTCGCCAACATGCTCGAATTTCCCTTCGCACTGGCGAAACAATCGTCGAGGATCTTCAGTCATCGAATGGGACATTTGTTAATGACGAAAAGGTTAAAGAGTCCGGGCTTTCCAATTTTGACCTGTTAAAAGTAGGTAATGTTGAATTCCGGCTGGAGCTTCCGGCTCAGTATCAAGGCGCATCACGTTCGATAAAAAAACTACTTCCTAAAGGAAAGCGAGCCAACAAAGTCATCGGCACCTACCAGCTAGGAGCGATATTCGTGGTTCTTGCTTTTACCGCTTGGTATTTCACGACAGACAATCCGATCTCTCGTTTATCGAGTTTATTTGGCTCAGGTTCTAAGGTTGAAAGGAAAGATATTTCTGATAATACATCTGCGCCCGACCTTGTGAGTGATTCAATAAACGATGTTGTCGATGCAGGTCAGAAACTTGTTTTATCGAAAGGTGATAATCCAGTCACAAAAAATGAGCCAAGCATGGCTCAACCTTCACGAACATCTACTTCTCCGTTTGGACGTCGAGATTCTTCAGGGTGGCCCGTCGATATTCCCGTCATAGATTCTTCATTTGATTTCGATACGTTTGTGGAAGCAAAAATCAAAAAAGCGGAGTCACAGCTTGAGGCAATGCAATTTCTCAGTGCTCAAGAGACGTTAGCGGAGCTTCGCGAGATAGATCCTGTGAATAGCATGGCAAAGGCGTTGAATGAAAAAATCGAAAAAGCTCGTGCGGCAAATAAGCAATTTGGTAGGGCGCTTGAACTGGAAAAGTCTGGCCGGAAGTTAGAGGCTCTGGTTACGTTTAAAAGTCTTTTGCAGGAAGAAAGTTTTCGAGAACGAGCTGAAACAAAACTAAAGGAGAGTAGCGAGCAGGTTATTCGCTCGGAAATCGAACGTGTTAAATTACACATAAATAATTCAAAAAAACTTCGTCGCGCGCACAACGTTTTGCTTTCTGTATTGAAACTCGATGAGTCGAACAAAGAAGCTAGGAAACTAATTTGGCAACTTGAAAAGAAAATGCGGAAAGAACGAATACGATTTCAAACGTACACAGGAAAAGAGAAGAAGGTATCTTCTCAAATATCCGACACAAAGAAAAAGAGTCCTCGAGAACGAGTACTGACATTCCTATCTGACGACGAACTGACGTCCGCTGCTATGCACTATCTCTCCGGAGACTACAATAGAGCTTTACGTTCATTAGAACGTGCATCTTCTAGAGAAACAGCCAAAGGCAAGTCATTTGAAAAATATTTGCGACTATCGAAGGAAAAGTATCAGCGAGTGAGGACAGCGTTAGGAAATGATCCCTCTGAGGCGTGGTTTTATCTTCGCGATTTCGCGAAGGCTGAGAAACAGTTATTACCCGAAGGTATGGATTCCTTTTGGAAAAATGAGCTTGAATCCTCGATAGCTGATGCGTATGCGGTTCAAGGTGATACTTTGTTCGCACAGCAAAAATATGCAGCGGCTTTTTCTAAGTGGGACGCAGGAGCGAAGCTACGCCCGAATCATGTAAAGATCACCGCAGGCTTTGAAAAACTGGGTACACTTGCATCGCAACTACGTACTGAGGCTGAATTGAGAATGCAACAAGCAAAGCCAGGGGCGTGCGATCGGTGGCGGCAAATCACTCGAATTACAAAGTCGTCTTCGGAGCCTTATGCTTTGGCACGAAAAATGGCGAATCAGGTTTGCAAAAAATAAGCTCTGAAAGAGCCTGTCTAACTGTTTGACATCCGAATTTTACGCATCCCTTTGGTCGCAACGAATTGATTACGCGTGAGTCGGTTGTAAATGAGTCCGCTGACTTTCTCTTGACCGATTTGCTTGATGGCTTGGTTTAGATGTTTACTCTTCGTGTAGTTCTCTAAAGCAACGAGAATAGCCGAGTCTGCTTGAGAGAGAAGCACATTTGCATCCGCGTAAAGTAAAATTGAGGGTGCATCAATGATTGCCACGTCTACGGTTGAAGAGAGGGTTTCCAAGAGACTTTTAAAATTTGGCGAAGCCAGAAGTGTCGATGGTGATTTATGGCGACCTCCCGAAACAAAGGTTATTAAGTTTCGGCCCTCAAATCTCAGGATAATTTCCTTCGGATCCACATTTGCTTCGATGACGTTGATGAGGCCGGGGCGATTCCCCGCCTTGAAAATATCGCCTACTTTTGGGTTTCTAAAATCAGCTTCGATCAGTGCTACCTTACGATTAGGATCTTCTGCCATAGCTAATGCAAGATTCACTGCCGTGGTTGTTTTTCCTGTGAGTGGGAGCGCACTGCTTACAAGAAAAACTCGATGACCGTGAGTTGTGCTAAGCTCATTTATCCTCGCTGCGAGAACACGAATTGCGTTTGAGAATTCGCCGTCTGGCTCGATAAGAACTTGCAGCGCCGCGTCATTTGATGCGGCCAGTAATTCAGAGGGCCGAATCAAAAACTCCTCATTTGAACTCGCGGTCTCCGCTTCCTTGGTTGTTAAGGACTTCCGTGAAGCAGATAATGTTGGCCCCGACACTCTGCTTTGTGCATCGATACTATCGCCCCATTTGTTACGAGTGGCCGGTTTTACGGCATCGGATCCTAAATTGGGTTCCCAGCTCTTTCTGGGCACTCTAGATGGAACAAGTGCGTTTGATTCGCTCGAGGTTGTCTGCACTGGCTTGGCATCCCAGCTTTTGCGGGCTCTTGGTGTTGGGTCTCGTGCTTCCGGTTTTTTTGAAGGTTTTGGTTTAGCATCCCAGCTCGTTCTCTTGCTTGATTTAGGAGTTATATTCTTTACCGGTTTTGAAATGGGTTCCTCTGCGATGATTACCGGTTGGTCAGTGGCCGGAAGCATATTGTGCAGACTTGTCATCATCGATTTAGGGTCTGAGTCGGCGAGCATTTGGTTTTCGCCCCTGTGATCTACATCCGTTACTGAGGGGGCAGGAATGTTCGCAGAAAAATTTTCCGGCACGGCTTCGGAGATGCCGGTCACAGCGTCCGTAGCAAAGATGCTCGCGCCTGATGATAGACTCGGGTCTGCTACCATTGTCATGCCGCTGTTACTTTCTGGTTCTTCCGCACTCAAGAACTCTAGCTCATGCGCATTGGCAAGGATTACGGTTTGGATATTCGGATCTCCTGGTCCATCAATGTGTTTTGGGGGTTTGCTTTGAGTTTGAGCGGGCTTTTCTTGTCTACGAAATCTTCGGATTTCTTCGTGCATGACATTGTCATCTACATCTCCGGAAATCACTAAAACAATGGAATCTCCGACCTCAATCTTCGCGCAAATTTTGCCACTCTTTTTAAGTTTCCATCTTTCGTCTAATCGAGTGAATGACGGATCTTGTTGGTAACTCAGTTGGACTTGTGAAGATGAGACATCCACAGTGAGACAATGGTCAGAAAGTGTTGGATCTTTGACCGTGAGGTCGTTTGACGCGTCAAAGCCTAGCTTTACAAAGCTTCGACCCGTGCGAAGGACACGTCCTGAATCAGGTCCCCCAACGACGACAAAAGTATGAATTCGTCGCTTCGACACTCCTTTTTGAATACTTTGCAAGCTGACCTAAGACTAACGGCACTTTAGGTCCTCGGCAAACGTAGACATCTTATCATTTATGGTATAACCCAGGAGCATGCGCGCCAGTGGCCTTCTTCTGCTTGTTTCTGTCGTGGTGTCCCAAGGATGTGCCACCCTTTGTCCCCCGATTTCTCCCGCAGAGCGGAAGATGTTCTTAGGGGTTAAACCCGAAGAAGGCGGGTACATAATCAATGCGGGCGATGGTCTACAGATAGAAGTGTGGCAAAACGAGCAACTTACGCGAGCCGTCAATGTTCGACCCGATGGCCGAATTAGTCTACCGCTCGTAAATGATGTGACTGCCGCTGGGCAAACCGTTCCACAATTTCAAGCGATGCTTACGAAGCGCTTGAAGACCTATTTGAAAGACCCGATTGTAAGCGTAACAGTGACTGCATTCAGTCAAAAGCAATTCTACATGCAGGGTGCGGTATCTAATGCTGCCGCGTACGAATACCAAGGGGACATGTACCTTTTGCAAGCTCTTTCAATGGCCGGTGGCGCCAATCCATTTGCAGAAGGGGCCGCTGTGATTGTGCGACGGAAGAGCAGGCAGTTTCTTCGCTACTGTGTAGAACTGGAGCCTCTGTTATCCGGTGCGAGCATGAAGGAAAATATAAGCCTGCTTCCGAACGATGTTGTTACTGTTAAGTAAGAAAGTCTAATGCCTCCGAAAAAAGACCTTATTCTCGCTGCACTGTCAGGGGCTCTATATTTTTTAGGATTCGTAGGTTTTGGGTTCCACCCACTCATTTGGGTCTGCTTCGTTCCCGTGCTTGTCGCTCTCGAGAATAAATCACTCAAACAAGCCATAGTGTTGGGAGTCGTTTTCGGTTTTGTCACGAACTTAGGCGGTTATTACTGGGTCATTAATCTTATAGAACAATTTGCCAATCTTCATATCTCTCTCGCGACATTAGGCTATTTCTTGCTGTGTTTGTATCAAGGTTTTTTACTCACTTTGGTTTTGCTTGTGGTCCAAGCTGCAAAAAAACATTTTCGTATCCCTCCTGTATGGGCCTTACCAGTTGCGTTTGTTGGTCTTGAAAAATTTTATCCTCTTCTTTTTCCGAGTTTTATTGGAAATTCCATCTATGAGTACGAAAGCCTCATCCAATCTGTAGATGTATTTGGAATGCTTGGGCTAACTATGCTGATCTCGTTGGTGAATGGAGCATTTTTCGAAATCATAAATGCGAAAATGAACGGTCGTGCTCTAAAACGACTCCGACTTATTGTCCCGTTGGTCTTTATCTGTTTGTTTTACGGCTACGGAAAGGTGCGCTTACAGCACTTTGAAGCGATTGCCCGAAACAGTCCAAAACTTCGGGTTGGCATGGTTCAAACGAACCTTGGCGCAAAAGACAAACGACTTCGAAAAGAAGAATTTATGGCCAAGCATATCGAAATGACGCGTACATTAGTGCGTCAAAATTCGAACCTAGACTTGGTTGTTTGGCCTGAGTCCGCTTACAACGGATGGATTCTACGAAGCGACAAGAAACAGATTGCTCGTTTTTTGAAGGGACTGAATGTTCCAATTATTCTGGGAGCTTTGACTTATGAAAAACCGGAGCCGAAGGTTTTCAAAAAGTATAATAGTGCCGTCCTTGTCGATGATAGCGGATTAATTTCAGGGATTTTTGATAAAGTCATCTTACTTGCTTTCGGTGAGACTATCCCTGGGATTGAGATTTTCCCGTTCCTAAAAAAATGGTTAAAAGGAGTCTCGGTATTCGATCGCGGGACGTCCTTTGAGCATCTTGATCTCAAACCAGGAGTGAATTTACTTCCGATGGTTTGCTATGAAGACATCATCCCAAGTTTTGTCAGGCAGATGTGGAATGAAGGCGGACCAGCAACGATGCTTGTTAATATCACCAATGACTCTTGGTACGGTGACACTCACGAACCGCTGATTCATCTCGTGCTCGCAAGTTTCCGAAGCTTAGAAACTCGTCGTTACTTGGTTCGATCAACGAACACAGGAATAAGTGCAATAGTCGACAATCGTGGAAATATCGTTCGACGAACGAAGCAATGGACGAAAGACACAATCGTGTTTGATGTTCCCATTATCCTAACCCATCGATCGACAATATATATGCGCTTTGGCGATGTTCTTGGCTGGTTATCTGGCCTGATGATTATGCTTGGTTTTCTAAACGCTCGCTTGCGTAGATATTCAAGCCGTTCCCCCGAACAAAGCCAAACAAGTTAATACGACTTTCTCGCGCTAACTCTACAGCGAGACTTGAAGGAGCAGAGACAGCTCCGACCGTGCCAATCCTGGCGACTAATGCTTTTTGCACAATTTCAAAGCTAGTTCTGCCGGATACCATCAGCGAGCAATTCTCTAAAGGTAGTTGTTCGGTGAGAACTAAAGAGCCGATGCACTTATCCACAGCATTATGCCTCCCAACATCTTCTCTGAGAAGCAGAAGCTCTCCAGATTTGTCAAAGAGAGCAGCAGCGTGAATTCCACCTGTTTTATCGAAGAGAGTTTGATGCGTTTTCATTTTTTCGGAAAAGAGAACCACATCTTCTATGCAAGTCGAATCGTATTTTGAAAAGGGTGGGGTTGATGCGTGGAGGCTTTCGATGCTCTGTTTCCCACAGACTCCACAGCTAGTGGATGTGAGAAACGTTCGCTTCATTCGATCTGTATTATTATTTTCTTGAATTCGCTTGAGGCAGCTCTCTGATAGCTTCACCTTTACGATATTTCCTGCATTGGGTTCCTCGGGGTCTCGGCAGTGCTCAAGCATCAACAGATCATCACTATTTTGTATCAGCTCTTCGGTAAGTAATAGCCCAACTACGAGTTCTAGGTCGTTACCAGGTGTTCGCATAATAACGGCCAGCGGGTCTCCATCTAACTGGATTTCTAGCGGCTCTTCGATGGCAACCTGATCCGTGGACAGTTGTGGTTCCTGGTTTCCTTGCGCGGAGTATCGTTGAATTTGTCGTATTCGCTCGACAGCCATATTTATCCATACCATACCGGGTCATGAAGGAATCGATTTATGACAACCAACGCCATCACATTTGCTCCGCCCAGACCGTGGCAAAGCCTGATGAGCACCCTTTTCGTGATTCACCTGTCCGGATTTATAGGGTGCTCAAGTCAATCGCAACGACGAGGACTAAAGCATCCGACTATTCCTGTAAAATATGAGCCAGTCCTACAAATTGAACCTGTGCAAAAGCTGACTTTGGCGATTCTTCCAACACAAGATTCACGCGAAAGGAGCGAAGGAACTGACTTGGCTCATCGATATACCTATCGCGGGAAATCATATCGATTCACAGATTTACGAGGGCTCAAACGAGGTCTTTCAAATGAGCTAAGTGGTCACATCGCACAAATTCTTCATCGAAAGTCGATATTCCGCAAGATATTACTTGTGAACGATAGCAGCGACGCCGCCGATGCCGACCTCATCTTGACGGCTGCAGTAAAGCGAGCACGCGGGTATGTTGAAGACCTCGAATCAACGACGACTCAGAAAAATACTCAGACTGATACGAGTACATTAACGCGGCAGGTCCTTGCCGAATTTGTATTGGACAATGTCAAACTGCGACAGAACAAAGGTGGAGAGCTTCTCTTTGATAGCGACTTTGGCTGGTCAATCTTTGAATCTCGTACGATAGGTGAAGATGATGATTCTGTTGCAGCGTTTGGTGTGCTCTCAGATGCGGTTCTCCATGTCTTGAATCAGCTAAGTTCGGCGATCAAGGATTCAGATCTTTCCGGCGCATTTATTGTAAAGGAGAAGGTCACGATGCTGGCCGGTCAATCAGATGGCGGTATGCTGACAGGCCTCGCGGATGCCTTGCCGCAAGGATGGAACATTACAAAAACCTCGAGCGCATCCGTCCCTGTAGGTTGGCGTGCAAAATACAAAGCATGCGACCACGCAGGTCTCAAAGCTACTCAGTCGTGGAAATTTCACCGAGCAATCGGTCCATACCGCCCAGCCTTGTCTGTTTGGGCCTGCGGCGCTACGGTAGAGCTGAGCTATAAGCATTCCTCTTCAAAAAACGCCGAATATCTTGGGAAAAAATCAGATGGCACTAATTACTTTGTTCTTGGTCTCGGTGAGACAAACTGGACAGATTACCGGCGTGAGCTCAGGCATTTCTTTGATCTAACCCCGCCAGTGAAGCGTCATATTTTTCTTCTCAAACCGAGCAAACGAACAAACTAGCGCCGTTTGCTTTTGCGCTTCTTTCTTAGCCTTATCTTCGTCTCTTGAGCTCGTGTGATATCTATAACCATGTTTCTTCTGTATTTCCCTCTAACAACCTGAACACGGTGCTCACCTGTTTTTATCTTATACTTTATCAGTGGTAGTCTTTTGCGAATACGTTTGCTGTTGATGATTACCCGCGCGCCCTTTGGACCGAAAATAGTGAGCGTACCATAGAAGACTTCCGGTTGTTTTGGTTTGATAGCAACGTCTGCAGAAGTTGTCACGGCATCGTTGATAGTTGTAGTTTGACCAATCGGAGTCGGCTCAATGACGAGCGGACGAATTTCAGCAGTTTCTTCGGGTTGAGCTAGTGCTTGCTGCTCTTTCAAAATTGTATTCACCGAGCGGCTTTTTTCTGTCGGATAGGTGGATTGGGTCCTTTGTTTCGAATCGGTCACCACGAGTGTTATGATGACACCCAAGGCTAGACCCAATCCGAACGTAGCGAATAATACTGGCCAGATCCTTTGCAATTGAGACCAAATGCTTTTGTTCAAGTCTGGTGGTTCGAATGTTCTTTCAGAAAGACTCGAAGCAGGCGAAAGAGAGTCTGCGCTGGGTGACCTCGTTTTATTTAGCTCAATTGCAACGTGTGTTTCGGCCTCAGGAGGCAACGTGGACTGTATCAGGTGTTCATTTTCTCTGGCAGTGACTTTGGGAACAACAAGTGCCGCGTTAGCAAAGGACTTATCGGTGTCTTCTGATATTTCTTCTAGCTCGGATTTTACCAGTAAGGCTTTTGGGTCCATCGGGGTGCTAACAGGAACTTCCTCCCACGCTTCGGAATGCCCGGAGAAAAGATCTTGAAGATAGGTTCCCAGCTTTTCTTTTGAGAAATGAAGTCCGGCGGAATCCCTCGCAGTCTCCAGCTCTTGCCGGAATTTCTGAGCCGACTCGAATCGCTTCTTCGGGTTTGTAGATAGAGCCTTTTCGATGACACTCGCAATAGGTTGGTGGTTACGATGCAGCAAATTGTCTACCTTTGTTCTCTTTCCATTCACAATGGCGTGGAGAACTTGATGAACATTCGGCGCATCAAATAATGGCTTGCCTTGAATCATCTCAGCGCAGACGCAAGCGCATGCAAACAAGTCCGAGCGAGGAGTAGCAGGCTCGCCTACGATTTGCTCCGGGGCTAAATATCTAGCCTTACCTTTCACGATTCCTACCGTGGTAGAAACTCGCGACATCTGAGACTTCGATATTCCAAAATCTGTAATTTTTACATCGCCTGTAAACGAAATGATCACGTTACCTGGCGTCAAATCGCGGTGAACCAATTTCAATGGATTTCCGTCTTCTAAAGTGGCGTTATGCACATGGTCGAGACCGCGAAGCAGCTCGATTGTTATGAACAACATGACTTCGATCGGAACGGGTTCTTGCTTGCTTACCGCTTGGCTAAGTAATTGGTCGATGTTGCGTCCATGAATGTACTCCATGGCAAGGCAAGGTTGCTCATCGATGATAGGTTCATCCACGATCGAAACAATATTTGGGTGATCAAGTCGATGCATGACTTCAGCTTCAGCTCGAAACATCGCGAGTTGCTCGCTGCGATGCCGAAGCTGAGCAAGTAGTCGTTTGATGATAACTTTCTCGAGAGGATGTCCGGCTCGAGAGCGATTCGCCAAAAAGATTTCACCCATTCCGCCTCGCGCAATACCCGCAATAAGTTCGTATTTAGTCTGCTCTTGTCCGACACCTTGAGCGCCCACGACCAGGGGCTTCGCCGGAAGTTCCACCTCTTCGATGCTTAGGATGTCTTCGTCGGGATTCTCAGGGATATTTACAGGTGGTTCACTTGGTGGATTTGAATCACCGGACATATGCCAGGAGTTTAGCGTAAGCAGGCCGTTTTGCACTATTCAAGGACCAATTTGTGCCTTGTTTTATAATGCCTAATGTAAATTTTTCGTAGAAATGTGCTTGATGTGAACCAAGCTGCCGGTTTGCTTTGCATTTCTCGACTTGTCTGACTAAGTTCCCTACATGCGTTCAATTCAATCTGACATTGTTTTTCTGTCTGCCCGCCGGACTGCGTTTGGAACTTTTGGGGGAACTCTGAAGAAACATACCGCTACGGATCTTGCTGTTATTTCAGCCGAAGCAGCTTTGGCAGAGTCCGGAATCGCACCAGAGGCGATCGATCACGTGGTTTTTGGCAACGTGGCGCAAACATCTCCCGACGCGATTTACCTCGCGCGTCACGTTGGATTGAGAGCCGGTCTGCCTGAAGCAGTGCCTGCGCTTACAGTGAACCGACTATGTGGTTCAGGTTTCCAGGCTATAATTACTGGCGCAGAACAGATTCTCACTGGGCAAGCCCAGTCGGTGCTAGTGGGGGGTACAGAGTCCATGAGCCAGGCGCCGCATATCATCCGAGGTGCTCGTTGGGGCATCCCGCTTGGAAAAAGCGATATGGAAGACTCTTTGTGGAGCTCACTCACCGATAGCTATACCAAGATGCCTATGGCCATTACCGCGGAAAACTTAGCCGAAAAGTATGGATTTACCCAGGATGAAGTAGACACCTATTCTGTCGAGTCGCAACGTCGCTTCGGGGAAGCTCAGAAGGGGGGATATTTTGACGCCGAAATTTGCGATGTCGTGATCAAGAGCCGCAAAGGCGAGAAAGTTTTCAACGTTGATGAGCATGCACGTCCAGAAACGACTCTTGAGGGCCTCAAGAAACTTCCTAAAGTCTTCAAGAAAGACGGTGTCATTCATGCGGGGGCAGCATCGGGTTTTTGTGATGGCGCGTCTGCTTTGGTGATGTGTACCGCGGAATTCGCGGAAAAAAACGGCCACAAACCTATCGCACGTCTGATCAATTGGGGCGTGTCTGGATGTGATCCAAAAATT
This sequence comes from Myxococcota bacterium, assembly GCA_036337945.1. Taxonomy (GTDB): domain Bacteria; phylum Myxococcota; class Kuafuiibacteriia; order Kuafuiibacteriales; family Kuafuiibacteriaceae; genus JAYZDF01. The sequence continues at coordinate 61,153 of JAYZDF010000091.1, forward strand.
ATGGGTATCGGTCCTGTTCCTGCCACTCAAAGGTGCCTTCAACGCAGTGAAAGTAAAATTGAAGATTATGACTTATTTGAAGTCAATGAAGCGTTCGCACCTCAGGTCATGGCCTGCATCAAAGAACTCAATCTTCCGAAAGAGAAAACGAATGTAAATGGTGGTGCGATTGCAGTTGGACATCCGTTGGGTGCTTCGGGTGCTCGGATCACGGCGCACCTGATTCACGAACTACGAAGAAGAGGTCAACGTTACGGGCTTGGCTCCGCCTGCATTGGTGGAGGACAAGGAATCGCTCTGAGTGTGGAGGCATTATAATCATGACCGGCAGTGAGATGATCTACGACTGGAATGAAATCAAAAAGCGCGGGCCGCTTACGCGAAAACCAATAGAATTTGACGACGAAACGTTGCGCGATGGTATTCAATCACCGTCCGTAGCAGACCCATCGATCGATGATAAAATAGAGATTTTACATCTTCAGAATTCACTCGGCATAACGACCAGCGATATTGGGCTGCCTGGCGCTGGCCCTCGAGCACGCGAAGATGTGATGCGCTTAGCAAAAGAGATTGTTGACGCGAAACTAGATATTCAAGCGAACTGTGCTTGTAGAACAGTTGTTCAAGATATCCAGCCTATCGTCGAAGTCAGCCAGGCCGTTGGCCTTCCCATTGAAGTCTACACCTTCATTGGCTCATCTCCAATTCGGCAATATGTCGAGCACTGGGACGTCGACCATATTTTAAAGACCAGCGAAAAGGCTATTTCCTTCGCGGTTAAGGAAGGCTGCGATGTTGCCTACGTTACTGAAGATACAACGCGCTCACGCCCAGACCACTTAGACCGGTTGTTTCGACACGCGATTGATTTAGGTGTAAAGCGGCTCGTGATTTGCGATACGGTGGGGCACTCTACACCTGATGGAATAGCGAACATCATTGACTGGACGCGAAATCTTATCGATGGCACCGGCGCTGATGTGAAAATTGACTGGCACGGTCACAACGACAGAGGACTTGGTGTCACGAATGTCCTTCATGCGATTGAAGCTGGTGCAGACCGTGTTCATGGGACGTGTCTTGGTATCGGTGAGCGTGTAGGGAACGCAGCGCTCGATCAGGTCTTGATGAACCTGAAACTTCTGGGGGCTATCGATAATGACCTCACCGACTTAGTGCAGTACTGTCGAACCGTTTCTCGCGCTTGCCATTGGCCTATCTCTAAAAACTATCCTTTAGCTGGTGCAGACGCTTTTCGAACAGCGACAGGAGTTCACGCGTCAGCCATCATTAAAGCGATTGAAATGAATGACACTTGGCTTGCCGATCGCGTCTACTCTGGGGTGCCAGCGGGATTGTTCGGAAAGGCCCAAGAAATTGAAATAGGTCCAATGAGTGGCAAATCAAACGTAAAGCATTGGCTAAACGTGCATCGTTTTGATTATGACGAGGACGTGGCGACGGCAATTTTAGCAAAAGCTAAGTCATCTGCGCGAACGCTGGAAGATGAAGAAATAAGAGCGCTGGTCATGTCAACGCAAGCGCCGGCTTCTTAGCAATCTTAGCAGCATTACTGGTTCATGGAGCAGTGAGGAAATGAAACCGAATACGTTCATGATTGCGTCCTTATGTTGCGCATTATTTCTGACTGCGCCGACGACGGCGGATTCGTTTGAATGTACTCGCACAAAGAATTACGATTTTGTTTCTCTTCGGTGGGAACAAGCCGCTCCTATTAAGCTTGCCGTCCGTGCGAACCCGAATCGACGAACCGATATCGTTCTTCTCGAAAATGCAATCGCTGCGAGTCTTAATTCGTGGTCGGAGCCAAGCTGCTCGAGTTTGGACTTTGAATATATCGGAGAAGTATCAGCGGATCGGCCTTTATCGGAAGTCAGCCAAGTGATTTCAATCTCTGAAGATTGGCAGGCCGACGATAGCGTTGTTGGGCTCACGACGATGACCTATACCGATAAGACGGGCTTGATTCGATATGGCAAAATTGAGCTCAATGAAGTCGACTTCGTTTTTATTGACGCGCTCCCAGACGGAGCTTGTACGTTTAGCAGGCAGTATGATTTGCAGTCGGTGCTCACTCACGAAATCGGGCACTTGATTGGCCTTGCTCATCTGAGTGTTGAAGATGCACTTCTCAGAGAGGAGCTGGGAGAAGATCCCGCCACGATGTCTCGAGCTGTGGACAGTTGTACAATCGACTTTCGAACATTAGAGGCTGATGACCTTGAGGCGGCGTGTTACGTGTATCCAGCAGGACAAAATTCAAGAAGTTGTGCGACTTTACCACTACAGCAGACTCCGTTTGCGACAAATGAACCTTTTAGTTGCCAAGCCCTCGGCTCCAATAGCCCCGGAGAGGCATTTATATATATCGCACTGATTCTGTTTGGCATCTTGAGCCGCATGCGAAGCCGAGATAGACTCTCCACGGACTAAGTTTTGGTCACGGACGGTTTGTCGTGTTGATCAAGACAATTTGGATGGGTCATTTTGCTTAGTAATCCACGAATGCTCGAAATCGCTCAAGCTGGAATAGCGGAAGCTGTTCGGCGAGGCGCAATATACGTCGATGTTAGATTGGAGGATACTGATTCCGAAGACATCATTATCCGCGATGGAAAAATGCTCGTTAATCATCGAGCGAGAGAGCAGGGCTTAGGTATAAGAGTTCTTGCTAATGGAGCCTGGGGATTTTCAGCGATTTCCGAACCAAACTTGCATGACGTTACAGTAGCTGCGCGTCGAGCGGTTGAGCTGGCGAAGACCGCGGCAATCGTCCAAGTTCAGCCTGTTTCGTTGGTGCATGAATCGCCTCACTGCGGCATTTTTCGAACGCGAATCGACAGGAACCCTCTGTCCGTAAGTTTAGAAGAAAAATTGGCATTTCTAAACGAGATAGATGGCAAAGTATCAGCGGTTAAGAAGATTGAACGAGCGAGGCTCAAGTTTCGAGCCACTCAACGCAGAAAGCTTTTCGTTAGCTCCGAAGGTAGTGAAATTTCCCAGGATTTGATCCATGTCAATCTTCAGCTTGATCTGTGGGCTTCGTCTTTATCAACAACCCTATCGTTACCGACTTTCAAAGATACAGGGTTTGGATTATCTGCCTCTGGCTGGGATACATTAGACCAAAAGGTGATCATCGATCACGCCATTGATAGGGCGTCTATCGTGGTTGAATCGGATAGCGCGGAACAAGTAGCGATCGAGAATACTGAAATCATTTTTGACGCTGAAGCCACTGCCGCTTTGATTGCTGGAACGTGTGGTCCCGCTGTTGAGCTGGATGGAGTTCTCGGCGCTGAACGGTCTCGAAATGGTCAAGCATTTCTCACTCCAGATAAGCTTGGTTCTTACGCCTACGCGAGTAATCTAGTCAATTTATACTCGGATTCAACGATTGAAGGAGCCGCGGGATCATTTGGTTTTGACGATGAGGGAGTTGAAGCCCAGAGGGTCAATTTGGTCGAAAATGGTCGATTCGCCGGTTATGTTTGTAGCCGTGAAACAGCTCGCCGGATGGGGCTCAACCGTTCAACCGGAGGGATGCGAGCCGCATCCTGGAGGCATTTACCTATCATCCGAGCCGCAAATCTCGGTCTTGCGCCGGGAGATGCTGATAGCCTAGAAAGTATGATCGCGGACACAAAAGACGGAGTTCTATTAGAAGGACCGTGTTTGATGTCTAATGATCGTGGTCGAGATAATTTCGAGTTGGTTGCAATCGGCGGATGGAGGATTGAAAATGGTGAAAAAGTGCGCCGTATCAAGAAGCCTATCCTTCGAGGAGATTCTTCGACCTTCTGGCAGCGATGTAACGCAGTTGGCAGTCAACAGACGTGGAGAACTTTCGGGCGATATACCAGCGACAAGGGCAGGCCTCAACAATCTCTGCAGCAGGCGGTTGGGACTGGTCCGACAAGGTTCGGTCCTGCATCGGTCGTCACTATGACTCCTCAATTAGAATGGATCGAAGCGATGGATGACTCAATTTTTGCTGAAAAAGACGAAGCGCAATTGAGTGCGTCTGACGCAGTAGTGCCTCCGGTAGAATATTCTCAAGATACTGATATTCCTGCCGAGGGAGAGCTTGCGACGCTCAAACCTGATCAAGAGAACACAGAGGAAACGGAATAGTGCGTTTCTATATCGTCACACTCGCTCTACTCTTTGTTAGTGCAGGCGTAGAGGCCTCATCTCCCCCGAACTCCTCAGACAAAGTACTACCCAAGACTGGGTCATCAGGTTCCCGCGACCTGCGCTCAATTGAGCAATATTTTAGCGCGATCGTGAAAGAGCAACCATTTGGGAAAAAGTGGAAAGAGATAGTCGCGAAAGGCCCCAAGCCAAAGAGTCGGGCAGGCCTTGCCGGAGCCAAATCTCATCCCTCACTGAAGTTTGATCCCATAGAGCTTCAAGAGCAGTCCCAGTATATTGCCGAAACCCCTTTCCATAAGAGGTTTGGCTGGTTGTCGCTTCGACTGCGGCAGGTCTATCGGTATGGTCGATTAAACGCAGTCCAGATTGTGATTGAGCCGATGGGTGAGTCGAAAGAAATCCGCAAGGGTCTTGAAAGTGATATCTCAAAACTCAAGCAGAAATGGTCTAAGCCGTTACAGGCTTTAGGTTTAGGCTCTACACATGAAGTCGTCTTTAACGACCTAAAGGGGCGTCCTCTCAACAAGAGCTGGGTAATTCAACTTGAGCCAGGGAGTAGTAAGTGAGGTCAGAAAACGAGGCAAAACGCGTTCTTGATCGAGTCATTGAGTTGTGCTCGGAATCTGCGGATCAAGTAGAGGCTTCCCTATATGGGGCGAGATTTGGAATTACAAAATTTTCTCAAAACGTGGTCACGCAGTCGACTGACGCAAACACAGACTCTTTGCATTTGCGTCTCATCAAAAATGGCCGCGAAGGGAGTCGTTCGACGACAGATCTTACGGATATTGGAATTCGTGACGCTGTAACCTCTTTAGCGCGAGTATTGAACCATGACTCCGGTGCTAAGGAGGATCTGAGTCTTCCTAGTGAGCAGGATTACGTGGCCCAGGTCTCATTCGATCAAGCAACTGAATCAGCTAACGCATTGGACCGAATGAGTTTGGTCGGTAGTACCGTCATTCGTGCCCACGCTCATCAACTGATGGCCTCAGGTTACGTGGCAACCAGTTTTGGATGTGACCCGATGATCGCACCGAATTTTCGTGATCCGTACGCAGTGCGGAACTCCAATGACCTTTGGGCTTACCACGGTGCGACTAACGCGGTGATGAGTGTGGGAATGGTGGACCACAGAACACATGAAGGATGGGCAAAAGCATCCTCGTTTATGCTCGCGTCCCTCAACGTTGACGGGATTGCTGAGGTGGCCGCGCAGAAAGCGTGCGCACCTGGCGAGTTGAAATCTCTGATTCCTGGAAGGTATCGATGTGTTCTTGAGCCAGCTGCGGTGAAAGCGCTTCTGGCATGTTTTGCTGAAACGTGTGGTTCTTCTCTGGCTTCTCGAGGCGCATCAATTTTTAGCGAAAATATCGGTAAAAAAGTTACATCTGAGAAGATTACAATACGCGATGACTTTAGTCATGAAGATCTGCGAGGTTGTCCATATGATGTACAGGGCGTAGCTCGAAAAATTGTGCCACTTATCGAAAAAGGTGTCCCGAAGGCAACAGTCACGTCATTTAGCTCAGCGCAACAGCTCAAAGTCGAGCCGACGGGCCATGGGTGTTTTTCTCCTGCTCGAGGGTACTACGAATCAGCCAAGTGTATCGTCATGGAAGGTGGCGAAACAAGCCTCGTAGAACTTGTAACTGATTGTCAGCAAGCAGTCCTAATAAGCAGCCTCGGTGACGTCAGATTACTTGATCCAAAAAGAATGACGATATCTGGAACGACGCGCGATGGAACCTATCTGATTCGTAACGGTCAAGTGATTGCACCTGTAGCCAAAATGAGTTTTGTCGTAAACCTGTTCGAACTATTCGATCAAGTCGAAGAACTATCCACATCAATATCCTGCGATAAAATGGTAGTACCTGCCATTCGTGTGGCTGAGTTTGGACTCGAGCCTCTCTAATTTGCCGTTCACGGGACAAAGCGTCTGTTTTTTCCTGCTTGTTCTCCTTTGGAGCATCCTGCTCATAAAGACTTTTCGCGCGACACGTTCTCTTCAAACGTTATCCGGGAATGTGAACGCAGAAGCAATGCCGGCTTGTAGTGTCGCAATCATCATTCCAGCACGCAATGAAGCCGAAATTATTGAGCGCTCGACGTTAGCTGCACTTGAGCAAGGCTCTTTAGTCACTTCCTTGATTGTGGTTGATGATGACTCAGAAGATGAGACGACTGAGATTCTCGGCCGACTGAGTCAGCATCATCATAAGCTTCAGGTCCTAAAAGGACATGTTTTAGAGTCAGGTGATTGTGGCAAACCGTCAGCGCTTGCCTGGGCGTATGAGCAAAGTGTTCCCAATGAAGAATGGATATTGTTTATTGATGCCGATGTAGTCCTCAAACCTGGGACGTTGGAGTATTTGCTTGGATGGGCACATACTCACGGATGTGATGTTGTGTCTGGATATCCAGAACAAAAATTTGGATCAGCGTTGGAGAAAATCGTGATGCCCTCCATTATGGCTCTCATTGGCGCTTCTTATCCCTTTGAGAAAGTGATGGATGCGAGTAGCGAAGTCGCTTTTGCGAATGGTCAGCTTATTCTCGTGCGTAGAGACTATTACGAGAAGATCGGGGGCCACGGAATTGTAAAGAATCAGGTCCTAGAGGATGTCGCTTTAGCCAAACTTTTGAAAGGAGCTGGAGCGAAATTGGGACTAGTGGACTTGCGCGGAAGAGCAGAGACTCGAATGTATGCAACTCAAGCGGAATTGATTGAAGGCTGGTCGAAAAATCTTTATCTCCTGCTCAGTCGGAATTCACCGAAAACCATCGTTCTCAGCCTGTTGATTCCGTTGGTTGGGTGTTCAGGATTTATCGCTTTTCTTACTCTGCCGCCTTCGTTTGGAGCTGTGGCCTTATTTTTTGTTACGTCGATGCAGATGCTCATTAGGTTTCTCTTGAAGGTACCTCTTTTTTGGGGATGTTTTTCATCTTTAGCGAGTCTTTATCTAAGCTTTCTTCTTTTGAGGAGCATGTTTCTTCATCTTGTTAGAAACCGTGTGCCTTGGAAGGGTCGTGATTATCAAGGCTCGGTACCCTGAGAACTTTGAGAGACGAAGGTGAGCTTACGAAATATCATAGATGCTGTCCGTGCTAGTCGACAGAGGCCCTCCAGTGAAGACGCAAGCATTTCTTTAGAATTTGACCCTCACCAAGATGCTGTGATCATTGTCTACTTGTTTCGCGGTATCGGTGATGCTGCTTTGCTTGTGCCGGTGCTTTCAGCGTTCAAAGACCGTTATCCCGAAACAAGGCTTGGCGTTATCGTTAGCGATTTGGTCGCCAAAACTCTTGCACTATTTGAACTCGACGTTACCCTTTTCCAAGTCCCAAATGAATGGTTCGAGAACACCGAAGCTTTAACGAAATCACAGCGTTCACAAATGAGTCGTTTGGAAGCAAAGACAAAGAAAAACATCAAATCCGCAGGTTTTACGGTCGGGATAGAACTTACTGGAAATGGTTCTGTGCCGGCGAGCGATTGGCTCGATGATTTACAATTGCGCTACACCATCGGCTGGGCTCCTAACACTTTTTCTTTAGATGTACCGACAACACGGCAATACTTTCGGTTCGACCATTCTGTGAACGACATTAGATTTCAGGCAGATAGACATTGGTCCTTTGCTTTATGCCAGGCATTTTCCATTTTTGGATTGGACGGTCCTGACCTCTCTATTCGCATTCCTGTTAGTAAGCGCGCGTGTAACTGGGCAGAAAACCAATGGGGTGATGGATTCAGAATTCTTATTTTTCCAGGGAGTAGAGATTCTAAAAAGCGATGGAACCCCAACCGCTTCAGCACCATTGTGAATAAACTGCTTCGGACTCATGAAGTATCGACGATAGTGAGCGGAGCTCCTAAGGAGGCAGCTTTGGTTGATCAAGTTAGGCGGGGTATAAATGATTCTACTTGTCGCTACACTGGTCGAAATCTCGGGAGATTACTGGCTCTAATTCAGACGGCTTCGATTGTGATTACAAACGATACGGGGCCAATGCATTTATCTTATTTGTCCGGGGTTCCTACGGTCGCAGTATACAAATATATGAGCCCTATCGTTTGGGGACCAATCCAACCAAAACGGGAATTTTTGATCATTGAAACTCACCATCGATCTGACGATGAAATAAGCACTCAGATTTTGCGTTTTATTCGTCAGAGACTGCGGCGTGCGCGGTTTGCACAATTCAAAAGGAAAAACGTTTAGAGGTTTTCAGCTTCGTCTTGCGCTTTTTTGCCTTTGGAGTTCTCTAGGAGGTTGCGTAAGCTTTTGATTCGAACGCCAATATATAAAAGGTTCCCGGCAACTTCGTTGTTGAAGACCTCTTCAATCTCGTCGAGCTGTTGTTCGATATTTCCAACCGACTCACCATTATTTGAAACAAGCTCGAGTGTCACTTTATCTAAGTCACAACAAATACTTGAAAGCTTTTGAACTGCTAAAACCATTTGATATCCCTATCTTCTGGGGTCTCAACCCGTAACGCTTCCAAGTCGCCGTTCCGTGGCGATAATGAAAGCAAAAGTCTCTTCATAGAACGGTTCGGATTAAACTTTCTGATCTTGCGCTTTGATTTCAATATTTTTGTTTTTTGTAAAAATTGAAGCCTACTCGTATTTACCCGAAAGAGGTTGCCACTGATGTGTGACTGAGCGCAGACTAAGCGCTCGATGTTGGGCTTATTGGCTGCGTTCACGTTAATCGCGACACCCGGACCCGCGTCGGTCCTTGTCCTCGGGAATCAGTCTATCGCGAAGAGTCAGCAACTTGCTCGAACATACCAGCGTTCCCGTGACATCCCCGATACTCAAATCTGTTTGGTGCAAACGTCATCGAGCAGCGACGTGAGTATGGATGCATTTACTGTATCGGTTCTTCCACAAGTTCGCGAATGCATCCGCAAGGGGAATTTAGAAGATCGCATTGATACATTCGCAATTGTAAAGGGTATGCCTCTGAGAATTCAGTGGTCGGTTGAGGGTGTGCGGAGGACGGTGTCATTTGCCGCGGCGCTGATGATTGCCGATTCAACTTATTTGGATGGCCGACCTTTTTTGGGTACGGCACCCGGAGTGACACGCAATTGTGGCGGTACTCCGTGCTACGGGGCGCGCTGGTCAAATCCATTCCGAGAGGCAAAGTTCGGACCGGGCTGGAACAAAATAGTCGGAGATGTTCATTGGCGCCTACGATTGGCGACCATGATTAACGGGCGCACCTTTGCCGACGCAGCGAGGCTTATTTCTAGTGCGACCACCGCCGAAGCTAGACCGATGACTGTCGGCAAATTTTTGTTCATGAATGGGGGCGATCGAGCCAGGTCCTCAATGGATTTTCAGTATGACGCAGTGATTGATGAGCTTAGTCAAAGAGGTTTTGTAGGGATTGAGAGAGTTGCCTATGACCCGAACCGGACGGGAGAACGACTTGCGAGCTTTTTGGTCGGAACCTTATCGCTGGAATCGACGATTGAGGGGAATGATTTTATACCCGGTAGCCTCGTCGATAATCTCACAAGTTATGGCGCAGTCCCGCAAAACTTTTTTGAAGCTGGAGAAGTTCAAGTATCCGTAGCAAGATGGATAGCGAAGGGCGTTGGAGGCGTTCACGGGACGACAGCAGAACCTTTGGCAGACTCTTTTCCAGATCGAAGATTTCTGATTGATTACGTAGACGGCATGACACTTTCCCAGGCCTTTTATCGGAGAATGCCATTTGTGTACTGGCAGAACCTCGTCCTGGGTGATCCGTTGCTTGCTCCCTACGCTCGTCGTCCTAGTGTTGTCATCTCCGGAGTCGAACATGGTGAAACATTAAGGGGTGCGCGTCAGATTCGAATCCAAGCTTTTGATGAAGAACACAGAGGAATCCAATCGCTAACCGTATATGTGAATGGAAAAAAGTGGCGCGAATCCGCGGGTGATCTCATCGAAGGTTGTCTATCGCTTGCTACAACGGAATCAGCTCAGGTTTTGGCTGTGGCTCAAATCGGCGGCTTTGGAGACCTATACGATCAGTACTTGCCCAAAGGATGGTCGTCTAAAACCGTTTTCATCAGCCCTGGTCCTTCGGATTGCTCTACTACTGAAGTTGATGCTGGTATACTTGCCGACACTGGGGAAACTCAACGCGCCGAAAGTAGTCCATCCGATGGGGGGCCAAATGAAACGAGCACTCCGCTACCAGTGACGTCCGAATGTAGCTGTCGTGTCGACCAATATCCGAACTCGTCACTCAGGAGTGTTTGGTTGTTTTTATTGCTTCTGCTTCGTCGTCGTACTTTGCGTTGAGGTTTCGAGCTCACTTTTGCCCCAAAATCCCATTTCGGTTTCAAGCGTCACTCCTGCATTTTGTATATCCGAGTATAAAGGGTGCTCGGTAAGTCCTAAAAGGTCCATTCTATATCGGAGCTCTGAAAGAGTTTGAAATGGACGAGTAGGAGAATGTCTGTCAACGGAGCCTTCTTGAAACCTTGCGTCCAAGTCGACGCCAACGTCTCGCTCGTCTCTGGACCATTTTCGCCTTCTTTCCGAGTCCTCCAGCCATCGAAACGCTTTGGTATCAGTAAGTTTCTCTAGCATGGAGCTGTCTGAGATTTTCTGATTATTCGTTGTTGAGATATCTAGGTCAGGTAAAGCGTTCGGAAGATATTGTCTGACCCATCGATTCGCATTGATAAAGTCCTGATAAACACCGTGACCGAAAAGAGGAACTGCCTTTGCTATTTCCCAGGCTGTAAATAAGTTCTGCGGGCGAATCTCGAGATGATCATCGGGTAGAGCGTAGTTTGGACACATACTTTCCAATCCCAATTTTGGGACCTTTCCCAAAACGCGAACGACCCCAAAGGACAACCAAGCTCGTTTCGAAGGATAAATAAATAAAAAGTCGATGTCCGCGTGTTCGTCACAGTTTTCTGCAGCGAGAGAGCCTGTAACAAGCCCGGCACTGGCAAGGCCCATTTTTTGAATCTTTTCTGCGATCAGACGAGCACGCTTCCATCCGCGTCGGCTATGCTCGAGAAACCGGACCCTGCGCGCCCACAGATGATCTTTACCCTTTAGAAAGTACAGACCTTCCTTGTACCCTAGATATTTCGAGAGGCTTCCGTCTTCTAATTTATCGATTACAGCTTTGAGGGTTGCTCTTTCACCGATAAGGTAACGGTGGATCTCAGAGGGCCTCGCGGCGCATGCGAAAATATCCATGTAACAGATTGTTGTCAGGATTGACCGGGAAAGTGAGTCGCCTTCGAACACGACGCTGAGCTTACGAGGCAATCACAAGATTAAGCAATATCGTAAGCGTGAACTTTCACGGTTCTTATGCCGGGAATTGTGGTCAATTGACGAGTTGTGACGTATTACTCAGTTTAACAGATGGAGGAAACCTAATTGGGCATTCGTCGCCGGCTTGCAGAAAAATTTGTTCCAGATCGTGTTCGCTCGCGAATGAACCGAATTGGGATTGAGTTAGGGCCTATGGGGGTTGACCCTTTTGGGTTTGAACCGACTGTCGCTAAATATGCCGCCACTCCAATGGAACAACTCTATCGACGATATTTTCGCGTCATTGCAGACGGTATCGAAAATGTTCCTGAGGGACGAGTTCTATTGGTTTCAAATCATTCAGGACAGTTGCCTTTTGACGGCATGATGATTGGGGCGGCTTTGTTTTTCGACCGTGACCCACCTCGATATGTGCGGTCGATGATCGAGAAATGGATCCCTCGATTACCTTACATCTCCGTGTTAATGGCGCGAATTGGTCAAATTGTCGGCACACCCGATAATTGTCGGCGTCTTCTCAATAATGAAGAAGCAATTCTCGTTTTTCCCGAAGGTGCCCGAGGCATTTCCAAGACGTTCGACAAACGATATAAGTTAGAGAGATTTGGTACAGGATTCATGCGATTAGCGCTTGAGACCAATACACCGATCGTGCCGGTTGCCGTCGTTGGGGCGGAAGAACAAGCACCGGCACTGTATGACGCTAAATCCATCGCAAAATTTCTTGGGATGCCGGCTTTTCCGATTACTCCATTTTTTCCGCTCTTGGGACCGGCCGGATTGTTGCCGCTTCCGACCCGTTATCGCATTTATTTTGGTGAACCGCTGAAGTTTCAAGGAAACGGGGATGAAGACGATGATGTGATTCAAAAACAGATTGATCAGGTGAAGAGCTCTATTAATTCCATGCTCAATCGAGGGCTTCGAGAGCGAGACGGAGTATTTCGGTGACCGAAAGAGATACAATTCTGACTACTGGTGCAGCAGGCAGGTTAGGGCGTCTGGTGGTCCAGATGCTTCACCGGAAGTACCGAATCATTGCGGTTGATAGAAGGCCAGTGCGTGGTCTTCCAAAAGACGTCACCCACATACGGAGTGACTTAAGACGCCGAGCTTTAGATGATGTTTTCAGAAGTCAAAACATCAAGGCCGTCGTTCATCTTGGTTTGGTTCATAACCCAAGAGCCAACGACGACGATTATCGATTCAATGTGCTCGGCACGCAGAAACTCCTCGACCTGACATCAAAATATGAGGTCGATAAATTTGTAATGCTCTCGAGCGCAAACATTTATGGTCCGCATCCGGATAATTCTCTCTTCCTAAAAGAAGACGATCCGTTGTTAGGTGCACAAAGCTTTCCGGGAATTCGGGACCTTGTCGCTGTTGATCGGATCGTTCAGAGCTTTTTTTATCGCCAGCCAAACGTTGAAACAGTTATGCTTCGCCCGGTTCATATCGTTGGACCAAGGGTTAAGAATGCTCCATCGAACTATCTACGACTGGAACGCCCATGGGTTATCTCAGGGTTTGACCCCATGGTCCAACTCATACACGAGGAAGATGTTGTGCGAGCGATGCTTCTTGCTCTCAATCCAGGCATCAAAGGTGTGTTTAACGTCGTCGGGCCAGGGGAAGCACCTTTATCCAAAGTACTGAAAATACTGGAGCGGAAAACGATATCAGTCCCAGGTCTGATTGCCTGGCCGATGCTGGAGCGTCTTTTTCGCTTCAAAATGACGAGTTTTCCCACGCCTGAAATTCGGCATATCCAGTTCAACTGTATCGTGGATGGCGCACTCGCTCGAAACGTCATGAAGTTTGAACCTCGTTATGGACTTATTGAGACGATTCGCTCGGTTCGGGGTTTCGAGGACTGATACTTTCCTGACCAGAAATTGGATCATTCTTGTTACTCGTGCCAAGCTGTCACCCGTTGCAGGAGGAAAAATGCAAAAATCTCTAAATCGGCTTTCCTACACGTTGTCCCTTTTACTGGCTTTGGTCCTGGTCACAACTTCCTTATTTGTGGTCCCGACCGATGCTCAAGCGCGCGAAGTAGAAGAGTGCCAGCAGTGGTGGGGCCAAGCTGTGCGGAGTTATCTCACTCGAAACCGTACAAAAGGGCCGGAAGACGATGTATTCAAGACAGCCTGTGAGCTTGAGGCGAAAGGAGATAAACCTGAAGCACGCATTGAAGCGATTACGATTGGAGTCCGGGAACTTGCAACTCTAGATATCAAGGGCTGTAAGAGATTTATGAAGCTGTACGTCGGCTCAACGATGCCGGATCAAGTGTGCGAAGCGGCCGGAAATGACGATTACAATGGTCTTCGAAAGCTGGTCGCAAGTAGCATTCCTCCCCCGCCGACACCGAAGCCCCAAAACTAGGGTAAACATTTTTACGAGAACACGGTTTTCTTAGTTCTAGCTCGAATCGACGTGTGCTAGGACCATGACTGGGTAACTTAAATGGCCATTTGGAAATGTATCATCTGCGGCGCTGAAGCCAAGGACTCGCCTCCACGACGCTGTACTCGGTGTGACACTCCAGCAGCTCGCTTTCGCCTGATATGCGATCGAGCTCCGACAGCGCCGAAGCCACCACCAGTTGAAGAAATTGCGGCCGCTGAGCCTGAAGCAAACGCTGAAGCTGCTCCAGCAGCCGAGTAAAAACTCTGCCTACTGGCATATATATCCCTCAAATTCGTAACTAAGAGACTTGAACCTGCTTGCAAGGTTGCGGTGCGATGGTTAGTTTAGCATTTATGGCGGGTAAGCGTGTCCTGACTCTCGATGTAAATGGCGACAAGGCTGACGTCGCTGTGCCCCCTCACTGGACTCTCCTCGAGACCCTTCGCTATGAAATGCTACTGACGGGCTCGAAGCAGGGCTGTGACAAAGGTGATTGCGGAGCATGCACCGTTCTCATAGATGGCGAACCACATTTAGCTTGTCTTACACTCGCTTCCAAAACCGTAGGCAAGTCTGTCGTGACGATCGAAGGTCTCTCAAAAAATGGAAAATTGGACCCGGTACAAGATGCATTTGATCAGTGCGGTGCTCTTCAGTGTGGATTTTGCCAAAGCGGCATGATGTTGGCGGCACGCAACCTTATCGATGAGAAACCAGCTCCATCTCGAGAAGATATCAAAGTAGCTTTGTCCGGTAACCTCTGTCGCTGCACAGGTTACACGAAGATTATTCAAGCTGTTGAAGAGGCAGCGCGTCACGAAGACGGTGAATCAGAGTCGAGAGACGACAAATCGGCTACAGGAAGTTAATTCTGCGGCAGCTCTATTTGGATCATCGTTTCGGGTGGAGCCGCACCCACTTCGTATTCCTGTGGCTCTGTAGAAAGTGAACCCACTAGAAAACCAAGTTTTGGGTTCTCCTCTTGGAACACTTCATCGACGGCATCGCACGTGGCTTCAATTTCTCTGCTTAGTTCTTCAATGATACCCGATATTTCAGGACCAGGTGCCGCGGAGGTTAAATTTGAATTGCGTAGTTGGAGTAATGATATACGAAGTCGTTCTAGAAGCGTAACGTCGATCAGCGCCCGAGCAGTTGCTTCCTGTTTCGCTAGAATAATTCTATCGATAAGATTTTTTTGTTCGAGAGTTGTCTTCCGAACTTTGTGCAGCATTGAAATTACCTTCGAACTATTTACCTTTGTGATATTCGCATCACACGTATCAATATTTCTGGCGATGTCGCCAAGCGATATTTCTTCGAGCGCTTGTTCTAGGTGATTTGCTCGTTGGCACGAATTTGAGATTCGACTAACCAACTCGTCGACTTTCCTTTGTATATCGAGTCGGAGTGCTTCATCCCCTTTTTCTAGGTCTTTGATAACCTTTCTGTGAAGATTAATTGTCCGGGAAGTGATTCCTTTGAGTTCAGGTAATTTACTCGTTTTTTGCGTTTGAAAAAGACATTGAATCATCCGATTTTCGTGAGTCTCGATATGTCTCGATAGTAGTGCAACGCCGGCGAAGACGCCGAATAAGAGCCCCTCAATTAATGCACCTGTTGAAAAGAATGCCCGAAGGTTAAGAAATTGAACGGCTTCAAAACCAATGAGCAAGATGCTTCCGCTGAAAATCACCTGCAAGATTAGGGTCTTCGTCGGCTGTCTCTCGGCGAGAATTGGCAAAAATAGAAGGCAAGAAAGGATAAACGTGTTCCCTGTAGAGAATGGAGAAAACTCTAAAAAGAGGTATGCTATTGCGCTTATCCAGAGCATTAGGCCAACAATGCGCTTGACGGAGTAAATTGCGAAAAAGCTAAAAATTAGTCCAAACATGCCGATGAGAACAGTGCGCATAAGTTGGGGAGGCTTCTGAATAAAGTTTTCAATGACTGACAGTAAAATCACAGTAAAAAGTGAGCCAGCAATTGACCGAAAAACAGATTGTTCAAAAACGACTGGTGTACGTATTTGAAATCGGTAAGAAGGAACGAATCTTGGTAATTGCAAAATTGTAGAAAGTGAACTCATCTCGGTTTCTCCTGTGGATTTCAGAATAATTGCAGTGACCGCGACTCGTATTTCTCTGTTTTGATAAAGTCTTTAGCAGTATCCGTTTCCGGCCTTAATTTCTCCAAAACTGCTGTCTGTTTCGATATTTTCTCGACCAGCATTCTCATCGCTGGGCTATCAAGTATTTCTGCGGCGTTGCGTGCTTTTTTGAGCGCTCGTCTAAGTCTTAATTTTGCGCCTTTATAATTTCCCGTTTCGAGCTCAAATGCTGCCTGTCTTCTTATTTCGGCTAAAGTGACGCTCGCTACTTGTTCGAGAACCCTAGGTTCAATAGAACCTTTGGCCTGCTGCATATCTCGGCTCATCTCTAACTCAGTCTGTTCTTTGAACGAATGATACTGGTTGCTGAGAAGCGAGTCGTATTGAAGTTTCATCGTACTAATTAATTGATTAGAACTCGTAACTTGGGGCTCGTATTGTACTTTCGCGATGAATTTTCTCTTGTCAGCAGAGCTTAGGTCTCCAAGGTATACGACGACTTTGTTGCCGAGGGCTTTATGTTTGTAGCCGAATATTTTCACAAGATGAAACCCCGTTGGAAGCGAAAACTCGAAGGCTACATCCTGGGCTAAGACTTCTTTTGCCTTCGACATTTCCTGCGACAAGATATGTTCGATACTTGTAGTACGTCGTACATGATAATAGTTCCCGCCGCCGCTTTGAGATAAAGCCATCATTAAATCCTCACTATATTGATTGCCAACGCCCATGGTGCTGATAGAGATTCCTTTTTCTTTCGCTAGGCTCGCAAGTTTCTCGAGCTTGAATTCATTTGTCTCCCCCTTTGTCGCGTGTCCGTCAGAAATAAGGAGTATACGTTTATAAAGCGTTTCCGTTCTTGGGTCTTCCAGTAGATCTATAGCGAGCTGTACGCCGTCCCAAATATTCGTTCCCCCTGCCGAATAAATACCGTCTAGGGTTTTTTTTAGTTTTGCTGCGCTGAGGTTTTTTTTGAGTGTTGGCTGCAGGTCTACTTGCGCATGATTAGAGTAAGAGACGATTCCGATACTGTCTGTTGCGTTCAGGCTCTTAAATGCTTGAAGAGTAGCGAGTTTGGTTTTTTCAATTTTCTCACCATCCATAGAACCTGAGCGGTCGATTACAATCATCGTAGTCACCAAAGGCCTATGTTTTGCACCGATATCTTTCGCACTTAAATTAACCTGAAGGAAAAGTTCGTTAGGTTCGGTTCTGAGGATAGTGGACTGTGACCAAGCTACCTTTGCTGAAATCAAATCCCCAAATGAAACGTTAGAAGCTGATTTTTGAGAGGAGGAATTTAGTGCTGCGTGAGCGATGGTTGTCGTTGTGGAGGTCGGCTTCTCGATGATTTCGAGGCATCCTAGTAGTGATACGATCTGACGGAAAACAACGACGGTTCCGGTTGTAACGAGAATGAGTTTGATTTTGCTCATCGGCATTTTTCAACGTTCAGACTTTTGGAAGGATCTATTCGTTCAGACGGAAGTTTCCGCCCTGGAAGAGATAACTCCTCATCGGTCTTCTGATTGGCTAACGAGTAGGAGGGATCGGCTTATTTCGTTGAGTTACATTCGAAGTCGGTTTGAACACATTGTTTATCTGCGGTGATGTCTTCTCGGTCCGTAAAAGCCGGTCTACATGTGAAACCCTCTGGGCAATCTACGTCAGTATCGCAGTTCTGCCGTACGCAAAAAGTATCACCCGGCTGTATACTCGCACCGGCTCCCGGATCTGACTCAATAACCGGCTTACAGTTAAAACCCTGGGGACACGGTTTACCCGCACTGCAGCGTCGACTGCAAAAAGCGGTAGAGCCCTGCCAAGAGACACATGTGAGTGACTCACAGTCAAATGCCGGATGCTGGGCAACTAAGTTTCGGGGTATACCCCCGTCACCAGGGAATTCTGCGTTGGGTATCGCGGTCGATGCGTCGCTCAGTAGAACGTCACAACACCTGCCGGTATCTTCCTGTTGGCAGCTTGTAGCGATGGTGACCAGACCAACTAAGCTGATGGAAAGAGCTATTCGATTAAAAGACGCTGTTTGCATGAAAACTTCTACCCTGTTGGACTGGTGGTTGAGATACCACGGCAGAATCCGCTTTCAAAGCGACCATTGCCCGCAAATTGTAAGTTTGCACCAGCACCTGGTCCCTTGTAGGATTTCGACCGACGCAAGAGACCACCGATTATGTACGCTCAAAAGTATTTTATCCGCCTACCTACGCTTGTCGCAGCGAGCTTGACCCTCGCTTATACGACACCTTTATCTTCTGAGGCGCAGCCAGCCCAAAAATCTCGAGCCATATCCGAGTCGACCGAAGATCAAGATAAAATTCTCAAAGATAAAAAAGCACGTCCAAAATTGGCGGACCGAATTAAGTCGGTACAACGCAAGGCATTCTTGAAAAAGAAAAGGGTCGAATTATTCCCTTTTTTCGCAATGAATCTCAATGATCCGTTTTACCAACACTTCGTAGGTGGTGCTGCACTTGCTTTTCACCTCAAGGATTCCTTCGCGTTAGAGCTCAAGGGTGGTGCTGTTGTCGGGACAATTTCTCAAGATGCCGTAAAGCTCGTGCGAGTCAATGAAGGAGCGATTTGCGAAGATTGCCCACAAATGAAGTACCACATCGATGCCAACTTGGGTTGGGCACCGATATACGGCAAAATTTCGCTCCTTGGCGAAAGTATTATTCATTTCGACACGTATTTCACGGCCGGGCTTGGTGCCTTCGCGACGGATTCTGGAATGAATCCGGCAGTCAACTTTGGCATTGGCCAGCGATACTTTCTCAATGACTGGCTAGTTGGAAGGGTCGAAATCCGCGATTACGTATTCAATGATAGCCGAGATCAGATTTCTGATTTGCAGAATGTTCTCATGTTGAGTCTTTCCCTGTCAGGCTTTTTTCCCACCAGCTTTCAGTACGAGTTTAGATAGGTCTGAATCGGAGTGACTGAGAACATGAAAACCAGAACCCATAAAGTCACGCTGACGCGTTTATTTCAATTTCTAACACTGAGCAGTGTAGTGGCCTTTTTGTTTGTGTTACCTGCAGCGGCACAAAAGCAGGGCGGTAAGAAAAGTAAAGAGCTCGTTGCGAAGCCTAAGCCCAAGTCCACGACAAGAAAAACTATTCCTAATCTCAAACCGCCTAAATCTGTCCATCGACTGCGACTTGATTCGGCCATCCAGCAATTTAGGCAAAAACGATATGATGTTTCTGCGGCGACGTTGCACGAAATGCTGATGGATTCGAAAACGCCGAAAAGGCTAAAAGACGAAGTTGAATACCACCTTGGGAAAGCACTTTATCGATTGGACCTGTATCAAGCGGCTTTGAGCCATTTTACGGGAATCTTATCACGTGGGGCGGACAGCTCTTTTTACGGACCCAGTCTTGAATGGTGTCTATTCATCGCGCGAAAAGTTGTCGCGGACGAAGTCGTCTTAGATGCTGTTGCACGGTACGCGAGCTTCGAATTTCCTGCAGCGTACGAAAGTGAATTTCGCTACCTACTTAGCCGCTTTCATTATCTAAAGTCTGCTGATTTAGAACGGACCCAACAAGCCCTTATTCAAGGAAAAGCGCGAATTGAAAAAACCAATACCGGAGGCAAATCGTTTAAGGGCGACCTCTTTGGAGATGAGGATGAAGACGAAGAACCCTCGCTAGACAAAAAAGGTAAGTCTGGCCTCTCGCTCGGTGACGATATTTTTGGATTCGATGATGACGACGAAGAAGTCGCACCCGAAAAGCCAACGAATAAACCGAGCATTATGCCGTCATCGCTTGATGAATATCAACCGAAAGACCATGTTGAAGTAGCAACCAGGCATATTATGCGCGTGAGCCCGAATTCAGCTTTCTCTGCAAAAGCTAAATTTGTTGAAGCTGTACTTCTTTATAGAGCGGGTAAAGAAAATGACGCACTAGAAGCTTTTAAGACGGTTGTACGTCTCACAAAAAAGGGGCAACCAAATGCAGATCCAGAGCTGAGACAGCTTGCTTTCTTTCAGCTGGCCCGCGTACATTTTGGTGCGTCTCAACCTTCTTTTTCTCTTTATTACTACGAGAAGATGCGGCGTTTTACTTATGAGTGGTTAGAGGCTCTTTATGAATCGAGCTGGGCGGAGTTTCGACTTGGTAGTTACGAAAAGTCTCTCGGGAACTTGCTCACGTTACACTCACCATTCTTCGAAGACCAATATTTTCCTGAATCGTATATTTTGAAGGCCGTTGTTTACTACGAAAACTGCCGCTATCAGGACGCTCAAGACATTCTTGCAAGATTTCTGAAAGATTACGAACCAGTCCTCGAAGAACTGCAAGCACTCCTGGTCGAGGATAAGTCAGCTGGTGAATACTATGGAATCTTGTCAAATCTCCGAGAAGGTCTAGCGTCGGAAAAAGACGAAGCGAAAGCGCAAACACTAACCAAAATCTTATCATTGGCACTGGATGACCCACGACTATCCAAACTCGATGCGTCATATCGTGAAGTTAAGTCGGAAGAGAAAGCCGAGATTCTCTTAGATATCGAAAAGACATACCCCGAACTAGCGGAGCACGTGAGAAAACAAGTTGGGAAAATTTCTAAAACGTTGCTGAATGAGGCAGGCAAAGCTGCCAAGGCTCGATTAGAGACAGAGACGTCACAAATCAAGAAACTCATAAGAGAAGCTATCCGTATCAACATTGAAACGGCGGCATCTGAACAAGCAAAGATGGAAGCCAGCCTGTCTCAATCAGAATCGGTCACAAAAAATCGAAATAAAGATGTCGTGGAATGGACCGATGAGGAGAAAATCGTCTGGCCCTTTGAAGATGAGTATTGGCGCGACGAATTGGGAACCTATCAACTGACTTTGGGGAAAAGCTGTCGTTGAAGACGTGATGCTTCGTCATTAGCAGCTTACCTCGGGAAAATTTATTATGATTGGAATTTCTAAACATTCGAGCAGGAGCCGGCGGACCTTATTGGCGTCAGCCTTTTTTCTTCTCTCGACCACCGGATTTTTGACTCAGACATCGACAGCCCAAAAGCCGTCCGGACCTGTTCTCCAGTATGAACAGTTTCGTCGGAAAGTGGAGTTCCGCGTTGCAGATGCAAGAGAAAAGCAAATTGAAGGCTTAGAGAAACTGTTGCGACTAGGGACTGAGCTTGAAGAAATACCGAAACTCAAGTTTCGTTTGGCCGATTTATACTTCGAAAAGTCTCAATTCTTCTTTTTTCGAAGCCAGGAAACCGACGACGAGATCTATAGTACCGAGTCGCCTGACGAGAAAGAACGGCTCAAGGCTCAAAAAAGCGTATACGAAAAAGAAGCAAAACTCTGGTCCAGAAGAGCGACTCAAATTTACGAAGAAATTCGAGAAAAATTTCCAACCTATCCCAGAATCCCAGAAGTGCTTTTTGCGCTGGGGCAAAACTACTGGAGTCGTGGGAAACAAGATGATGCGATTGATGTCTATCGAGATTTGATCAGAGAGTATGAAGATTCTCCGTTGGTCGCAGATGCTTGGCTCGCTTTCGGAGAATATTATTTTGCTCGCGGAGCGCTTGAACAAGCTTTGAAGAGCTATGAAATTGCCGCATCAGATAAGCGTTCGAAGGCTTACGGCTTTGCTCTGTATAAGCAGGCTTGGTGTTATTACAATCTTGGGGACTGGGAGAAGTCGCTCAAGAAATTCCAAGCGACTGTGTTTTATTCGCAGATGGCTGATGAGCTCAGCGGCGAAAATAAAATATCTTTAGCCCGAGAAGCTGAGAAAGATTACGTCAAAACCTACGCTCATGTTGGAAACGCAAACCGAGCGAAAATGGTGCTCATGGAAATTGCTAACGTCGACGATTGTACGAACGAGAAATGTCTCAAGCTCATGGAGAAGCTTGGTGATGAATGGCGAGTTCAGGGTAAGTTTGAGGATTCGGCGTCGACGTATCGGCAAATCATTGCTCTTCAACCAACCAGTTTTCGAAACGCATATTTTCAAAGTCTCCTTGTTGATTTGGCGTCTCGTCGTGGAGATAAGAGTCAAGTTGTTGAAGAGGTTCGCACGCTGACGAAGCTGTATGAAAAGCTGGCAGTTCGAGAAAAAGAAGGTGCATTAGGTAAAGAACGCAAGAAGATTAGATCAGCGCTACAAGAGGCGCGCAGGGATGCGGAGAACAATATCAGGAAGCTCGCGCAAACTTGGAACCGAGAATCCGTCAAAACGAAGCAGAAAGAAACTGCTACCCAAGCTTTGGATATGTATGGCGAGTATTTGAAACTGTTTCCTAAAGCGAAACTTGCTTACGAACTTCGCTTTCAAATGGCGGACCTTTTCTATCGTTTGGAGCGATTTGGAGAAGCAGCCGAAGCCTATAAAATAACCGTACTTGCGAACCCCAAAGGTAAGCATCTGGTTGCTGCGGCTCGCGACGGAATTATCGCGGTCGAGGAGCATTTACGTGATCTCCGCTTGAAAAAAATCAAACCTACGAAGCAAAGGCAAGATATTCATCCTGAAAGAATAAAGCTGATCGAAGCATGTGATCGATATATTCAATCTGTGTCAGGCTTAGATGCGAAAGACATTGTCAAAATAAGCTTTAAGGCCGCAAAAATTTATTACCAGCACGGTCATTTTGAACAAGCTTTGAGAAGATTTGACCGGATTGTCTCAGAGTATCCAGCGGCCGAAGAATCGGAGTTCGCTGCGAATCTTGTGATTGATATTCATAATATCAAGGAAGATTGGCAATCGCTGTACGAATCTGCTTCGCGTTACTTGAAAATGCCTGCTTTGCTGCAAGGCCGGAACAAATTACAGGAAGATTTAGTGAAGTTCGGACAGCACGTAAAATTCAAATTCATCACGGAGGAGCAAGAAAAACTTCAGGCCCGAAAAGAATCTCTTCGTCCAATTGCTGAAGCATATGAATCGTTTCAGAAAGAGTTCCCGACCAGTGAGAACGCTGATAAGGCGCTTTTCAACGCGTCCGTCGTTTGGGACTCACTGGGAGATAAAGCGAGAGCGGACCAAATTCGAGAACGATTGCTGACTGGATATCCAGATTCTCCGTTACGTGCAGATGTTGCATTTTATGCCGCCTCGTCCTTCGAGGGACAGGCAAAGTATTCTGAAGCGGCCAACCAGTTTTCAGCGTTTGCTATGAAATATCCGAAAGACAAACGAGCTCGAGACGCATTGTATAATGCGGCAGTTTTTTACGCGGGAATAGGAGAGGTTCAATCTGCGGCAAAACTCAGAGAAAGATACCTGAAATTATTCGGTAAAGCTAAGGGTGGTAAGTCAGAGTCCGCCGATATCTACTTCTCTATCGCCAAAGATTATGAGCGAGCAAATCGAGTGAGACAGGCTGCTTTACACTATGAAAAATTCACAAAACTATTCTCGACCGATGATCGATATTTTGATGCGTTGTGGAGACAATCCGTGATCTATCGGAAGTTGAGGGTTCTTAAAAAGGCCGAAAAGGCAGAGAATCAACTGCTGGCAGCCTATACAAATAGAACGAGAAGAAAACGGAAGGTACCTGCTCAAGCTGCTGACTATGCCTCACAAATAGCGGTTTTTCGAACGAATAAAGACTTTGCGAAGTATGCCCGTCAGAGACTGAAGCCTCTAAATTTGAAGAGACCGAAGAAATTCCAGCAATCAATGCAAGACAAGGCTGAGAAAAGAGACCGTTTGATCGCATCATACGAAAAAGTTGTTACGCAGTATAAGCAGGCAACCGCAACAATTGCTTCTTTGTCGAAAATAGCGAGTACCTGGGATAACTTCGTGAATACCTTGCTTCAAGTTCCTTGTCCTCGTTCGTTGACTGAAGAACAGTGCACTTTCTTCAAGGAGGGGCTGCAAGAAAAGATGAGTAACGCGAGAGAGTCAGCCTATCAGGCCTACGTCACTTGTGTAACGAAATCGAATGAACTGGGTGTTTTTACCGACGAGTCTCGAAACTGCGTAAAGGCGCTTGAAGATATTGACCCGGTTGCTTATCCCAAAATCGAAGAACAGCAGGTAACGTTTGACGCAAAAAAGCAGCCTTTAGTCATCGAAGCTCGGCCATTTATCTTCAGTGCGGACTCGAATAAGGCGTCCTCGGTAAGTTTGGAAGGCGGAGTGAGGCAGTAATGAAGAGCAGAAATACGCTAAGCTTAATGGTTTGTATTTTGGCTGCGGTTACTTTGGGCTGCACCGCGACGAATACATCTAACCAAGGTGTTGATATCGATAATTCGTCGATTGAAAATGGGGCCGGGCAGAGATCACCTCAGCAGGCCGTCAGCAGCGCCATGCAGAAGCTACGCAGCAAAATAGCGAGTGAAGAAAAAGTGGGGCAGGTCGACTGGGCATCTGTCGTTCGGCAACTTGAAGCTCTGTCCGACAAATACAAAACAGTGGCAGAAGCGAGATATAACCTTGGTGTAGCAAAAGAGCGTCTCGGTGATTATTCCGGTGCGGAAAAAGCATACAGAAGGACGCTAGCGCTGAATCCAAATTTTAGTGCTGCGCGTGAAAACTTAGCTGGAGTGGTCTTGCGAACTGGTGACCGCAGACAAGCGATATCGATTTTACGTGAACTGATAGAGATAGACCCAGAAGCTGCGACAGCAAGACTTGCGCTAGGAAGAAGTCTACTGGCCTCTGGAAGAGTAGATGAGGCGATAAAGCTTAGTCAGGCGGCTCTTGCGGTTGATCCGAAAAATCTTGATGGTTATTGTATTTTGGCTCTTGCGGCCGCCGAATCGAATGAAGGCCCTCGAGTCCGCTTGTTACGTGCTCAAGCATTCAAGCTTGATAAAGGACCGAAACGAGCCTGTCTTCATTTCGCTACCGGTCTGGTCTTTTTGAAAGAGAAAGATAAAGCATCAGCACTGTTTGAATTCTCAGAGGCGGTTCGATTAGATCCTCAAAGTCATCTCGAGGCTTGGTTTAGGATCGCTGAAATATCTATGGAGTATAAAAACTTCGCAAGAGCTGTCGAGAGCTATGAGACAGTGTGTCGGATGAACCCAAGTAATGTAGAGGCGCGTATCAACTTGGGCGTGGCTCTCAAGGGAATGGGTAAATTTGAAGAAGCGAAGAGAGCTTATCAAAAAGCCCTCAGTCTCTCATCAGGTTTAGTTCCGGAGGTTCATTTCAATCTTGGCGTCTTATACCTAAAAAACCTCGATAATTTAGCCGCTGCCGAGGCTAGCCTCCGAAAATATATCGACCTGGCAAAACCTTCTCAAAATGCTGAGGTCTTTAGTTGGATTCAAGAAATTGAACAAAGAAAAGCGCTTGAGTCGGACTCAACGAGTCGGCGCTGAACAGATCTGTCTCTGCAAAGTAAAAATTTGGGGAGAAGCAGAAACCTAAAAGAGAGAGCGATGAAATAGGTTTCTGAAACAGGGATTGAGCGAAATCACGCCGAAACGTGTCTCCTCCCCAAATGTTTCGGCGTGCGTTCTGTGGTCTATCGATTCGAACCTTGGACCTACATCCAAACCCTAATGGCAGCGTAAAGCCCCCTACGCGTAACCAACAGTGGTGATTCGAGCTTCGACAACTCACTGCACCTGAACTTGGCAACCAATTGATGAGAGGCCTTGCCCAGACAAGATACTTATCGTCTCTGTCTCTCTGTGGTTGCGTAAAAAACTGAATAATTTCAAATTGTTAGGTGTGGTTTAGATGCCTCAGTGTGAGATCCATGACACACGGTGGGTGTACTACTGGTAAGTAAATGTGCGTAACAAGGGTTTAGAACACGTCACTAGAGGGATAGAATCCTGGTCGCGAAGATGAGAAACTTTCTATAATCAGCTAAGAACAATGCACAGTTAGAAAATTCTATTGAGCATGAATCCAATACTGATTGGAAACGTTCAAGAGTACTATGATGAAGGTCAGAAAATATTCAATATTGAGATCATTACAGATCACGGTCGTTACTTTAGGAATCTTAATGGCTTCTGGGACAGTTTGGGCCCAGGATCCGAAGCCGAGTGACGTCGAGAGCCTGACGGACCCTGAGGTTATCTATAAAAAAGAAACTGTGGTGAATTTCGGTGAAGATACAATTTCGGGGGACCTTCAATTGCCAGACGGTGAATATATTGAAAGCCGAAAAAGGCTGCGTCATTCGAATCTGATTCGCATTCGCGACAACTTTCGGGACAAAATTCTCCGATCTATTTCGAGTATGTAATCGATGAGTATTTCTCTCAGAGTAAAACTTTTCTCAGGGAAGGAACTCGTGTCCGAGCACGAGTTTACCAGGGAGATTGTCAAAATAGGGCGTCTTGCCTCTGCTCATATTCGAGTCACAGATCCCAAAGTGGCGCGGATCCACGCGTGCATTGAACCCGACCCAAGTGGCGGCTATTCGCTTATCGATATGGGTTCCACCGAAGGCTCTGTAGTTAACGGGCAGCGTGTCTCTAAACATCCACTGCAGTCTGGCGATGAAATTCTCCTCGGTGATTCATTGTTGGTTGTCGAACTTGTTCACGAGTCAGTTTTACCTGGTACAACCGGGTCCGACCTTTCTCTAGAGTCGCAGGAACCTCTTCGCATCGACGCATTTTACGGAGAAGGGCAGGCGGGACTTATTGACCCGGCGAGTTCTCCTCCGCAAGGAAATCCAAATTTAGCTGAAGATTCAACTCGGGCGGCTTGGTCAAATCCGGCTGCAACGATGAATTCTGAGATCAGCGCTCAGGACTCTCGAACAGGGGAGGTTACACTCAACCCCGACAGTTTCGCTGCTCCACCCATCGGGTTTGATTCTCATCCTCAGGCCACGCACGATGCGATGATGGGCTTGGCTCAGGGGCATTCAATGTCCGGCTCTTGGTCTCTTCCTCCAGGTTCTCAGTACGGAGCTTGGGGCAGTGCGCCCAATAATTTGGCAAGTGAAAGTGTTCCTGCAAAAGAGCGAGTACTCGAAATCAAATTGATTTGGCACGGGTCGGTTCTGGAGACACTCAACTTTACGGACCAAAACGTTGTGACTATGGGGGATAAAGCTCGTACCGCAGGCTGGGGTCCTTTCACACAATACGTTGGATGCGACATTGATGTGCCAGCGAAGACTTTACCGGACCGGGCGTTTCCTATCGCTGTTCGCTCAGGGAGCGCCGGAACCGACTATCAGGTTAATGTTCACAGTTCTTTCACAGGTCATCTTGAACGAGCTGATGGCACCGTACTTTCTATCGAAGATATGAAGGCACGGGGCGGCCCTGCGAAACTCCCCGAAGTATGGTCTGTACCTTTGTTGGCCGAAGATACGATGTATTTACAGCACGGCGGACTAACGGTTCAGTTGCGTTACATTCGTAAAACCTCATTCGTCGCTCCCGGCTTTTTTGAAACAGCAAACTATGCGTTCCTAAATATCTTTGTACTTGCGTTTTTTCTACACGCGTTGATGATCGCGTCTTTTCTCGCAACGCCAAAAGTCACTGTTGAACTAGAAGAACAACTCTATAAAAATCCAAGTCGATTTATCCACACTGCATTCATCGAAGAAAAACAGAAGCAGGAAAAACGTTCGTTGCTCAAGGATCTCAATAGCGGACCGAAATCCGCCCGAGCGAAAGGTGTCGAAGGTAAAGCGGGTAGTCGTAAAAGCAAAAACAAAGAAGGCCGTCTGGCAGCCAAAGGTAAGCCTGACGATAAAGAAGTCGCCCGTAGTGTTCTTGATAACATTCTAGGATTCGGAAAAGGTGGCGGCGCGCGAGGAAAGATCTTTGGCAGCGGCGGGCTCGGAGGTGATCTACGAGCGGCGATGGGAAATATACGTGGTCGAAATGTCGGAGATGCAGCAGGAAATGGTGGACTCGGAGCACGCGGGAAAGGACCCGGCGGTGGCGGTTTATCGATGACCTCTGTGGGGCTCGGCGCCATAGGAACAGCAGGCTTTGGCGGCGGTGGCGATGGCGGTTACGGCGACGGAGCTACGGCTTTAGGTAAAAAAGAGGAAAGAGAGGTTGTTATATCTCAGGGTACTCCAATTATTCGGGGTTCTCTTGATAAAGAGCTTATTAGACGGGTCATCAAGCGGCATATCAGTCAAATCCGTTACTGCTACGAACGACAACTGCAAGTAAGCCCCGGACTCAACGGCAAAGTTCGAATTGAATGGGTGATCACAGCTCAAGGCCGGGTGCGAAGCACTAAGGTCATGGAGAGCACCATGGGAAATGTTCAAGTTGAGCGTTGCATGATGCGAAAGATAAGGACGTGGTTATTTCCAAAACCAAAAGGTGGAGGAATTGTAATCGTGACGTACCCATGGGTATTAAAACCAACAGGCTAACAATTGTAGTTGGTGTCCGGAGGACACGGGAAATTAGATGTCAAATAGAGAACTAGTTGTATTAGGCACCTCTAGTCAGGTTCCAACTCGTTATCGTAATCATAATGGATATTTGCTTCGGTGGGATGAGCAAGGGTTTTTGTTCGATCCCGGTGAGGGAACGCAAAGGCAAATGATATTCGCTGACGTAACTGCAACTTCGATCACGCGAATGTTTATTACTCACTTTCATGGTGACCACTGCTTAGGTCTCGCTGGAATGTCGCAGAGAATTTCTCTTGATAGGGTTCCGCACGAAATTCCTGTTCATTACCCCGCTTCAGGCGATGTATTCTTTCGACGCTTGAGGCATGCCTCAATTTACCACGATGTGTCTAAAATTGTACCGCGGCCGGTGAAAGACGAGGGCATCATCTTTGAAGACGATCGATTTACGATGAGAGCACTTCATTTAGAACACGGTGTAGAAACTTTCGGTTACCGCATAAAAGAAGCTGATAGTTATACGATGATTCCGGAAAAGTTACGTGAGGCTGGAATCAAAGGTAAAGAGATTGGAGATCTCCAAAAAAACGGAACGCTCGTTAAAGATGGAAAGGAATTTCGAGCTGAAGACTTCAGCGTGCCTCGGAAAGGGCAGTGCGTAGCTTTCATCATGGATACCAGATTCTGTGAAAATGCCATTCGCTTGGCTCAGGACGCAGACATGGTCATTTGTGACTCTACGTATTTGTCTTCGGAAAAATCTGACGCGAAAAAAAATGGACATATGACTGCAGGACAGGCGGCAACGGTGGCTAAAGAAGCTAATGCTAATTTACTGGTTCTATCGCATTTTTCTCAGCGATATACCTCCCTGAAGCCATTCTACGAAGAAGCTTCTAAGATACATCCTAACGTTGTTGTTGCAAAGGATTGTACTCGAATATCCTTCAAGTCAGAGCGGTCTGAAACGGCTTAGCTTTTCTAGTCGCCGCAGGGACCGAATCCGGACTGAACTTCTTCCACGGATATTGAGCTCGGTAATCCATCGACTAAGGTCGGGGCCTCATCGGAGGGAATTTCAATCATAGTAGCACTTCCGTATCCCGAACCTAAGTCCGATTGTGCTGCACCGTCACCGAGGAAAATCTGGGGACTTGTTAGCCGGCCATTTATAACCTTTACAGAGCTAGAAGACGTAGCCGTCGACATAAGACTAACTTGCCCACTGAGTTCTACACTCGAAGCAAGAATTCTAGGTTGATTCACGCTCAGCGTGAAAGGAAAGACTGAGAAGACAGATTCTTGACCCAGTTCAGCGGTTTGTCCGGTCGCGAAAATATCGGAACCGGTTTCAGGGTTTCGGTCGACGTTCCAATCTGAGATATTTCTATTCAAAGCTGCGTCAACGTTATCTTTGGGACGTAGTCGACTTCCATAAAGTTTTGTTTGGCCTGTCTCTGAATTCACTTCTATCCAGAAAAGAAAATGAAACTGCCCTCGCGCAGGGGCTTCGATGTCGAATGTTGAAAAATAAAATCCCGAAGAAAAAGAAGTCGGCTTGCACGGGATACTACTCTTTACCTGAAACGTCTCTTCTATCGGCACTTTTCTAGTTCGACCGACTTCATCAGAAAGGCCGCTTGCAATCACAACGCGGTACGTTTCGAACGGGGCGAGACTTGAAGCTGTTTCTATGGTCACTCGTCGTTTGGTTTCATCGACGATAATCTTCCCGCCTTCGCACGAGAAGGACAGCCCATTTGATGCTTGGAGATCTCTACTGGCGTTCGCTGGGTTGG
Organism: Myxococcota bacterium; assembly: GCA_036337945.1. GTDB lineage: Bacteria > Myxococcota > Kuafuiibacteriia > Kuafuiibacteriales > Kuafuiibacteriaceae > JAYZDF01. The sequence continues at coordinate 91,286 of JAYZDF010000091.1, forward strand.
CGCTGCACGGTCCCATGACAACCACTGCCTCTTCTGTGCATCCTGGCTTGAGATTCCCGTCTATATCAGGAAAGCAGAGACGAAAATCTTCATCAGTTCGTCCCAGGTATAAACTTACGTTGAGGGTTTTGAGGATTACTGGTTCGCTGAGTCCAATTTCGAGCGGCCCTGAGGAGGGGTCAAAAAGTCCTTGATCAACATTTATAAAGTCTAATTCTGGTGGCGGGTCATATTCCGGAAAACAGCCCAAAGTAAGGACTGCGACCATCGCGAAAGCGGCAGAATAGGTGTTTCGTTGATTCACGTTTCCATCCTAGCAGGATCAGTGGTCATAGAGGCGCTTAATTCGGTTGCGGCGTCGCTTTAGGTGAGCACGTCTCTTTTCCGCATAATGCTCTTCTTCTAACAATGAATCGGGGTCGAAGTCGTATTGCCGTCGTTTTTGAGGATCAGACAAAATATCATAAGCATCTTTTAGCTCAAGGAAAGCGTCTTCAGCTTCAGGGGTGGACCCAGCTTTGTCTGGGTGGAGTTTACGAGCAAGATTCCGGTAGGCGCGTTTAATTTCATCCATGTCCGCGTTAGCGGACACCTGTAAAACTGTGTACGGGTCGCGCATCTAGCCAAGATTGTACTTATAAGTGGCTCATAAATCTGCAATTTTCAGTCTTGTAAAGCATCACAGGGGCTAAGATTCAGGGATGTCCCTGATTAGTATGGAATCTTGTACAAGAACCAAGGTAGAGGCTTGCGTTATTTCGGAAGAAGTTATCTTCTTACGACGTTTCAGTGAAGAAGTTGAATACAGGATTATTTATTCTAGCCATCGCTCAAACTCTATCGAGTACTGCATGTCTGCCGACGGCAGCCACGAGTACCGGAACTGGCCGTCCTAATCAGCTGAGCGGAAATGAGGGAGCGGAAGAACTATATCGAGAGGCTCAAGAGGCCCAAAAGAAAGCTGATTGGGCAACCGCAAAGAATCGATATAAACAACTTATCGACTCGTTCCCGGCATCGCCTCGTTACGCTGATGCTTTAGCTACTCTAGGCGATATCTATTTTCGAGAAAGAGGCTGTGAAAGCGGCGCGCTCTACCTTCAGAAGCTTGTAGACAATTACCCGGAACATCCTCAGCACTTGGCAGCCAAAAAAAGCCTCAATTCATGCCGATCTACCCAGGCGAGTACTCATTTTGAAGATGCCCAAAATGATGACGAAAAGCTAAAGATTGCGATCGAAGCAAGTAAACAAGCAATGGAAGTCGATGATTTTTCCGGAGCAGTAAAGTGGCTTGTTACTGCGTTGAAATCTTCCGCGGATAGCTCAAAGGCCGCCAGGTTTCGAGAGCAGATTACGGAAATTATAGATGCGAGAATTTCGGCCCAAGAAGTTCGAACTCTTCTCGAGGAATTTGACTCCACTGAGTTTCCCGTCGATGTTCTTACATTCAAACTTGGCCGAATCCTCTATCACGTTCACGACTTCGCCAATGCCCAAGAAACTCTTTCTCGGGCGATACAAACCTGGCCAACTGCAAATTATGTTGATGGAGCAAAGCAATTGCTGAAGCGTATTGCCGTCCGTAGCAAAGTAAATTCAATAACGATTGGGGTGCTCGTGCCGATGTCTGGCCGTCTCAAGCGCTATGGTAAAAACGTCAGCCAAGCTGTTCGCCTAGCGGCAGGAGAGTTTGAGTCCTCCGGTAAAGGAAAAGACGCCCCTCCTTCTGTTAATATCGTTTTTCGCGACTCCAAGGGTGATGCCGCCGCCGCCGCGAAGGCCATTGAAGATTTTGTCTTGGTTGATGGCGCGATTGCCGTAGTTGGCGGATTGTTTAGGGTTGAGTCTGAAGCAGCAGCATACAAAGCCCAAGAACTGGGTGTTCCGTTCTTATCGTTGAGTTCGATACCTGAAATCACTGACGTTGGCCCGTATGTGTTTCGCTCAGGCCTGACTAATCAAGCTCAAATTAGTGGTATCGTAGACTACGCCATGGACGTTCTTGGTATGAAGAAGTTTGCGCTTCTTTATCCTCGTCACCCCTACGGCGAGACCTTCATTCATTTGTTTTGGGATCGTGTCATTGAGAAAGGGGGAGAGATCAGAGGAGTTGAGTCCTATGGCTCTAACGACACAACCTTCACATGGCCGGTCAAAAGGTTAGTGGGTCGCGCTCGGTTGAATATAAGAAGAGACTATAAAGAGGCGGTTAATGAGTGCGAAAAGCAGCCTGATCCATACCGAGTGCAGCGTTGTATTCGGAAAGTAAAATCTGAACTTCCACCCGTCGTTGACTTTGACGCACTATTCATACCCGATTATCCAAGTACGCTCGCTTTAGTGGCCCCAGCATTAGCGTCTGAAGACATTATCGTAGAGCAAAATACTAGGAAGCTAGATAAAATAGAAAAGACTTTAGGTCGAAAGGTTCGCCCGATCACGCTACTTGGAACAAGCGGATGGAACAATCCAGTTCTTCCCAAGAAGGCTGAGCGTTACGTAGAAAACGCGCACTTCCCAGACGGTTTCTTTCCTCAGTCTAACAACAAGGCGACTGTCAAATTGGTTTCAAGCTTTAGGAAAAACTTCCAACGGACACCAATGCTGCAAGACGCCTTGTTTTTTGACGCTGTTCGAATTGTCAGGCAAGTGATTGAGAAGCAGAAGCCACCCACCCGAAATGCAATGCGTGAAGCGTTGCGCCGTGTGGATAGTTTCAACGGAGCGACCGGCAAGACCTCTTTTCGAGCCGGACAAGACGCTCAAAAGTCGATTCACATTTTGAAGATCAAGAATTCTCGTATTGTCGAAGCTCCGCCGCCAGTTGAGAAAGCGCCAACCGTCGGCACATCTGGTGGAACAAACTAGTCGAGATAAACTATTCTCATGATTCGGCCTCTTTTTCTGTTCTTATTGACGGTTCTTTCTACTGTTTGGACAGGGGGCTGGATGTTCAGCATCACCTTGCTCTCCATTTTGGTGGCCCACGAAATGGGACACTACACAGCCGCTCGTTATCATAATATACCTGCCTCCCTTCCTTACTTCATACCTCTCCCATTACCACCGCTGGGAACGATGGGTGCTGTAATCACTATGGAGACTGATTCTGCGAACCGAAATCAGCTTATGGATATTGGTGTCGCGGGTCCAATCGCGGGCTTTGTTGTCGCGGTTTTTGCAATGGCTTTAGGTGTATCACTTTCATCGACAACCATTGTGACTCAAGATGGTGCACTGACATTTATGGGAGATTCACTCCTTAGTGCGCTTTTTGTGAAAATTCTTCGTCCAGAGTTAGCAGCAAATGAAACGCTTCTTGCACATCCAGTGTGGATAGGAGCGTGGGGCGGCTTCTTAGTGACGGCTATAAACTTACTTCCCATGGGCCAACTCGATGGTGGCCATATTCTGCACGCGCTGAACCCGAAAAAGGCGTTTGCGAGATCTCGCAGAGTTTTTAAGGCTCTTATTGTTTTGGGTTTTATGGGTTTAGGCGTTCATTTACCGAGTATGCTTTGGAGCATAACTCAAGCCTTTGGCCTTGAGCCTGAGTCTTTTTTCTCGATTTCATATTTAGAAGATTCGACGCTTTTGATGCCGTGGTTTAGCCACGTTTTCTTGGTCTGGGCTATTTTTGGAAGGTTCACAGGTCTGCAACATCCGCCTGTGAGAAATGAAGATGAGAACTTGTCGAAAGTGCGCTACTGGCTTGCTTTCGTCTGTTTGGTGATTTTGATTCTTACCTTCATCCCAAGCCCACTTTGGGTGGAAGGAGTCTGGCGAGGGCCAGCTCCTTCCTAGATGTTTTTATGCATCAAAAAACGTGTCGCCCTTTGCCGCCATCTTTTTAAGAAGTTCAGGTGCTTTGAACCTTTCTCCACAGGTTTCGTGAAGTCGATTGAGCGCCTCTACGGCTTTTGTAGCGGTCATGCGGTCCAAATAGGCCAAAGGACCTCCTCGGTTGGGCGCAAACCCGATTCCGAGTAACGCACCAACTTCAGCGTCCCGATGATTTCTCAGAACGCCTTCTTCTAAACTACGAACGACCTCAACACACTGAGCGAGCATCAGTCTTTCGGTAATACTTTTTGTCGAGGAGTTTTCTGGCTTCGGTTTGTTGACCAATGCACCGAGTCCTTGCCAGAAACCGGCACGTTTTCCGTTTTTGTACTCGTAAAATCCTTTGCCTGACGATTTCCCGTTCCTCTCATGATCATCGACCATCGCTTGAATGAGCGAGATGGCTTCTAGGTCTTGAGAGTGCTTCATATAGTCTTTGGCTTGTTCAAGACCATGACGAGCAAGGGTCAGAGTCACTTCATCGAATACTTGTAACGGAGGAACAACCATTCCAGCAGACTTTGCTGCCCACTCAACGAGCACGGGGTCATGTCCTTCGGCAACGAGCTGAGCGGCCTCCATAATGTACGCTGAGAAAACTCTGGTCGTGTAAAAACCGTAACCGTCATTGACCACGATCGGTGTCTTCTTGATTTTCTTAGAAAAAGCCAAAGCCCGTCCGAGTGTCTCTTCACTGGTCTCTTTACCCAAGATGATTTCAATCAAAGGCATTTTTTCTACTGGAGAGAAGAAATGTAGGCCAATGAACTTATCTTTTATCTTTGATGCTGTTGCCAGGTCGTTGATCGGTAAAGCGGATGTGTTTGAAGCCCAAATCCCGCGCTCTGACAATACACCCTCTGTTTCGGTGATGACAGCATGCTTGATTTTGAGATTCTCAATGACGGCTTCTACGATGAGGTCGCATCCTTCCAGCGCTGCTAACTCTAGACTAGGAGTGATTCGATCAAGGATGGCGTTCTTCTCATCGTCTGAGAGCCACTTCATCTTCTTGAGTTGACTACGGCAGTGGTCCATTCCGAGTTCCAAGGCATCCTCCTTGATATCCTTGAGAACCACTGAGTAACCAGCCTGGGCGCATATGAAAGCAAGTCCCGCCCCCATCATTCCGGCACCAAGAATTCCAATTTTTTGGATGTCGTCGTTTTCAGCGGTGGGTAAGCCTTCGTGTTTTTCGGCCGCGGTACGGTGGTACCAAATAGTTCGAATCATATCCTTTGCCTGGTCCGAAACAGCCAGACCTGCAAAGTATCGGCCTTCAACCTCAAGTGCTCGATCAAATCGTAGTAAAGAGCCTTCTTGTACAGCGCAGGTCGCGGCTTCATGTGCGGGGTAGCAGCCTGCAGTCTTCTTATAGAGCATTCCACAGGCTGCCAAGATCATGTTTCTGGCATCTTCGCTGCCCGGTTGAGGGGCTGGCCAAGTGTAATCTGACTTGAGCCAAGGCTGCTTAAAGCGCTTGTTCTCTTTGATCCACGCGATCGATTTTTCGATAAGTTGCTCTTCGCTTTCTGCGATATCGTCGACCAGTTTCGCCTGAAGAGCTTTCGACGGGCGAACCATTTTGCCCTGGAGGATAAAATCAAGTGCTGTTTGTATACCTACGAGACGCGGTAGTCTTTGAGTTCCTCCTGCGCCGAGTATCAAGCCAAGAGTGACTTCGGGAAGTCCGAACTTCGCTCTAGGGTTGTCGAGCGCGATTCGTCGGTGACAGGCCAGGGCGAGCTCAAATCCGCCACCCAGTGCC
>JAYZDF010000092.1:0-33890 GCA_036337945.1 Myxococcota bacterium
CTTTTGAGTTCGGTGATCTCTGCCGGGTGCACTGAAGCCCCGAAAGTTGCTACGACCCCACGGTCTAGCAACTCAAATACGGCTTCACAAAATACCGATGCGGGCAGTAACGGAGTAGTTGACGCGGGTATGGCTCAACAAATGGATGCGGCAACGAACTCTACTGTAGATGGTGGAACGACATCTCCCGCCGACAGTGGCAGCACCACGGGTATGAATGATGCAGGCGCAACACAGCCTGCAGATTCGGGAACCACAAATCCTCCGCCTGTTGATGCAGGCGTTCCATCGAGTCCAGATTCTGGTACCACAGGCCCGCAAACCGGTTTACCGATATTAGGAAACGGCCAGCACGATATTACCGCCGTGAATGTGGAATCTGTGGCGGCACGGACTGACGGACTTCGTCGACCAACGGATATCGCCTTTAAGCCTGGTTCAAACGAACTGTGGGTAGTCAACCAAGGGGACAGCACATTCACCGTCCTCGGAGTGGGTTCAACAACAGTCAACGTGAACAATCTCGCTGCTCGTGGTGGCGCTAACTTACATTTTCTCGCGAAACCTTCTGCTCTTGCATTCGGACAAATTGATTGTGACGGTGCCTATTGCTTCGCAACCAGTCACGACAGCTTGAATGATCAACCGGGACTGACAGGGAACGCACCGAGCGATTTTATGGGACCGACCCTGTGGACTTCAGACATTACCAAATTCAGCGGATCAGGCCCCTATCACCGCGGTCACTACGACATGCTTCATAATTCGCCAAATGGTAAAGGCATCGCATGGGATGAAGGCAACGCGTACTGGCTTTTTGATGCCTACCATCAGTCGATTACTCGTTATGACTTTAATCAACACCATGGTCCTGGCGGCAGTGAACACACAGATGGTGAAATTAGCCGCTGGGTTCAAGGCTCTGTCAGTGGTGTAAACAACGTTCCTTCACATTTAGCATTCGATTCCGTGAGCGGTTATCTCTACGTCGCAGATACCGGGAACAGTCGAATCGCGGTATTAGACACCTTCGCTGGTATGAGAGGATCTGACTACAACGAAGATTATGACGGCATCATCCGAAACGGTGGCGGCATGTTCTATATGCAGGCACCGATAACTACACTGGTGACGGGTGCCACCCATGGGATCACTCAACCCGCTGGTTTGACTCTGTACGACTCGACGCTGTTCGTCACCGATTTTGCGAGCGGAACCATCTATGCTTTCGACCTCACTGGAAATCTTCTCGACTATCTTCCGACAGGACGGCCTGGACTTTCAGGGCTGGAATTCGACTCCTCGGGCAATCTATATGCCGCGGACCGAACAAGAGAAGAAGTCATTGTAATATCTCCCTAATCTTTCTGAACGCCAAACGTGAAGACTCTACGAATTAGTTTGCTCGCCGCCCTAATCATCGTTGTTTGGGCGGTAAACTATGAAAATCGACCTCGTGCTCATCTCGGGGCGCCTTCGCTTGCGCCTATCGCTGGTCCCACAGAAGTAGGAACAGTCGTTGATTCATCGTACATCGTTCGCTGGAGTGATTATGACCTGCCCATATCCACTGGGACTGCCACGGTAGACCTTTTCTATACAGCAACAAATCCTCCTCCAAACTATCGAGGTCAACCGCCAGTCGGCCTCGTCGGGGAACCAATCACTTTGGGGATAATTGAGAAAGACACTCGCAACGTGTACGAATGGGACACATCGACCGTCGCTCCCGGTAGTTACTGGATTTGGTCACGAGTCAACGAACCTCTCGGAGAAGAAAACTCTGGTCTGCAGTTCATTGAGTTTTCGCCTGGGATTCTCACAGTGGCTCATCCCGGCGATCCTATTCATCCTGCTGTTTTCATCACCCGTCCGGGAACACCAGTTGCGATTGCTCAAGAAGATTATGAGGTAGAATTCGTCGTATTCGATCCTGACAAATCGTCAGAAGTCGTCGTCGAAGCAGCCCCAAATAATACTGACGATTTTTACGAGATATATCGAGAGGTCGTAACCAGTACACGCGTGAGCTTTACTTGGGATACCTCCATGCAAATGAACGGCGATTGGAAACTGAGAGCCACAGTCACCGATCAGCGTGGCCTTTCTTTTGTGAGTCACAGCCGCTTTTTTGTGACCGTTTCTCGCCTCTTTTTTCCCGACGCGGGTCCCACTACGGATAGCGGGGCAAATCGGACGGATACAGGAGTTCAGGAGCTCCAAATGCTAGATAGCGGGGTTCAGGAGACCAGGATGCCTCCGCCCAGCGAAACTTGTGCTTGCTCCAATAACGTAAACGTCAAAGTGCATTCGCGAAGCGTTCTTCCGCTCATTTTTCTTATTTCGTTTGTAGTGATTCGAAGACGACACTCTAAATTAACGTGAACGGTCTGCATCCTTTTCAGGGTCACCAACTTTGATTATTTCCTCTTCAGTGACACCATCCCCTTTCCAAATTACGGTATATGTCCCCGCAGGAACACGAACGAGATTGACCGTTTTCTCGGTCCAACCGGATTGACAATCCATAGACTTACGGGCGGCGTTATTGGACTTCCAAGACAAGCCCAAAGGCACTAAAGACATCGAGTTTGCGAACAATGGCCGGCGTAATCTCAAATCGCGAAGTTGAGAACCCCACTCGATAAGCACTTTCTGATCGGGATAAGTAAGCTCTAATCCATTCAATTTTATGTCTGCAGTCGCAGGGCAGTCATTCACTGATGCCGCAAATGCACGCCACTTTTGGCCTGTGAGTCCACCCACAAAGGACACAGACGGCGTTCGACGGCTTTTGGAGAAAATAAGCCAGCCTTCTACCCCTTGCACTTTTGACATTTCGACTTGTGCGTCAGAATCAACCCAAACAGGTTGGGTGCGGTCCAAGTCTTCGATGCGGGTTTGTTCACCAGCTTCGCGCACAAGTAATCCCATAGAACGCAGCCTCTCTTTGAGGTCGCGCAAGGTGATTATTTCTTGTACCGGGGCGACGATTTCAATGGGATCAGTCACAATGAGCGTTTCGTCTACTGGCTGCTCGCTTTCAACCGGCGGCAGGTTCGAGTTATTTTGCGACCAGATGAAGCCACCGGCGCCAACGACAGCAGCACACATAAAAATACCGGCCGCTCGAGCCAGACTACGATTTTTTTTGGGAAACAAGTTCGGCTTTGCAAACGTAAGCTTCCTTCTTTCCAACCACTCATTATGCTCTGATTTAAGTTTTTCGACCGAATTCTGGATTGCCTGAGCGCGCACAGCAGCATCATCGATTTCGGTCGACTGCTTTAGCGGAACAATAGATTCCTCTGGTAAAGGGACCGTCTTCTTCAATAGATCATCGACATTTGCGATTAAGGTTGGGTTTGCATCCCAAGAACCGGACTTATCGAGTTCGGCGAGATCGCTTGCAAGACCAGCCATCGTTATTTCGTCGCCGAAATCATTGGTGTTCGATATTCCAGAGAGCTCTCGAAGCGCCCGCGATTCTTCTTGGGTCGCCGTTCGAGTCGCAAGTTGCTGAATCAAGCGGCGTTCATCTTGCTCTATTTGGCCGTAAAGCTGTGTCATCAGATTCGCGACTCTCTCTTCAGTACGTCCCCTAATTTTAGCTCGAGCATAATCTTCAAGCTGACGACAAAACTCGCCCGCGTTCGGTACCCTTTTGTTTTTATCGCGCACCAGCGCACCCAAAACAATTTTATCTAGGGCTTCATCTCCCGGTCGAAATGCAGAAGGGGCCTGAATCTCGTGTTTTAAGACAGACTCCATAGTTGCGTAGTCTGTATCGCGTTTGAATAAGCGCCGGCCCGCCATCATCTCCCAGAGACAAACACCGAGTGCGAAAACATCACTCTGACCATCGATCAATTGTCCAAGCACTTGCTCAGGTGACATGTATGCAGCTTTTCCTTTGAGCTGGCCTGCTGAAGTTCGTGAAATTCGCTCGCTAGCTCTCGCAACACCAAAGTCGATCATCTTTGCTGAGCCATCAAATGTGACAAATATATTTTGGGGACTCACATCTCTGTGAACAACGTTGAGTGGGAACTGATTCGAACCCATAGCAGTATGAGCAGCGTGTAAGCCTCGCGCAGCATCTGCGCCTATCGATGCAATAATTTCAGGCGCAAGACCTTCAAATTCAATGTACGCGTCAATCATTACTCGAACGAGCGGTCGACCCCTAAGATATTCCATCGCGAGATAGTAGTGGCCTTTCTCTCGTCCAAAATCGGAGACAGACAGAACATTAGGGTGATTGATCTGCGCCATAATCGACGCTTCATCCATGAACATTCCGACCAGCTCTTTGTCGCGCCCTACTTCTTCCAGCAAAACTTTCAACGCCAACAGTCGGTGATTACGTCGGCCATCTTCGTCTCGCGCAAGAAAGACCTCTCCCATCCCACCACGCCCAATACTCGCAAGGACAGTGTACTTGGCAAACGTCAAGTCCTTGAGAGCGTCAGAGAGGGGCACCACGCTGGAAGCAGCTGACAGTAACGCGTCGGCTGCCGCTTGATTTGTCTCTGTCGGTTGAGACACGCGCGTAGCATACCTAGGCAAGAAACGAATCTCCACGCTCGAACCAAAAGAACATCATATTGAGCTCGATTTCCCTAGCTTAGTCATCGTTCCGCCCGACTCGTTCCTGAAAAACTGCGATGAGAATCAAATAGGCCGTAAAAAATCGTTCAAGCTACCGAGACTTGTATGCTCGGAGGAATGCATCAGAAAAGGCCTGGCCGATGAGGTCTGCAGCGGCTCGTTTAGGGTGGATAAGATCTTTATTCATTAAACCGGCCTTGCTCCAACGAGCCACAGACCCTTCCCCACCCATAAAGGCATAAAGGTCCCAATAGGCGCAGCCCATCTCTTTGGCGACTCTTGCTTGAATGGCAGCGACTTCAGAGATCTTTGCGCGGCTCGAGATTTTCCTGCCTCTTCGCTTACCCGCATCCATAGGGGACCAAATCATGCAGTCCGCTTGTGGATGCTCATTACGAAGGTTTTGAATAACGTTTCTGTGGTCATTTTCAACTTTTTTTAGGTCGGTCCAGCCCTTTCGTATTTTCATTGCGTCATTTCCACCGACCATTAGGATGATGAGGTCAGGTTTATATGCTCGTAAATGGGCATTAAAGCTCTTTTTCCCAAACTCCGTGTATAATTTTGCGTCGGCTCCCACCGGTCCAAGTGAATCAAAAAAGATTCCATTCACTCCAGTTTCAAAGCTTAGTCCGTAAATCGTAACTCGTGGTCCATGCGCCCTTAGCGTCAAAACTTTCGCGCTTTTTTTCCAGGTAAAGGTCTGAGTCACTCTCTGAGACTCATTGGCGGTATCTAGCGTTCCCACTTTCTCGCCATCGACGAGAACAGACAATTTGCCCCCTTTTGCACGTGGCTGGAAATAAATCGTGACTCGAGAATCCGAAGAATCAAGACGATAAGAAATTTTAGACTTTTTTGATTTCGACTCGAGACTGATACCCGAGAACCCAAAATCGAGCCGCTTTCGATGAAGATCAACATGACGCTTTTTCTTCCAATGTTTCTCAGCGCGCTTCAGACGCCGACCGCCGTATCTCGATCGTTGATCACTATGAGTAAATCCGCGCCCTGCTTTCCCAAATTGTTTCTGAAGCGAATTACGTATTTTCCCTGATATATAATCCGCTGCTAAATGAGAGTCTCCCAGTTGGAGGATTCTTGGAGTGACTTGGTCTGAATTCTCCGCCGAAAGTGTTTGGAAGAGGCGGTCTAACGCTCTCCTCGAACAGGCTTTATCCACACAATTATCAATAATATCGACATCTTGGACGTTAAGCTTTGATTTCAGCGCCTTTAGTTTTTTCTCGGAAGTCGGTTTCCCTGCCCAAGCAGAACTTCCAAAGGCTAATGCCAAAAAAATGGATAGGAAATACTTGAAATGAGGTGCTTTAAATTTCCGCCGACGTTCAATCAAGGCTAGTGTATAGCAGGTAGCGCGGTGTCTGGGCCATCCACGCAAAAATTCGGTGTCCCGTCGATCGGACCCGTGAAGCAATTTGGACGCTTCACTCTCTTTAAGAAACTTGCCACCGGTGGGATGGCGGAGATCTGGCTTGCCCGCCTTTCCGGGCTTGCTGGATTTAGTCGCTTTGTCGTTATCAAAAAGATCCTGAGTCACTTGGCAGAAGAGGAGACTTTTATTCGGATGTTTCAAGACGAAGCTCGGATGAGTGCTCAGCTCATGCACCCGAATATCGTTCAAGTCTACGACCTCGGAGAAGCCCAAGGAACTTTTTTTATTGAAATGGAGTACATCGCTGGCGAGAACCTCGCTGCGATCACCTGGCGAGGTGTGAAACGAGAAAATCGATTCTCTCCGGCTTTTGCAGCCCGCGCGATCGCGGACGCTTGTAAAGCATTGCATTACGCTCATCATCTTCGAGGTTCTGACGGCACACCTTTCAATATTGTTCATCGCGATATTTCACCCCAAAATCTTCTCATCACCTACGAAGGCGAAGTAAAGGTTGTAGACTTCGGTATAGCGAAAGCAGCGACAAAATCCCAGCATACCAAGACAGGAATGCTAAAGGGTAAATTTAGTTATATGAGCCCGGAGCAGTGTCGCGGCGGCAATGTGGACATGCGCTCCGATATCTTTGCGCTTGGTATCGTGCTGTACGAACTTTGCACGGGGAAACGCTTATTCAAACATGAATCTGAATTGATGATTCTAGAGATGATCACGCAACGACGAGTAACCCCTCCGTCGGATGTATCTCCCGAGATCCCAGCGCAACTAGAAAGCGTCATCATGCGCGCTCTCGAGAAAGACCCGAAACTTCGCTTCCAAACGGCTCAAGATATGCAAATTGCGCTGGAGGACTATCTAAGAGCAGAACGGTCGCCATCAACCAACGCCGACATCGCAGAATATATGCGCGCGCTTTTTTCCGATAAAATGGAGGAGAAACAGCAGTTATGTCGAATTGCTGCGCAAGACGATTTTTTAGATAGATATGGACCTTCTGACGAAGAACCTACGGACAACTACGCAGCCCTAAATGACAGCTCCTCAAAAAGACGTATTGTTTACGGAAGACCTTCAGACGTTCGCGTGTCCGGTATTACAGAACACTCATCACAATCATACTCTGGAACAGGCTCCCAGTTTTCGAATCGACCGCCCACACTTACAGGAAGTGGACAAAGTCACCTCCAAGTCTCCCAAATTCACGGACAGCCCGTGGGCGCACCTTGGGCGACACGGATTATTATTGTTGCAATCATTTTGATTCTGACTTCGGGCGCTTATGTAGCCAGCGAGCTTTTCGATACTCCAGAGGGCCCACCTCCCCCAGCGCCGGTGAAGTCGGGAAAGATAGAGCTCGACTCGATTCCTAGCGGCGGACTTATTCTTGTGAACGGTCAACCCGTAAAACTTGAGGATGGGCGAGACGCGCTAACGCCAATCGAGCAGCTTGAGCCGCTATTTTACGGACAGACCTACAAAATCGAGATCATTCTCGCGGGCTACGAACCCTATACCGAAACTATAACGATGGGAGATGATTTCGATAAACAACTCATCCGACCTAAACTCGTACCTATCCTCGGGAAGGTCGTCAGCATGATGCGTGGGGAGCCCGGTCAGGTCAGGATATTCATCAACAACGAAGAGGTGGGTTACGGAGCATTGGTTGAACATGGCGTTCGCCCCGGAAAAGTGAGTGTCGGAGCCAAAGCAGATGATTATAACTGCAAAGCTTCGCCAGCGAATTTCATTATAAAACAAGGGCAAGTTGTTAAGCCTGTCATTACCTGCGAAAAGACAAAGCCTAAAACGGTCGTAAAATCCGAAAGTTCAAGGAGAGAGTCTCGTTCCAAGGCAAAACCTCGGCAGACAGGCTGTGTAGCGGACACGAGTGTACCGCCAGGCTTTGCCACCATCGTAACGATTCCATTTTCGGAGGTCTATTACCGCGGAAAGAAACTGGGTGAGACGCCGCTGAATCGAGTCAAACTTCCTTCAGGCTGTAACGAACTGACCTTCGTGTATGGAGACAGCAAGCCACAAAGAAAGAAAAAGAAGATTAAGATCGTTTCTAATCAATCAGAACGTTACCGAATAAAGCTGTGACAGACGATCGCTTACCCTGCACTATCTGTGAGACGAAAACGAAACGCTCGACCGATGATAACTTGACAGCAAACATGTTCATATATACCAGTCTTTTCTCGCAGGCGCATAGCTCAGGGGTAGAGCGCTACCTTGACACGGTAGAGGTCGCAGGTTCGAAGCCCGCTGCGCCTATAGCAAAGAAATAATGATTTCGCCCGATTGGATCACGCAGACCCATCGGGCGTTTTTTATTGAGAAGTGATACCGAAGCTACGGTTTTGTCGCTTAGAAATACTTTGCACCTGCGCCATTTCTTTTCGGTTCTTATCACGGGAATGGCCGTGACGTGTAAGACCAACCTTTTATAAATGTAAAGGAACGTTCGCATCACCCTTCGGCATAATGACCCTGCCTTCACCACATGGTCATCAAACTCTATTGGCCAAGTAACAGCATTGGTATTTTTCGAATCTTTATGGCTTTGGGCCTGTTGTTGAGGCATTGGTTGTTCTGCGACGGAAAACGCCAAACAGAACTCCAGCAAATAGAAACCACAGAGAGATATCTGATGCAGGGACAGAATTGCATCCACTCGTATCAGATTCTTCGGGTGTCGGACGAGGAGCTGGCTCGGGTTCGCTGGTCATAGAACCGGAGTCCATTGGCTCTGAAATATTAGGTCCCGAATCAACCGGTATGCCGGCGTCGACAACTTCCGCACCGGTATCGGCAACACAAACCTCGGCATCCATCGCGTTCAATCCGGTATCGGGTATGGTCGCACCCGCATCGGGAAGAAGACTTCCGGTATCGGCCGGCAAAACGCCCGTATCGACGATCTCAGCAGAGCCAGTGTCAGGAGGAGAAACGACTGCATCCGGATACGTCGGGCTCGCGTCAACGAAGACTCCAGAATCAAAAACGAAACCGGCATCAGGGAGTTGCCTTTGACATCCTTCCGCACGAACCCCGCACGTCCAAGTAAGGTTAACTGCGGAGCAATCAGCGTTACAGCCTCCACGGTTGAGACCATCCCCATCATCGCAAACTTCTCCAAGATTTTCATCACGCCATCCATCGCCACACGCAGATTGCATACAGCTTTCAGGTTGGTGCTCCCAAGGAACTTGACCCAAGGTGCAGCCGCTTCGCTCACAAATTTCGAAGGAACCAGAAGCCGGACAATCCATGTCTTTCACTTCACAGCCACAATCACAGACACCATCATCATAATAAGACGGATCGCAGACCCAACCAGCAGGAACTTGCGCAACGGCTGTTGCGGAAGCAAAGAGAAAAGACACAGAAAAAAGAACAGACATCAGATTGATCAATTTCATTCGAGAATCTCCAAAAAATATAAAAAGCATACTATTCTCCTCTCAACCTCGTCACGACAACCTGAGTTTCCGCTTTAACTCGGGAGCTAATACTCGGTTCATTTCCAAAATAGCCGAGCATCCTTTGATTTTGAGAATTCGCGTATGCGGAACCAATCTCTAAGTTTTTTTCGTGCGATGAAGAATATCGCTTTGCAGCTGTAGACATATGACAACTCGCACAGTCCACAGTGCCAGAATTATGCTCGGTGGGGTCAAGGATACGTTCGAAAGCCGCCAGAGCCTCTGCAAGCTGCGCATCTGTACTATTCTTTCGTTTCTTTTCCGATAAAAAGTGCGCGATAGAGGGCTCTATGCTTGGCGGAGGCAGAATGGTGGCATCTAAAGTTTGAGTTCCACCGATGCTACTTAAATGTTGTTCATGGTGTCCAGAACCGACGATTTCAATCGCTGTCGAGTTGCCTCCGTCAATGTCAATACCGCCGAAAGCCCAAGCTTGGTCGGACGCATGCACAGATACAAACGTGACTCTCGATAGTCGATCTGTTCCAATATGAGGCAAGACAAGTTCAGCAGCTTTGCTTGGGTTCGGATGAAGCCCGATCGATTCATCACCGTTGCTTAGTAATCGAAGCTCGCGCAACAGATTCGCTAAGTCTCTTATTTCATTCTCTGGAACCTCATAAAAAACGTGGACTGTAGCATCACGCGTCGAAACGCTGTTATCAAGGAGTAATACAGGTTGCATGACTAAACGAATTTGAGACGAACAGATTTCTAATCCTGCCCCTTCGAAAAAACAAGGGTCTAAGCGAACTCCGACTATGTCTAGATTTGCGTATAAAACATCGGGCTCGTCGATCACGGTGAGTGAATCAAGTTGATCGAAGAGAGCTCGAGGTAGCAGAGTACCGTAACCCCCCACGGTGCTTGCGGTGAAATTATCAACACTTCGCAAAGCGATAAGGAACGTTACATCAGAGGCTGCGAGAAGTATGTTTTGCTCTGGCGTCGGTTCAATTGCGACTTCAGGCTCCGGCCCGATGGTACTCTGCTGACCGCAAGAAATGAACGCCAGCAGCAAACAGCTAATGAGTTTACTCGACTTTTTATTTGAGCGCATCATTGCTAAACGAGGCAAATATAACCCAGAAGTTTTGACTCTGCCTAGCCCAGCCCGAACAAGAAAACCCTGATAAAACTCCGAAATAACTGGGCTTTCTTATGAGAATCGACTTCTGGTTGAGAGTCCTTCACCTGTCGTGGAGAATTGCCTCTGAGAATTTCTTCGCCCGCCCTTCTCAAAGCTAAATCATTGGCAGAAATGGAATTTTACAGTCGCGCTAGCTGCACTGAGACCATGCTTAAACAAATCACAGCGAGCTCAGCCACATAACGAGATGCTTATATTTCGTATGAAGCTAATGACTGCTAGTATCCTGCGCATGAACGATAGTGATCACATACGAAATATCGGAATGGATATACTCCTCACTATTATTACCTGCGGAATTTTCAGTATCTATCTGCAACACAGGCAAATTGCTGCACTGAATGACATGACTCAGCCACATCGCTACTCGTTTTCAATGTGGTTATTGCTCACTATCGTTACAGGGGGGCTTTACCATTTTTATCACAAGTATCGAATGAGTGAAGACATCTTTAGGATGAAGGATGGTACAGCAGGCAATGAACCTCTTCTTCACGTTATCATCTTAGTTTTAGGATTATTTATTGTCGTAGATGCACTTCAGCAGGTCGGGATTAATCGCTACTTTGGAGATGAGGCAATTTAGAAAATTAGTCACAGCGGCTGCACTAATCGTTTTTACGGTCGTCCGCTACTTACTTGAGAAGGGGTTCTCGGCCACCGATATCGCTGCGGCTGTTCCGTGGAAATGCCCAAGCTTCGCCCTCTTCTCCATTTTGTGTCCAAGCTGCGGACTCACTCGCAGCGTCGTAATTGCTTTAAGTGGTAACTGGACTTTAGCCACCTCATATCACCCACTCGGCCCGAGTATTGTTGTGCTTCTCTTTTGCTGTTTAGTGTCTCTCTGGCTTCCAGTGACAGTAAACAACACAATGAGAACAAGGATTTCTAATGTCGATGCTCGCAAACGTCGAACTGCGGAAGCTTTGGTGTACGCATATGCGCTTTGGGGATTCTTTGTCAGATAGTCCTCGTTGCCAACCTCAGGCTGCAACTATACTTCGCTGCGCGTAGAGGTTGTACATCGGCGTATTTTCCAGACCTGATTCACGGACAACAGCCAAACGGTCAAACCCCTTGGCTTTGAGCAAGTTTTGGCAGGTTTCCAGCCGCCCATCGACATCCATAACTTCACACACCACCTGCTGAATCGATGGCCATTGCGAATCATCGACCCCTTCAAGTACCGCGAGTTCTGCACCTTCGCAATCGACTTTGAGAAGGTCAACTTTTTGTACGTCGTGCTCAGCAAAAACTTTCGAGAGCGGCTGGATCTTGCACGTATATTTTTGAGATCCACCACGAAGGTAATGAGAAATCGGTGCTGCTAAGAAAGAAGGGACTAATCGAGCCGCTAGCATATACTTCCCGGCTTCTCGGATATGACCGCGCACAGCCTCAGTAAAGGCACCCGGTGTATTTTCCCATAAGTCCATGTGAGCGCTGCTAAGTGCCGGACAACGGGGGAAGTACATAAACTCGAACGAAGACTCTTCTTTGCCTACGCCGTAAGGATGCACAACAATTCGTCCGTCTCCTAAAGTATCCGCATTATTTTTCAAGACTTGTGCTATCGGTGGGATTGGCTCAAAAGCGTGGAGGAAAACATCCTTGCGCGACCGCGCAAGCATCACCGAAAAGACCCCGACGTTTGCACCCACATCAAACACAACTGCATTTTCGGGAAGCTCAATGCCTTGTTCGAGATATCCTTGGGTATGCTCAACCAAAACTCGTGCTTCAGTTCGAACAATACATTCAATGGGAGTTCCATCCGGCAGGTTTGTCTTTGCCACACGGTGATTATGTCATGATTGACCAGCTAGCAAAAACTTCAGCCACGATTATCTTCAAATGAAGCTTCTTCACGAGCTGATGTATCAAAGCGGGCTCCAGCAATTTGGGATTCAGAAATTAATGCCCCCTTTACAGCCGCGCCCGTAAAATCAACGTCTCTGAGATCACAATCAATGAGCTCGGCACGAGTCAGATTCGCATTTACAAATTCAGAGCCCGAAAGATTCGATTCAAAAAATTCAGCTTTCACCAAAACTGCGTCGGTAAAATCGCATTGAATTGCCGTCGTTGTATCAAAGTTGCCTGAGCTCCAGACTACGCCTCGAAATGAGCATTTATGAAATCTCGCATTTTGAGCGACGACTTCCGTGAGGTTCAAGCCATCGAAACAAAAATCATGCACCTCGAAGCGCGTGAGATCTAATCGTTTACCTTCAGAGCCTTCAGACGCTTCAAACAACTTGTGCGCTTCAAGAAGTTCTTTGACTTCTGCGGAACTGAGGCGAGTGACAGTTTCCGTCATACTTACACCCTCACGTTTACTTCGATGATTCTTCGGCTAAGTTTTTCATCCAGCTGAGGAGTCAAATGCTCCCAAAGAGCTTGATGATCCTCGGTCGAAAGATAGGTTGAGTCTAGCAAGACGCGAACGGGCTCTAGTCGATCGGTTTTGTTGTTGGGAAACTCTTTATTAATCTGCTTCACAATCGAACGCGCGGCCTTGCGAGGATTAAACATCCATCGGTCTTCGGTAAGCGGTGAACGTGGCGTTTTGACATCATAAGGGTGGCCTTTCGCATCGTAGAATTCAATTTCTGCGGGTCCCCTCGAAATCGGATATTGAATCAGTCCCTTCTGCTCTGATTCGAGCCCAGTCATTGCTTCTCGCAGTGAAGTACCGGTTTGTTTATCGCCGTGCGCTGGGTCTTGGCTGAGCTCTGTGAATCGAGGTTCTAATTTGTAGTGATTGGGTATCGCATCAATTGAGGACATCTCATCGAATTGCGCTAATCGCCGTCCAGGTGTCTTCACTCTGACCAGGCTATCCTCCTTTTCATTTGACTTCGCCAAAGCCTGCACACCAACCCAACTCAGAGCAGGACCAACACTTGAAATATCTGCAGCGGAGGACTCAAACGTGTAATCTCGAAGACTAGGATGCGATGTGGAAACCAGCGTATCTTGGACAATACTGACGTCGGCGGCTGTCGTCTGCTGGGCATCCTTAGCGGGACCGGCCTGCGAAGATTTCGGGCGAGGAATAGATGGTCCAGGCACACCCGCTTTGGGATTTATCTTAGGCAATGCAAACCCCGCTTATTGCGCTTACGCCCGTCAAAAATGTCTACCATCACTACCCCACATTTCCGGCACGAGAGCTTACAAGCTCGCGCAACCTATATGAAACGTATGTGCTACACCATACGACATTCTAGGGCGATGAGGCAAGAGCCAAGTCCATGTAGCCCTCTCGACGCAAAGGGCCATAAAAAACCATAATTACGAATACTTATACAGATTCCGCGACTTTTTTGACCGCACGGTGAGCGAGTCCGTAAATCGTCTGCGAGGGATTCACACCTAAAGCAGTCGGCAATACTGAGCCATCAACGACGAAAGTATTCTGAAGGTCATGCATTCTCAAATCAGTATCTACGACGCTATTTTTAGGATCTGAGCCCATCATGCAGCCACCCATTTGATGTGCCGAAAAGATTCCGTGCTTGAAGGCTCCATACTCAACTTGCTGCAGGACCTTAAGGTCTTTGTCCGAGGACAATATCACCGGCTCAACATGCGCTGTGCCAACCTTCTTCGCACCTGCGGCGAAACTGATTCGAGCCATCGTTTGATGAGCATCTTTAAAGCTCTCCAAAAGCTCCGGACACATTGGATAATCGAATTTAATGCGCCCATCGTTGCGCAAACGGACGGTACCACCTTGCGAATTAGGGTGCAGTCCATCGACGCTGAGCGCTAAGAGAACTCCGGTATGAGACAAGTTTTGTAAAAGCTCGCCTTGGAGCGATCCAAATGCCGAGCCACCGAGACTCGCCAGCGAAGGGTGAAGCGGTGCCGACTCTAGGAAATAGCCAATCTTATTCGCTCCACGATCGACGAACTCATGCGAGCCTGCAGACTGCGGCGCTCCATAGTAAGGATGAATTGGATTTTCGTACACAGCAGTCACACCGACAACTGGATGAAGCATGGTCCGTCGCCCTATCCTACCCTCTGCAGTAATGCCTGAACGCAAAAAGAGAGCGGGTCCGTTGATGGCTCCGCAGCTTGATACAAATACTTTTGCTCGAACTTGAATTTGCCGCCCTTTCGCTTTGGACGTTTCACGATCAAGGACCTGACCGACGACTGACGTCGTCTTATTGTTTTCGATAATAAACCGTTCGGCTCGAACGTCGGAATAAATCGTCAAACCAAGATCTAATGCATCTTGGATATACGTTCGATGCATCGCCTGTTTGGCACCAATGGGGCAGCCCATGCCGCAAAAGCCGCTATCTGCGCAACTCCGAACATTTCTCCGAAGAGGTCGCACCTCATATCCAAGTTTCTTGCAGCCATCGACAAGCACTTTGTTGTTGGCATTCACTCGGTCAAGTGGCCACTCTTGAATTCCTAATCGACGTTCTACCTCTTCGAAGTGAGGCTTCAGTGTCTCTGTCGTAATCGCTTCCGTTCCGAAGTTCTGTTCCCAATGCTTCAGGATACGGTCAGGAGTTCGAAAACATGTTGTCCAATTAACAGTTGTACTCCCGCCGACCGTACGCCCTTGAAGCACCGTGATAGAGACGTCTGAAGTAGCTCGCGTTCCTCGGTCCTGATAAAGGTTAAAGTACGCGTCCCCCTCGTTTAGCTTAAAGTTGTCTTGGTCGTAATAGCCGCCTTCTTCTAGCATAACGACCTTGAGACCCGAAGAAACCAAACCGGCTGCAAGGACGGCCCCTCCTGCACCTGAGCCGACTATGCAGACGTCACATTGAACGTCATGGTCTTGGGTAATGTCCTCACCGATGAATAACTGACCTCTCATTATTGCTGCTCGTCCTTATCATCTTTTTCAAGCGGTCCTTTAGGTTCGATTCCCCGTCTCTTAATCGGTGGCCGAGAAGGACCTGCCGCAAACCCACTACCGAACTCTGGAGGACCCTCGTATCCAGTCGCTGCGTACGTTTCGGGGCACGACCAATAGCAGGCAGATACCATTCCATAGACGGCTTTGTATATCGAGCGACGAACCTGTAACCGCGAGGTTCGAAAACTTTCAAGAGTGTGGTCTTGGACTTCAGGGGCACTGCTCGTAAAAGCAGTCGTACGACCGTCCAATAAAAAGCCCGTTAGGCCGTTTTCGATGAGAAAGAGTCCGTTTTTAAAGTCAGTGACATCACCAGGATGGAGTCCGGATAGTAATCGATCAACCTTCTCCGCAATTCCAAGCTTACGAGGTGCTGGGAATTTCTCTCCTTGAGGAATGATTCGGTCAGCGACAGCGACCAGGATGGAAAAAGAGTGTTCATTGAGGGCAAGCAACGGCGATTTTGGGCTAACCAGTATCGTTTCACGCAAAAAGAGCCCGGTTCCACCTAAACCCAAAACAATTGAGCCTGCAAACCCCGTCTTTATAATGCCTCGCCGAGTAAGCTGCACAATTGGAAAGATACGTCGTTGAACTGTATACGGCAAGCCTCAGAAACGGTATCCCTGAGCATTGACATCTCTTACGAGTGTAACGCTCGGATTACCCGTTTTTGAAGCGTCGGAATAGGCTGTTAACGAGGAAAACTCATCGAACGCTAGTCCGATGAGTCTCCTTATATCGATGCATCTCCTGCCTGAGGGGATGTCAAAGCTATGTGGTTAGCCTATCGGCCACACTTTCGGATAGCTTGCTTCCAGTTCTTCCCACGGCGAATCTGCTTTCGGAAGCACCCGATCGTCATGCTCGCATCCGGGGATTGTTCGCAAAGGTCGATCGCGTTTTCCCACTTCCACTTCGTGCCACCACCGTAGTTTACATTACCGTGCATAACTCGCTTGAAGCATTTTGCGGGTTCATCATCGTCCGCATTCTTGCATAGTCGGTTGAGGTTTCCGGATGCCCATTTGCGGCTGCCCTTGTAATCCCAAGCAATTTTGTTCTGTGTAGAGCTTCTACAATCCGCAACTGGCATGCGTTCATCACATTTTGAAATGGCTTGCTTCCAGTTTTTTCCACTACGAATCTTGTTCTTGAAGCAATTGATCGTTTTATTGGCGTTTCGAGACTGCTCGCACAAATCGATGGCGTTTTCCCATTTCCACTTTGTTCCGCCACCATAGTTCACGTTTCCATGCATGACACGGCGGAAACATTGGGCTGGAGCAGCATTACGCGAATTCTTGCATAATCGGTTGAGATTTCCTTGGGCCCAGCGTTTTGAACCCTTGTAGTCCCAAGCAACTCGGTTTTGGGTTGCTCGTTTACATTGAGCTTCCGCCGATGCATCAGCAGGTGAGTGAAACATGAGTGCACCCGCTGCGAGGGCACAAACACCGTATGTGGTTAAAACTTTTGAAAAATTCATCCTATTATTCTCCCAAAACAAGCTTTGAAGCCTGTTTCAATCGGCCGAAGAATCTCCTATCGACTCCATAACCGCAAGACCTCCAACG
Source organism: Myxococcota bacterium (assembly GCA_036337945.1). GTDB lineage: Bacteria > Myxococcota > Kuafuiibacteriia > Kuafuiibacteriales > Kuafuiibacteriaceae > JAYZDF01. Next base: position 17,138 of record JAYZDF010000092.1, read on the forward strand.
ACATTTCGTCAAATTATCACGCTTTCACAAAATCCTACCTCTCTCGCCTCGATTGCATGGCTCTTTGACGTATCCATACATTACATATTCATGATTCATGCGAGATGTGACCGCGCTCAAGTTAGGGTTATCTGCAGTTCGCTCAAATGGCCGAAATGACTGCATATAGCGACCCACACGCAGCTATCCTAAAGCTATGAAAACGAAATGCAGCGCGAAAACCTGCATAAACCTAAATTGAGGTTGCCGTGCTTATTCCTGTATCATTCCTCAATGAACGAAAACTTCGGTACGAATGATGCGCGTCGAACGACTTCATCCAGTCTTTTCTATGCCAAAACAGCTGAGATTCCTTCGGGTCCATCCAAAAAAGAGAAGCTGATTATTCAAAAGTTCCGAGACAAATTTGTATTTATGCTCTCAGAGAAGAGAGGCATTACCGTATGTAATATTCCCAAATTGCAGGCTTATCTTTTACTCTTGGTCACTTTGACCGCGGGGTGCCAGGCGACCGACCCGAAAAATATTGAGCCGCGAATTTCTAGTCCGATTCCGGAGAACATCAATTACCTGCAGCACGTTCAGCCAATCATCGAATCATCTTGTAACGGATGCCACCGCGAAGGTGGCATTGCGCCGTTTTCCTTTGAATCTCCCGATAAAGTTGTGCAGCTTGCAAGCATTATCAAACCATCAGTCGTGTCCGGTCGGATGCCGCCATTTATGGCAAAAGGTGATTGTGCTCCGTATAAATATGACACTCGTCTGACCACGGCGGAAATTGAGACTATCTCTGCCTGGGTCGACGCTGGAGCCCCCCTAGGTGACCCAGCAAATTCCGTTCATGCTGAAGATCCGTATATTCCAAAAATCAATCGAGATATTGTACTCGATCTAGGAGGACCTTTTGATGCAAGTTACATGGACTCCGACAACTACAGATGTTTCATTCTCGACCCTGAACTAACCGAGGATGCATTTATTACCGGGTATGAAGTCATACCCGGGAACCAGAAAATTGTTCACCACGCATTGGTATACACAATCCCGGATGACAGCCTAGAGGAAGCTATGCGGCTAGATGCCGCAGAGCCAGGTAAAGGATATACTTGCTTCAGTAACGTTGTCGCGGATGACAGCGAACAAATTGCGGCTTGGGTTCCAGGCCAGGTTGCCCGTTTCATGCCTGAAAATACGGGGCTTCGACTTCCTGCCGGGAAGAAAATACTCATGCAGATCCACTATAATTTGCTCGCCGCTGGTGACGCCCCACCTATCGACAACACCCAGCTCGCCTTACAAATTGAACGTAGTGCGAATCTCACGACAGCAACAACGTACTCGGTTCTTCAGCCTTTTCTCGATATTCCTTCGGACACAAAAGATGTCAAATTTCAAAATATCCTGACAATTCCAAGAGGAGGAGACGGAATCAAGATTCATGGAGTGACCGGACATATGCATCAACTTGGGCAATCTCTCAAAATGGAGGTCATTCGAAAATCGGGAGAACGAGAATGCCTCATCGATATTCCCTCTTGGGACTTTGACTGGCAACAGAGTTTTGAACTGCAGAGCGCGATGCAGCTCCGCGAGGGCGACAAAGTCAAGATCGAGTGTGTATTCGACAATAGCCAAGCCAATCAACCTATCATCAATGGCCAACAGGTTAAGTCGCGCGATGTAAGCTGGGGCGAAGGGAGTCTTGATGAAATGTGCATCGGATATATGCTGACGTCTTTCTGAATCCTTGTCGTCAAGCCTCTACCCGTTCGACTCGGTTCCGCTGACAGTTAACCTTCGAATCGGATGCGACGTTTTTGCATAGCTAAGCCGAGAAATGCGTTCTCCGACGTGATAGCTATCTAAGCCAGTTATGCTGACAGCATCTAACGAACCTATGTCAATGTAGCCGTCCGGTTGAACCGCATCCTCATCGACGAGGACCTCAATGATGCGGCCGATAACTAACACCGTCTGGTTGAGGTCTATGGTTTGGTGAGAGGCCAGCGATAACCCCATTTTTAGGCGACTCTCTTGGACGTAAGGAGCGACAAAATCGTCTGAATATTGAGGAGTCAAACCCACGGCAGAAAATTCGCTTTCTGCTCGTTCATATCTCGCAGATGTTTGGTGAGCCTGTTCTACTATCTCAGAATGGATCTGATTGACGGTAAATGAGCCTGTCTCTAGGATGTTTTCTAAAGAGTGCCGAGGGACCGTAGCAGGCCGAAAAATCATACCAAGCAAGGCTGGGTCTGCACCGACGTGAAAAGCCGAGCTCACGACCGCCAAATTGGTCTGCTCATGACCGTTGATCGTACCCACCAGATTGGCACTCTTGTAACCAGAGAGACTGTTCACGAACCGTGCCCGGTATCTTTTCTCCATTACCTCGAGGTCAGAACTTGTAACTTTCATCCCGCAGAGATGTAGTTACATCCAGGGTTATTCGCCAGTAAATTTCGGCCTTTTTCATGACAATCCATTGAAGATACCGACCAGAGAGTGCTCCAGAACGCGTAGAAACTTCTTGAGCGCTGGTTTGTGCCTTTACAGGTCACTCATAGATCTGTCTAAGTAGTCTCTAAGATGACTCTTGTCGACGTACACGCGCATCTGATTCACGAGCAGTTTGCAGGCGAAGAGAATGCCGTTACTGAGCGAGCGAAAAAAGCCGGACTTGAGTACGTAATCGTCAACGGACTGAATCCAGAGACGAACGATGCAACTTTAGATCTGTGTGACAAGCATGAATGTCTTCTCCCCGCGTTAGGAATCTATCCCGTAGATGCTATTGCTACCGAAATCGCCGCCGGTGACAGCTGGACCTACGACTTTGAGCCTCCAGAGCCTTTCGACGTGGAAGCAGAAATTCGCCGGATAGATGAACGTGCGCCTGGTTTGGTGGCCATCGGAGAAATTGGGCTCGATCAGTACTGGGTCAAGGATTACGCAGCGAGACAGGAAGACATCTTCTGTTCACTCATTGAGGTCGCGCAAAAGCACGATAAACCAATTATCATACACAGTCGTAAAGCAGAACAACGCTGTTTTGATATTCTGAAAGATATGAATGTCTCTAGAGCAGATTTTCATTGTTATGGTGGAAAACTTAAGCTCGCTCAGAAAATTGCAGAGGCCGGTTACTTTCTCTCTATTCCTCCGGTTGTCGTCAGAGCAGAATCGTTTCAACGACTCGTTCAAAAACTTCCACTCTCACAACTTCTGACAGAAACGGACTGCCCATACATGGGCCACGAACGAGAACAACGAAACGAACCTGCCAACGTGCAATACGGTGTCGCTGCAATGGCCAAAGCGCGTGAAATCAGCATCGAAGAAATGACTCACGCAATTCGGGAAAATTTTCGAACTTTGTTTAGACTGTAGGTCGAAGCGACACTACCTCATGAGCCAAATAATTTTTTGCGTATCGCATAGCGACTAGACATCTGCGACAAACGCAGGGACAAACGAGGAAACCAACGTTGAAGGCACCACATTAGATTCCAACGCCGAGGTAGAATGATAATTCCTTTACGTTTTGGAATCTGTTTCACAGCCGCTTTAGCAAAAGACTCCACGTCGAATGTCACAAGATTATTTTTCTGTAATTTTTTCAACTCGGATTCATTGGGTTTACTTACGAACGACCCATACCGACCGCCGTGTAAAATAGGTGTGTTTATAAAACCGGGACATATAGCGGTAACGCAAATATTGTCAGTTTTTAGTTCAGAATTCAGAGCAAGAGATAAACCGACAACAGCATATTTGGTCATCCCATAGGCGGCGATAAAAGGCGTAATAAGGAGGCCTGCCATAGAAGCTGTATTGACGATGTGTCCAAAGCCTTGCTCTTTCATAATTGCTGCAGCTTCGCGACAACCGTAAACGACGCCCTTGATATTGACGTCGACGATGTTCTCCCACTGATCAGGCTCCATATCGGTCACATTTCCGGCGTACATGATTCCAGCATTATTAAACACGTAGTCAATGCGGCCATGCTCTGTGTAAATTCTTCGAAAGCTCTCTTTGATTGTAGTGGGGTTACGAACGTCGACCTCGTACGCAAAACTCCGACCACCCTTTTCCTGAATCAGGGAACAAACATGCTCGGCCTCCTCTATCTGACGATCAAGCAACATCACAATTGCACCGCGTTGCGCTAACTCGATACCTATTTGCTTGCCCAGTCCGGACGCCCCTCCAGTAATAACAATGATGGCGTCGGTATATGTACGTAGTGTATCCACAATATAGAGCCCCGCTTCAAACTACTCGCAATTATGCCCTTGCAACAAGAGCAGGAAGTCGTTTATCAGGATGAATTTTCGCGAGAACGAATGAGTTCTAAGCCCATCGTAAGGAAAGGAAGAAGAGCCATAAGCACCAAAAGGATAAAAGATAGGTCATTCCATTCTGGATGACGTGGTCGATATACATTACCGCGTCGAACGAAATCTAAAAAGTAGACTATGACAATACACAAACCGCAATACCGCCAATATTTGCGATTAACCTTTTCCGGAATCTTATTGTTAACTGCGATCCGAGGAACCAAGTGAGTCCAAACATTAGTTTCCCAAGCGAGCAGAAAGAGTAGGCCACAAAAGATTAATGTGACCACCGTGGCGGTCGGATATACGCCCGTACTCCAGCAAAAAATTAAAATAGCAGATACGACAGGGAAAAGAATTAGCCCACCAAGCAAGGGCCAAGTATTTGTGATCAATAGTATCGCGGCAACAAGTTGAACCCCGCCTACGAACTTATAGAAAAAGCCTGTCGCATGAAAGGCGTGAAGAAACTCATGGAAGCGTCCCTGATAACTAGGGTCTGTGAAGGGCTGACCTAAAATCTTTTTGAGACCAGCCGGAAGAAATGCAAATCCAATGGCAATTCGTAGCCAAGCCACGAAAAAAGTGATCGCTCTGAGAGACCGCAGAAATATCATGAGACGAAACAAACGTTCTAGAGCTTTTTGAAAGAGGACTGGCATTACGTCTTGGCTATTTATACAGCGTTTCGCCCCGCAAACCGAAAAAACATGATTTTCGGCGACTTACCTTTGAAATTAATACTCCGGGAGTTACTGGGCCAGTTTGGTTCGATCAATCCTGCACAAATTGATAGTTTTTTTCACATTTCGCTTCTAGACATCAAGGTATGTCCGAATTCGGCGGCTTTAGAAGATTCCCAGTGGTCGTCTACAGCGTATTTTTACTGTTAGCGAGCCATTCGCTTCGCTCCGCTGACGCAGCGGGGGAGCATGATTCTTTCACCTATTATTTTACGCATCAGACAAATAAAGACGGAGTTCAGAGGGGACTGCTTCATTTGCCCCGCTCAAAAGAGATAACCAAAGGTAAACTAGAAAGCGCCTTTCCTAGTGAGCCCTTCCCCGGCACTGAACAAGACATAAATGTTAGCTGGTCAGAGGATAAAGCAAAGCTAGATCATATATCCTTCGCTATGAGCAGCGGCAAAGTTTGTGAGCTCACCGCGTCGGGATCTGATGAACGTTACTTGGGCTCATGCACCTCATCTCGTGGTGATAAAGAGGCCTTCAACGCTCACCGCACTTCAGCAAAATCAAAAACACAACTAGAGGGGCGCTTCACTTGGGTGAGTGCACCATCTTTCGTGGAAAATATCGAAAAGAAGATTGAAAATGTTACTCGGTCTATGAATTTTTTCGTTCGCCCTTTCGCGAGAAAACAGCTCCGCTTTCTCTTGCGTCCTTCCGCTTATTTTGAATTTACCAAAACAAGCGACGGGATTAGTGTGCAATCCGACGCCGTATCAAGACGATGCTTCTTTGATGGACGGAAAAGCTCTTTTTTGAATCGCCGGAAGGAGCGAACTCAGACGAGATGCTCCGTCTTCGCACTGGGCCTTCAAGAATACTTTTATGGAGAAGGGGAAGGAACCTGGGTACACAATTTCACTTTATCTCAAAACGGCCAGCGTCTCTTTCAAACTGTTTATGTCACCTATCCGGGTTTTATTAGCCCACTGAGACTTACACTCGAATTTGCCCGGCAGCCTGCTAAAGTTCGGTAATTCCTTCAGGGGGCGGTCGGCGGAGTTTCTTCGCGTCAGGGAAGACGCCGTCGACGATGAGTCGCTTGAAGTTGTAGACACGCGCAATCTGTTGATCAAACGTGAGTTCTCCGGTGACCGTTACGACCTGTTTCCTAGCGATCCTCGTATCACTTTGCACAACCAGTACGTCTCCTCGAGTGGTATCGCAAAGCTGGTACCAATTCGTGTCCATAATGTCGTAAAATGCACCGACAACGAAGGCCTTCACCTTGACCGTGCTTCCCTCTAGGTCGCGGGCCAAGGCTGAGATTTTCTTCGAGCCTGAGACCGGCTCCACTTCCCCTGTATAGTTTTGGCAGTCTATCGAGGGGTGATGGTGATGTGGGGCATAGCTTGGAATCGACTCGGCCATGATTGGCGGGTGGTGTATGGCATCAAGGTGCTCCATGTTCAAAACAGCCACCCGTCTTCCGTCCTGCGAGAGAAGAAATAGCGCGGTCGTTAGGACTGCGAGGGTTACCCCAACGCCAATCATAAATGCATGGCGATTTTTCATACCCTTTTGCTTCGCTCTCGGTGTTATTTCTGGTCCCTGCACACTCACGACAAAGGCCTAGGTCCGAAACAACGAGAGGGTCAAGGATGATATTTTGAACAAAGAATCATGTAGGTATCGGTCAAAAAGGGTGGAAGATTATCCCGATAAACGTTTCATTTTGGTGAGGGTGTTCGTTCTAATTATCCCGGCAAAAGTATCACACTATCCAATCGCAATGCGTTCAAAGAGTTTTGAGTCTTGACGCAAACGAATTCCTATCGTTACATAGCTTAGACGGTAACTTTTCGTGCGAGGGTTAAGCTACATCTCTGCTGAGTTTGAAATCAACTTCAATGATTCTGCTCGTTGCTGTCCAATGTTCGTCTGCTGTATCTAGCCGACGAATGCCATGCTTACTTGATCAGACCAGTCGTCGGCCGAAGCTTCACAAACCTAAATAACGATTAGCAGCAGCGTTGCTGCCATAACAAACAGAGGATTACCATGAGCTTACAACTTTCTAGCACCGCACCAAATTTCACCCAAGATTCTACGCAGGGAACCTTGAATCTCTACGAATACCTCGGCGACAGCTGGGGCATCTTATTTTCTCACCCCAAAGATTTTACGCCAGTTTGCACCACCGAATTGGGGTCGGTTGCAAAGCTAGCAGACGAATTCGAAAAGCGAGATGTCAAGGTCGTCGCTCTTTCTGTAGACAGCCGTGAAAGCCATGAGGCGTGGATTAAGGATATTAATGAGACGCAGAATACCGAGGTCAATTTTCCCATCATCGCTGACGAAGACCGAACCGTTGCCGAAGCCTACGGCATGATTCATCCTGAAGCTTCAGACACTCTAACGGTCAGGTCAGTTTTCATTATTGATCCAAAAAAGAAAATTCGTCTCACCCTAACTTATCCAGCCCCCACGGGGCGAAACTTCGACGAAATCCTTCGCGCGTTGGACGGACTTCAACTCACAGATCAGCATCTCGTAGCTACGCCAGCGAACTGGAAAAATGGTGACAATGTCATCATTCTTCCCTCTATTCAGGACAAAGATGAGTTGGCTGCTCGATTTCCCAAAGGCTATGAAGAATTGACGAGTTATCTTCGTATTACTGCACAACCAGAAACCTAAACGGACCACGCACAACAGCGGTGGGAGCGAGGTGTTTACCTCGCTACCCTCCCTTCTCACCTGACGAAGTGTGAATTCAATGTGACTTCAAGTTGAATTCATGATGACGCGGGACTTTTCTTCCTTTCAAACGCGGCAAAACTGTTATGGCTAAGGGCCTATGCTCGAAACCTTTGAACAATTAGAAAAATCAGGTTCCCGTGCGACCCGAACGTCACAAGCATCCTTTTCTCCGTCAGCCAAAAAAGTTTTCGCGGAAAGCTTCGGGACCTTCTGCCTCGTATTTGTCGGCTGTGGTGCTATTATGACTAACGAGGTCACCGGATCAACATTAGGACACCTAGGTATATCGATCGCTTTCGGGCTCGTCGTGATGACAATGATTTCAGCGACTGGCCATGTGAGCGGAGCGCACCTTAATCCCGCTGTTACGATTGCTTTCGCTGTAACTGGCAATTTTCGCTGGAAGGAGGTTCCAGGTTATGTTTTCGGGCAAGTCGCAGCGGCCATACTCGCTAGTTTCAGCCTAAAATCGATTCTCGGCGACGTTGCTCTTCTTGGCGCCACCCAGCCGATCCTATCCTTGGGAAGTGCTTTTTTCCTAGAAGTGATCATCAGTATGATTCTCATGTTCGTAATCGCAGCGGTCGCAACCGACTCTCGAGCAGAAGGACAAAATGCGGCGTGGGCGATCGGTGGAACAGTGGCTATTGCAGCGCTATTTGCAGGCCCGCTGTGTGGGGCATCAATGAACCCTGCCCGGTCCTTAGGTCCAGCTTTGGTGAGCGGTAACATGACCTCGCTTTGGCTATATGTGTGTGCTCCAATGTTGGGCGCGATCAGCGGTGCCTCCATCTACCGCGCCATTCGATGTGGGGGCGTAGAAAATGACGTCGCGGGTTGTTGTTAGTTTGTTATAAGATCAGTTTCTGAAATAGAAGCGAGTTAAGGAGCGTTGTAGTTAGGTCATGTCAGCTTTATTGAGAAAACCTATTAGCCCGGGGCAAGAATCCGTTTGGGACTACCCTCGCCCACCAAGACTGGAAGCCGTCGAAAAACCACTCAGGGTCGTGTTTAACGGCGTAACCGTAGCGGAAAGTTCTCGAGCATATCGCATCATCGAAACCAGCCACCCACCCGTGTACTACATACCCCCCGACGACGTACGTTTGAACCTCCTTGAGGCGGGACCTGGCCAGTCATTCTGCGAATACAAAGGTCAAGCGAAGTATTGGTCGCTGTTGGTTGACGGCAAGCTCAGTAAAAACGCGGCCTGGAGCTATCCTTCGCCTAGTGAGCAATTCGGGGCCATATCTGGGTACCTCGCATTTTACGCAAGCCGAGTGGACGAATGCTGGGTTGGTCATGAGCGAGTCGCGCCACAAGCGGGCGATTTTTACGGCGGCTGGATCACGGAATCCATTATTGGACCATTCAAAGGCGGACCGGGAACCTGGGGCTGGTAAGCCTCACAGCAGCTTTCGCCAAAGGCGATTTGTAACACCTAGGGCGAAGAACATCAGCGCCGGTCCCTTCTTTTTCTTGTTCCAAAGGAATCGAAACTGACCCATCAAAAACGGCTCATCGAGGAACGAATCCGCAACCTCTATCGACTCCCTCGCATTGACCGATATCAGCTCATCTAAAGACCGTGAGCCGCGCAAGGTTCGAGGGCGGGACGACTCAGCCCAATCACTCGCAATTTTCTGAGCCTCTTGGAGAAGCTTTTCGTGCGAGACACACCACTGAACGAGTCCAGCTTCCAATGCTTCTTGGCCCGTCGGAACCCAGCCCTGCGAGCCGAGCATGCGTTCCGCGTTTTCTTCTCCCATCAGTTCGGCAAACAAAACGCTAGAGCAGCCTTCGCGAGCAACACCAAGTTTGGCAAAGGGCGTCGAGAATGTTGCTTTTTCCGAAGCTATAATCGCGTCACAAAGCGTCGCTGACGTCACAGCTGCGCCAATGGCTGGTCCATTAACGGCCGCAAGAATCGGCTTTGGAAACTTCAAAAACTGCTCAAACAATTCCTGATTGTGCGCGACGATGTCTGATTTGAGTTTTTTCGGATGGCTTAGCTTCATCGAACCGGCCAAATTCACACCTGCGCAATAGTAGGGGTCAGAGCCCGTCAGTATGACTACTTTGATACTATCGTCTGACGCCGCTTGGCTAAGATTGCTACTCAGACTCTCCATCATTTCGAACGTCCAGCCATTTAGCTTAGCAGGTCGGTCGAAACAAAGGGTTCGAACACCGTCTTGATCTGTGGTCGTTATTAGCGCCATATTACAGAGAAATTAATGGATGGTCTCAAATGTCAGTCGGATAATTTAGGATTTCGGCCACTTAGCATCTTTTGCCTTTCGAGCACCGTAGCCTTCATTCAAGATGTGCTTTAAAATCTTGCTCTCATTGATCGCCTCACCGTTGTATTCGGCAAAAAGCAGACCTTTCTTGTACTTTACGAAAACTTTTTTAATCCCTGGCAACTTTCCCAAAGTCGCTTGCGTATTCTTCGCTCAGCCTGCTCAGGACCATCCCTTCACTCGAACGATAATTCGCGTCATTTTACCTTTCGCGTGAATATCTTCGGTTGCAGTGAGCACAGCACCTAGGCCGGTTACCCAGCCAAAAACAAACGTTCGGCGATTTAGGATGCTGTCAGCCATGTCGAGCACTGTACTACGTTCCACAGAAAATCGTAAGTGCCCTGGCAGACTCATGCCTGCTTGCCCGGCATGACGAGCGAAAACGTTGCACTGCTTTCTCTATCTGGACATATTCTGACACACATACGTTTCAAGTGTCGTTCAGAAAAGCTAGAGTCCGGGCCGGAGAGCAAAAGAAAAAATCATGGCACGATTTATTCACACAAGTGACTGGCACCTGGGATTTTCTCTCAGAGAGCGGAGACTTCATGAGGATCAAGTTCACATCATTTCTCAAATAGCAGATCTTGTTGAGAAACACCGACCCGATGCAGTGCTCATCGCCGGCGATATTTACGACCGCCCCGTGGCTCCTGCACCGGCAATCCAGCTTTTTGATGATTTCATAAGTCGGGTAGCGATCGATCTCGAGACACGAGTCGTTGTCATCCCTGGAAACCATGACAGCCCAGAAAGGATTGGACAGTTTCGCCGCCTACTCGGTGACCAGCACGTTCATCTTTTCGGCAAAATTGTTCCGAATCCCAAACCCATTGTGATCAAAGACCAACACGGCGAACTCGAAATTTTTGGCCTTCCCTACTTGTATCCAGCAGAAGTCAAAAACCTTTTGCAGATCGAAGAACATTCCGTGGACGCCGAACACGCTACACGGGCAATGATCGAAAAAATCCATGAGCATTCAACCTTAGACCGAAAGGTTTTACTTTCTCATGCCTATGTCACGGGGTGTCAGCAAAGTGATTCAGAGCAAGACATCATTGGAAACGTAAATGGCGTCCCGGCAGATGTTTTCGATGGCTTTAGTTACGTTGCCCTCGGTCATCTACATCGTCCTCAAAGCGTCGGCCAAGAACACATCCAATACTCAGGAAGCATCCTCAAATATTCCGCTTCCGAAATGAAATACACCAAATCAGTCAATCTGTTTGAAATTGACGAGAAGGGAGAAATGTCACGTTTTGAACGTATTCCACTGAATCCTTTGCGGGATTTGAGAACGGTGGAAGGGCCTTTTGAAGAGATATTGGCTCAAGCTCAAGCAGAACCAAGTGACGACTTCATCTTTGTTTTGCTCGATGACCAGCACACTATTCCCAATGCCATGTCGCGACTACAAGAATTCTATCCGAATTGCTTACATATACGACCGAAATTCTTAGACCTCGAAGAAAATGACTTTGTCGCAGACATCGATGTTCGAACAAAAGACCTTGGTGAGGTATTCACAGACTTTTGGTTGCAATCGAAGAACGAACTTCCAAGTGCTGAACTCGTTCAAATCTTCAAAGACTCACTTATTGAAACTCAAAAGAAACGCGCGGAAAAACAAAAATGAAACCATTACGCCTCACGATGATTGGCTTCGGACCATTCGCTAAAGAAGAAACTATAGACTTCAGTCAAACGTCGAAAGAAAAAATATTTCTCATGTGTGGGCCGATTGGCTCTGGAAAAAGTCTAGTGCTAGATGCAATGGGCTTCGCTTTGTATGGTGACCCTGCAACCAATCAAACCAATCGAACTTTTGGGGATCTTGTTTCGCATTACAAAGACAACTCGACTGAAACAAAAGTGATTTTTCAGTTCTCGATCGGAAAACGAACCTACGAAGTCGAACGCACCCCCACGCAACACGTTCTCTCACGAGGAAAAATGGTCGAACGTACGACCAGCGCATGTCTTCGGCTCATCGACGATTCATCTGTGATTGCCAATGGTTCTTCAAAGGTTACTCAATACATCACTAGTAACCTTTTCAATCTTGACCGAGAGCAATTCTACAAAGTTATCATTCTCCAGCAAGGTCGATTCCGAGAGTTTCTTCAAGCCAAGGCCAGCGAGCGACAAAAACTACTTCGAAAAATCTTCGGAACAGAAATGTACCAACAGGTATACGAAAATCTGAATAGAAAAGCCTTAGATTTAGCGAAAGACATTGCGGAAATAGACACAAAGCAAAAAAGCAAATGTGAGGCCGTCGGCGTCAAAAACCACGAAGAACTTGTCGCTTTAATCACCACCCATTCCGAAGCACTGACAGATCTCCTACAACAGCGACCCGCAAAAACAGAGAAATACGAAGCTGCAAAAAAGCGACTTCAAAAAGCGCAAATAGATCACAAGAAGATCGAAGCCCAATTGAAGGCCTCTAAGGACTTTGAAAATCTCAAGTCTCGAGCTCCAAGTATGGACCAAAAGCGAGCCGAGATCGATTTGGCGCAAAAAGCTCTGACGCTAAGCGATAAATTAGAGCAGTACTCCGAACGTAAGAGAGAATTTGAAACAGCGAAGCAAGAACAACTTGGCGCTCAGAAGCAAACAGAGTCTGCGAATCAACGACTTGAGAAATCGAAAGCAGATCTGAAGGCCGCTGAAGAAAAGAAGATACAAATTCATCAGTTGCGAGAGCAACTAGAACGACTTGTCGGTATTGAGTCTGAAGTACGTGAATTCCTTGAAGCGAAGGAAAAGCTGGCCCATCTTGAACAAGACGTCGTAAGACTACGGAAAGAGCAAGTAGACGGAGAGCAAATCTTAGGCAGATTGGAGGAGCGCATCCGGCAAGACAAAGAAAATTTTGAGAAATTGTTCGAACTCGGCGCCCAGACTACAGCTCGCAAGAACGCACTAGAGAATACCAGGTCACAACTCAAGTCATTTACCGAACTGCAAAGTCTGAAAGAACAAGCGGGGCAATTAGCTCAGCAACTCAACCAGTCTCAAGCTGCTATTGATGAAGCGAATGCGCAAAAGCGAAGTAGTGAAAAAAGCTATCAGCACCTCGAAGCGAGTCTCAAGCAGAATGCAGCCTTTGAGTTAGCTCAATCCCTTGAATCAAACAGTCCATGCCCGGTTTGCGGAAGTCACGACCACCCCAACAAAGCAACCGCTCCAGAAGATGCACCTTCGCAAGAAGAAATGGCAATCGCTAAGGCCAAGCTCGAAGAGTCAGTGAAACTTGTAGAAAGTCTAAGCCAGGCACATCTTGCAACAAGTCAAGAATATGCAAAAGTGGCAGGCAAGGTGGAAGTACTCACCAGTGCTGTGGCCTTTACTGACGAGCTGACAAAAGACTCATTTCAGCAAGAAATCGAGCGATGTCAAAATGCCTTTAGTGAAGCGCAAAGCGCAAAAGAAGAAGCTGAAAAAATCCGTCTCCAACAAAGTAGCTCTAACGAAGAACTTGCCCGGACGAAGGATGACCTTCAAAAGCTCGCCCATGACCTAACGAGCAAGGCCACTCAAAAGGCAGCATACGATTCAAAGTATAAAACACTGCAAAAGAAAATACCGATGGAGTTTCAAAATGCGGGTGCTTTGGAGTCCACGATGAAGAAATCGAGAGAGGAGATTAAAAGTTTCGAAGAGTACTGGGTAACAGTTCAAAATAATCATGCAGAAGCCGACCGAGATCTTTCGAGCGCAAAAGCAACCTTAGAGGCCGCAACAAAGACCAGTTCCCTTGCAGAATCTGCGTCTAAAAAAGCAAAATCTGACCTCGACAGCGGACTTCAGAAGGCTGGGTTTTCGTCCTTTGAAGACTTTCAAGCCGCAAGGAAATCAAACGAAGAGATTGAGACACTGAAGAAAGCTCTCGATCAGTATACAAGAGACTGCACAGTCGCTGAGGACCGACTCAACCAAGCTTCGAGGGAAGCTGAGGGACTCGAGCAACCAGACTTAGAAGCCCTTGGAGCTTCGGAGCAACAAGCCAAAGCGGAAGAGACAGAACATGATGCGGAAATTTCAAAAACAGAAACCAAGCTGACTGCCGAAAAACAAATCCTCGGCCAAATTGAGACGAGTGAAAAAAAGCAGAAGAAGCTAGAAGCAGAACACGCAAGTGTTGATACGGTAGCCAGGACACTTAAAGGTCGAAAAGGTGAGAATAAATTTGAAGCGTTTGTCTTGGGTTACCTGTTTGAATCGGTACTGAAGAGTGCGTCAATTCGCTTATTCCAAATGAGTAATGGACGCTACCAGTTGTCCCGTTCCGAGAAAATGCGAGGAGGCTCAAGTGGTGGTGCAGGCCTCGACGTCATTCTCGAAGATTTTCACAGTGGTAAGTCCCGAGCGAGCGTGACCCTCTCTGGGGGTGAAGGCTTTCTGGCCAGTTTGAGTCTCGCGCTTGGTCTGGCAGATGTTGCCGTCGCGGAAGCAGGCGGTAGGACTCTCGATTGTGTGTTTATCGATGAGGGCTTCGGTACTCTTGAGCCGGAGGATATTACGCGAGTGATCGATGTACTTACCGATTCTGGCCGAAACCAGCGACTGGTCGGACTTGTTAGCCATATTGATACCGTACGCGCTCTCGTTCCCCTAAAGCTGGAGTTCAGCAAGACCGGACCAGGGACATCCACGACCGACTGGAGGCACTAAATTCATCCATGGCAAGCTGGAAAGGTCATCTCAGTTTTGGTGCCTTATGCGGAGTCGCATATTCTGCTTCAGTCGCGTATCGAGGTTCAGACCTGTGGCCTTTCGTACCTGCGTTCGTAGGAACAGTTGTTCTCGGTGCCCTCCTCCCTGATTTGGATAGCGACACAAGTAAGCCCGTAAAAATTTTATTTCGTGCGTTCAGTATAATAGCTTCGGTCGCCGTAGGTCTGGCGCTTTATTTGCTTCAGTTTCCAGCGATTCACTATGTGACGACCGGTCCATTTATCACCCTTATGGCGGTGCAGCTTATCATTCTGCCCTTATTCAATCGTCTCTCCTCTCATCGAGGAATGTTCCATTCTCTTCCGGCCGCCGCGATATCAGGATTACTTTGCTGGCGGATATTAAGGTACTTGTCTCTTGCGACAGAGCCGACATTTTTTCTAGCACTAGGAATCGCTGTGGGATATTTATCGCATTTGGTTTTGGACCAACTGTGGGGCAAAGTTACGTTCAGTGGTGCCGTGTTTAGTCCTTCAAACAAACAAGGCGGCCCTTTGAAGCTATACAGCAAGAATATTTTACCTAACGGGCTTACGTACCTGTTACTTCTGGTGCTCATTTGGCAAAACATTGACCAAATCGAAGCTATTTTTTTGACTGAAGGCTTCGTCAAGTAACCGAGATTTCTCAATAATGACCTGGTAAAACATTCGTCACTTGACGAGAGGGCTTTGTCCAAGGTTCCTATACGACAATGAAACGCTTCAGTATTGCATTGGCCCTACTCTGCGGCTGCCAAACCCCTATGCTTTCGTCGGGAATCGACCTAGAACACTTCGATAAGTCTGTTCGAGCGCAAGATGACTTCTACCGACACGTGAACGGCAAATGGCTCGACTCATTTAAAATCCCAGCAGACAAGTCAAACTACGGGTCTTTCACCAGGCTGGCCGATGAGGCCGAAAAAAATATTCGTGCGCTCATAGAAACAGCTCCTAAAGGAACCAAAATCGGTGATTTTTTTGCGGCCTATATGAACGAAGACCAAGTGGAAAAACTTGGAACCAAACCTCTTTCGGAGCACCTCAAAAAGATCAACGCGATAAGCTCAAAAGCAGAGTTAGCGCAGTTCTTCGGAGAGTCTCTTCGTTCTGGTTTGCGTACCCCTATTTACTTTTACGTAAATCAAGATCTAAAGAAATCTACAGAATACATTGGTTACCTCCATCATTCTGGATTGGGGTTACCGGACCGAGACTATTATCTAAAGGAAGGAGACAGATTCGAAGCATACCGTTCAGCGTACAAAAAATACATGCAAAACCTAAGCGCTGCTGCAGGTTCAGATATTTTCTCACCAAAAGTCGAGGCCATCATGGCATTAGAAAAAGGTATCGCAAAAGCTCATTGGTCACGGGTTGAAAACCGTAATCGCGATAAGACCTACAACAAATTTAGCTTTGAAAAACTGACCGAAGCTGCTCCAGGTTTTAATTGGACCTCTTTTTTCGCCGGAGCAAACATCACAAAACCCGACTCTGTTATCGTTCGGCAGCCTCCGTTTCTAGCCGAGCTATCGAGGCTCACTGCCGAAACTGATTTGGAAACATGGAAATCCTATCTGGTATTCGGGCTTCTTGACCGCGCGGCTCCGTTACTCTCTCAAGCATTTGTTCAAGCAAATTTCGATTTTCGAATGAAGGCACTTCGAGGAATCAGCGAAAACAAACCTCGGTGGAAGAGAGCTGTCTCAGCGCTGAACAGTGCTCTCGGTGAAGAGCTCGGGCGCGAGTACGTTAAAAAACATTTCAAGCCAGAAGCAAAAACGAGAATGAAAGCGCTCGTTCAGAACCTTGAAGCTGCATTTGACAAGAGCATTGACGAACTCGATTGGATGACCAAGGCGACTAAGGCCGAGGCAAAAACGAAGTTGCAGCGTTTCGTTGCGAAGATCGGATATCCG
>JAYZDF010000093.1:0-85969 GCA_036337945.1 Myxococcota bacterium
GCCAGTGTGAGTAAGAATTTTACAAGATTGATTTTACAAGTCATCGTTCGCACCGTCGTAAAGTCCCGCACTTCCGGGAAATACCGGGAGTTCGCATCTGGTTGTAAGCTAAAAACTCTAGCCTAACCATTTGACCTACAGAACTATCACACTGCTTCGAGCGCATTGCAACGCTTTTGGTGAATCCGGCTGCCCGTGGTATCGAAATCGGATTTCTTGGGACAATACTTGCGAATTAACCACAAGCGAAGGTAACTGGGTATTGGTACAAAATGAAATCGTTCGAGAAAGCATTGCCCCACAGTTTGTGTAAAATCGTTTTGGTGACTTCAGGGCTGGTAACCCCAGGTTGCTTCGGTGCAACTTCCCCAGGCTTAGAACAAGCCAATGGTGATATTACCCCGCAAACTCAATGCATCCAGCTGGCGGACCCAGCCGGTGGCGCTACATCCGGGACCATTGGACAAACAGAGACCGGCAGATTTGAGCCCGTATTTCCCCTACAAGACGTCTACCTCGTTTTTGGTGCTCAAGGTGGACACCATATCGATATTTCACTGCAATTCTACAGTGAAACCCTAGGCCGATGGCGTCATGAAGTGCGACTCGTCGACTCCACTAATGAAGAAATCGTAGGCACTGGCGAAGCTGTTGTGGACGTATGCCCAAGTGGATGGTCCCAAACTGACTACATCAGAATACACCTTAATCCGACCGGATGGGTCGACTGCAGAATTGAGATTTCGAGCACCCCACTGGAGTCAGTTGCAAACGATCGCTACCTCGATTCCGTGGATGTCAGAGTCCGCTCGCCTCAAACCTGAACCCGCATCTGCCTCCACCTTTCGCTGGGGTCCCGACCAAGGGTTTACTCTAGCACGTCACGTTTTCCGAGCATACTAGGGTGACTACCTATCGATCGTAACACCGTCGTGGATGATCGTTGAGGTGTTAGTTATGCGACAACTTCTTTTCAACGTTTACGGACGCCTATCCATACTCGCTCTCACCTCAGCCCTAGCTGGCTGTACAGGATCGAGCCCTTCCACCGATGACATGGCCGACGCCGGTTCGAGGCCAAACATGCGGCGCGATTCGGGCCCGACGGTTCAAGACGCCGGGCCGGACGCGCGACTACAGCTGAAAGTCACACCGACCCAAATCACTCTGAGCGAGAATATGGAAATGACTACGGTTGAGGTGAGTTGTGCAAGCGCGCCTTCCGAGGAAATCGAAGTCACCGTGTCAACCAACGATGTGAAACGCATTAACCTAACGAACACGACCTACAGATTCACACCGCTAAACTTTTCCATCCCGCAGCAACTAACTTTTATCACGATAAAAGACAGCGACCTTGCAGACAATAACGTTGCGGTCGTGCTCACCGCACCGAATGTCGAAACGACGACTGTCAGTGTCACTATTACCGATATCGATGAACAATCATTTCTTGTGAGTACCTCTTCGATAACAATGCCCGAGGGAGGCACAACAAACTTTAGTCTACGACTCGCCGCTCAACCTGCCGAACCAACGGCTGTAACTTTGCAAGTGACTGACCCTGCAGTCACCATCGTTCCACCAGCCGTTATTTTCTCGCCCGACAATTACGACGAGAGGCAGACAATTACGCTAATTGCAGAGGTTGATGCGAATGCAACGAATGACACGAGCTCAATTCAAATTTCAAGTCCGCTTATCCCAAGTACGAGTGTTTCGCTCACCGTACTAGACAACAGCTCACAAAATCTTGTCGTAACTCCTGCCAGTCTTAGTCTGAATGAAGGAGCGACCGAATCCTTCAATGTATCGCTCACACAACCCGCCGCCCAAAGTATCTCCGTGGAGATTATTTCAAACAATAACAATGCCGTTACAACAGTCGAAAATCAAATTACATTCGCTCCCGGCGAGATGGGTCCTATCCCTGTGACTGTCGTTGCCCAGCAAGACGCTAACGCAAGTAACGAACAAGTCGAACTTACAATCACCGCGGCCAATCTCACAGCACGAACTATCCAAGTAGATGTCACGGACGACGACACGCAAAGTATCGAACTTGTTCCTCCCGGAAGCCTGCAAGTCTCTGAAGGTCAAACGGGAAGCTTCGCAGTTCGACTCGCGTACGCTCCTTCCGGACCATTTCAGATAGACATCACATCTTCAAACCCAACTGCCGGTATCATCTCACCTGCGCAACTTACCTTTATGCCGGGGAACTATAATCGTCTGCAGACCGTCTCGTTCACCGCTCTAGACGATAATGACGCGCAAGATAATAACGTTCTCATTACAGTGAGTCCGAGTAACGACCCCTCTGTTCAATCCGCATTTCTTGCGGTACAAATCCAAGATGACGAAACTCAATCTGTCGTCTTTACACCCCAGACACTGACCGTTGATGAAGGAACCACCGGAAGCTTCCTTGTCTCCATCGCATACCCACCTGCCACCAATATTACGGTCACCCTTAATAGTTCTGATCCCTCAATCGCCACGGTTTCTCCACAAGTACTCTTTTTTACGCCCACAAATTACAACCAACCTCAAAGCATCTCCGTCAGTACTTTCGTTGATGAAAACTCCGCGAACGACACAGCTACGATTGTCGCCTCTACGCCAGGCTTGCCGCCCCAATCTCTTAGTCTCACCGTCAGAGATCTCATTTCACAGACTATCATTACGACGCCCCAAGCGCTCAGTGTGAACGAAGGAGACGCCTCGCAATCTTTCGCCGTGAGCCTGACTGTCGCGCCCTCGAACCCTGTAAATATTCTCGTAGCAAGCGGTAATTCTAACCTGGTTCAAACTTCCGTTAACCAACTAGTTTTTAACGCCAGTAATTTCAACGTTCCACAGATTGTTAATCTCACGGTTCTTCAGGATGATAACGTTGCAAACGAACTCACGAATGTTAGCCTCAGCGCTAGCGGCTTACCTTTTGTTTCTGTACCTATTTCAATTACAGATGACGACACTCAGTCTATTATCGTTACGCCTCAAGCCGTGACTGTCGGTGAAGGCCAGAATTCGAATATTGCAGTACGCCTGGCGTATGCTCCTGCAGCAAATACAGAACTCAACGTGACCAGTCTCGCACCGGACAAAGCGACAGTAAACCAAGCAGTGCTCACCTTTACACCGCAAAATTATAGCACTAGTCAGCTTGTTACTATCACTGGAGAGCAAGATAACGATGGCAACAATGAAACCACTACAGTTCAAATCACGTCAGCGGGACTTACAACTGAAGAAGTCTCTGTGACAGTCACCGACGACGACAGCCAAGTTATCGAGGTTGGTCAGAATGCCCTTACGCTGAACGAAGGTGATGGACCTAGCGCTTTGTCCGTAAATTTACGTTTTCAACCAAATGGAAATGAAGTCGTTACCGTCACGAATCCTAACCCAAGCTCTCTCGAAGTTATTCCTAGTCAACTTGTCTTTACACCTTCGAACTATAGTACCCCACAAGATTTACAGATTCGAGCTATACAAGACCAAAACCCAGACAACGAAACGGTTTTACTTTCCGTTTCAGCTACAGGCGTGACCCCTGCCCTCGTTACGGTCTCAACTGTAGATGACGACGAACAGCAACTGATTGTGTCACTTAATCAAAGCCAGATTGCGGAAGGTACGAACGGAACGCTAAGTGTTCGTCTTGCCTTTCCCCCCTCAAGCTCGACGCCCGTAACTATTTCATCCAGCAATCCGGGTTCATTATCCGCCAATCCTACTGTACTGAATTTCGACGGAAACAATTACGCAGTAGCACAAACCGTAAACCTGACCGCGCTAAACGAGGCGAATGACGTTGATGAGACCGTCGATATTACAATTAGCGCTAACGCTGCCCCTTCGGTAACTCGGCAGGTCACATTGATAGACGATGACAAGCAGCGCCTCGTTGTAACGCCGCAAAATCTAAGTCTCACTGAGGGACAATTTCGAACATTTAGCGTGCGGCTTTATCGAGGCATCACAGCTCCAGAATCAGTTACAATTAGCAGCAGCGATGCAGCACGCTTCGTCGTAACGCCTTCAATTCTCACTTTCTCTCCAAGCAATGCACTCTCGGAGCAAACAATCACAGTTTCAGCGGCGCAAGACGACGACCTTGTTCCTAACTCGGCGACACTACAGCTCACCTCGAATTCAACGCCTGAAGCTTTCCCATCACAGTCTCTCAGCATCAATGCAGTCGACAATGATGTCCAGAGTGTTGTTCTGAGTCGTCAAAGTGCGACATTTGACGAAGGAACAACGACCACCTTTACACTCCGAATGGCCTACGAACCTGCATCGCCAACTACAGTAAACCTTCAGAGCTCGAATCCAGCGGTGGCTTCAATTACCCCCACCCAAGTTATTTTTTCCCCTAGCGATTACGCAACCCCGCAGACCATCACCATTTCTGCCCCTACGGATGCAGACGTAGTGCCAAGCAACACGTCAATTGAGATCAGCTCCACCGACTTTGAGAACCGTTCTTTTGCGGTCACTGTCACGGACCCGGATCAGCAAGCTATCTCAGTCTCCGCGAATCAAATTACAGTCGCCGAAAATGACTCATCAATATTTTCCGTTCAGCTTGCGTACGAACCCGTAAGCAATGTGACCGTGAATCTTGTATCGACACCATCCGCCTTCACTCAAGTGAGTCCGGTGCAACTCACCTTTACACCAGGGAACTATAATAGCGCGCAACAAGTCACGTTGAACACCACTGCTGATGGGACCACCAACCAAGTCAACGGGAGCATCACACTGACCGCAGCAGGAATACCTAACGAAGTGATTCAGACCACCATTACGAATACGGAATCGAATGCAATGAGCGCTCAACCCTCGTCTTTGACCGCTCAGGAAGGAGAGACTGTATCTCTTAGCCTAGCTCTCAGTCTGGAGCCTGCAACGAATGAGCAAATCGCGATCACGAATCCCGACCCCACTCGCCTGTCAATAAGCCCAGCTACTTTAACTTTTACGCCAGGCAACTACTCAACGCCGCAAGCACTCACCATAACGATTCTTGAAGATACTGACCTTGTCGATCATCAGCTTTCAATAGAGTTATCCAACACCAACCTCGGAAATCTGACTATCCCTATTGCAATTACGGACACCGACAGCCTTGAGATTGAAACGTCCGTCGCGACGCTGACGGTCGCCGAAGAAGGAACAAACACCCTCGACGTTCGTCTTTCGCATCAACCCAACCAAACAACGATTGTTTCCGTGACGGCAGGGACCGGCCTCAGCACCGGACTAAATCAGCTGGTTTTTGACTCGAACAATTGGAATCAATTTCAAACTATTACTGTGTCAGCCAATGCGGATAACGACCTTGAGGACATCACGACCGATCTGAGCTTGAGCGCGACAGGGGTTCCAACGGTGACAACACCTATCCTGATTGAAGACGATGATGTGCAGACCATAATTGCAAGTACCCAAACCATCACCGTGGCAGAAGAGAGTTCAACCCAGTTCAGCATCAGGCTGGCCTATGCGCCTACACAAAATGAGAATGTCACATTGGCTGTATCGAATCCGCTTGTTGTTGCAACGACACCAAGCAACCTCACTTTTACTGCGAGCAACTACACTGTTCCTCAAATTGTAACAGTACAGGGACTTTCCGATGCAGACACCGAAGATGGGTCCGCGGCAATCATTCTAGGGTCTGCTTCGGCGAGCAATGTCAGCGTGTCCGTTAACGTCGCCGATAATGACACGCAAACACTCGTTCTCACATCTAGCAACTTGAACATTGAAGAGGGAGCGACTGCTACTGTTGGGATTTCTCTTGGCAGCCAACCGCTTACGGAACGAAATGTAACGATTTCTGCGGCAAATAGCTCTCTCGTAGTTGTATCCCCCGCCACTCTCTCCTTCTCGCCTTCTAACTTTGCGACCAGTCAAATCGTAACGGTGAGAGCCTTAGAGGACACAGATGCAGAAAATGAATCGACAACTCTAGCCATCGAATCGACTGACGTTCAAAGCCAGAGTGTCTCTGTGTCGATTACCGACGACGATATC
This sequence comes from Myxococcota bacterium, assembly GCA_036337945.1. Lineage (GTDB taxonomy): Bacteria > Myxococcota > Kuafuiibacteriia > Kuafuiibacteriales > Kuafuiibacteriaceae > JAYZDF01. The sequence continues at coordinate 6,052 of JAYZDF010000093.1, forward strand.
CAGTCTATATTTACTACTCAGAACTCAATTTCAATGTCGGAGTCAGGTTCCGGTACAATCGGTGTTCGACTTACGGCCGCTCCCGCCTCAGCAGTCACCGTGACCGTTCAATCGAGTGACACAACGATCGCTTCCGTTGCACCCGCCACTCTAACCTTCGACTCGAGTAACTGGACCCAGTTACAATATATGACGGTGAGTGGCGTGAGCGATACAGATGACTACGACGAGGTGACAAGTGTCGTACTCTCAGCGACAGGCATTCCCGCCACTGTTGTTGCAGTCAATGTGACCGACCTAAACAACCAGCTACTCATAGTCACACCGGCTAATCTCTCCATGAATGAAGGCGCAAACGCATCGGTTAGCGTACGCCTGCTTTACGAGCCAGAACAAAACGTCACAGTAACTGCGGTGTTCGACAGCGGTATTCTGTCGGTCGCGCAACCGAATCTGACCTTTACGCCATCGAACTTCAATACCCCACAGAATCTTGTAATCAGCGCCGTAGAAGACGCCAACATGGTCAACAATCAAACCAGCTTATCGGTTACGTCTGCTGGTCTCACGACACGAAACGTCTCTATCAGTGTTGTAGATAACGACGAACAGGGGATAGCGCTCAATACGTCAGGTTTGACCGTTCAAGAAGGCGGCACCGCATCGTTTAATGTACAGCTTCAGTTTCAACCATTCAATGACGTTGTGGTAAGCGTGCTTAGTAATAACGTCGCTGCTTTTAGACCAAACTCAAGTCGTCTACGATTTACACCGAGTGATTGGGATGTACCACGAGTTATTCAAGTCGACGGCCTTCAAGACGCCGACCTGGCCAACGAAACTGGGGTCCTTCTAATACGTGCGTCAGGACTTCGAAACGTGGTTCTGCCCGTCACTGTCACCGACGACGACACTCAATCATTCGTTCTTTCGAATGATTCAATTCAATTTGGTGAGTCATCAAGTGGCGCCTTCAACGTAAGTCTTTCATACCAGCCAAGCTCAGATGTTGTAGTAAACGTGGTCACGAGTGACCAAAATGCCGTTTCTCCATCTCCGACAAGCCTTACTTTCACCTCAGCTAATTACGACACACCGCAGGTCGTCTCACTGTCTTCGACCGATGATACAGACCTGACTAATGAAAGTGCCACTATCACTGTTTCAGCAGCGGGGCTTACCTCTGCTGCCGTCGCAGTCACAGTGATCGATGATGATGTACAGAACTTTCTTCTCTCTACGAGTGCTCTCTCCTTGAACGAGCAAGGCGCTTCGTCAGTGATTGACGTCTCGCTCACCCAACAGCCTGCCGGAAACATCGTCACAAACGTATTGGTTAGCAATCCCGATCTAAATATTAATCCAACGAGTATTACGTTTACACCTTCCAATTGGAACACACCCCAACAGATCAATCTAAACGCGGCGAATGACCTGGACACACTCAATGAAACCGCTCAGGTAGAATTTTCTGCCAGTGGCGTTTTGTCACAGTCTGTCTCGGTAACAATTATCGATAATGACACTCAAGCAATTCTCGTTGCAGGCACGCCTTCAGCTAACGAGGGCGGTAACACCACATTGTCTGTCACGCTCGCTTATCCACCTGTAAATAATACAACCGTGACTATAGCCACGGATTCCGCGGACCTAATAACGTTGTCGACCACTGAACTTGTTTTCACGCCCCAAAACTATAACCAAGCGCAAACGATAACAGTAACTGCCAGTGAGGATAATGACCTAGCGAACGAGCAAGCAGAAATACGCCTGACACTCGATACCCAAACCCAAGAAACGGTTTCAATTCAGATAACAGACAACGACAGTCAGTCCATCATCACGTCCTCGACAACTCCGTTTGTCGGGGAAGGAGGAGCGTCTTCGATCACTATCGCCCTCGCCTACGTGCCCTCGTCGACCGTAACAATTGTACTCGCTTCTTCCGACAGCAGCATTGTCTCCGTCTCGCCAACAACATTAACCTTTGCTCCCCAGCAAGGAGGATCTCCTCAATCCGTCTCACTAACTGCTGCATCGGATGCAAATACCGTTAGTGAAACGGTGACTTTATCTGTAACAACTACACATGCCCCAGACCTTAGCCTCGTCGTGACCACAGTAGACGATGACGAGTTATCGATTCAGACCTCAGTTGAACAAATCGCACTCGGCGAAGGCACTCAGTCAAGTTTCAATGTGACTCTTAGTCATGTTCCGCCGGGCAACACAACGCTAGCAATTGCAACGAGTAACTCTGACGTTGTGACGATTTCGCCATCAACCCTTATCTTTAGTGCAAGTAATTTCAGTGTGCCACAGACAGTAACAATTGAAGCACCGGCAGACCTTGATCTCATCAATCAAACGGCTCAATTGTCATTCAGTAGCGCGGGCCTCACAACGAAATCCGTCCTTGCATCGGTGACCGACGACGATGAGCAGAGTATTCTCTTTTCTCAAACATCTGTGAACATTAACGAGTCCGAGAGCGGTTCTGGCTCCCTTCGACTCGCTTACCAACCCAGTAGCGATGTCGTAGTAAGTCTCGTTACTTCTAACCCTACAACTCTATCCGTCTCACCGCAGACTCTTGTCTTCACGCCTAGTAACTATGCTTCACCGCAAAATATTTCACTGACTGCAAATCCCGACCAAAACTTATTGAACGAAAACATACTCATCACCGCTTCGACTCCCGGCGCGTCAAGCGCTCAACTCACTGCGAATGTCATCGATGATGACACCCAAGCCGTTGAGATTTCGCGTGCAAGCCTTCAAGTGACTGAGGGAACATCGGAAAGCATTTCGGTGAACCTACGATACGCGCCATTGGCGACCACTCAAGTCACAATCACCTCTAACGACCCACAAGCGGCAACAGCCGATAGAACCAGTCTTACCTTTACTCCGCAAAACTTCGCCAGTCCGCAACTGGTGAACATTGTTGGAGAACAAGATCTCGATGCGACAGACGAAAGCGTCAGCTTTTCGGTCACTGATTCAGAGTCGAGTGCTGCTGGCTCCTTCTCCGTTTCGATTCAGGATGATGAAGTCCAGACAATCGTGGTGGACCCAACAATTCTTGCAGTGACAGAAGGTGGCTCTGTGACCTTTTCCGTTCGAATGCGGCACTCGCCGACAAATCCACTGGTTGTCGGAATAGCAAGCCCGCTTGGCTCAAGCATAAGCACAACTCCTAGCACTCTCAACTTTGACGCTTCCAATTACACTACTCCACAAACAGTAACCGTAGACGCGGCCGAAGATGCCAATACAGTCTTGGACCTATTCGATCTTGAGCTAAGCTCTCCTAATGTCGCGCCGACGACCCTAACGGTACAGGTCAATGATAATGATACACAGGAAATCCTGCTTGCTGAGTCCGCGATTGTTATCGATGAAGGCTCTACGCAACAGGTTGGACTAAGGCTAGCCTATGAACCAAATGGGAACCAAACCATAAGCGTATCCGATTTAGCTGGGACCTTATCCATCGTACCAAGTACACTTACCTTTACGCCTGGCAATTATAATCAGCTGCAAACAATCAACATAAGTTCTCCAGAAGACGATAATCTAAGTAACGAGACGTTCACTGTTGCGGCGAGCGCAACGGGTATCGCCACGAGCAATCTTGATGTCACTGTTGTTGACAATGACTCACAGTCATTCATCGTAAGTGGTGTAACGAGTGAGGTCCAAGAGGGGTCAACAGGGACATTCTCAGTTGCATTGGCATACGAACCTAATTCCAATACTACCGTTTCGATTGCTTCTCAGAACGTGGGAGCGATAACAGTCTCTAACGCCAGCCTAACCTTCACGCCAGCAAACTATTCACAAGCTCAAACCGTTACGTTCACAGCGAATCAGGATCAAGACACGGCGGACGAACAGGGAGTGATCGTCGCAATCAATAGCCCAAATGTACCAACTTACGAGATATCGCTAACGGTCAGTGATGACGACACCCAGCGCTTAGTCGCCTCACCTTCTGCAATAACAGTGGTGGAAGGCGGCGTTAGTGCACAACTGGCGATCACACTCGCTTATCAACCCAGTGTAAACGAAACGGTCACCTTTTCCGCTCCCGCCTCGCTAAATCTTTCTCCGAGTACGATTAGCTTTACGCCTCAAAATTACGAGACAGCTCAAACGCTTACGGTTTCGGCAAACGAAGACGACAACTTACGCACAGAAACAGAAGATTTAACGGCAACTCTTGCCTCTAACCAGGCTACATCCATCTTTTCGGTTACCGTTACGGACAATGACTCGCAAGAACTTGTCGTCAGTCAATCCTCCTTCAATGTAAATGAAGGAACGATCACTCCGATGACATTCTCTTTGCGATATGAGCCGATTGGAACAGAAGAAATCGTAATCACCTCCGACAACCCTCAACAACTCACCAGCTCGCCCAACACCCTCACGTTCACCGCGGCGAATTATAGCAATCCACAGACCGTAAACCTCATTGCGAGTGAAGACCTTGATCTACAGGATTCTGAAGCAACTTTATTGCTAGATGGGACAACAACCGGAACGTCAGCAATCTCGGTCACAATGACGGACACTGATGAACTATCACTCCTCGCGGACAATACAAATATGACCATCAATGAAGGAAACTCGGACAACGTCGGAATTTCGTTATCTCATCAACCGACTTCGACCGTAACTGTCACCTTAGTAGGGAATAACTCGCAAGCTATTGCTCTCAACATCACGGAACTTATCTTTACTCCGGCAAACTTTGCGACACAACAAACAGTAAGCTTATCAGCTCTCGAAGATCCAAACGTTATCCACGAAAACGTAATCATCACCGCATCCTCTCCTGGACTTTCGCCACTGCAGATAAACGTTCAAGTCTCTGATGACGACAGTGTCGGAATTTTGGCAAACCCGACACAGATTGTGCTGCAAGAATCGTCTAATGCATCGCAGGCGGCGGTCAGACTTACACGAGCACCAACAAACCCTGTGCAGGTTTCTGCGACAAGTCAAAACTCGAATGTAGCGGTCGTAACTCCGGCCATCCTCAGTTTCAACAGTACGAATTGGGCTACGCCTCAAACGATTAGTATCGTCCCGGTAGATGACGTAAACATTGTCGATGACGATACCTCTATTATATTGGACGCTACAGGTATCGCTCCACAATCGATCAGCGTAACCGTGGAAGACGACGACAACCTAGAGGTTCTTCTAAGCACGTCGGCCCTTTCCCTTTTAGAGGGTCAAACACACAACCTGCAAGTACGGTTATCACATCAACCAACCAGCCAGCTCGCTCTAACCGTGTCGACCAGTAGCGCCACGGCTCTCTCATTGAGTCCGCAAACGCTCGTGTTCGGTCCATCGAATTATGCTACGCCTCAGGTTGTTAACATCACCGCCCAACACGATTCGAATTTGACGGATACTAATAGCCAGATCTCATTGTCAGGGGGCAGTCTTACCAAAACACTCACTGTGCACATCAAGGATGACGATGATCAGGTGATCAGCCTCAATCCGCCCAATATAACGACGGCAGAGGAAGAGCAGGAAACTATCCAGGTTGCTCTTGATTTTGTTCCACGAGGCCCCGTGACAGTGTCTGTAGCAAGTAACGACCCTCAGCGCGCTCGCGTAACGCCCTCGACTATTTCGTTTACGCCGTCTAACTATTCAGTGGCTCAGAATGTTGTCGTCAATTTACTTCGTGATTCGGACCTAACCGCCAATGCTGTTAACGTGACGGTATCAGGAGCTACCGCCAACGACGCTACAGCCACTTTACAAGTACAGGATATCGACACTCAGGCTATCATTGTAAGCGCAAGCACACTGACATTGAACGAAGGAGCATCGCGTGCAGTTGAAATTTCACTTGCCTACCAACCAAGTGCCGCCACAACAGTCACGGTCGCGAGTACGATACCGAACAGTGTAGAGACGAGTGTTTCATCTCTACAATTCACACCATCAAACTACGACACGCCACAAACGCTTGTTATTGAGGCAGTCGCAGACAACAATACCTCCGATGAGTCTGCAACTGTTTCACTGACCACAGGTCTCATTACCGAAAATATTTTGGTAACGACAATAGATAACGACTTGCAGGCTTTCATTACCTCTGTTGAACAACTCAACGTAACCGAAGGTCAAACTCAGCCTTTGGGCGTCCGCCTCGCATACGCTCCATCTGCCAATGTTGTGGTAAGTTTAGCGGCGAACTCATCACTCGGGTTGAGCCCAAGTAGCCTTCTCTTCACTCCAAGTAATTACGCCCAACCGCAAACCGTAACAGTCACAGGTGAGCATGACCAAAACCTTGTCTCCGAATCGGTGAACCTAAGCATTTCGGCGGCAAACATCCCCTCAAAATCTGTAAGTGTCGTTGTTACCGACGACGACACGCAAAGCATCAACCTCTCAACGGGCAGCCTAGAACTGAATGAAGGCAGTTCAGAGTCATTTACGGTTACACTTGCGTATGCGCCCACACAGGCTACCGTAGTCAATCTTACTCATTCGAACTCATCTGTGACGTTTTCTCCTGATTCCCTCACCTTTGATGCGAGTAATTACGACAGCCCACAGCAAATCACGGCTTCAGCTCAAGAGGACAACAATGCGTCACCTGAGACATTTTCTCTCCAACTGAATAGCACTGCTATATCCAGTAGACTCTTACCTGTCGCAGTCAGCGACAACGACACGCAATCGGTCGTGTTAACTGATTCATCGATAAATCTTCAAGAAGGACAAGCTGTCACTCTGGGGGTTCAACTTGCTTTCGCGCCCGTAAATGATTTCACGGTGTCCTTCAGTATCAGCGACGATTCGCGCTTGGACTTGTCGCCCTCAAGTCTGACTTTCACGGCGAACAATTATCAGACTAATCAGACTCTGACCCTGACTGGTTTGGCTGATTTAGATACCGTCGCGAATAATCTGACTTTGACGATCACCGGCCCGGGTATGTCTGCTCAGACCTTGCCCGTAACCCTGACAGATATCGATGAAGTACAGATTGTTGCTACCCCTCAACCGCTACAGATCAACGAAGGTTCGACCGGACAGCTCACAGTGCGATTATCGCACGAACCAACCTCGAATGTCGCTCTAAGCGTACAGCCTGGTTCCTCCACGCCGATTTCGACCAATGTTTCATCACTCATCTTCACTCCGAACAATTATGACCAACCTCAAATTGTGGTGGTTGAAGCAAACACAGACTCAAACACGACGAACGAAAGCACTACGGTGACTCTCGCCGGAAGTGGACTTCAGTCCGTCCAAACAACGGTCAATATCACCGATACGGACACCCAAAACATCTTAGCATCTCCCACGAACGTGACCGCCGAAGAAGAAGGTTCCGCGACGCAATTTGGAGTTCGGCTGGCACAACAACCAAGCGCTGATGTCACCGTTGCTATTGCAGAGCTATCGTCAAGTCAGCTTCAACTAAACCCAGCAAACCTGACTTTTACAGCGGCAAATTGGTCATCGCCGCAGAATGTGTCCGTGTCCGTAGTGAGCGACGACAATGTAGATAATGAACTGGTGACTGTACAATTGAGCGCCCCGGGAATCGCCAGTCAAAACCTAAGTGTTAATATTGAAGACAATGATACGCAGGCCATGGTCGCTGATGTCAGCAGTTTGAGTTTAGAGGAAGGAGAATCGACAACCATTCGAATTCGATTGGCCTTTGAGCCGAGCTCTAATGTCACCGTCACACCGATAAGCACAGATGGCTCACGACTAGAATTCTCGCCTCCTAATCTATTGTTCACCGCGTCGGACTATTCGACGCCAAAATCAGTCACTGTCATTGCACGTCAAGACAGTGATCTTCTCACAGATAATACCGTTATCGAATTGCGTTCGAACAACATCGCATCACTGGAAATTCCCGCGACGATTGTTGATGACGATGAATTATCGGTCGTAGTCGTGTCTTCCAACTTACCGGAACGCGAAGGTGACTCAGGTGAAGTATTCGTCGCTCTTAGCCACATTCCAACAGCAACAGTATCCGTAGGAATCTCAACAAATGCAGTTTCTAAACTCACGACCTCCCCAGTGCAGCTGACCTTCTATCCAAGCGACTTCGACGTATCTCAGCGGATATCACTCACCAGTTTGCAAGATTTAGATGTACTGAACGAGTTGATTTCAATGACACTGAGCCCCAGCGAGGGTTCTCCGCAGACTCTTCAAATCCCAATTTTAGATGATGACACTCAGGATATCGTGGTCTCTTCTTCGCAACTCAGCATCACGGAAGAAGGTACAGCCTCACTAACTGTCTCTTTGAGTAACGACCCGGGCGCGCAAACGAACGTGACCGTTACTTCGGGAGACTCATCACTGTTGCAGACACAACCCTCGGTAGTAACTTTCACGAGTGCAAACTTTCGGACGCCTCAAACGATCGTGCTCAACGCTCCTGCAGACGCAGACGCAGCAGATAACACTGTAACTCTTACCCTTAGCGGTGCTGGTGGTGTGTCGAAGTCTGTCAGCATCCAGATCAACGACAATGACACTCAAAGTTATCTACTAAGTGAAAGCTCGCTATCTATTCAGGAAGGAACCGATGCTACAGTTCAAATCGCACTTGCCCATGCACCAACAGCAAGCGATTACAGAGTTGACTTTACGCCTTCAAATCCCGGGAAATTATCTATTTCTCCCGCATTTGTTACCTTCAGCGCCGCGAACTACAATACGCCGCAAACGATCACGGTGTCTGGGCTCTCTGACCAAGACCTTCGCAACGAACTAGGAGCCGTCCAGATTTCCAGCAGTGGAATCCAGGCCTTCGACCTCCCGGTCACGGTGGTAGACGACGACGAACAAGAAGTTATCTTCTCGCAAAATCCCATCTCCATCAACGAAGGAACAACGCTTACGGTCGGCTTCCGTCTCGCATTTGAGCCCACCAGCACCGCAACGTTTGCTTTGACCGCCCAAAATCCTTCTAAACTTGCTATTTCTAGCGGTACAGCTGTCTTCACCCCAGAAAACTATTCTACGCAACAACAACTGCAGATTACGGCCAACGAAGATAATGACTCCCTCGACGAACTAGGACAAAGTGTGAACTTTGTTTCTGAGAGCGCAGACCCGCAGTCTCTCGCCGTGAACATTCTTGACGACGACGTACAAGCATTCGTACTCAATGCGAACAGTCTTACGCTTATTGAAGGCCAGCAAGACGTAATCACGGTAAGACTCGCATATAATCCTCTTTCTGATGTCACGGTTTCCGTAAGCTCAACCGACAATGCTAGACTTTCAACTAATCCTGTCGCGTTAACCTTCACCCCAAATAACTTCGATACACCGCAAAATGTTCAAGTGCTCTCTGCACAAGATTCCGATATTGAAACAGACGATGTACAAATAAATCTGGCTTCAAGCGCGGTTCCAACGAACGCGTCGGTTGCGGTAACGATTCAGGACGATGACGTCCTTGAGATTCAAACAAACTTGCAATCTGTCGCAGTATCAGAGGGTGGCGAAGCTGAACTGCGTGTCCGACTATCTCATGCTCCAAGCAACACAACGTCTCTGAATATTTCCACTTTGGACCCCTCAAGCTTGTCTACATCGCCGACAACGTTGCAGTTCACGGCTGCAAACTTCGACACAGAACAGATCATTACTCTGATCGGCGTAGAAGATGTCGACACACAGGGCGAAACAAACCAAGTAGCGCTTTCAATAGCCAACGGTCCGAGTGCTGCCGTCAGTGTCGCCGTCTCTGACAACGATACTTTGCAAGCATTGGTCAACCCAGCTTCAGTGAATGTCACTGAAGGTCAAAGTGCTGCCGTGGAGGTCAGACTTTCGCATGCACCAAACAGCAACTTGCAATTAGCTCTCGCCCTTTCGGATCCATCAAAAGCAGAACTCAGCGCTCAACAAATCATCTTCACGCCTGCGAATTATCAATCATTACAAACGGTTTGGATTACCGGGACAAATGACGTCGATCAAGCCAATGAGAACCTTGTACTTTCATTGTCATCACAGGGGCTTACCACCCTAGAAGTACCAGTGTCCGTCCTCGATGATGACTCGTTGAATCTAAATCTTTCGGAATCGAGTCTGAGACTGACGGAGGGCGGTGCGAGCCAGACGTTTGAAGTCACTCTTACCAGCCAGCCCGCGACCGCTTTCACTGTCTCGTTGTCCGCAACGTCTAATGTGATTTCCATCTCGCCTTCAACCTTCACGATTCAGCCTTCGAGCTGGCAGAACCCGCAAACAATTACGGTGACTCCAAATCAAGACAACGACACCGTCGACACCTCGGCAACAATCAACATCCAGGCGCCTGGTGTCGACAGCCGTAACGTCGAGGTCGTTATTGAAGACGATGACGAGCAAACAATTGTCAGCTCCGTCTCAGCCATTAATCTCCAAGAGGGAGGAAACGGCACTTTCACTGTCTCACTCCAATATCAGCCAACGACAAACACTGCCGTTACGGTACTCAGCGGAAACTCTAATTTAATCTCAGTTCAGCCCACCTCTTTGACGTTCACACAATCCAACTACAATATTGGACAAACGGTCACGCTTAGCGCAAGTGAAGATGTGAACCTGACGAACGACGCGAGTACCGTCATACTTCGCTCGACCGGTTCCGCGGAGCGAACCGTTCCGGTCAATATCGCTGACAATGACACCCAAAGGCTTATTGTAGCCCCATCAAGCCTGTCTGTCACAGAGGGAGATTCTACGTCTCTTAGCGTGAGACTCGAGTACCAACCTGCAAACACGGTCAACGTAGCTCTGGCCGCGAACGAGCCGAACCTTCTTTCCTTGGGTCAAAATCAGCTTGTTTTTACGACAAACAATTATGCACAAGCTCAAGTAGTTCAGGTTACAGCGTTAGAGGATGTAAATCTTCGAAACGAAGTCACAGAGATCAATCTGGATACTACCGGCCTCAACTCTGAATCTGTGTCTGTAAATATTGCTGACAACGACACACAAACACTGGTGTTATCACCGAACGCGATTACAATGGACGAGGGAAGTTCGGAAACAATAGCGCTGTCTCTTTCCTACCAACCAAACAGTAATGTTTCGTTATCAGTGAGCAATCCAGACTCAGGCCGACTTACGCTCAATCGCTCGAGCTTTTCATTCACTCCATCGAACTGGAATTCACCACAATACCTAACAATCCAATCGCTTGCCGACGATGATGCTGATGACAACAATCTGTCGCTTAGTTTTTCAGGAACCCGCCTTTCGCAGCAGTCATTCCCTGTCAGTGTGACTGATACTGACGAGCAAGCGCTCATCGTTTCGAGACCAAGCATTACGATTACCGAAGGTTCATCAAATACATTCACGGCCAGACTCGCACAACGGCCCAGCTCGAATACAACTGTAACGCTCAGCTCTAATAATCCGGCCGTAACAATCTCTCCGAGCAGCTTCGTAGTGAACACATCTAATTTCACGTCACCACGCACGGTAAGTATTTCCTCACCTCAAGATAACGACCTTGCGGATGCACTAGCGGAAATCACTGTCGAGACACAAAACGCTCCTTCCGTGACTGTATCTGTTCTAGTGGACGACGATGATGAACAAGAGGTTGTCGTCAATCCCGCGGCGATAGCCATTAACGAGGGAGCAAGTGCGGACATTGATATATCCTTACGCTACGAGCCAATGTCGGATACAGCTATACAAATTAGTAGCCAAAGTTCTCTGGTCACAAGCTCACCAAACTCGCTTACCTTTACCCCCCTAAACTGGAATATTCCGCAGTCGGCTCGTCTCACGGCGCAGCAAGACCCAGATACGTTAGACAACGATATTGATGTGTCGATCACGTCATCGGTCGCTCCGACCCTGGACGTCGATGTTGCTATCTCCGACGACGATACCCAGACGATTGTACTCAATAATACTAGCGTGACGGTTACCGAAGGACAGACTGCCAACATAGAGGTATCGCTCAGTAACGCACCAGTTTCGCCCGTGACAATTTCTGTTGTCTCAGGAGATTCGAGCCGGATCAGGAGCTCGGTACTGCAATTAACCTTTACCTCGACTACCTATCAGTTCCCGCAGACTGTTTCGATCCAGGGCCTTGACGACCTAGACATAGTCGACAACCACACGACCCTTAGCTTCACCAGCCCTGGCCTAACGACGGTTGTTGCGGACATCACTTCTGCTGACGACGACACACAAGCACTTCTGGTTACACCGGGCGCCGTTTCAATTAATGAAGGTCAATCTAGTGTCTTCTCTGTTCGACTCGCGTACCAGCCTGCTCAAACTACAGAGGTAGCTGCTAGTCATACCTCCACGAAGTTTAGCCTCTCATCTACAACACTCACGTTTGAATCTTCGAATTATGATGTAGAGCAGACCATTACTATTTCGGCATTACAGGATAGCGATAGCCTAAACGACGCTGGAACCGTTTCACTGTCGGCACCTAGTATTTCTAATGAAACTCTTTCGGTAACAATCATCGATGATGATGCAATTAGTCTTGTTGCTACTCCTGGCACACTTAGCCTGAACGAGGGCGGATTGCCGGGCTACGTCAACATCTCGTTGTCAGAAGCACCAACGTCGCCTATCGCTTTAACGCTCGAGAGTAGCGATTCGGGTGCCGTGAGCTTTACGCCGAACTCATACACTTTCACCCAATCAAACTGGAATACACCGTTAGGCGTACAAGTCGTGGCAATAGCCGACAATGACACCTCGGACGAATCAGTTGAACTCGTGCTTTCTTCGTCAGCGCTACCGACGCGACGGATTCCAATTTCGGTCAGCGACGACGACCAAATGTCTTTGATTGTATCTCAGACAACTCTGGCCCTAAATGAAGGAGCAAGTGATTCAATCGACATAAGCCTCAGCAATCAGCCGACTTCGAATATCACGGTGTCGATCACGAGCTCACGACCCAATCGGGTCGTATCGTCTGCGTCAAGTGTCACGTTTACGCCATCTAACTATAATTCACCGCAATCGATAACAGTGTCCGCAATTGAAGACCCCGATCTTGAGGATGATTCCGGCAACATCGTTTTCTTCGTAAACCAAGGTCTTCAAGCCAGCACTTCCGTGCAGATTGCGGATAATGACACGCAAAGCTTGATCGTCTCCGAAACCTCAATCTCAATTAATGAGGGTAATTCAGCGAACGTTGGCGTACGCTTGGCATTTCAGCCTTCTAGTAACGTAACCGTGAACCTTTCGGCATCACCATCCCAGGGCCTCACTCTAAGCCAAAACGCGCTGACATTTACGCCCGCTAATTATGCTCAAATCCAAGCGATTACGGTGTCCGCGGCTGAGGATGCTAATCTTTCAAATGAAGTCTCGACTCTCACCGTGAGTAGCACCGGGCTGACGCCAGAAGCAGTACAGCTAACTATTATCGACGACGATACGCAAAGCCTTATCGTTTCGCAAAGCAATCTCGACATTGATGAAGGAACTTCTGAGTCCGTCACTGTTCGTCTTGCATATCAACCCCAAAACACAGTTAACGTTTCACTTGCGTCTTCAGACATTAATTCTTTTGCCGTAAATCCAAGCTCTCTCTCCTTCTCCGCAAGCAATTACGCAACGCCAAGAGTTGTGAGTATCACTGCATATCAAGACTTCAATGCCGAAGATGAAACAGGCTCAGTAACATTGAGTGCAACAGGACTGCCAACTGCCAGTATAGCGCTGAGATCTGTAGACGATGACATTCAGAGCGTTCTTGTAACTCCAAGCAGTATCAGTTTACAGGAAGGCAACAACACGAACGTCAGTCTTCGCCTTGCACAGCAGCCCACCCAAAATGTCGTCATTCAGGTCGAAAGCTCTGATTCTTCTGCATTGAGTACCTCGGTATCGTCGGTAACCTTTACGCCAACGAACTATGGCACCCCTCAAGCAATTACTTTGACGGCCGAGCAGGACGCCGACACCGTGAACGGGAGCGCTACAGTAACCTTTTCTGCTACAGGTATCGCGCCCACTCAGATGTTCATTCCTATCACTGATGATGACACACAATCTATTGTTCTAAGTAATCTCTCATTCAATATCTCAGAGGGAAGCTCTGGTCAGTTACAGGTAAGCCTCGCGTATGCTCCACAGTCTCCTATCTCAGTAAACATTAGCTCTATGGATATCGGCGCCGTCTCGGCTAATCCATCGTCGATTCAATTCACACCGGCGAATTACAACGTAACCCAAACAGTCTCAATCATAGGTGTCGAAGATGCAGACACTGAGGATGAACAAGATGTTTTTGTCGAGATACTGAGCCCAGGTGTGACTACAGAGGAAATTGTCGTAAATGTGACCGATGACGACATTCAATCGCTTATCGTTACCCCGGCTTCGCTCACCGTCACAGAAGAAGATGGGAGCACACAATTTTTTGTGAGCCTTGCCTATGAACCATCAGGTCAGGCGAATGTTTCAATTTCGAATTCCAATACACCTGCTGTGTCGCTTGATCGAACTTCACTGAGTTTTAACTCGCAAAATTATGCGAACCCTCAGCCCATTACGGTAACGGCGCTTTCCGATGCAAATACATCCGATGCTATTGCGAACTTCACCGTTAGCAGTCCAGTTGCAAACGTGAACAGAACGGTCGCATGTAATATCATCGATGATGACATTCAGGAAATTGTGCTTAACAGACAAGCCATCTTAGTCGAAGAAAATGCCCAGGAGAGTTTCCAAGTCTCTCTCCGCTACGCGCCATCTGGGCCTGTTATCGTCAATGTTTCGAGCAACAGGCCGGACATCCTTGTCACGTCTCGAAACTTCGTCACATTCAACGCCTCCAATTACGACACGCCAGTAACGGTCACGGTGAATTCTCTTCCTGACAATGATGCTGATGACGATTTAGCGGTGGTGTCTCTCACCTCGAATGGGATTCAGTCAAACAACATAAATGTTTCCATTCAGGATACCAATATATTCCAGCTTCTTGCGAGTACAGATCACGGCACGGTAGCCGAAGGAGGCAGCACTACCTTTACCCTCCGGTTGGGCGCTGCGCCCTCCTCTGGTACACAAACAGTAACCTTCACCTCACAAGATCCGTTGGCGGCAACTGTGTCTCCGGCTTCAATCGATTTTGACGCTACAAACTACCAAACCGACCAGACGATTACGATCACTTCACTTCAAGACCCTGACCCCACGGATGAATTGGTCTTGATTGATATAGAATCGTCAGGAATGGATAGTTTGCAATATGAGCTCACAGTCAATGACGACGACACAGTTGGACTTTCAGTATCCCCGACATCTCTAACGATTGCAGAAGGAGCCACATCAAGCTTCAACATTTCACTTAGCGCCTCTCCACAAGTTGCGGTTCCTGTAACAATTGAATCCTCAACCCCAAATTCGGTGATTACGATTCCTGAAGAAATCGTTTTTCTACCGAATGGCCCAACGACAATAAGTGTTCAAGTTTCGGCGCTCGAAGATTTCGACCCTGTGAATCAAAGTGTATTACTCACTGTTACTTCAACCCTTACTCTCCCAACGTCGCGTACGGTTGGTGTCAGCACGACAGACAACGATACCATAAATGCTGTATTTGACACCTCTGTACTTACCCAACTCTATACGGTGACCATGAACAGTCCTTCAGATTATGCGCTCATTCAAATCGATGCTGATAGTGAGGTGTACCTCTCGGCAAATACAGGTGCCCCCACCATGGGCTCGTGTAATGCGGATACTCTGATCCGAGTCTTTGACTTTGCGGGAACAGAACTTGGACTCGATGACAACGATGGCCTGAACAACTGCTCAAGTGTTATCCCTGGTACAGACAGCTTTGCTCTCCTCTCGCCAGGTGACTATTTCATCACCGTCGAAGAAGCAGGTCGAGATGGAATTATTCCTGTGTACCAGCTTGAACTCACGGCTTCTCCGGCGAACGTTTGTGGAAATAATATCCTTGAGGCCGGAGAATTCTGTGACGACGGCAACAACGTTTCGAATGACGGATGCAGTGCCACCTGTGATACTGAATACTCGATCGCAGTTGCTACAACCAATGCGATTACGCTGCATTCTGTAACCTCGGCCTCGAATCAAGCCGTGGCTCCTTTCCAGACGATTGCTAGCGCAACATCAAGCGGCCCTACCTGGGAACCCACAGGGACTCATATCGCCGTGAGCGACACTAACGACAACGTACGCGTCTACCACACCGGAACAGGACAGCAAACGGCGACATTCCCAGGTACAGAGCCTCAGTATTCTCTAACCGGTGCAGAGATCTTAGCCACAGATACAGCGCAGGCGTGTTTCCGAATGTTCGATGTCGTTGCAGGAACCCACGCATGTATTTCTGAATCTGGAAGTATTTCATCGGCTCGGTGGGATCCTTCAGGACAAGATCGATGGGCATTTGTTGGACCTCAAAACAGTCTCACGGTTAGAAGTCGAGACAACACATTCCGAGTTGAAATCGAAACGGGCATCACCGACTACGCGTGGGCACTCGATGGTTCCGCCCTGGTTTATGTAAGACCATCCAGTGGCGGTGCATCCTGCGAAATAGCCAGAACTATCATCCCTACGGCTGGTCAAACTGTCAGCCCGACGGTATTGGTCACCGACGTTGGCTGTAGTGCAAAGGTCATCGAGCTAACTGCGCAGAATGCGATATTACTCGCGGTCGCTGATTCTTCCGGACATCTCACCGATGCCTATCGAGTTGACAACAATCTCACCGCGCCAGTGACCCAGGGCAGCCTCAACCAACTATTTGGAAGTGCGGGAGCCCCAGAAGACTGGGCGCTGAGCCCTGATGGCGTCATGGTCAGCTTGCTGGTCAACGATTTTGTTCTCGAAGTTCGGACGATTCCGAGTGAAACTACCACGTCAGGTGCGAGCAATACCATCGTGACTAGCCAACAGCTGGGTCGCGGTATTATATATAAGGAGTGATCCGGAGGCTTGAGCGTTATTACCCTAAGACTCTGTTCTGTATCGTCTTAGTCATTTGTTTTCAACCGGAGACCTCGGCTGAATCGACACCACCGGTTTTTTTTAGCGCTCAATACGACAAACCGTACAAAAAACTAAGTTCGGGCTTCCAAATTATCCCGACGGAACACTGGAGCGCATACCAAGTCGAGCTACCTTTCCCCTTCAGCATTTTCGACGTCACCTTTTCCGCTGCGCATATCGCACACAAGGGGGTGATCAGTTTCGCCCATCGATGTGACCAGGGCTGTCCTCGCTTTGGCGAAACATGTGACATGCAAACCTTCAACTGCTATCGCAGCTCGCTATTTTCTGGTGTACTTGGGCAGTTATCAGCTCCTCAAAGTCTTTTAGCGGCCTACTGGGACGACCTCAGTTTCGAGAGCACGGGTAGTAATGCGACAAAGATTCGATTCGAAACCCGGGGTACAGCGCCGAATCGCGAATTTATTGTCGACTGGCAAAAAGTGGTTCATCACCAGGCCTTTCCGGGCGAGGTAAGAGGCTATACCTCGTTTATGGCCAAGCTTTACGAGCCTCATTCCATCATAGAGCTCCATTTTGGAGACTCGGTTGCGAGCGTTGATACGCCTTCATGGGCAGGTCAAATCGGTATCGAAAATGCCGACGGACAAAAAATATTTCGTCCGATTCACTGCGATGGTCGACAACAAGGCTGCGACTGGGAGAGCCTCGAAGGATTGCGTAACAAAGTCATCATCTTCGGTGATTTCGATGGGCCTGAACTCATCGCTCAATTTAGTGGACCCACCGGTGGCAGGACAGCGGAGAACGTCACCGCGCAACTCACCGTTTCAAATGTAGGACACCAGTCGACGAACGAACCCTTTGATGCAAGGATTTACTTGGAAGAAACAACCTCTACAACGGTCAGTAAAACATTGTTGGCCATCCATAACTTCGACGCGCTAGACACGACACAATCGGCCACGGCTTCGATAGCCTTTTCTCTGCCTGTCCTCACGAGCAGCGCAAGCTACCAACTCATTGCACATATTGACGAATCTAAAGCAGTGCGTGAAGGCGCTACCCAAAACAATCAGGTCTACTCGGCGACAGCATTTTCGACCGGCGAAAACTTTTCCGTAGATAGCCTTCAAGCGGGATTGAACCAAATAACAGGCGAGCTACATGTTGCGGCAGACCTCATCAACTCGGGACCTAGAATTGATAACGTAGAAATCAGAATATACTCCTCTCAAGATACCACTCTTGATTCGGCTGATACCATAATCATGTCAGAGCGAGTCTCTATTCCTGCCGTTAAGAGAACCAAATTTGAACGCAGGCTCTCTAACGTAACTGGAGTTACAAACACATATCTGTTTATCGAGGTCGACCCAGAAAGTGAAACGCAAGATATTTTGCGTTCGGATAACTTCAGTCTAAACGGACCAATACAAGCTCAGCCCGACCTTTCAATCACTATTGAAAAAAGTGACGCTGTTACCGTCGGAGAGTTTACCGAATTTGAAATCAGCCTGGGAAATAACGGCGCATATGTCGCTGCTGTGGACTGGGAAATTTATTATTCAAAGGATCAAATATTAGACAGCTCAGATTTTCTCATCGCTTCGGGGCGGCAAGATTTAGGCCTGAGTAGAGAATCTCGTTTAGCCAGCTCGGTTTCCGTGCCCATGATTCCCGGCGGTTATTATAACGTTCTCAGTGTAGTTGATCCCGGCAATTACATCAGCGAAAACAACGAAACAAACAATACCCAACCAAGTCTGCAAAAAACAGAAGTGACAGGCGTCGATCTAGTTGTATCTCTCAATAGCCGACAAAGTGCTTTTTATTTAAATCAAGAAACTCTTTTCGACTTCACCGTGACGAACTCACAGGCGGCGATTTCTCCGGAGACCAGAATTAATTTCTATCTCTCAGATAACCGACTTATCTCAAGCACAGACGTTCTTATCGGAACGACCACCATCGCTTCACTTGGCGAGAACAGCCAAATCCAAGGAACATTCAGGTGGACTCCGACGAGCAACGGCTTACTAGGCCTAAAACATCTAGGTCTAGTGGTCGATCCAGCGAATGAGATTGTCGAGACGAACGAGCAAAACAACAAATTTGCTACGCCACAACCGATTCCAATCTTGCCTGAAGCGCCAGACTTTCGAGTGACCTACCTGGATGCCTACGAGACGACAGGTACCGGAGACACGCTGGACATTGCATTTGAAGTTCAGAACAACGGGGTGATTGAGTCGGTCGCTCCGGTAGCTCTTTATCTCTCATCGTCTTCCACGTTTACTCCTTCATCAGCAACACTTCTATTTGAAGACATCGTTCCTCTCGCTGCAAACACTCGGCAAGTCAGGTCGACGCGCATTGTTGTTCCGAACAATATTCCAGCAGGAAAGTATTTCTTGACCTTGATTTGTGACCCAAATCAACGCGTCAACGAATTAGATGAGACCAATAACTCACGTACACTGGGAGAACCCATTCACGTTGACCGTTCGAGCATCCGCATTGAGAATATATCTCTGCCCAAGGGGGTACTCGGATATAATTACCTTGCGACGCTGATTGTTTCTGGCTCAAGCGATCCTGTAATTTGGTCGATAAATGGCACTCTTCCCAGCGGTATTTCCTTCGACCCAGTCACGGCTACATTGCAAGGGACGCCACAGAACTTCGGTACCTTTGAGCTTTTAGCTCAGGCCTCGAGCACTTCGTGGACGGTGAATAAGCAATTATTTCTCAAGATATCTGAAACCGGTCAGAACCTAATAATTACCACACCCGGTCTTCCCGTCGGACAGGTGAGCTATCAGTATGATTATTTACTCACCGCGCACGGAGGATCCGGTCTGATCACGTGGTCAACGGAAGATGCTCTTCCCGAAGGTCTTACACTGAGTAAGTCAGGGAGAATCTCGGGTGAACCGACGAATAGAGCGAATCAGTCTATTGTAGTCACAGCGCAAGATGAAATCGGTGATTCCATTCGCAAGGAATTGAAAATTAGGGTTGTAGACGGCGATAACAAACTCCGTTTTTCTTATTTACCAAATCCTACTTTTTATCTGGCCCAGAACGTGAGCATAAGAATTGAATCTAGTAACGCCGTTCTGCCGACCAAACTTTCCATATTAGAGGGCAGCCTACCGCCAGGAATTAATCTTGAGGGGCAATACCTTCGAGGGTCGGCTCGCTCGCTAGGAACTTACTCTGCCGTTCTTCAAATCGCAGACAGCGAAGGGCAAACAAGTAAAGCAGCCATACGGATAGAAGTAGTGCCGAGTGGTTCGTTCAAGATAGGGCCCTCAAAACTTCCTTTCTTTTACTTAGGCGAAAGACTGGAAGAGCAAACTGAGTTTCAGCTTGCAAACGAAACAAATCCGGCAGACGCACCAACGTTTGAGGTTATTCAGGGGCGACTCCCAGCGGGCGTAAGACTCGTTCCACAAGGTCTATTTGAAGGAACACCTACTGAGTCTGGGCGATTCGACTTCATCGTTCAAGGAGTCACGGTCTCAGGTCAACTTGGGCAACAAGCTTTTACCTTGCTGATTCTCGACTCGGAAATGCAGACATCGTCAGAAGCATGCTCATGTCGCAGCTCATCTGTTTCTTCTCGTTATGGGAGTTGGACGATAATCGGATTACTAGGCTTGCTGTTCCTGCGCAGAAAACAAAAAAGCCCAGCATCATAGCGACGCCGGGCTTTCGAATCCGAGCTTATGCCGGATAAAGAACTAGCCTTTATTCTTCAACTCTTGGTCAATCAAAGCTTTGAAGTTTTGAAATGGCTGTGCACCGGAAATCATCCGACCATTGACGAAGCTTGCAGGTGTTCCTCGAACACCAACTTTGCTTCCTTCTGCCATCTCAGCTTTCACGCGCGCTTTGTTCGCAGGATTATCGAGGTCCTTTGTGAACTTACCAATATTCAGACCCAAGTCTTTTGCGTACTGAATGAGGTTGTCTCGTTGAAGTGCCTTCTGATTTGCAAATAACTTGTCGTGCATTTCCCAGAATTTGCCCTGGTTTTGAGCTGCGATTGCCGCAACCGCCGCCAGTTCCGCATTCTTGTGAAAAGGTAGTGGGAAGTGCTTGAATGAAACTGCGACTTTCTTCCCGTACTCTTTCTTGACCTGCTCGATGGCAGGATTGACTCGCGAGCAGAACGGGCACTCGAAGTCAGACCAGATGACAATCTTCACAGGAGCGCTCTTACTTCCGTAGACTGGCGCGTTACCGATCTTGATATCAACGGGACCCTTAGGCGCAGGTGGGGCGCTTGGGCGTTTCGCCTGCGGTTGTCCAGGAGCTGGCTTTCCGCCTTCTTTGTCGATGATCGTCTGATAAAGATTCGCTCGTTTGGTTCCTTTCTTCAGGTACTTATTCGCAAGCTCGATTTCTTTATCGATGATTGGTTTGAAGTTATTGAAGGGCTGCGCACCACGAACAGGCACGCCATTGACGAAGAAGGTTGGCGTACCACGAGCGCCAAACTTACTTCCGTCCGCCATATCTTTTGCAACTTGGTCAATAATCGCTTTCGAAGCCATGTCCTTCTTGAACTTGCCTAGGTTCAGTCCGATTTCACCAGCCCATTTGTCGAAGTTCGCTTGAGTGAGACTCTTCATGTTCGCGAACATCTTGTCGTGCATTTCCCAGAACTTGCCTTGTTTGTGTGCGGCCAATCCGGCGTAAGCTGCCGGTTTAGCATTCTTGTGGAATGACAAAGGCTGGTTACGGAACTGAATTTGAACTTTGTCGCCGTACGTCTCGAGGATTTGCTTGATAGTTGGGTTCGCTCGATTGCAGAACGGGCATTCAAAGTCTGACCACGCAACGATTGTTACCAGTGGGTTTTTGCCACCTTTGCTGGGCGTTCCTGCTTGCAGTGCAACCTTTTGTCGAACCGCTGGAGGGCGTGGTTGTTGTTTGCGTGGCTTTGGTGGTGGCGCTTTTTCGCGAGCGGTTTTCATAATGTTCGCGTAAACGTCTTTCTTTTTGACGCCTTTACCGATAAGCGCTTCCGCAACTTTGAGTTGCTTGTCGATGACAGCCTTAAACTTCGCGAAGGGCTGAGCACCCGTAAGTTGCTCACCATTGATGAAGAAGTTTGGCGTACCACGTGCGCCAACTTTCGCAGCTAGCGCCTGGTCTGCCTTGACTTGAGCCTTGGGCTTGCCAGTTGCTAGGCTTGCCTTCAACTTGACCATATCAAGACCAACTGCTTGAGCGTATCCATCTAGCTTGTCAGCTTGAAGTGCCTTTAGATTCGCGAAGAATTTGTCATGAAGGTCCCAGAACTTGCCCTGCTCATTCGCAGCCAAAGCATATTCATGCGCGAGCGGCGCATTTTTGTGGAAAGGTAGTGGATTCTGTTTGAAGACGATCCGTACCTTATCACCGTACGTATCTTGAACCTGCTTTAGAGTCGGGTTCACCCGGCTACAAAACGGACATTCAAAGTCACTAAACTCGACGATGGTTACGAGTGCATCCGCAGGACCTTTCGCCGGAGCATTTCCGACGGGAACCTTCAAGATGGCTGGACCCTGCGCCGCGGCTGGGGCTGCTGGTTTTTTCCCTGCAGCTGGGGCGGCCTTCTCTGCTTCTCCGACCTTAATGGTCGCACCGCTCTCTTCGCCAGATCGCCCGATAACAAAGGCAGCCGCACCAACGACCACCATACCTAATATTGCTGTACCTGTTTTCATTTTATTCTTATTCTCCGCGTGGCTGTTTCTATCGCCGATGATAGCGATGCCACCAAGACGCTGTGCTTCTATGGTGCCTGAACCTAGCTGTCAACGTTGCAACGCCCGTCCTTATTTCTGCGTTAACCGTTATTTCGAACCAATGATCAGTGGACTGGAGGCAAACAGCTTGTCCTGCAATGGTAAACCCTTTATCGCAATCTTTTTACTTTCTTGATTGACGTGAGAAATCCAGTGACTACGGTGCCCCTGCAGCGGTAAGCCTCCTCGAAAGCGAGGCAACTGCGTCGACAAGACTGCGCAGCAAAGAAGGCCACCGCTGAATAAATGCCGGAACATACGGTCAAGTTTATTTAGGAGTAATAAAAGTAATGTCGAAAAAAGTAATAGGGATCGACCTTGGAACTACGAATTCAGTTGTCGCCATCATGGACGCCGGCGACACCAAAGTACTAGTCAACGAAGAAGGTGCACGAACAACGCCGTCTGTTGTTGCCTGGACAGACAAAGACGATATTCTCGTGGGCCAAGTCGCTCGTCGTCAAGCGGTCACCAATCCTGTGAATACGGTGTACTCCGTCAAACGCTTCATGGGTATGAAGTATGATGACTGCTCCTCTGAAAAAGGCCGCGTTCCATACGCCATCAACAAAGCGAGCAACGGTGACGCACACATCGAAGTCAAAGGTAAGAGCTACGCTCCACCAGAGATCGCGGCTAAAATCCTGCAAAAACTGAAACGAGCAGCCGAAAGCTTTCTCGGAGAGGATGTTTCAGATGCAGTTGTAACCGTTCCTGCGTACTTCAATGATGCGCAACGACAAGCAACCAAAGACGCTGGAAAGATCGCAGGTCTAAACGTTCTGCGTATTATCAACGAGCCTACGGCGGCAGCCCTCGCCTACGGACTTGAGAAGAAGGCAAACGAAGTTATTGCAGTCTATGACTTCGGTGGTGGTACCTTCGATATCTCAATCCTCGAGGTCGGCGATGGCGTCGTCGAAGTTATTTCAACCAACGGTGACACACATTTGGGTGGAGACGATTTCGATGAAGCAATCATCACCTACTTGATGGATGAGTTCCGAAAGGACACTGGAATTGATATCAAGGAAGACAAAATGGTTGTTCAGCGCCTCAAAGAAGCAGCAGAAAAGGCCAAAATCGAGCTTTCAAGCTCATTTGAGACTGAAATCAATCTCCCGTTCCTCACCGCAGATCAAACAGGTCCGAAACATCTTCAACTCACACTTTCACGTGCGAAATTCGAAGCGATGACAGCAGACCTCGTGAGCCGCTCATTTGAGTCGACTCGTCGCGCGCTTGAAGACGCAAAGAAAACACCACACGATATCGATGAAATCGTACTTGTCGGCGGAACGACTCGAGTTCCGGCGATTCAAGAGGAAGTGAAAAAGTTCTTCGGTAAAGAAGCAAATCGAAGTGTGAACCCTGACGAAGTCGTCGCACTTGGCGCCGCGATTCAAGGTGGTGTTCTTACCGGTCAAGCACAAGACATCGTTCTTCTTGACGTGACACCTTTATCGCTCGGTATCGAAACTCTCGGTGGCGTATTCACACCGCTAATTCCTCGCAACACGACAATCCCAACGAAGAAATCGGAAGTGTTTTCAACGGCGACAGATGGACAATCTCAAGTAGAAGTCCATGTGATGCAAGGTGAACGACCAATGGCCGCGCACAACAAAACGCTTGGTCGATTCGTTCTCGATGGAATTCCTCCGGCGCCTCGCGGCATGCCTCAAATCGAAGTATCTTTTGATATCGACGCGAATGGTATCGTCAACGTAACTGCAAAGGATAAAGCGACCGGACGTGAACAGAAGGTTGAGATCAAAGCGAGCTCCGGTTTGGACGATAGTGAGATTGATCGAATGGTCCAAGAAGCGGAACAACACGCTCAAGAAGACGAAGCTCGCCGAGAAAATATTGAAACCAAGAACAAATTGGATCAACTCGTTTACCAAGTTGAGAAGGCGATGAACGAAGCGAAAGACAAGCTTCCCGTTGAACATGGCCAGGAAATCGCGCAAGCGATCGAAGAGGCAAAGGCTGCGCTCGCCAAGGAAGACGATCCAGAGGGCTGGAAAGCTGCTGAAGAGAAGCTCATGGCTGCGTCGAGCAAGATGGCCGAACACCTATATAAAGATAACGCCGGTGCTGCAGCGGGCGCTGAGGGTGCACCTGCAAACGGCGCAGACCCAAGTGCCAGCAAGCCTGCGGATGATGACTCAGTCATTGACGCAGATTATCAAGAAGTCAATTAGCACCTGGTAAACCCGAGCCAGCCTGGATTATCATTCGGGCTGGCCACCTCAGTTTCCCTAAAACCATACCTATTTTCGTTGCCTTGCCGAGGTGAATAGAGCCACATGGATGTTACCGTGGTTTCCTCACTCAGAGTCTTGCAAGACAGCGTTGAAACTCGAAAGCCCGAATGGCTGAAAGTCCACGCTCCCGGCGGGAAGAAATACGCCGCTATGAAAAAGCGCGCCCGTCGTCTAACGCTGGCGACCGTTTGTGAAGAAGCTCGATGTCCCAATATCGGCGAATGCTGGGGTGAAGGTACTGCGACTTTCATGCTCATGGGCGAGATTTGTACGCGAGGATGTAGATTCTGCGCCGTTACTACCAAGCGTCAGCCTCCAGCGCTAGACGTAGACGAACCTCAAAAAATAGCAGAAGCCGTTGCGGAAATGGGACTTCGATACGTGGTTCTGACTTCCGTAAACCGCGATGAACTAGACGATGGCGGAGCAATTCATCTCGCGCAGTGCATCGATGCGATTCGGGAAAAGTCGCCCGATGTTCTCATTGAAATGCTCTCCCCAGATTTTGAAGGAAAGCACGCTTCGATTGAAGCATTGGTTTGGACCGACTTGGCTGTTTTTGCCCATAATGTTGAAACCGTTGAAAGGCTTACTCCGGCCGTCCGAGACCCACGTGCCAGTTATGAGCAAACGCTTGACGTACTGCATTATGCGAAACAAATCCGCCCCGAACTACTGACAAAAAGTTCAATTATGGTGGGTCTAAGTGAGACAGAAGAAGAAGTGTACCAAACCCTAAAGGACCTCAAGGAAGTTAGTGTAGATATTGTAACTCTTGGTCAATATCTACGACCAACACACAAACATCTGCCCGTACACGAATACGTGACGCCGGAGAAATTTCAGCGGTTCGAAGACATGGCTTCACAACTTGGTTTTGACTTTGTAGCTGCAGGTCCGCTAGTGCGTTCTTCATACAAAGCGGGAGAACTTTACGTAGAAGGTCGTCTAAAGGCCATCCAATAAGTCTCCTCGCGGGATGAATAGAATGCCAACTCAATCTGCACGAAGATCGACCAAAAAGAAAACAGCAAAAAAGAAGGTAGCCAAGAAGACCGCTGCACGAAAAGCGCCGGCTCGAAAGAAGTCTGTCGCAAAGAAGATTCCGGCTAAAACGGCGAAAAAAGCTGCAAAACGAAAGGCACCTCGTAAAAAACTCAGCGGCAAAAAAACAAGCATAGCAAGTATTGCCTCTACAACGACTGGCTTCGAAGAAAAGTTTCCTCTGCGAACGTGCATCGATAAGAATGGGCGGGCCAAAAACGCTCCCAAGCTCAGCGATGAAATGCTTCGGAAGATTATGCATTACATGGTTCTGAATAGAGAACTCGACGAAAGGCTCACAAAACTTCAACGTCAGGGTCGAATCGGATTTCATATCGGTTCCGTCGGCGAAGAAGCTTTGATGATCGGGACTGCAGCCGCATTGAAACCAACGGACTGGGTTGTTCCGTGCTACCGCGAAATGGGTGTAGCGCTCTACAGAGGGATGAACCTAGACCAAGTCGTCGCGAACATGTTTGGCACCGCAGACGACCCCGTTCAAGGGCGCCAAATGCCATGCCATTACGTCGACAAAGAACATAATTTCCTCTCCATCAGTTCTCCGGTCGGTACGCAAATAGCACAGGCTGCGGGCTTAGGCTGGGCCATGCGTCTTCGAAACTCAAACGATGCTTCTATCGTTTATTTCGGCGACGGAGCAACGAGCGAAGGTGACTTTCACGTCGGAATGAACTTCGCGGGCGTCTATGACGCGGCGACTGTATTCGTATGCCGAAACAACCAATGGGCCATTTCAACTCCACTGTCCGGGCAAACAGCGAGTGAAACCATTGCACAAAAAGCAATCGCTTACGGGATGAACGGCGAGAGAGTAGACGGAAACGACCCACTCGCAGTCTACGCAGCAACCACTGAAGCGCTCGAAAGAGCTCGGACCGGTGGCGGCCCTACTCTTCTGGAAATGTGCACATACCGTGTAGGGGCGCACTCCACGAGTGATGATCCACGATCATACAGAAAACAAGACGAAGTTGACCCATGGATTGCCAAGGACCCTATTGAGCGATTCGGACAATATCTCAAGCGAAAGAAGCTTTGGAATGATGAAGAGGCGGTTCGGATTGGAGAACAAATCGAAGCTGAGCTGCAAGCCGCTATCAAGAAAGCAGAAGCTACTCCTAAACCACCCATTTCAAGCTTATTCACCGACGTTTTCGGGCAACAAACCCAGATGCTAGCGGAGCAACAAGCAGAGCTAGAAGCAACGCTTGCAGCCGGCTATATTCCAAAAGCTCACTAGAGTTTTCGGAAAGTCGAAAGAAAGGACCTAATAGAGAGGAACGGCTTCAGCGCCGTTGTAGTAATGGCCTAGGATCTGTCGAAACGTTTGGCCGCTCTCTGCCCGACCGATTGCTCCCATCTGGCACATCCCAACGCCATGACCCCAACCGCCTCCTGTGAATTTGAGCGACTTTATAAAGTTGTTCGAGTCTCGAATCACGTCTACGACAAACATCCCACTATTTAGATTCCCAAATAATCGACGAACGGGAAGCTCTCGAAGCACGACTTTCTGTCCTTTGCTTCCGCTCACCCTGATTCCACTTACTCTTCCGCCTTTGCCCCGTCCGAGAACTTCAACATTTCGAAGTTTTCCCACTCCGAGGTGGGCAACCATTTGATCCGCGACCGTCGCACTAATTGTACGTACCCATCGGTACTTGTCATGATTGGCCATGCTCGCCTTTGCGCTCCAGGTGGGCGGGAAAGACTCAAGAAAGCTTCGTATATTAGATTCGTTGAGACCATCTCGATACCTCGCAAGGGCGGGGTCAGATTGTGGTCCATCGAGCTTCGGTCTTAAGCTTACGGAAGGAATCGTTCCCCACACAACCTCGTTCGCTTCAGAGTAACCACCACTACTAGAGGAATATCGAGTATCAACAATCTTTATAGGCTCAAATTTCGTTTTCTTCGGTCGCGCTACAAGCAGGCCTCGGGTGGCCTTTACGGCCTTATTTGTAGACTTTTGCTCGCTTTGGGCACCTGCGTATACCTGACAATGTTGCTCACTGCATAAATGAAACGGATCTTCAAAATGGCGATGCCCCAACTTGCTGAATATTTCTCCACGAGCGGTAACTGCTTGAGCTTTTAGGGCCTCAGCCGGAGCAGTCGCAAAGATTTCTGCGGGAACAAGCCCGGCCAATAATTTTTCCGCTGATATTGAATTGATGAGTGTGAGCTCTCCATTTTCATCGATAGCGATATACATATGTTCGCGATATTCACGGTTCGCTCTACCGTGCCATTTGTATCCTTTTCCGAACTCAACTGCATCGACAAGTATTTTGGAGTTCGATGTCGACCCCACATAGACGGAACCTTTCGCTTCATGGCGAAGCCGGCCTTTGTGGTCGTAAATCCCGATAATACCCGAAGGCGCCCTTATCAATTCCTTATGAAGAAAGAGGGAATCAAGCCCTAGATCAATGCGAGAGAGTTTTTCCATGAGCTGTTGCGCTCGCTTTTCGGACGCAAAACCTCCGAGGGCTACCAACCAAGAGCGTGTATCCAATACCCGTCCACGAACAGCAAACAGAGTTCCCGTCTCAAGAACCGTAGTCTTGTACCCACGCTTCCTCCACGTACTCTCTTCCTTGCTGGGATAAGCGCCGTCCTTCGCAATATGTGTCTCTACAACAACCCAATGTTGAATTTCCGCAGGCTTAGAAGAACGAACTCGAAACTTGTATCGCTGTTTGGCTTTGCCGTAGACGGTCTTGGGGATACTATCGTCTGTAAACATGAGACGAATGGGACCTCGAGCGGATACTTGAACCTGTTTCTGTCCCTTCATAATACCTACGAGAATTCGCGGCGTTCCTTCGCTAAATCGAAGTCGCTTTTCGTAAAGTTCAGACGTTTTAAGAGGCGTAAAGTCGGGAAACGCGAAACTCTCTACCGACGCGAAAACAATATAAAGGGCTGCGAGTGTGCCAGCGGAGAATAAACAAAGGCGAGAGCCCATCACGCAAAGAATATACAGAAGAGCAGATCGACAACAAGACCCCGCTCTTCTTTCTTGAATTCGGTCACGAGGGAACACAAGGGTCAGGAGGTTGAGTTGGAGCGCTGATGTGCCTTGCAGCTGCATACGCAATTGAAGACTTCATTACCTAACGACCAAAGTGTGAAAGGCGAGACACCTTAACTAGCATCGGCATACAAACGGAGATCAGACTTGTTACGAGATAACTCTCTTTTCGCAA
The DNA here is from genome assembly GCA_036337945.1 of Myxococcota bacterium. Taxonomy (GTDB): domain Bacteria; phylum Myxococcota; class Kuafuiibacteriia; order Kuafuiibacteriales; family Kuafuiibacteriaceae; genus JAYZDF01. The sequence goes on from JAYZDF010000093.1 coordinate 35,419, forward strand.
AATGTCCTATAAACGAAAAGACCGCTCATATTAAGGTGTGGAATGAGACGACCAACGGCACCCTAGGCGAAAGGACCACAGCCTAACGAAAACCTATTCTTGTCCCCTTTTGATATTCCCGAGCAGAGGACTTTATCGATATGCAAAAAAAAAAGCCGCCCAAAGGGGGGCGGCTTTCGTAATTCTCCAAATGAAAAAAAGGATTTAGCGTTTAGAGAATTGGAATCGTTTACGAGCACCAGGTTGTCCGTATTTTTTACGTTCAACGCGACGGGAATCGCGAGTAACGAATCCCGCTTTTTTCAGTGAGTCACGGAAAGAGCCATTGTGTTTGATCAGGGCTCTCGTAATTCCGTGTCGAATCGCGCCTGCTTGACCCGAAAGACCACCACCGGTGACGTTTATCTTTACGTCAAACTGACCGTTTGTGTCGGTAACATCAAAAGGCTGACGAAGAATCATCTTCAAGGTCTCGCGACCAAAATATGTATCGAGGTCTCGTTTGTTGACCACGACTTTACCGGTGCCTGGTTGCATCCAAACTCTTGCTACCGCTTCTTTACGGCGTCCTGTTGCGTATTGTTCTTGTTCTGACATCGTGAAACTTCCTACTAAATTTCAAACTTTTCAGGCTGTTGAGCCTTGTGAGGATGATCTGGCCCAGCATAGACCTTCAATTTTTTGATGATTCGGTTACCCAGAGGACCATGAGGAATCATGCCATACACAGCTTTTTTGATGACCAGCTCAGGATTTTTTTCGAGCATAACGTCAGCGCTGCGTTCTTTTAGATGACCAAACCATTGAGTATGTTTGTAATACGTCTTCTTTGCCGCCTTGTCGTTACCGCGAAACTCGACTTTGTCGGCGTTTACGATAACAACGAAATCACCCACATCGTCGTGACGAGTGAACGTAGGCTTGTGCTTGCCGCGTAACAGCGAAGCAACAACTGTAGATAGGCGACCTACACTTTGCCCTTCAGCGTCCACGATCAACCATTTGCGTTCATGGTTCGCGCGCGTGAAATGCTTCGTAGCTCCAGGGACATTTACAATTTTTTCCATAACTAACTCTCCGTGACGGAGTGGCCCTCTTATGGACGACGACTGATTGTGTCAAGCGACAAACTACACACTAAGCAATCAGCTTTTCTAATTCTGACCGAACCCGTTCATTCAGTGCATTTCGACCCTCTCCTGTAGGTGAATACCCGGAACCATCGAAGGGTTCCCCGGCCGTCACGTGAATGATTCCAGGATTTGCTGAAAAGGCGCCACTAGCGAGACAATGTCCGGACCCTTTTACACCGATGGGCAATACCGGGACTTCTGCCTCGGTCGCGATATAAAACGGACCTTTCTTTAACGATCCCAGAGTACCTTCTGGGGTCCGAGTACCTTCCGGAAACACCAGAATTGACTGGCCTTTTTCGATAGCTCGACGAGCTCTTTCGACCGAGGCAACCGCCCGTTTCCGATCCCCGCGATCGACAATAATTGCTGCCCCCCACTGAAGAACCTGACCAAAAACAGGCACGTAGGTCAGTTCGCGTTTGGCGACAAAACGAATAGGAAAAGGAATCACTCGATAAAGGGCCACCACATCAAATAGGCTTGAGTGATTGGAAAGAACGAGATACCCGCTTTCATCCACGAGGGAATCAAGTCCCTTTGTGTAGATCTGCACATTACAAATCTTTAGGACAAGCCACGACCAGACTTTGGCGACGCGCCAAACGCCAGTGACAGGGAAAATAAATACAATAGGTAGGCAGATGATCGCCGCTAGACCGGTAACGAAAACGGATGACCAGAATCTAAGTTTTCCCAACATATGAATCGAAGGACTATTTCTGGCGCGGCGGTAAGCGGTCATCGTAGATGACCTCCTCCAAGCAAAGACCTTGAGGGGGCGCTGTCATTCCAGCTTTTGTCCGATCTTTAGCTGCCAAAATTGCTCGTAATTCGTCAATTGAGATTTTACCGAGCCCAACATCTCTAAGCGTACCCGCAATCACGCGAACCATATTCTTAACGAATGCGTTTCCCATAACTTCGATATGAACTCGGCAGTAATCTCCAGAGTTTACGGAAAGCCGAAACAGCTGGCGAACCGCGTGCGCTGCGTTGCAGCCGGTTGCCCGAAATGATGAAAAGTCGTGGGTGCCGATAAGAACCTGACCAGCCTTGTGCATCGCTTCCACGTCTAGAGGAGACCGCTCCCACCATGAAAAATCGCGTTCGATAGCGCTCGGCTGCGGAGAGTTCCAAAAAGTGTATTTATAGATCTTCCCGCGAGAGTTTCTTCGAGGGCACAACCCCAACTCCACCCATGCACCCTCACGAATGACGATGGACTCAGACGTAAGTGTGGTAAGGCCTCTTATGTACCCGACGAGTGGAATATCTTGAGATTCTGGTGGGTCGAATGCAATGACCTGTCCTCTGGCGTGTACACCTGCGTCAGTCCGACTGGCATATCGTATTTGCATGGGCGTAGACAGCATAGTGCTCAACGCGTCTTCGATAGCCGCCTGAATTGTCGGTATATTCTGAGGAACCTTCTGAGTAGCCCATCCCCGATAATCACCGCCGTCATACTCAACAATCAGCTTGATGGACTTGCGGGTAGGTTCATTCATCGAGAGCAGCTATTCAAGGTCTCTTGGAATTAGAATTCGAGATAAACGCCTGCTCGCCAAGTATTGAAGCTCGCGTCGGTGTTCGTATTCGAAAAATCGAATCCAGCGGCTCCAAAACTATCAACAGAACTCATATTGTATTCAAAATACAACGAAGACGACACGATGCCGGTAGACGCTCGAAGTTTAGAAGCTGAGGATTCCTCAAGCGTGTTGAGCTCTAAAGCAATGCCCAGGCTCCCAATAAAACCATATTTTCCGCCCGCGGCGCGACTTGGTTCAGAGGCCCCACTAAAATAAGCCAGGTCTACGTCTCCCACGCCATCGGTGACCCACCATAAATAGTATCCTAGGCCTCCTCGCACATAAGGCGTAAGAGGTATTGCGTAATGGTCATCAAAATAGGTTAACCGATAGAATAGTTCGAATCGCAACGGTAGAATATTGAATACTGTCGTATCACTAGCGACCTCATAGCCGGAGCCGCCGATAACCTCAGTGCTATCGATACGCCCTTTTCCTACGAACTGGATTAGGCCAAATCCCAGCCCGACTCCCGCATCACCAAACGCATCAAAAAGGTGAAAATCAACGCCCAGATTATATTCAGTATTCTCTTCTTGGTAGCCAAATATATCGTTAAACGCTTTCTCTTCATGCTGCGCAGGCAAATATGGCCCACCCTCAAAACTCAAGGCCCACTTCATTCCGTCGCCTTCGACTACGTTATGAGCATGAGCATCGTGTGCCTCGATGAGGCCCCCCGCGAGAAGAGCGAAACAAACGGCAGCAGAAATCGCGAGACGTCGCTTGGCGACGATTTGACGTCTAAGTAACCACAACAATACCCCGAAACCTGCAAACGGCAGCATAAGTAGGACGAGCCCGAGTAACGCAAGTGGTATAAGCAGGACCTGAAGCACAGTTCTGGCAAATGGACTCTCGGCAACTTCTTTCGCAATAGCGGGAGACCATTGATAGTAGGCTGCAACGAGCGCGGTTCCTACCGTGGTCTGCTTCAAGAAATAATCTCTAAACAACCGCAAGATACGCACGGTTGGATGAGCATAAGAACCATGCGCGGCAGTAGCGATAAAGCAGTATCCACCCTCTTCTACTCCACCAAGCTCCGCATGATAGTCCGCATAAGTCAGAACAGAAACAGGAAAGGCCGTCGCCGCGTTACTCAGTCCTCCAACAATCTCTGTTGTCGAGACTGAGCGCATCAGGATTAGAGTACAGACTCCATTTTTTAGGCCGTCAGTGATGACAATCTCAGAATTAGAGGTTGCAGATTGGCTGATGTAGCCGACACCTGCGAGCTGATTGTCGTCATCATCGTATTTACTCAGATAGTTGAGCACGGCTTGAAACTCATCATCAGTGACCTCCTCATTGAAATGAAGACTCAACTTTGCGTTCGCAGCGATAGATGATGTGGATACGTAGTTCGTGCAACCACGTTGAACAAGCTGTGGAACATCGGGATCAAGACCGCTGGATTTTAGATATAGCACCTCATAACGAGCGAGTTCTGTATCGTCACTCTTGGTGAAACTGACCTTAAGGTTGTTATTTCCGGGGTCGATCTTCGTAATCTTGGGCGCACTCGGTCCATCCGCATCAAAGTTGTAGGTAACCGCGGCATCGTTGCGGTCGTCCGTGCTCGTGGAATTTGCGCGTTTGACTCGAATAACGACATAACGAGTTTGGTCGCTAAGCTCACATGCTTCGTCGGTACCAAGAATGGTTCGCGCAGTCAGCGTGAAGGTGTTTCGAGGAATCGCTTGCTGATTTGGTCCTAGCCGGAAAGTTCCGGTCGAATCACCTGAAACAAGGTCTGAATCGATGAGTCGATCGTCTTCTCCAGGAGATGTCGAATCGGAAACATAGAGTTCATAATCGTAAGACTCTTCAACCGCCCCAAATTCGAAACCAACAGAAGCAGCCCAAATAATCTGGTACTCTGTATTGTCAGTACAGTCGGTTTTCCCAATCGTCGTTGTGCTTTCCGTCGGACTGTCAATCGTCACGGTAATATTAGATTGGGCCTCAACGAGTTGAGCACTAGAAGCAAGCGCAGAAACCATTAGGCTTTGAAAGACAATTTTTCGCATAAATTTACTAGCTGTCTCCTAGCACAAACCAAGCGTCGGTCATAAGACCTATTCTAGCCATCTTTCCAACATTAGCACTGTCGGAGTTGCACTTCCTCGGGTCCTTCTATCAGCACATAGGAAGATTTTTAGCATTTTACCAGCAACAGCAACTTCGCTGATCAACGCGTCTTCGCGCTGTTGACAGTCAACGACGGTATCCAGATCTTTGGCGAATTGTAGACCTTTCGCGGCTTTCAAGGACTCAACCACCTGGTCTTTATTGGTCTCTTGTCGAAGCTCAATATGAAGAACGGCAGCATCCGCAGAAAAGGTCGGTATCATGACCCGAGAAACGAAGATTTCTGGTTTAGATTCAAAGTCCGCAAGTCCGAGTGAAATTTGAGACTCGAGGTGGTCTTCTTTCTCCAATCGAATCGCACTAAAGGCAAGCTGCGCAGGTAAAACCTCACTTTCTGGATCCTGCAGTGCGCAAACAGCCCGTGTTTGTGTGAGAAGTTCGTCCATCCCCTCCCGGCCATACACTGACGCGGATTCGTAGGTCGCTAAGTTTAGGCGTATTACACCACGAGACGAGAGCGCGCGCATGACAGCAACGACAGGACTCGCCAAGCCCTGCGGAATGAGCGTAAATTTTTCAGCAGTAAGGTTCCCGGCCGCTTGAGCATCAAGCATTGGCCAGACGTAGACAGCATCCTCATGGTCGTGGAGCGCGCCAACCATGTCGACGATAACTTTACCCAATTTTTTGGCACCTTCAGCCAAACCACGCGCAAAGTCTCCGCCTTCAGTGAGTACGAGACAGTCAGCAAATTGAAGTGTTTCTGGCCCCAGTAAATAGTCATCAGAGCCTAAATTTTCGCTTGAGGAATAGCGTCGGTATTCTAGATCAAGCTCTCTTTCTTCTATTACCTCAACCAGGCTTCTTGCCCATTCGGTATGGCCCCCGATTATCCCTATCCGCTTCATACGAGAAGCAGCGGTATACGAAGTTGCTTGATCAAACAATCACGAATTCAGCATCGAGAGCGTTTTGGCCTATGAATGACCGACTTTGATGGGTTGCAAAGAAGATATGGTTGCGATGCGATCTTTTTTCGCGAGTTTCAGTTTTTGTAGGTTCTTCTTTTCTACTTCTTCAACAGGGCTAAGATACAGGCGTTCATTGAGTTCACTCAGTCTGACCTTGAGCTCGTCATGCTCTCGTTGGAGTCGCTGTACTTCGATATCCATCGTGTTGAGGTCATGTTGAGGTTCTTGTTCCGCCAAGATCGCATCTGACATAGGCATCTATCTCCTGCCCTTCCTACTCTAACCGCTTCAGCACAATTCGAGTGGCGGGCCTTACAAGGGTTTTCATGAGCAACTCGTGAACAAACGCGAGCTGACAACGGAGCTAGAATACGATTGACCGAGACAGCGGTCAACTGAGTCCACTCGGATCTCTGACCGATTTAGCCAAATTCTTGGGATTATTTTTGATTCTTTTCGGCGGCTGACAGCTGGTGATATTTCGGCTCCAAAGTATCTAATTCGACCACATTTCCCTGCTTTAGCTCATCACGAGCAATTGCTACCAGAGTCGACGCAAGCGGAAACTCCTCGGCCACGCGCTGCCCGTCTCGCGTGAAGGAATACTGCCAGTTCTTTGGAATTTCCTGGTTATTTGAAGATCGTATAACCGCAGAGAGGCCATCACCTGTAGCGGTCACATTAAGGCCATCTAAACGCTCCACCACGTCTTGAACGGTGTACAGCCCATCGGGTAGCTCATCCATCACTTTGCAGCTATTACCCGTGCCCCGGTAAAGCCCTGCGTACACCTCTTTCCCTCTGGCATCGAATATTGGGAGCACGATACTTTCATAGGTTCCGTTTCTGGAACTGGTATGAGTCGCTGCAAGCACTCTCAAAGATGAAATAGGTACTACTGGTCGATCGTAAACGATCCCTAAACCTTTGAGGAACGCTAAGCCAATTCGAAGGCCAGTGAACGACCCTGGTCCAATGCTCACTGCGAAGGCTTCAATCTCGCTTGCGCGCTCTTCAATCAAGCTTGACACTTCTGTTGCTAGACTTCGTCCATGATTCCTCGTTTCGGTAAGAACCGTCTCTCGAATGTTTCCTTCTGAATCAATGGTGGCAACAGAACCCTTCGCCGTTGACGTTTCAATCCCTAAAATCATGTATTAGCGCGCAAAGAAGCCGTCAGACAGACGAGATATGTCGTTGGAAAAGACGAGGACAAACAACATAGCGAGAAGAACTAATCCAACCATCATCGCCGCTTCACGAACTCGCATTGAAACAGGCTTTCGCTTGATAGCTTCGATGGCACAAAACATCAGATGACCGCCGTCAAAGATTGGTAACGGCACAAGATTGATGATTCCAAGGTTGATGGAAATAATCGCTAAGAACTCAAGATATTTGAACAGCCCCATTTCGGCTGCGGCAGCTGCCACTTGGAAAAGCATAATGGGGCCACCGACGTTCTTTAGTGACAAGCTCCCCGTAAAGAGCTTGAGGACTCCAAGCGTAGTTTGACCAATGATTTTACCCGTCTCTTTGACGGCCATAACTAACGCCTGAGTAATGCTCAAAGTGGCTTCCTCCTTGAGGTAGCCTCCACCAGAGTTCCACTGCATTGATTGCGCGTATCGAGGTATCTCACCGCGCCCGATACCTGCATCGTAATAAGGCTGCATTTTCCCTGTCGCTGGGTTCTCGCGTTCGTGCTTCTGATTTGTGACAGTAAACGTCATCTCTTCACCGCCTCTTGACACGGTGATCTTCACAGGCTCCTCTTTTGCCTTTGCTACCTCCGTCGCAAAGTAGAAAAATAAGGTCACGGCTCGCTCGCCAACCTTCAACACTTTGTCACCGGGCCGGAGACCTGCCGAGAAAGCAGCGCCTTCGGGCTCGAGCGACCGAATATACATTTCAGCCGTTTCCAGCGAAAGGCCCGCTAAATTGTCGGCGTTTTGCGGAATCGCCACAGAGAGCGTGATGAACTCGGGCTCCGCTCCGACCATTAGGTCGCCCGATTCGAGAGCTGCAGGCCTTTCGACGAGAAATGCGGTCGTTTGGCCCCGACGCTCTCTAATCACGCGATCGGCATCTGCGAGCGTCTCGATAGATAAAGAATCAACCGATATGAGCTTATCCCCAGTTCTAAAACCAAAATCGAACCCTTTTTGATTGATTACACCCAGGCGCGTTTGTCCTTTCTTGGCGCCTGAAACACCGATAATTCCACGTGTGCTTGGCGCCCCAAATACATCGGTACCGGGTACCTCTTTTGGTGAGATGGCAACATCGAACTGTTGCCCCGCGCGGTCGATTTTGAAGTTTATTTCCTGCCCAGCTCGGTCGCGGACCAGGTCGACCATATGTTCGAAGCCCCAAACGCGAGTCCCATCTATTTCGAGAACCCGGTCACCGTTTTTCAAGCCTTTCTCGTAGGCAGGTAGCCCAACTTCAACGTGCCCGACGACGGGCGCGGTTACAGTCGGACCAAGTAAAAAGTATGCGAAGAAACAGATTACTGGGAAGACCAAGTTAAATAGCGGGCCGGCAAACGCGACAAGTGCCCTTTGATAAACGGCAACGCTATGAAAAGATCTGTCTTGATCTTCTTCATCGATCTCCTCGCCCGGCGCTTCACCGAGCATTTTGACGTAACCGCCGAGGGGAAGTAGAGCGACCTGATACGTTGTTTCACCTTTTTTGAAGCGAAAAAGCGGTGGTCCAACGCCCAGAGAAAACTGAATTACTTTGATATTGAAGTATTTCGCGAACAGGAAGTGCCCGAGTTCGTGTACGAAAATCAGGATACCAATAAAAAGAATAAACGACGCTACGGTAGTGGGCGTCATGGAAAATGCTCCCCCCATATACGTTAACCTAACACCCTGCCTCGTCTAAGCATTTCACCGGATTTCTCCTTAGACCGTTTTATCACAGCCAAATCGGCTTATCGCCCACGAAAAACGTCGCGTAAGTGAAAAGCCATGTCCCTGTAAAGAATAAGGCATCAACGCGGTCGAGAAGTCCACCATGACCCGGCATAATCTTTCCGGAATCTTTCACCCCCATGGAACGCTTGATCAGACTTTCACTTAGGTCACCCATTTGACCGAGCGCAGAGCCGATAAGTCCAAGCCCGAAAAGGTGTGTTGCCGGTATTGAGGGTTCCGAGAATGAATATTGAACCGCAAATGCGATTCCTGTTGCAGAAATCACACCGCCGATAGCACCCGCCCAGGTTTTTTTGGGGCTCACCGCGGGATACAACTTCTTTTTCCCTAAATATTTACCTGCGAAGTAGGCGCCTGTGTCGCTTCCCCAGGCGAGTGCGCAAGCAAGATACAACCAAGCCAAGCCGCTCTCGGGCAAAAATCTCAGGTACAGCAGTCCGGACATCATAAGAGTCGACCAGAATATTCCTGCCAATGTTACCCCGAGGCGATAACCGGCTGATTCGATGGCACCAGGCCGAAAAAGGAACCACAAGATAAAGAGCATAATGACGAAAGCAACGACAGCCAACATCTCTGGTCGGGTCCCTGATCCTATCGATATACCGTAAATTCCAAAAGCTCCTAAAAGTGCTGCCAGCATGCCCGTAAGGCGATCATCGGGGCCCGCCATCATTGCGAATTCGTAGGAACATACCGCCGTCGCGAACATGATCAGTCCACTGAACCACCAACCACCGAGATGGATAAGGGTTAGAGCGACGGGCAGCGCGATCAATGCGCTTACGATACGTTGAATCATGAACTTACAGCCTCACTGATTTGTGCATCTGTTTGGCCAAAACGTCTTTTTCTTTTGCGATACATTTCAATCGCTTTGAATAACTGCTGCTCCCCAAAATCAGGCCAGTACTCCTCCATGAAAATAAACTCAGAGTATGCGGCCTGCCAGAGCAAAAAATTAGAGAGTCGAATTTCTCCACTGGTTCGAATCACTAGGTCTAAATCAGGTAGGTGCGAGGTATATAAATGACGACCCACGCAGGCTTCGTCGATGTCGTCAACTAACAGATCACCCGATGCCACTTTCGAGGCAATGGCTTGTGTGGCCTGGAGAATTTCTTCTCGCCCGCCGTACGATAAAGCAAGAGTGAGGACCATCTGCTTACAATGCTTCGTTTCGTTCTCTATTTGCTTTTGGCGTTTGCGAACATGGTCAGGCAGTTCTGTAATACTTCCGATGGAACGCAGCCGAATTTCATTATCCAACATAGTTTGTCGTTCTTCATACAAATAATCGAACAATTGCTGCATCAAACCTTCGATCTCTTTCGGAGGACGCGCCCAATTTTGCGCGCTGAAGGCATAAAGAGTAAGCGCTTTTACGCCAACTTCTCTCGCTGCGGTTACCACTTTTCTGACGGCTTTCGCACCCTCAGCATGGCCTTGAAGCCGTGGCAGACCTCTTTGCTGCGCCCATCGACCGTTGCCATCCATGATTATCGCTATATGCGAGGGGACAGGTCCTGGAGACAAAGGTTTTGAGTCTTCAGTCGTCATTAAATCTCAAGAATCTCCTGTTCTTTTGCAGCGTACAAATCGTCAACCGATTTCACATAACGGTTCGTGATATCCTGAACTCGGTCTAAGCCTTTCTTTGCATCGTCCTCAGGCAGATCACCGTCTTTCTTCGCAACGTTAATCAAGTCATTGCTGTCGCGACGAGCATTTCGGACTGAAATTTTTGCATCTTCGCCCTTGCTTTTTGCTAGTTTCGTAAATTCGCGACGACGTTCTTCGGTCAGAGGTGGAATTGGTAACAATATCTTTTCGCCATCATTCTGTGGCGACAAACCGAGATCTGAGGTCGCTCTAAGAACTTTTTCGATTTCAGAAAGTAAGTTCTTATCGAAGGGCTTAATTGTGATCAGACGGGCATCTGGTACAGATAGGGTCGCCACCTGATTGAGGGGAGATTTTGAACCATAATATTCAACTCGAATAGAATCGAGGATTGATACGTTCGCCCTTCCCGTACGAATTCGCGCAAGAGCTCCTCTCAGCGACTCAAGAGCAGCATCACCCTGTGCTTCTAATTCTGTACATACGTCATCTACAATACTCATCTCTTTTTCCTCTCTATTTCTGGTTTTCTAACACAGTCTCGCCACTCGATACGAGCGTGCCAATGTGCTGTCCTTGCGAAATTGCCGGAATCGCACCGGACTTCTTCATATCAAATACCACGATTGGTAAATCATTATCCATACAGAGCGAAATCGCGGTCGCATCCATCACTTTTAGGCCCTTATTCAATGCGTCCATATAAGAAACGCTCGAATATTTTTGTGCATCAGGATTGCCGACAGGGTCTCGATCGTAAATTCCATCCACTTTTGTACCCTTCAGAATCACGTCAGCGCTGATTTCCATCGCTCGAAGGGACGCTGCAGTATCCGTCGTAAAGTACGGATTTCCTGTTCCAGCTGCAAAGATGACGATTCGGCTTTTCTCGAAGTGCCGCATCGCACGTCGGCGAATGTATGGCTCAGCGACCTGTCGCATCTCAATCGCCGATTGAACCCGGGTTTCAAGTCCCGCTTTTTCGAGCGCATCTTGCAAAGCGAGTGCGTTGATCGTCGTTGCAAGCATACCCATATAATCCGCGCTAGCTCGGTCCATTCCTCCCGTTGCTGCCGCGACACCTCGGAAAATATTTCCTCCGCCGATTACAATCCCGATTTCAACTCCGAGTTCGTGTACCGAGTTGATCTCGTGCGCCATATGGCTGATGACTTCGGGTGAAATAGTGAGTCCATTTCCAGCAAATGCCTCGCCGGACAACTTTAGTAGTACGCGCTTATATTTTAAGCCAGATGCCCTTTCTTCGTTACTCATGCCGAGCGGAAACTATTCACACCCGTAACAGTGCGGCAAGGATTGGAAAAAAATAAATCCAGGCGAGCCGCTACACCGCAGCTAAGTTTTCGCCCCCACAGCGTCTGCGATCGAACCAAAGCCATCCTTTCGAAGGGCCGAAGCAAGGTAGGTACACAATTTTCTAACGATTACTGGTCCTTCAAAGACGAAACCGGAGTAAATCTGGATGAGGTTCGCTCCTGCTAATATCCGCTGATATGCATCCTCAGGACAACGAATACCCCCTACCCCGACAATGGGGATGGCACCTTGGAGCTCCCCAAATAAGATCCTCGTACATTCCAAAGCGCGCACACCTAGAGGATCCCCTGATATCCCTCCCTTGAATGGTAAGTCGCACTCAAGAACTGAGGCGTCGATTGTGGTGTTCGTAGCAATAATGGCAGCAAGCTTCGTGTTCTTTGCCATCTGGGCCACCGCCACAAGATCTTCGTCGGCTAGATCCGGCGCAATTTTCAGGAATAGTGGCTTGGGAGGCTGCTCGTTTTCCGAAGCCAGATTTTGATTTTCTTCATTCAGACGACTAACCAGCTCTGCGAGTTGATCAATTGCCTGCAAATCACGAAGCCCAGGAGTGTTGGGGCTCGATACATTCACAGTGATATAATCGCAGTGGGACCAAACATCACGCATGGTTTCAATGTAGTCACCAGTTGCCTGGTCGAGTGGAGTAACTTTCGCTTTACCAATATTTGCCCCAACAGGAATGTTGGTTCGACGTTTTTTGAGCCTTTGAGCAAGCGCTACAGAACCCCGATTGTTGAAGCCCATCCTATTGATGATCGCATTCTGTGGAATATGGCGCGCAAGTCGAGGCTTGTCGTTTCCAACTTGACCTTGTCCTGGAGTAACAGTGCCAACTTCGACAAAGCCAAAGCCTAGAGCGCCCCAAAAATCGATGGCAACTCCATTTTTATCGAGTCCCGCGGCCAGACCAACAGGGGAATCGAAAGAAAGGCCGGCAACTTGAGTACGAAGTATCGAATCTTTCTTCGGCGCGTACAATCCCGCCATGAGTTTGCACGAGGCGGAGGAAGAGCTGATACGTTCGGCGACTCCAAGGGTGAAGTCGTGAGCACGCTCAGCATCAAGCTGAAATAAAACAGGTCTGAGGAAGTTATAGCTAATATCAGGCATAATGAGCTCTCGAGCCTCGACGCCCAAAATGGGTGGGCGGTGCGGGAACTCTGAGTGAGTGCACCGTCACTTACACTTGAAATCAACCAATGCCAACTCTAAGACTTGGTCGATTTCCTTCACGAGATGAATATTTACTTTACTCTTCGTCGTTACATCGATTTCTTCTAGATCAGGCTCGTTCGAAATCGGCAAAAGAATATCGGTGATTCCTGCACGAACCGCTGCCAGTATCTTGTCGCGCGTGCCGCCAATCGGTAACACTCGGCCTCTGAGGGTAATCTCGCCAGTCATCGCAACACTTTTTCTGATGGGCTTTCCGGTCAGTACAGAAACCAAAGTTGTCACCATAGTGATCCCGGCAGAAGGTCCGTCTTTCGGAATCGCTCCTTGTGGTACGTGGATATGGAATTCGTTTTTCTCGAACAAATCAAGATTAATCCCAAACCGCTCCGCATTGGCTCGCACATGTGACAGTGCTGCCTGGGCCGACTCCTTCATGACTTTGCCCAATTGGCCTGTCAAAGTGAGTCCGCCCTTTCCTGGCATGTACACGGACTCAATGTGCAAGATCGCTCCGCCGACCTGAGTCCATGCAAGACCGGTCGCTAATCCTACGCGATCTTCTTCATCCGGTTTATCCGGATCATGATGTCGCGAACCTAAATATTTATTGACGCTCTTCCGTGAAACACGGACCGAATTTGTATGACCCTCGGCAAATCGTCGGGCAACCTTTCTACAGACAGCGGAGATTTGGCGTCCGAGGCTTCGAACTCCTGCTTCTCTGGTATATGACTCAATGATGTACTCAAGCGCACGTTGATTGAAGGTGAGTTGCCGTACATCGAGTCCGCAATCGGCACGATTTTTCGGAATAAGATAACGCCTCGCGATCTCTGTCTTCTCTCGGAGTGAATATCCCGGCAGGCGAATAACTTCCATTCTATCAAGTAATGGTGACGGAATTGTGTCTGTCAAATTGGCTGTCGAAACCCACATAACGCGCGACAAATCGAAATCAAGATTCAGATAATGATCGCGAAACGCAGAATTCTGTTCGGCGTCAAGCACTTCAAGGAGGGCTGCGGCGGGGTCACCACGAGAATCCGTTCCCATTTTATCGATTTCATCGAGTAGTAGAACAGGGTTTTTTGTCTTTGCTTGTTTCAGCGCTGAGATTATCCGACCAGGCATCGCTCCAACATAGGTGCGACGATGTCCTCTAATCTCCGATTCGTCCCGTACACCACCAAGCGAAATTCGAACAAACTCACGACCCAAAGCTTTGGCTATGCTTCTTCCGAGACTTGTTTTTCCGACCCCCGGCGGTCCTGCAAAGCAAAGTATTGGGCCCTGATGATCGCGTTTCATCTTTAGGACACCAAGGTATTCTAAAATCCGATCTTTTATTTTTGCGAGACCATAATGATCCTCATCTAAAATCGTTTTCGCTCGAACCAAGTCGAGTTGATCTTCACTCTCTATCGCCCATGGTAAATCAGCTAGCAGGTCTAGGTAGGTCCTCAGCACAGCGGCTTCCGAGGCTTCCGCATGCATTTTCTCTAAACGGCTTATTTGTTTATCCGCTTCTTTTTGCGCCGAAGGCGGAAGTTGCGCGTCCTTTATCTTTTCCCGCAACTCTTGAATTTCAGCTTGTTTTGTATCGGCGTCACCAAGTTCACTCTGAATTTGCTTAAGCTGTTCGCGAAGAAAATATTCTCGCTGTGCACGAGTCATCGTCTCCTTAGCCTGCGTTTGAATTTTCTTCTTCCAGGCAACGACCTCAACTTCTTTTGCGAGCAATTCGTTAACCTGACGCAATCGGGCTAATGTGGAGCCAATCTGCAGAACACTCTGAGCTTCTGCGACCTTGAGCGCGAGATTTGAAGCCACTAAGTCAGCTAATGCACCGGGGTCCGTCAGACCCATAAGGACTGTCATCACGTCCTGAGGCAAACCTTTACCGACATCGAGAAGACGGGAAAGCGATTCCTTTACCGCCCGCATCATTCCTTCGACTTCTGCAACTTCTCCTGCGTTCTGCTCACGTTCTACTTCTGTTTTTACCAATATGGCGGGCGCGGTTTTTACGAAATCCTGGATCTTGGCTCTTCTTAGACCTTGAACAAGGACCTTTAGCTGGCCATCTGCTAGCTTGCGTGTTCTCAGAATTTTTCCGATCGTTCCATAGGTGTAAAGGTCATTGGGGCTAGGTTCATCGGCACCGGCATTTCTCTGTGCACATAAGAAAAGAAGCTTCTCACTCGCAAGCGCATGCTCAATGGCTGCCATAGAAACATCTCGACCCACGAATAAAGGCACCACCATGAAGGGGAACACAACCAAATCGCGAATAGGCAACAACGGTAATTCGCTAGGAATCTCATTTACGTCAGAATTTACGTCATGATCTTCGACCATAGCCTTGCCTCCACAATTCACTTACGCTCAAAAGGCATAGTCTTTCGAGCGCTTAGCTACCGTGAAACTAATTCAGAATTTGAGTTCAATACAACTGGTGCAAGTCAATCTGTTGAGGAGTTATCGATGTCCCGAGTTTTTTCTGTCAGCCAGAGCCTTAAGTGATTTATATCGCTCAC
The DNA here is from genome assembly GCA_036337945.1 of Myxococcota bacterium. Lineage (GTDB taxonomy): Bacteria > Myxococcota > Kuafuiibacteriia > Kuafuiibacteriales > Kuafuiibacteriaceae > JAYZDF01. Next base: position 50,840 of record JAYZDF010000093.1, read on the forward strand.
TCTTTGCGTCTTGGGCAATGCCTTCAAAAAGCGCTGCCCGTAGGAGCGGCTTCGGATGCGGGAGTCAAGCACAGCAACCACACCTACATCCGCACTGGTTCGAATCAAGCGGCCAAACCCTTGTTTAAAGCGAAGAATCGCCTGCGGGACTTGATATTTTGCGAAACTGCTTTTCCCTTGTTTATCTAGCTCTTCGCAGCGCGCAGCGATCAGAGGGTCACCTGGCGAAGCAAAAGGTAGACGGTCAATGACAACCAGTTGTAACGCTGATCCAGGGATATCGATCCCTTCCCAAAAACTCGCAGTGGCGAAGAGCACCGCCGGCGTTTCATTCTTGAAACGTTCAATAAGAACAGACTTTGGCGCTTCTCCCTGAATGAACGCCGGATAGTTCAAAGACGGGCTGAGACGGTCATACATGACATTCATCATTCGCTTTGACGTGAACAACAGCAGCGCGCCGCCATCCACAATGTTGACTAACTCAAGGACGGTTTTTTCGAACTCATCTTGATAAGAAGATTCATCAGGTTCTGGAAATTGAGCGGGTAGAAATAACGCCGCCTGCTGCATAAAATCAAAGGGAGTATCAAGCTTCTTGGCTTCGGTTTCCTCGGGTGCGCCAACACGGTTCAGGAAATATGAAAAGCCATCTGACGATTTCGTAGCGAGAGTCGCGCTCGTAAGAATGACGGTTTCATGCTCATTGAAAAGATGCTCGGCAAGAAGAGTTGAAACATTAATTGGAGATGCTCCGAGCTTTACGACATTCTTGGTTGATTCCCACCAATAAACATAGTCGTCTGAAGGTGACTCAATAACAAATCCTAAAGAACCCGCGATATCTTCCGCTCGGCGGCAAAGTGACTCGCCAAATGGGTCCATACCTTCGCAGCGAGGCTCCATCTGCGAGGCGAGCAAGCGAAGGTTTTCGACAAGAGGCTTTAGCTTCTCAGCACAGCTCTTTCTCAAAGAGTCCGCTTTAAACTTAGAACGACCATCAGAAACCGGAAATAGATCAAAAAACTCAGATGCAACCTTTTCTATAACAAGGAGAAGAGTTTCGAATTCATCGGGGCTCGCAATTCCTTCACACCACTTCGTCACATCGGTCTTGAATCTATCGAGTTTTTTTGAGGAAACCTCCCCACCAAAGTATGACGACGCGATATCTTCAAGAGCGTGAGCCTCGTCGATGACAATTGCATCACACTGAGGAATAATCTCACCAAAATTAGAATATCCAGCCAAACTCATAGAGGCTCGCATCGCCAAATCAGCCATCAGGAGATGGTGGTTGACGACAATTATATCGGCAATCGCGGCCTGCCGACGCATCCGCGTCACGAAGCAGTCGTCGTATCTTGAGCAATCCCTTCCGATACAAATGTCACTTCGCGCATCGACCTCCGACCATACCGAGGAGTCATCCCGGAGCCATTCAAGCTCGGACTTGTCTCCCCTGCCCGTTTGAATCGACCAGTCCACTAACTGTAAAAGCTCGTTTTTCGAGCTGATAAGAGGCAACTGGCTTCGTCTACTTTTTCGTTCAAGTCTTTCTAAACATAAATAGTTTGAGCGCCCTTTCATCAATGCGAATCGTCGTATTGATGGATGTGCAGAGGCACCTGGGTCTTGCGGGTCTGATTCGATAATCTCCAATCCTGCCTCTCGCAGGATCGTGGCAACAAGGGGCAGGTCCTTTCTTATGATCTGTTCTTGAAGAGCTTTGGTGTTTGTTGAAACAATGACTCTCTTTCCTGACAGAAGCGCGGGCACAAGATAGGCAATCGTCTTCCCAATGCCTGTGGGGGCCTCAATCGTGGTGCAACGAGCAGAGCCGGTCAGTGAGAAAAAAACTTCTTCGGCCATCGCAAGCTGCTGCGGACGCATTTCCCAATCCGGGTGAACCCTCGTAGCCGCCCCCTCAGGGCCGATTAGTTCTTCTAATTGTTTTCGAACGTCGAGCATTTTGATTCTTGGCTTTATGCTGGTTAGATTCATACCGGTTTGGAATTTCCACGTCGACTCGGTAAATACGAAATTCTTGAGCGCATTGGTGTGGGAGGGATGGCCGAAGTCTTCCGCGCAAGAAAAGTTAAAGATCCAAAACCGGTCAAATTCTATGCAATTAAGCAACTCCTAGGCCATTACGCCCGAGACCCCTTGATTGTGTCGATGTTCGTGGACGAAGCCAGGCTCGCAGCTCAGCTTAGGCATCCATCAATTGTTAGTTTGGTGGAATTTGGAACCAGTGAAACGGGGCAAGTCTACATGGTTATGGAGTATGTAGACGGGAAAGACCTTAGATGGTGCCTTTCGGCTGCAGCCAGCGCACAGTACTGGCTCCCGATCGAATTCGCTTTATCTGTTGTTTCCTCCGTTTGTGATGGGCTCGAATATGCGCATCGAGCCCGCTCTTTTGACGGACATCCACTCAACCTAGTTCATCGCGATGTGAGTCACTCGAATATATTTCTCTCAAAAGATGGAAAGTCGCGTCTCGCAGATTTCGGAATTGCGAGAGCTGAAGGTCGAAAAAGCAAAACCCAAACCGGTCTCGTGAAAGGCAAGCTTGGATACCTATCTCCAGAACAAGTACGCGCAGATGTTTTAGACGCTCGCTCAGACGTATTTTCTGCAGGTGTCGTCTTATGGGAGCTAATCACGCAACGCAGAATGTTTGTGGCTACCACCGAATTCCGAACGATGGTTGCAGTCTGTACAGAGCCTCGCGTGCCGCCCTCGCAACACCGCGTAGGGATACCTCCAGAGCTCGATGCCCTTTGTCTCAAGGCCGTAGAAATAAACAAAACGGACCGCTTCCAAAGCGCTGCAGAATTCAAAGAAGCGATCTTAGCTTTGAGCAGACACTTGGGATACACGATTTCTCAGACAATTGTTTCCGATGTGATGCAATATTTATCCGCGGCAGGCTCGGAACAAGTAACGCCACCTCCTGTACTTGCAGCGGAATATATATCGACTATCAAAGAATGCGACTCCGAAGAAACCACAGTACCACCGTCTGTTCAGCCACGATCCAGTACGCCTCAACCACAAACAAGCGCTCTCTCTGATTTTGATACAGAGCAATCAAGCGATAGCTTCATCTCGATCGATTGGATGGAGCCGGAAGATGAATTCAAGCCGGATATGCATCCCGAAGACGAGAACACAGTTTTTGATGCCGTCGACCTGCTCGCCTCAAGGGTTCCCAACCCTAATCTCGACGATGAGCCACACGCGCTAATCCCCTCTGAGGTTGAGCGTATCGCCAGTGTACAAAGTATCGATGAAGGCGATACTATATTTATTGAGCATAATCAGAGTCACATCGTCGAGTGTGTAAACTTCGAGTCTCTACTAAAGTCACTGTCTCCCACTTCTTCCGACGACATTCGCTTATCTACTGATAAAAATAACTGGATGCCTTTAAACCATTACAACCTACTCACTCACAACGAGTATGGTTCATTTGGGCATGATATCAGTCGACCTATAGACTCAGGAGAGCAGCAGGGATACGGCCTTCTCGGCCCACTCTGCGAGCTAGCACTCAACGGATTCACGGGACGAATCATCATTGACCGTCCCAGTAAACGATATGTCTTACTCCTTGAGGCTGGTGGTATTGTTGGACTGAGTAGTTCTTTACCGCAGGACCACATCATGACCAGTCTCGCAGCCGCCCAGCAAATCAAAGGCCCCAGCGGTATTATGGATTCACTTCGTGAAGTGATCTCGAAAAAAATACCTCTCGGAGAAGTTCTAGAAAATCGATTTGAAATTAACGAGACGGACTATCATTCATTTCGCTCCGCATGCGCACAAGAATTGTTTGGAGAGCTCCTTGTCAGCGGACTTTCTAAATACTCGTATGAACCAACAGACGGATGGCCAGGACTGCAATATTTGGCTGGGAATTGTATGCAATGGGTTCTTCCTAAAGCTGAGCGGGTATGGAACAATGTCGAACTATCCCACAGACTCGAACCGTCCTTAAACAAAAACTATTCATTGATGCCCGGACTCCCACTTGTATTTCGGATGCTTCGGATAAAGCGTGATTCGGCAGTCGTTATAAAGAGACTTACTATTTCAAAAACGATGAACGAGGTGCTCTCATCATTCAAAGACAATCCAAGCGTTTACAGTACGGCGCTTCGACTCCTCACAATCTTGAAGGCAACTAACGCCATCACATTTGCAGGAAAGTAATTTAGCTGCTGAGGAGTACAATCATGTCTTCGCAATATTTTCGTAACCAAAAAACATTCATAAACCGAGAAATCTCCTGGCTAGACTTCAACCGACGCGTACTGATGACCGCGGCGGAGAAGCATGTGCCTCTGCTCGAAAGACTCAAATTTGTCGCGATTGCTGCTTCGAACCTGGACGAATTCTATATGGTCAGAGTCGCGTCGCACTTACGTATGCTTGAGCGAGACCAAGAAAAATCAAACCTCTATGACTTGAGCGATGGTTCATCCGAACTCATCGGTGAAATACGAAACATAACAACCGAACTCGTCTCTCTCATGAGTGAGATCTTTGAGAGCCAAATTCGACCGGCATTGGCCGAAGAAAAGATTGTCTTCAAAAAGCCTTCAGATTTATCCAAAAAACAAATTAGTAAAATCAACAACTTTTACCTCAGCGAAGTTCATCCGATTCTTACCCCAATCGCCATTGATTTAGCGCACCCTCTCCCGCGCCTGAGAAACTTGAGCCTGAATCTTGCTTTACGAATTATTCCGAAATCAAAAATACTCAAAAAAAGAAAGAAAGACAAAAGGAAGACAGGCTCAACTGAGGTCAGGGAATTGTTTGCGCTCGTTCAAGTTCCTTCTATTCTGCCTCCTTATTTTACTTTCTTCTCTTCTAGCTCTGGACATATTTTCGTCGCATTAGAAGACATAATTTCCTTGAATGCATTTCGACTGTTTCCTGGTCACGAAATTGTTGAAAGCGGTGCTTTCAGAGTCACGCGCGCTAGCGATTTAGACCTTTCCGATAATGAAGGTCAGAATATTCTCACATCAATGCAAGATATCCTCAGACAACGAGAGCGAGGACAAACAATTCGGCTAGAGACCAGTAGCTCAATGTCCGCAACTTTACGTAACCGGCTACTCGATAAAATAAGCATCCAATCAGTTCATACTCATGAATATCCTGATTTTATAATTAAGAAAGATCTCATGCGACTTACCACCGTTGAGCGCACAGAATTAAGATACCCTATTCATAAGCCAGTAAGAATTCCGGAGCTGCACTTCGAGCAAAAAATCTTTCGAAGAATGCGAGAGAAAGACATTCTACTTTTTCATCCGTATGAGTCATTTTCTCATGTCGTTGATTTTATGGAACAGGCTGCTGACGACCCGGATGTCGTCGCAATAAAGCAAACATTTTATCGTACGAGTGGTGATTCACCTCTGGTCCGTGCACTTTCTCGAGCTGCGGCAAATGGTAAACAAGTTACCGCATTAGTTGAACTCAAGGCGAGGTTCGATGAAGCGAATAACATTCAGTGGGCTCAGCAACTTGAAGAAGAAGGTGTGCACGTCGTGTATGGCCTCCTTGGTTTAAAGACCCATGCTAAATTAGCCCTTGTCATTCGAAGAGAAGGCTCAAAACTGAGGCGATATCTGCATCTTGGAACGGGGAATTATAATTCTTCTACTGCACGATTATACACAGACCTTTCAATCCTGACTTCTAACGAAGGCATTACGAAAGATGCGATGCTGCTATTCAACGTATTGACTGGTTATGCTGATTTGCCGCCGATGGAACATTTGCTCGTTGCGCCATTCAATCTACGGGAAAAAATTGAGGAAAAGATTTTCCGAGAATGTGAACACGCAAGAGCAGGCAAGAAAGCGCATATTATTGTAAAGCTCAACAGCATCGCAGATCATGAGATCATTGAGAAGCTTTATGAAGCAAGCCGAGCAGGTGTCAAAGTCGAACTTCTTGTACGTGGTATCTGTTGCCTACGACCGGGAATCCGAAATCAGAGTGAAAACATCAACGTTCGCTCGACAATCGACAGGTTTTTGGAACACGCTCGAGTCTATTGGTTCAACAACGACGGAGCGGAAGAGCTTTACCTGTCGAGTGCCGATTGGATGCCTCGTAATTTAAACCGAAGAATAGAAATTGCTTGGCCCATTCTCGATGAAAGTATCAAACAAAAAATACTGGATGACATCCTTCGCGCAGAGCTCAAGGACAATTCATCCGGGTGGATACTAACTAAGAACGGTTCATACGAACAAATCGTACCTCGCGCCGGCGAACTACCGCGACGCCTTCAGCATGACCTCATTCAAGCTACAGACCAGCTTCACGAAACTTCTGGGCGGTACTTCAAAAAGGAACTTGCCACTGGTCACCTTTCACGACTCCCTCGAAAGAGAACCAATTAGATGATCGAGCCCTTCGAGGAGATTTTGCCCTACTGAATGGGACTTTTGTCCTCACTTTTGTCTTGTTTGCTAGAGAAGGCATAAAAATACTGTGTATTTTCAGCAGCATAAGATTTGGATCTTCATTTGCTGTGGAAGTTACAGAGTAACATGCACGTACGGAAACAATCTGAGCCATCTGCGGAAAACACGGAAATCACGCCGCCTCCCCTGCCGAGAAGAAGCCGAAAATCAAAAAGACCTATACGATCGGATTCTCACTTGAAGGCGATCATGACGGATACACCACAACGGGAACTTTCCGAACTCTCATATGAACCGCAAGTAAAGCGTTCTAAAGCTGAACAAAACGTACCGAAGGTCTTCGAACTGGAACAAATTGCGGAGTGTGCAGCGCAGGAAGACTCCGTTTTACTCAAAGCATTGAAACTCCGCCGTAATCCACTGGAGCGGCTGATTCAATCGACGTCGAAATTAGGAGCACAGATCAAACGGAAAATGCGCCAAACTTATCGGGCAATCCGAGTTCACAGTGAGACGAATCTCGAAAGCCTTGCAAGCGAACCAATGGACAAAATGAAGAAGTATCAAAGCATATTCATTGGCGCAGCAATCGCACTTAGTATGTTTTTTGTTGGGTTTTCTTTAGTTTCGTCTAACTCCACCTATCCAGAATCGGGCGCTATTACTGCTACGCCTCCGCCCCTAAAGTTGGATGACATACCTCTCGATTACCACCCGCCAGCAAGTCCATCACCTACCGTGCAAGCTGCTGATAAATCTTATACTGCAGAAATAGCGAAAGCCACGTCATCCGTGGCTAGGACCAATCCGGTTTCTATCCCTTCATCTCCAGAAAAAGCCACGACTGCGACCTTTTATACCAGCCGGAAAACCTGGCTACGAAGCAAGACTTCAAAGAAAGCTATTAAAGTGCTCCGTCTACGGAAAAATGCGCGAATCACGACGCATCCCGAATTTCCCACGAAGGAAGGATGGGCGTTAGCGACCACAAAGCGGGGTCATATTGGTTTTGTAATGAAGAAGTATCTGAAAAAACGGGCTATCAGGTAGAAACTATCCGTAAATATGCGCTGTCACTGGGTACGAGTCCACGAATAAATTGTCAGGTGCATGACAGTCACGGTTTGTGCTAGCGTTTGCACTCATGGCAAAGAGATCAAAGCGTCGAAGCCGCACTGTAAATGATATGCAACTCATAATTAGGGAAGTCATGCCTAAGGATGCGCAACCGCTGCTTGGTCTAGCAAAGCACCTGAACTCCGTGAATCTTCAGAACAATGCTCAAGAACTCACCGGCACAGTAAGGCGTGCTCGGGATAGCTTCACAGGGAAAGTAAAAGACGTATCCCGGCGGGAATACTTGTTCGTCTTAGAAGACCAACGTTCCGGACAATTATTTGGAACTGCGAGTATCATTGCTCAACATGGTCATCCAGATGCACCTCATATTTATTTCGATGTTATTCCCGACGAACGCTATTCTCTAACTCTAGACCGGCATTTCGAGCACACTTGTCTTCGATTGGGCTTTAATTATCGAGGTCCCACTGAAATTGGTGGTTTAGTACTTGACCCTGAACTGAGAGGTTTAGGCACAGGTAAACTGCTGAGCTACGTACGTTTCTTGTTTATCGCAATGTATCGCGACCGATTCCAAAACCAAGTGATCGCAGAGCTCATGCCGCCCCTGACAAAAGATGGTCGTTCACTTCTATGGGACCACTTAGGGCGGCATTTTACAGGTCTCGATTATCAAGACGCGGATAAACTATCTGCCCAAAATAAAGAGTTTATCACATCATTATTTCCGCACTCTGCAATCTTCGCATCACTCCTTCCTGAGAGGGTTCGAAAAATGATTGGTCAGGTCGGGCCCGAGACGCGAAATGTTCGAGGGATGCTGGAATCAATAGGATTTTCATATTCCCACAGAATTGATCCCTTCGATGGCGGTCCTCACTTTGAGGCATACACAGATCACATTTCTTTAGTTGCACAAACCCGTTCGTATCAGCTTGCTGATGGGACTTTTCAACCGTTGAAAAATGATCCAGTCGCCTTGATTGGTCTAGGTCAAAGAAACGGACCGACAAAGTTTCGCGCAATGCGCACCAAAGTCAGGTACTCGGAAAACAGTGTTCAACTTCCTGCGGACGTGAAGAAAGCTATGAGAATCAAGGCTGCAGACGAGCTTTGGATTTTGCCACTTAGCTAAACACTCAGTGTCCGGCTCCGAGAAAGTCACGAATTGAACCGTAAATAGCTTCTTTATCTTTAATTTCGCTCAGGACGACTGGATTATCGTCAGACTCACTAAAGGCACTTCGTAGATCTTTTATAAACTGGCCGGAGCCATATGGACTTTCAACCTGTCCGTAACAAAACATATTCACGTTCGGTAACATTTTTTCGCGAAGAAGCTGAATGCACTGATTACTATCATCTGCCGACCAGTTATCTCCATCCGAGAAATGAAACGGATAAATATTCCATTCAGATGACGGATATTCTGACTCCAAGATATTCCAACAAAGTTTATACGCTGAAGAAATCATTGTTCCGCCCGATTCGCGAGTGTGAAAAAAGGTCTCTCGGTCAACCTCCTTCGCCATAGCATCGTGGATGATATAGCGAGACTCGAGACCTTTGTATTGAGACCTGAGCCACGTATCGAGCCAAAAGGATTCAATTCGAACAATCTCTTTTTGTTCGTCACCCATCGAGCCTGAAACATCCATCATATAGACGATGACTGCATTTGCCTGAGGTTCAACCACCTCTTTCCAAGAACGATACCTCATGTCTCGTTTATGAGGAATGACGATCGGGTTGTCAGGATTGTAGGTACCCGTCGCAATATTTCGTCTCAGCGCTTGCTTGAATGTACGTTTGAAATGTCTGAGCGAATCAGGACCTGTCGAATTTATGTCCGAATATTTATAACGCACATCTTCAATCCGCTCCTTTCCTTTAGGTTGAATATTAGGAAGCTCAAGTTCGTCTCCAAGCATTTGGGCGAGTTCATCCATGCTCACGTCTACTTCCAGAGAATGCTCGCCTGCTTGATCTCCAGCCTCCCCGGTGCCGTCACCGGGCTCTACTTGGCCTGGCTGCAGAGATTGACCAACTTCACCTTCACCTTGACCAACACCGCCGGTGTCACGATGACCAAATTTGAAGCGAGGTAAATCGATAGAAGGTACAGGAATCGATATCAGGTCCTTACCTTGTTTACCGATCATCTCTCCTTTCTGAATATACTTCTTGAGGTTTTGCTTAATTTTCCCACGGACAATTTCTTTGAATCGAGTATGGTCCGCATCGATCTTTAAACTCATGCGCCCTTATTTTAGCACAGCACGAGGCTAACGATGGAGGCTACGAGCAAATGTCATCAAAGAATCTCGCGCTCGATTTCCCTTAGTGGGATATTCGAACCCACCACCATGACCGCCGACCATCGCTAATCTTTGCGCGGCCGCGTCGAATGAAAGAATACTATCTTTAATTTGCTCTGCCGTGAGTGTTCGGTTCGAAAGAGCCTCTCGAAGCTGAACCAACACATCATCGACCGCGCGATAACTGAGCTTTCCCTTGGCAAGAGCAAGCGCGAGCAACTGATTGAGTCCCGCTGCGTCTAGAGCTTGGACAGATTTTTCCGCCTTGGTAATTCCAGCAGCCTTCATCGCAACCAAAAGTTCCTGACTAACGGCCTCTCCGGCAAGGCGAAGTGCCTCTTTCGGATCATCGGAAGCTGTTGCCTGCTCCAGCAACGAACGGGTCTGTGACTTTTCGGACATAAACTAGTTCTGAAGAGCTTGTTGGAGGGGAGCTTGCAGCGCGAGAACGTCTTTTAGCGCTTCGGGATTTTTCATCGAGCGAAGCAGTTGAGCAGCATTTGGCTCTCGAAGTGCACCTGTTCGCCGGCCTCGACCGCGCGGTTTCGCGGCCCGGGCTCCGATCTGTGCCTTGAGCAGACCACCTGCGTTATCAAGTGCCTGCTGAGCTGTAGGGGCAATGCCTTGTCCTATTCGAACCTGCTGGGTGGTCGTCTGGTCGGCTTGCGCCTGTTGCGCGCCTCCGACCGACTTTTCGGATACACTAGGAGAAGGCCCTAGCGGATCGTTTGTTACTTTCGATGGGACCTGTGACTGTACCTGGAACGTTTTCGGACTTGTTTTATTAACCATAAATATACCCCTTAGGCGCAGAAAATCCTACCATGACAGACATTACGAATTCCAGCCAATTCGGACACGAGACCCACGCATCGCGTTGGTCGATGTGCGTTTACCCTTTATTTTGAACAGGAGAACGACGCAGCTTTCGTTTCTCTTAGCCGAGCGATTTCATCTAGCACGACTTTACCATTGCAGACGACGCTGATGCTTTTGTTGCCCTCAGTAAAACCCTTACTACTGAGAGGCGTTCGGCCCGCACACTCGCCATCCAGTAAAACTGCGCATCCTTTCGAACATTTCTTCAGTTCTAGAATTGCTGGGCCATCGGCCAATGCAGACGTTTTGCACTTCTCCGCTGCACTTATCACCTCTTGATCGGGTTCGAAATCTAGCGTCAAACCTCGCGGCCCCGTAATCCCACCGGAACCCGGCAATGCATGATGAGGCCGAGCACTCTGCTTATTTTTTTTGGACTTCGGTTTCGAAGATTTTTTGACCAGTTTTTGAACAGATTTTTTCTTTGCTTCCTTCACACCCGCATCAGGGTTCGATTTTGTTGCAGGTATTTGAACCCCGGAATCAGTTTCGAGGGTCTCTTCGCTTATGCCTGTGTCCGCTGTCTGTGCGGTAGGAATCACTGCGACAGGCTGGGGCTTTTGCAAAACTCCAGAATCAAGCTGTACCGCTATCGTCTCGATCGCATCAGCCTTAGTACCATCATCACGGAGTGTCATTGCAGCCACAATCATTAGTGACAGCACAAGTAATCCAACGCCAATAATGGCGCCCCAAGGCCCCATTCGGCTCGCGGATGGATTTACAACCGTGGACGGAGCCTGCGTATCTGGTAATGTGCCTGTTTCACCGGCGATAGGTAATTCGCTCTGCGGCAAAAGATTCGCAATCGCGGATTGACCTGGCGCGGTTACTACTCCGGACTCGTACCTCATCTGTTGGTCAACACCCGTCGCAATAATCTTGAGTGCCTCTACAACGTCTTTAGCCGTTTGAATTCGATGAGATGGGCTCTTCGCCAGACAAGAATCTACGAGCTGCTCCAGCTCAAAGGGAATGCGAAACTCTATCGTCGAAGAAAGTTTTGGCGGAGGCATTTGAGCGTGCGCACTAAGATACTGAATACTCGTTTGTGCGACAAACGGTGGCTGTCCTACCAAGCACTCGTAAATGATTAGACCGAGTGAATACAGATCGCTCCGAGCGTCTACTTCGCCGGTCGCCATCCCCTGCTCTGGTGACATATAACGAGGTGTACCGAAGACCTGACCTGTGGAGGTTATCCTTGTAGCCTCCTCATCCAAAATACGCGCGATACCAAAATCAAGTACCTTTGCATGCATTTGTCCGCCAACTTCAACCAGAAAGATATTTCCAGGTTTTAGGTCGCGATGAACAAGACCCGCTTCATGAGCTTCAGCCAAAGAAGACGCTACATCGATGCCTATCTGAATCGCTTCGAGCAACGAAAGAGGGCCCATGGATTTCAATTGTTCATTGAGAGGTTTGCCGACCAAAAGCTCCATAACCATGATAGCAAGGCCATCATCTGTTTCTCCATAATCTATGAGCTGAATAGTATTCGGATGGCGTAGCTGACCGATGATTTCTGCTTCTCTGCGAAACCTCTCCCGAACGAGCTCGTTTGAAATGAGATCTCCTCGTAGAACTTTAACTGCTACCTCGCGACCTACGGTGCTCTGCCGAGCTACATAAACTGCGCCCATTCCGCCCGCACCAATTTTCCGGAGGATTTCGTAACGTTCGAGAAGGACTCGACCGAGCATCGGGTCTCTAATTGGTTTTTTTGGGTGGGCCTTTTTATTTTCGTCCGTCACTTAGCAACTCGTTAGGATTTCGTGTCCCCACGCGCAAAAATAGAAGCGACGTAATTGAGAACGTCGGTCGCCGACTCTTCGTTATAACCAAAGTTTCGAATCATTCTCTCCTTAACAATGTCGATCTTCTTTTGAGTTTCCTTATCTACAACTGAGGAAATCAAAGTTGAAAGTTTGATCGAGTCTTTTTGGTCTTCAAACAGTTTGGATTGGAGGGCTTTATACAGTCTCTCATTGGTTCGATAATCGAAAGTCTTACCTTCGATCGCGAGTGCCCCAATATAGTTCATAATCTCTCGACGGAAATCATCTTTGCCGCCTTCAGAAATTTCTATTTTTTCCTCAATCGAGCGCATTAATCTTTCATCTGGTTCTTCGTCCTGACCAGTATATTTATTCTTTACGCGCTCTCTTTGAGTGTAGGCTTTTACATTGTCGATATAATTCGCACACAATTTCGCCAGCGCATCTTCGTCAGCAGATATTGCCGTTTGAACCTCTTTTTTTACGAGATCTTCGTACTCTTTTTTGACCTCACTCATGAGATCTCGATAACGTTTTCTATCCTCTTCTCCTTTAATGAGAGAGTGATTCCTAAGGCCTGCCTCTAGGGCATTCATCACCAGGAATGGATTGAGGTGCCCATCAGATTTCTCTGATACAAGAGCGTTCGAAATCTTATCCTGAACGTATCTTGGAGAGATACCATCCATGCCTTCGCGGTTCGCTTCTTTACGCAGCTCTTTTACGTTGTCCTCTGTGTAACCATGGAGAACTTTTCCGTTGTACAGCTTCATTTTTTGCATCAACGTAAGATTATGCTTCTTGGGCGGCTCAAGCCTCGTCATCAAAGCCCACATCGCAGCTACTTCGAGTGTATGAGGTGCGATATGTTTTTTGATTTTTTCTGAGTTGTAATCTTTTGCGTAAATCTTCATCTCCTCATCCAGTTTTGTAATATAAGGAATGTCGATTTTCACCGTGCGATCACGGAGTGCTTCCATGAACTCGTTGTTGAGGAGTTTCTTATATTCAGCTTCATTCGTATGCCCGATGATCACTTCGTCGATTTCAGTTTGCGCAAACTTCTTCGGCTTAATCTTATGTTCCTGAGAAGCGGAAAGAAGGTCATACAAGAATGCAACGTCGAGTTTCAAAACCTCGATAAACTCTATGACGCCTCGGTTGGCAATATTAAATTCTCCATCAAAGTTGAAGGCGCGTGGGTCAGAGTCAGAACCAAAAACGGCGATCTTACGATAATTGATATCTCCAGTAAGTTCCGTCGAATCTTGGTTCTTCTCGTCTTTTGGTTGAAAGGTCCCAATTCCAACTCGATCTTTTTCAGTCAGTAGAAGCCTTACAACGACGATGTGCTGCATGACTTTTGACCAGTCTCCGCCATAATGCTTCATCAGCTCTCTGAAGATAAAGCGACAAGCGGGGTTAATGTCTCCACGGATTTGAACAGGATAAGGCAACTTCTCCCTTAGACCGAGTTCTTCGAATACCTTCTCTCGCCATTCTTCGGGAATGAGCTTGAGTGGCTCCTCATTCATTGGGCAGCGAAATGTTGTCTCCCCTCCAGCAACGTGCTTGAGTTCTTCAGGCAATCGCCATTCCCAGGTATACAAAGCCCCTTCGTCAAGTTGTGAATATCGCTCTAGCCCCTTCTTGATCATTCGAACAATCGTTGATTTCGAGGAACCGACTGGCCCGTGTAGTAACAAGACTCTCTTCTCGGTGCCGTAACCGAAGGCTGCCGACTTAAAGACGTTCACAAGTCGCATCAATGGGATGTCGAGACCATAAACTGCGTCTGCTCCTTCATTTTGTTCATCTCGAAAGAAAGGATATCGAACGAGCTTTTTACGGCTATCGATATACTCTTCGCGACCGTAAGAAAGAATCATATCGTACACACGCTGAAACGCGGAGCGCGTCACTCCCGGACGCTCCTTTACGATTTCGAGGTACTCATCAAACGTACCCTCCCAATTCAGGTTTCGGTACTGGTCAAGATTCTGAAGTTTTCCAATCGCTTCGACGTTCGTCATTGCTTAGGAGCCTAGCCCGAAGCGTGACTGCCTTCAATAGCGAGCAAGCGCTCCCGCGATCTTGGCCCTGCGAATGGTCCAAGAAAACCACAGAAAGGCCAGAGGTACGGTGATTCCAGCAAAAAGGGCTAATCCAATGATCGAATTTTGCTGCGTATTCCAGGAGGCGCCCTGCAAAAGCCCCAATCGTAAGGCTTCAAGAGTATGAGTGACTGGTAATAAAGCTGCAATCGATTGAACCCAATCGGGCAAAATCTCTTTTGGATAAATGACGCCCGATAGAAACCAAGTCAGTCCAGAGACCGCAGCGGTAACGGGATCACCGCGGTGGAAGAGCACGATAAATCCTGCAGAGAAGATCCCTAAGGCTAGAGTGCATATCACTGTAAGGATTATCACTAACCCCAGCGCACTTATCGAACCCAATTTGATTTCGATTCCGAATAAGAACACCCCAAAAAAGATGAGTAACACAGATCGAAATGAGGTGAACAAGAGAGGATAGAGAGATGAGCCGCCAATAATCACACCGATCGACGCGGGTGTCGTCATCATCGCTTCAAAAGTACCCGTCATCTGCGCTTGCCTAATCGAGCTCGAAAACGTCCTCAGGGAAAAATCAACATAATTGGAGATGGCAATACCAATCGTCACAAACGCGAAATAGCTGCCGCCGTATTTGTCCAAAGAAGCAATGTTGGCTTCTACGTCGCTGAACATCATCGTCAAAAAGAAGAAGGTAATACAAATGGAGAGCATTGCAGTCGCTTGAAAAAAAAATTGAAGGCGATAGCTGACGGCGACCTTTATGTCGCGTCTGACAAAAGACCAAAGCGTAATGAGCGTCTTCATTGATTGACCCTCTTACTATCGAAGGCAATCCCGTGAGTCTCAAGAAGCTTCGTAAATTCTTCAGTCTCTTTACGCGCTTCTTCAGCGAACGCTTCTCGAACCCGACTTTCGATTTGCTCAAAAGAACCAACGGACGCAATGCCTCCGTTGACCATGAGGATACAGCGGTCGGAGATAGCTCGAACCTCTTCCATATCGTGACTGGCAAAAAGAACTGACTTTCCCTGGGTTTTCACGAGCAAGTCTTTTACAATCCAACGCATTCTTTCTGCTCGGCCAGGGTCTAAAGACCTTGTTGCTTCATCGAACAAGACTATCGGAGGGTCAGCGATAAGACCTCGTGCAAGAGCTAATCGCTGGCGTTGGCCGGTCGACAAGTTCATAAACTCCTTGTCCAAATATTCACCAAGGCCGAACATCGCGCTCGATATTTCAATGCGCTCATCGAGATTTTGAGCGGTCAGACCTTGAAGACTTCCGAAAAACCTCAGGTTTTCGCGGCATGATAAACGCCAGTAAAAACTTCTTTCATCCGCCAAGACGTAGCCAATCCTTGCTTTTACATCTTCTGGATTTTTGAGGACGTTTTTCCCATCTACGAATACGGTGCCAGAGTCAGGTTGAATCAACGTAGAGATTATTTTTAGCAGCGTTGATTTCCCAGCACCGTTTGGACCTACAAGTGTCACGAGTTCACCTCGTGCTAGGTCGAGACTAACGTCGTCCAAAGCAGCCACCTGCTCTTTCGGTCGCCAGAAGCGAAGAGTGGATACAATTGAGCGCTTTTTGATGAATGATTTGCTTACTCCGCGAACAGAAATCATCGCGTTCGGAGTTTCTGAGTCACTCTGAGTCACTGCTTTAATTTATCACTGCCCTTTTGCGTTTCTTCCCATCGACGCATAGCAATTTCATGACACTCTGCATCGGGGCAAAAGATGTGGCTAGACTCATTACGAGGAGCAAAAAATAACGCATCAGATTTCGCGGGACGGGCTGCCGCAAGTATAGTTTTGAGATCAGGGCTCGCGATTGGAGAACTCGGCAGTCCACTCCTCAAATAAGTGTTCCAGTCGTTGTCCACCGCCTGATCCTCGGCGGAGAGCTCATCGACTTTCTTTTCAAGTCCGTAGGCCAAACTTTTCGCATGCTGCAGCTTCATTCCCGCTTTGAGACGATTATGGAATACGGATGAAACCATTCTAAGTTCCTCGGGGGGTACGTTTTCGCTAGCAATAATAGAAGCAAGCACAACCAACTCTGACGGAGACAATCCCGCTTCTTGGGCCTCTGCAAATATCTCATCGGTGACATTCTCGCGAAATCTCGTGACGAATATCTTCAGCAGTGCCTCCGCTTGTAATTTTCGAGGCAATTCATAGGTTCCAGGCAGTAAGTAGCCCTCGAGTCGCCCGCCAGGGATATTCAAAGCCTGCGCAAAGGCAGCGTTCGATGCGGCAACCTTAATCTGGCTCGCTGAGCCAAAGCCCTTTTCTTCAATGACTTTTGCCAGTTCAGCGGTAGTAAGGCCCGACTCGATAGCTAGAGCGTACTTGACTACTTTGCCGGATTGAATCGCATCAACAATCTGTGACGGAGTCATCAGTCCGCTTAGCTCATATTCACCTGGAGTGAAGTTTCCGTTTTTACGGAAATATTTCAAATAGGCGTTGAGCAAAAACCGTTCCTTGATCAGGCCTTCATTAGTCAAAAGATTAATAAGGCCAGCCCTCGTAATGTCCGGCGCGACCGTGACCTTGCGTGCGCTTATTGTGACGGCGCTTGGATTTTCAGTGAAACCTAGGAACAGCTGCCAAACGATAATGGCTCCAAGACTAAGGGCAGACACGCCCAGCGATATGACGAAGATGATTCTTTTCACTCTTGCTTTCTCGTAAGCCTTTCTTCCGCCATCTGCTTCAGTACCGGATCATTTCTAATTCTTTTCCAGAATTCCTTTCGAGCGTAAAACAAGCGCGTCCGGACTGTCGCTATAGTTGACCCGACGATCTCCGCTATCTCTTCCTGAGGCAACCCTTGAAGTTCATTCAAAACGAAAACTGTTCGTTTTCTCGGAGACAGACTGGCAATAACCTCACGAAAACGTTGAGCAGCTTCTTTCTTCAGCAAATCTGTCTCTGGATCTAAATCATTGATTCTACTTACCTTTTCTTCTTCTATCGTTTTCGCCTGGTAGATCGAGGGCCGACTTCGGCGATAACGCACATGCCGAAAGCCAACATTAAGGGTAATCCGCGATATCCACGAACTCAGCTTTGAGCGGCGCTGAAAATTAGGAAGCGAGCGAAATATCTCCAGAAATACCGTCTGCATGACGTCCTCAATTTCGTCATGTTCAGCAAGCGTTTGATAGAGAAGGCTGAGTACTAATTTCCGGTATGAACGAAACAGGAGGCGAAACGCAGATTTGTCCCCCTGGCCAAAAAGTTCCAGAATTTCGTCGCCAACCGGGTCATCGATCAGTCCTTTTGTCGAGTCGTCCTCCCGCACGTACTCTCACTCTAGCAAGTTGAGAAAAATTAGGCGACCATGTCTCTTCGAATGCTCGATGCCTTGGTTCGATAGACATTTGGCGATATGTTCAATCCGTTGATGGGTGATACAGTCGAGTTTGGTCGCTACCGCATAAAAAGTCCGCTCGGCAAGGGTGGGATGGCCGAGGTATTGCTCGCGGCTCAGGTTGGCCCTTCTGACTTCTTAAAGCCCTGCGTACTAAAGAGGATCCATCCAGAACATTTAGAAAACGTCGTGCTCAGAAAAATGTTCGAGCAAGAAGCAAGAATCTCGGCTCTATTGAATCACCCGAATATTGTACAGACCTTCGATTACGGCGAAATCGACGACATCCCTTTCATGGCAATGGAGTTGGTAGAAGGCCTCAGTCTATCAGCGATGAACCTGAAAATGGTTCAGTTGAATTGTTGGTGGGATTTGCGCTCCGCTATCGAGATTGCACTCGCGATATGTCGAGCGCTCGCCTACGCACATGCTCTGTGTTCGCCAGAGGGAGAAGAACTCAGACTTGTTCACCGAGATGTCTCTCCGCAAAACATACTCATTTCCAAACAAGGAACAGTCAAACTTGCGGATTTTGGTATCGCCCGTGCAACCACATCTGAAGAAGAAACTCTTCTTCCGGGCGTAAAGGGTAAAATAGGGTATATGGCACCTGAGCAGTACTTCGATCGGGTTGTTGACGCACGTTCCGACTTGTTCTCTTTGGGAATATTGCTCGCAGAACTCAGCTCTGGACGCCGAATAAGAAAAAAAGGTCACGGCCTTGATTATGAAAACATTAGTGAACGAATCAAACATCTTTTGAATCCTCATCGCTTCCCTGAAGGATTTGCCGATATCATTCTTAGTTGGACTGAACTGTCCCCGAATAAACGACCAGAGAGTCTTTCGGTTGCCTGTGAGCAACTCGAACAAATTCTAGCGAACGTCGAAAGCTCAGAGCCTCTGAGTAAATCGGTTCGGGGGCTCTTTGGTATTTTCGAAGCCTCTGAAGGCTCGAATACAGTTACACCGGAAAATCAAAGCTATAGTTCACTACATGGATCGAATGAATGGCCTAAATCTTTAGATGAAGCACTTAACGATGCTCATAAAGCAGAAACAGAATCCTCTGATTTTGCTGATCACAATCTTTTGGCGTATTGGGATGCGCCAAACGAAGAGAGTATCGGCCTAGAGATACGAGATGTACAGGGGGATGCTGCCCGTCCATCGTCCGGCAGCATTGAACTCGTATACTCAAACTGGCAAGACCATTTCAATAGCGAAGGACCCATCGGAAAATCTCAATCAGAGGAGGAGGCAGGTTTAGAACTCAAACATGCACAACCCTCAGGAGCTTCCTTAGATACAGCCAAAAGCAATGAGACCAGCGAGGATCAACCTGACATAAAACGAAAAATTGTCAGCACGGCGAGCAAGCAGGTCGCCCCTCAACAGGAGTTTTCAGACACGAAACCGTCAGAATTAGGGCGCCCCAACATTCAACATTCAGATGAGCAAGAAGACAAAAAGTCTTTGGGACTGGCCATCGGTCTCTTTGTTGCGGTACTTGTTGTTGCCCTTTTTACTTTTTTCAGTAGCTCAGAAAATGAGCAAAAAGAAGCGGCGGTGGTGGCAGGCTCTGTTAAAATCACTTCAGAACCGAACGGCGCTCGTATCTTTTTGAATGGAAGAAAAACAAATCAGCAAACACCCGCTGAGGTGAATGACCTCCCACTCGACGTACCTATCACAGTCGAATTAAGAAGTGATTCATCCGTCTTCGAAAGCCAGTCGTTTACACTTTCGGAGATGAAGAATGTCGCCAACCTCGTATTCAAAGCGATTGCGAGCGCTAAGCTTGTTCGCCTTGAAACCAATCCCAAGGGCGCAAAAGTCAAATTTAACTTCTTAGAGCTCTCGGGAGAGACTCCTCTCGAACTTCCGCCTCTTTCTGAGGGTAAAACGGCAACAATCTCGATTAGCAAAGCAGGATTTGTAGCACACGAACTTATTTTAGACACAAGAACCCTAACTTCTAGCCTTGCGTTCGTAACTCTCGAGTCTGTTCGACAAGTTGTCATTCAAACCAATCCACCTGGGGCCGAAATTTATCTTAACAACAAAGCTGTTGGTTTATCTCCAACCCAATTATTAGAAGTTCCGAGCCGGAGCGAATTTTTTCTTCGCGCAGAACTTCCGAAACATGACCCTTACTCGAAAAAACTGAGTTTGGAGACCCACCTTGGAAAGGTGGTTCAACTGGAGCTCAGTCCTACCAGGTTAGACGTTACTCAATTGACGAGCGAGCAACGAAACACCGTCAAGAAGCTTGAAGAAAACATCCGGAGAATTCGGCGCAGGCTCAAAAGCACACGCAGCAGTTTACGGACCGCGGAGACCAACTTGAACATGGCTCAAAGTGCTCAAAACAGTAATATTCAGCACATCACCCAAAAATTTAGGTCCACCGAACTTATTCGAGTGAAAGCGGCGAACTTATCAGATGATCTTCAAGACGCATTAAGCAAAAGAGACCGATACCTCGAAGACCTTCAGTCTTCGGTTCTTGAAAAAGAGTGAGCAATCAGAAGAAATGAAATCTACTTATCCTGATTTACAAGCGATGGTACTCGCTGCTGGTTTCGGCACGAGACTTTGGCCACTGACCACAACATTAGCAAAACCTGCTGTTCCGTTTTTAGGCAAAGGGCTTGTGACCCACGGGGTTGATCTTCTTCTTTCTCATCACGTCAAAAACATTTGTGTGAACACGCACTACCAAGCTGACTCGGTTAGAAATTGTCTTGATGGCCGCCCCGTTTCTTTCAGTCACGAGGAAGAAATCTTGGGAACTGCAGGCGCGATCAGGCAAGCCGTTGAACTCGGACATCTCACAGCGAATAGCGATATTATGGTGTTCAACGGCAAGTTATTTACAGATGTGAATATTGAGCAGGTGTTTCGCTTCCATCGCGAGCGAGAGGCCGCTGTAACGATGGTTCTCAGGACAAATTCAGTCAAAGCTGCCTTCCGAGAGATCCTGTGTGCAGAAGGTCGGGTCATTGGCTTTGGCGAAGGACGAGAACCGAGTGGTGAGAACCCTCTACTTTTCACTGGTATCCATATCCTTTCACCCGAGGTCATCGAGAAGATTCCGTCCGGAAACAGCGATACGATTAGAGATATATATCCTCCATTCATCAACTCGAAACGCGTTCACGCCTTCATCGATGACAGCAAATACTGGTGGGAGTTTTCAACGCTGCAGAGATACGTGGACCTCCACTTAGAAGCCCGTGCGGAAGGACTCACGGATCGCAATACTATTTCTCCAGACGCCCGAATTGCTCCGGGTGCCGAGCTGGAAAATTGCATTATTTGGGCGAACTCAGAAATACCAGACAATTGCAAACTCAATGAAGTCGTTGTTGGTCAAGATGTTGTCGTTCCCAGTGGAACCCGCCTCAAACGACACGCAATCGTCCGAAAATCTCAAATCCAGCATTTAGAACGCGGTTATATTGAGGGAGAATACGTATTTGTGCCTCTGGCTTGACTCCGAAGACAGGCCAAGAAAGACTACACGAGCTGGTGGATTTGCCGACCGAAATAGGTCGCTATCTTGAGTATGTCTCAATGAATTCCTAGCAAGAAGGCTACTGCGTAGAAATGAGGATCGAAGCGAGCGGCTTAACCCACGTGGGAATGAAGCGAACCCACAACGAGGACTCACTGGGACTGTTACCAGACCATATGTTGTTCCTCGTGGCGGATGGAATGGGCGGACACGCGTCTGGTGAAGTGGCCAGCCGAATGTGCATCGAAACGATTGCGAGCTTCTTCAAGATGACTGCGCGAGACGAAAATGCAACCTGGCCTTACAAAGAGGAAAAGACCCTTAGATTCGACGAAAATCGACTTGTCGCAGGCATCAAATGGTCGAACCGACGCATATACGAAGCTCAGTATCAAAACCCCAAATATAAAGGGATGGGAACAACAATTGTAAGTGCGTTCTTTACCTCCAATGGGGCGTACCTAGGTCACGTTGGAGACTCGAGAGGATATCGAATCCGAGACGAGAAAATAGAACTCATTACTGAAGATCATTCTCTACTCAACGACTACATCAAAGCCAATAAGCTAACTCCTGAGGAAATAGAAAATTTTCCGCACAAAAACGTGATTGTTCGGGCGTTAGGAATGAAGGATGTTGTTCAGGTAGATATCAACCGTCTTGAACCCAAGGTTGGTGACAAATATTTGCTTTGTTCTGATGGAGTCAATGGGATGATTTCTGATGAAAAAATCCTCGAAATTATAAATGCCGAATCAGACCTCGATAAAGCATGTGAACTATTGATTGATGCAGCGAATCAAGCTGGCGGGACCGACAACAGTACGGTGTCCTTAATTCACGTAGTAGAGCTTTAGAAGCTATCGCAGGTAACGACTTACTAATACGCCGAGCAGGAATCCCGTCAGAACAGCTGCCGTAACCAAAGAAATAACTTCTGCCAAAGAATAGCGTCTTGGTATCCGAAACTTATCTCGATTGATTATTCCCTCATGCGCGGGACGATTCCTTTGATTCGTATCTTCTTCTGTTGGATCAAAAGCAGAAACTTCTAAGTGTTCTGCAGAAGGCTCCACAAATTCGAGTTGTGTTGCGCCCTCTCCTACTTCAGTTGGCTCCACCAGTGGCTTCACTGTTCTCGCGCGCACGGAAGGTGCGTTCATAGTTACCGCATCATTCACCACTATCTCATCTCCAAGCCGTGTCGCTATGGCATCTAACGGATCATTGACAACGGGTTGCGTACTTTTTCCCTCATCCGAAACACTACTTTCAGTTTCCGCAGCACCTTGTACGAAAAACGGCATTCTGAGTGCAGAAATGACGTCGTACTCTGTCTTTCCTATAGCCGGCGCAAAATCTAAGCTCATCACTGGACGTGCTCCAAAAGATTCGACTAATTGTGCTTCGTTGAACTCTCCTTGCACCAATTCCTCGATCGATGCTTTCCTCGCTGCATAATCCTTCGAGAACCGCTGCTGAACCGTATTCCCGGCCGATTGAAATGCTTCACTTTGTCTCACTTCTTCTAGATAATCTTCTAAATCAGACGCGAGGTCAGCCGCAGACTGATAACGCTGTTTAGGGTCTGCCATCAATGCTTTTGCACAAATCTCGTCGAGTTTGGAATGAATCTTCGGAATCAAAGTTTGCAATCGAGGTGGTCGATGCTGAAGTATAAGTTTTGCGATCTCAGGTGGTGTCTCGCCTTTATAGAGCCGCCTCGAGGCGAGACATTCGAAGAGAATGATGCCCATTGCATAAATGTCGCTTCTTGCATCGATCAATCCTCCCGAAATTTGCTCCGGCGACATGTATCCAAACTTACCTTTTACAATCCCTGTCGCAGTTGCGCTGCGCCCTGTGTCTGCACTCGCCACGCCAAAATCCAAAACCTTCACCGCACCATCAAAAGTGATCATAATGTTTTGGGGGGAAACGTCTCTGTGAATGAGATTGTACGGGGCACCATTTTCATTTTTCAAAGAGTGAGCGAAGTGAAGACCTCTACACGCCTTTGCGATAATTTCTGCCACAGCCGTGTGCGGTAAAGACCTGCGCAACCTCGGCACGCTACCCAGTAACTCCCAGAGGTTCAGCCCAAAAACGAATTCCATCGCCTGAAAAAGAATTCCGTCAATGCTCCCAAAGTCTTCTACATGCACACAACTGGGATGAGTCAGCTTCTGCCCGAGCTTTGCTTCATCCACAAACATCGCAATAAAATCATCGTCTTCTGAACGTTTTTCGAGCAGAGTCTTGAGGCAGAGTATTTGCCAGGGCGTGTCCCCCAAAGGGTTCTCCCGCCTCGCCAAAAACACATTGGCCGCGCCACCTGAGGCCAAGCGAGCAACCGCTTCATATTTCCCGAACTTATGAACTCCCAATGGTACTGCTCGCTGTCGCCTCACATTGTGGCAAGATACAGTTCCCGATTGCAACTCGGCCCCGTAAATTTCCAAGATTACCCTGCAGCCAAAAGGTGGTCGCCAATCTGTCAATGGTGTAAACAGTTAACTTAGCCGGGACATAACCCCATTTTATTTATGACAAAAACGACCATCACAACCACAGTTTTTGCAATGCTGCTTTTTTGTTCAAAGGCATCAGGTAACGACGGCGCCGAACGAACCTCTGTGGGCGCTTTTGCTGTCGCCAAAGACGCCTCAGGTAATAAAAGCGCAGCCGCCTTGAATGCTCTACTACGCGCGAAAATAAAATCATTAGATTCTTTTTTGCTTATCGAGCCGAACGAGGCACTATCGAACGACAAACGGAGCGCGTTCGAAGCCTATCTTGACCGAGCAAGAGAAGCATTTGCTGATGCTCGCGAAGCCTATGATGCCATGGCGCTCGACCAGGCCATCGCAAGATTTGGACAGTCCGTAAATTTGTACAAGCAAGTTGGCCCGTTGCTCGGCGATTTATCCGAATTCAAAAAAGTGCTGAGCTTTTACGGGGCTGCTCTGGCTCTTCGAGGTTCAGCCGATGAAAGCAAAGCTGTCTTCAAAGAGTTGCTCACGCTTGATGCGAATTATGAACTGACGGGATTTAATCCACTCGTAACAAAAGTTTTCAACACTGCCATCGAGGCAGAAGAGAAACTTGAGCGTGGGCAAGTGGAAATCTATTCGACCCCTGCCAACGCCGCAGTTTTTATTAACGGAGTTTTTCGCGGAGTGTCACCACTACTCGTCGACCAGCTCGCTATTGGAACGCACTTCGTACGTATCGAAAAAAACGGCTACGAAGCCTATGGCGGACCACTAGAAATCACCAATCAGCAAAGCCTCACTAGTCAAACTCGGCTACGTTCAATCAAAAACGGCCAAATGTTTAGAGACCTAGTATCGCGGGCCGGACGGAGCGTAACGAAAGGCGGTATGGATGGGAAACTGCGGGAACTTGCCCGAACTCTTCTGTGTGATGTGCTGGTCGTCGTAAGTGTCACGCAAAGTGGAAGTGATATCTCTCTGAACGGAGGCGTCTACGATAGAAAGTCCGCTAAAAGAATTGCGAATGAGCAAGGAATCATAGCCTATCGCCCACAAAACTTCGCTCGCGAGGTGAATGTTTATCTGGGTCGACTCTTAAAAAATGCTGTGGCGCTGAGTAAAGGAGAAGACGCCGCAGCTCTTTCGCGCGAGTCAAGGAAAGGACGATTGTCAGGCTTCGGCCTTGGGGATACTCGTATCAAAGATGCCGCGATGGGCGGTCAATCTCCGGAAAGTGCTACCGGCACACCTATGGAAGTCGTAAGGCAACCCTCCAGTGGAACTGTCGATGGTTCTCCAGAACCTGCGCAAATTTTAGGCTGGGGGCTCGTTGGATTGGGATCTGCGGGACTTATCACTGGCGCTGTATTTGCCGGCCTAGCCAAAAATACTCACAATGACTTTTTGCTCACCTCGCAAAACAGTCCCGACCTTCCGCTCATTCAAGAAAACGGAAAGACAGAATCTCTCACTGCAGACCTTTCTTTCGCGATCGGTGGCGGTATAACACTCATAGGCGCAACGATTTTGACCTTTCACGCACTCAAACGCCCTGCTCCGACGGAACTACTAGGACGGTCTCCGGGGCAAGATTCACCCTCTGTAGCTTTTTCCCCGGAAGTCCTGATTTCTGATAACGGTATGTCGTTTGGGGTTCGAGGAGTCTATTGATGAGAAACAAGAATCTTACAAGCGCTCTTGCGGCATCTTTATTATTATCTTGCAGTTACGCATTGGATTTTGACGATATTTCTAATCTGCCGTGCGATTGCCTACCTGATTATGTTTGTCTGAAAGGCTCAGACCAGTGTGTGCCGCAAGGCTCCGTTGAAGATTTCAAATTCTGTACCCCCGACGCCGCGGACCCAGATGCACTATGTCAACAAGGCTCGAAATGTATAGACCTCGACGGCAACGGAAATCGATGCCTGCCTCCTTGTACAATTACAAATTACTCCACACCAAACACTGGACAACGCGTCAGGGATGAATGCCCCACGGGAACACTCTGCTGGGAAACCGAGCGCGGCGGGTATTGTTCCGAAGGTGAATGCTCAGAAATCAGACAAGATTGCCCGATTACCCAAAAATGTGTAGCGGTCAACGGTGCAGGAAGATGCTTCACGACGTGTAACATTTTTGACGGGAGAGACGCCTGCGCTGGTAACGATATTTGCCACTTACTTCTGGATTCGAACGTTACGTCGTGCGTCTCCTCTGGGAACGCAATTATCGGTCAAATCTGTGACGACGCGACACCATGTGCCAAATTCGATACTTCAACCGGCGTCGAACGACCCATGATTTGTGCAAAACCGATCGGGAGCGACGACAACCGAAGGTGCCAACCCATTTGCGTACCAGGAAACTCGTCTGCCTTTACCTGCAAGACGGAAGAGTCATGTCAGCTCGTCGCTACAAACGTAGATGCCGTAACCGGTGCTAACTTAGGGATTTGTAAATAAGAGGAAAAGATGCTCGATTTTACTCAAAAGAACTCAGGAACATTAGGCACCATCGTTCGATTCTCTGATGTGTTTACTGCCGCGCTCGCACACAAATTGACAGGGACCATTCGCGTAAAGCATGGTGAAATTCTAACAGATATCTGTCTAAATCAAGGCAATCCTGTTCTTGTCGCTACTGATGACTCAGAAGACGCAAATAGACTGGGAATTATTCTCACAGAACTAGAACTTAGCCCTTCCGCGGCTGTGGAAGCTGCCTGCGCTGTTCAGGAACAGCAATCAGAAGACGAGCGAACTACGCTTGGCAAGATCCTGATCGACTTCGGTGATGCAAACGAACAATCTATCCGCCAAGCCATCTTGCACCAAACCTCGCACCGCCTAGCAAGTCTGTTCGCTTTGGAAGAAGGAGCGTGGCAAGCGACTTCCGGAGTTGTTCCTGTGGCTGAAGCCAACGGTATTGCGATGCAGGGCTGGCCGTTCTTGTTGCCCGCACTAAAGCATCATGCCTCCGAGAACGAATTACGTGACGTCAGCGAAGCTCTACTTGGAAAATCAGTTAAACTTCGAGGAACGTTACCCAACCTCGATATCCTAGGCTTTGATAGTGCAGATAAAGAACTCATTTCACTCATTGAAAAACCACGCAAACCTGATCAGCTCGAGAGAGCAATCAAAAATAGAAGAAGTGTTCGAAGCGTCCTAAAGCTTCTAGGACTATGTGGAAACCTTGAACTTCTGCCCGTAAAAGAAGGTGTTCCAATCAGTTCTACCGTAAGAATCAAGGTGCAAAAGTCCGCAATGCCTTCGCCTCAGCCAGTATCTAACTCAGAGGATAGTCCATCACGGAGTTCCTCCAGTTCTCAACGTCCACGGACTTCAGCTTCATCAAAGGTAAGTAAACGTCCGCGCTCCTCTCTTTCAAATAAGGCTGGGTCCGCAAACAGTCCTGCCGCACGAGAGATCAAACGAGTCTTCGAGAAACTCAACGATCTAAACTACTTTCAGCTACTTGAAATCCGTGAGGACACATCATTTAGAGAGATTCGACTTAGATACACGACCCTCTCCAAGAAATATCATCCCGATGCGATTGGACCCAATCAACCTGCAGAGGTCAAAGAGATGGCGCGAGCAATTGCCGTTAAACTCAACGCTGCATACTCAACGCTAGGTGATGAAGAAAAGAGGAAAAAATACCAAGCCAGTTTGACCGGCGCTGGCGTTGCGAAAGCAGGCCAAGACTCAGGGCAGCTAGAGTCCGCGAGAGTTAAGTTTGAAATGGGTAATAGTCTACTGAGAAAAGGTGATTTTCAACGGGCCAGAGATTACTTTCACTTCGCAATGGCGAACGACCCTAACAACGGCGTATACAAGGCCTATTACGCGTGGGCTATTTTCTCTGATCGATCAAAATCCAAAGCCGCGTCTACAGAGTCGGCCTACCCTCTTATGCGTACCGCAGCTGCAGCGTGCCAGGACCATGTCAATGTGCAATTCTACGCGGGAAAAGTCTTTCAAGCGCAAGGCGATAAAGAACGAGCGAAAGCCTCTCTAGAGAGAGTGCTTGCACTACAACCAGGGCATGATGGAGCGACAAGCGCGCTCAGAGCTCTCGATACGGGTGTAAAAGAGAAAAGCGAAGAGACCCAATCTAAACCAGAGTCGGCCAAAGAGAAGCTGAGTAAGTTGTTCCGGCGATAAGTGGAAGCTAAGGTTCGGGAGAATCAGCCGAACATAGTCAATTCAGGAGCGCGTAATCGCTTTGAGGCTAACTACTGGCGCGGTGCAATTTGAATTTTGGTGGGTTCAGCGGAGTTCACAGAGATTTCGTCAACCGCACATCCGCCCGCAAGCGGGACAATGCCTTCGCTTTGACTCACACATGCCTTTAGATCAGAGCTTGAAGCAAGTTGCCGGCAGTAAGCACCCGCTTGTGAGTTCACGCAGTCCGCATCACTTGAGCACACGACATCAAGCGATTCGTCGTACGAATAGACCATGATCGTATATTGCTCGACGTCAAGCGGGGCTGCCACGACATCATTGCGGTTTGGATAATCAACGAGCTTCAGATATTCTGCGCACGGTCGAGGACTTCCATTATCGTCTTCGCAGAGTGGAACTTCGTCCCAAAGGCCGGAGCACGGCGTGGTGCTCGTGGTCGTGACCTCTCTGACCACGAAGAAAAGCTCTTTTGTCGCACTCTTCGTATCTTCAGATTCAAAAACAAGGCTGATAGACAATTTTGCAATGTCGCCGCAACCGTATAAAACGACGCCCGCAACCAGCGTATAAAGCGCTATTACCAATTTGGAACGTATATTACTCATTTGGTGTCCTAACTTCGCTAACGAATCATGTCGCAATCAGGGTCGCAGGTTGAGTCTGGCCCCCCGTTTGACGAGATGAGGTTGTCGCTACAGATTTGAACTACCACATCCGGCGCGCAGAACATACCGTATCGAACATTCATTCTCAGTGCGTTTCCTATCGCGCTGTATTGCGTACCTGACCCGAAGTAAAGGCCGTGGGCATCGGTCGTGAGCATCGAAGTGCCATTACCTCTAGAGCTGCTGTTTGCCACGTTCACGCGAATGTCTTCGGTATAAAGCCCAGAACGGCGGTTGTTGTTGAAATCAGCGTTATTGATGATGGCCGCAACCGTGGTTGAAGGGTTCGTATTTCGAGCCTCGACGCCATAATTATTTAGGGTAAATACGGTGCCCTGCACATTTAGCGCCGCAGAGTTAGTGAAAATACCACTGCCCTGACAATTTGAAATACTGCCATCACGGACGGTCAACGTTGTGGTTGGTCCCGAAACAATGCCCGCTCCGTCACCGTCGTTCACGGAGCCACCCATGGGAACGACACCCGAAATCGCTGGGGTCTCGACCTCCACAGAGGCATTCCCGGTGATTGAGATGCCCGCTCCGGTCGCCGCAGTAATCGTAATGAGTGTAAAGGTAGCGTCTTCAGCGACCCTGATTGCCTGAGCGTTGGTCGTTTCTATGGTCATGCTGCTGAATTGAGCGCCGTCGACTGCCGATTGAATTCCAATGGTGCCACTTGGGGGTCTGATAATCGTAAAGTCAGCATTATTGACCGTTCCTCGAATGGTTAGCCTCTTACTCACCAGCACAATGTTCTCCGAAATCACTGCCGGAGGTAGCACAATAATGTCATCGATGAGTGCGGCGGTAATAGCGTCAGCAATAGAACAGAAGATGTCACTTCGACCTTCAATCCGAACCTCCAAACATGGGGGACCTGCATCACTCAAAGGGGCAGAAGCATCCATCACAGTAATGCCCGTATCGAGCGTTGTCGATGCATCTGGATTAGAGGCGGCCGCGTCCTCTGAAACCCCAGTATCCGAAGATGGCTGCACTTGACCCGCATCCACAGGCTCATCTTTCTTAGGTTCCCGATAGACCGTGGTATTCACGAGACACTGTCCGTCCTGGCAGACCTCATTACGAGCGCAGTCGGTTCGAGAAGTGCAATCGACGAGAGGAGGCGTCTGAACACATGACGCGAGTACGAGACTGATAAGAGTAATTATAATTCGCAACATTAGGGCCACCGATACACAAACGAGTTTTTTCGACCAGCAGAGATCTGGACTCGCTTACTGTGCGTTTTGCCGTCGGGGCGTTTTAGCATTAATCGATGTTTTCCAGGAGGTAATTTCACAGTGAGCGGAGTTCGACCTCTCGAGCGGCCATTGACATAGACTTTGCTAAACGGTCTTGAATTCACGAATAGTGTCCCGGGACGAATTCGTTTGCTCGCGGGCACCTCTACCCGAATGACGTCTTCGGTTTGAATCTTTATTGTTTTCGACCAATTGCGATAACCATCGCGGCGAACTGTCACTTCGACTTCTTGGCCAAGAGGAATACCGCTAATACGATTTCCGTCTATTGTTCCCAGGCTGGAGGTCACTCGAGCATTTTTTGGCAAAGCAAGTAACTCAATTTCTCCGAGCATCGCTTTCAAAGCGAGGCGAACTTTGTGAACCTGACCCGCGGTCAACGTTTCAAAGGTTTCAAGGGTTCTAAATCCATTCGCGGAAACTCTGAGACGTTGTCTGATCTTCGGATCAATATTTTCGATAAGGACAGGTGTATTTACGCCTCGCTGCATCAAATCGTCATTGATAAAAACATCGACCGGCACGTCGGGATTGACTTCGATCTCCATGCTGGCCGTTTTTACTTCTACAGCGGGAAGTCGAGTCGGTTGTTCTTTAGGCGTGGGTTTCGCAGGAGGTGTCTTGTTGCGGTTGATGGTCCCTGTACCGAACCAAATACCACCTCCAATGATTAACGCACTCAAACCAGCAAGAATAGAAAGCGGAATACGGTTTGATTTTGCAGCAGATTGCGCACCTGCTCTGGCAGATTGCGCAGATAAAGGACTCTCGGCATTCGCAGTCAATTCATCAAACGGTTCATCTGGGGACGGAAACGCGACAGTTGGCGCCCTTCTATCTACGCCCGCGAGCGCTTTTTGGAGAAGCGGATTTTCCGACTCCTGCGTCTGAATGACCTCAGGACCATCTTCGTAGCCCTCAATGAGTGCTTCGCTTCCGAGCTCAATCGAAGTGCGGGTAACAACAGCTCGATACGATTCGTTTTCAGTTCCGAAAACTTCATCAGAAGGTAATGCATCAAGGTCTCTACTTTGTCGTGGAGGAGGCAGCCGACTTGAGCGAGTTTGTTCTTCTTGCCGATCAGCGGTTCCCGAAAACTCCGCGGGCGACACACCAAGTGTCGCCTCATTGCGATAAGTTTCAATTTTATCGACGATCGACTCTGCCCGTCGGTCGAGCTCTCGTTGCTCGCTCAACTCCTGCGAAAACGTCTCTTCCATCAGTTCGCCAAGCTCGCTGCCTACGTAAGCTGGATAATGATGATTCAAAAAACGTCGAAGGTCCGCGTAGAGTTCCTTTGCAGAACTGTAACGTTCGTTACGGTCACGCTTAAGTGCTTTGAGAACTATTTTCTCCAACTCTACCGGTATTTCAGGATTCGAAGCACGTGGTGATCGGACTCTTGCCGCGGATGCTATCTCGATTGCCTCTAAATCAGTTTTTGGATTGAAGAGTGCTTCGCCAGTCAGCATTTCAAACAAGACGATGCCGCAACAGTAAATGTCCGCGCGATGGTCAGGTCGATCAGCCATGGCGATTTCTGGTGCCAAATACCGAAGCTTGCCCTTGATCGTTCCGACGCTGGTCTGCGCGACTCTTCCCCGAGCTCGTGCAATGCCAAAATCGATGAGCTTCACATCGCCGCTATAGGCCAGCAGGATGTTTTGCGGCGTGATGTCGCGGTGAATAATCCCCAGTGGCTCTCCTCGGGAGTCTTTCTTCGTGTGGGCATGATGTAAACCCTTAGACACTTCCGACATGATATGCGCCGCGTGGACTATGGGTACATTCTGACCGCCATCTTGATCGAGTCGCTGCATCAGTCGGTTGAGCGGTCTACCATCGACAAATTCCATGACGATGTAATAAGTGTCGCCCTCGAGACCTAACTCGTATATCTGGGCAATATTCGGATGCGTAAGAGAGACTGTAATTTTGGCTTCATCAACCAGCATATCGATGAAGCGCTCATTCAAAGAAAACTGGGGAAGGATCTTCTTGATGGCGACTTTCTTTTCGAAGCCAGAGATACCCTGAGATCTCGCCGCATAGACCTCCGCCATACCGCCGGCAGCGATCTTTCGCACCAAAGTGTATCGTCCCAAACGGGTACCCGCACCCATTTTACGGAGTTCTTCGGTCGACACCCGATCAATTCCGGGGGCAGAATATCGATGTTGAGAGCCCAAATCTTCAATTCTCTCTTACTACTTGCTGAGCCGCTTGCCCAGTGGGGCCGAGATGTCTTGCGTGGATTCCAGCGAGTTGTCGTCGCAATTATGCTGATATTGCCAATGACTCTTAGCGCTACCGTGGGAACTGCACATGCTGACGAGCGAACCGTATGGTTTACACTGGACCGCGGCCCTTTAGCGCCCAGCAAAGCGGACAAACTAGAAATGGAGCTGGTCACACTTCTCGGTCAGCAAAAATCAACCTTGATGGTCGATGTCTCGGGGGGTGCACTTTCTGAGCGCGCACTTACCAATCACGCGGCCGGTCTCGCCAAGTTGATAGACGAAGGCATTTCGTTGCTGCTCAGTCTCAAATCCGAGCGCGCAATTCAAAAGCTTGAACGAGCCATCAAACTCTTCGAAGCCCGACTAACCCCCCTTCGCAATCATGAACTTTTACACGATGCGATGCTCGCAAAAGCCGAAGCCGAGATGATTCAAAAGAAAACTCAGCTCGCTAAGACCAGCCTAAAGAAACTTGCGGCACTCAAACCTGCACAAGCACCAACCAAAAACACCCATGAACCCAAATTTGTGCGACTCTGGCAGGAGGCGATCAGCGACTTGGGTTACCAAGGGAGCATCGAGATCGAAACGAATCCTGGGCGTGCCTATATTCAAGTCGACGGGCGTCCGATTGGTCCAGCCCCTGTCACTACCGAGGCACTACATGCTGGACGACATCATTTGGTTGCACGATGGCCATCGACGGTCGTTACGAAAACAGTGCAACTAAGTCCGGGACAAAATCTTTATGTGCAGCTGAAACCTAGCGGCCCCGCCCACAAAATTAAGTCTGACCTGCTCTCACAAAACATGAAGTTTGTCTCGGGTCCCAGACTACAAACATCATTCCGACGAATCTGCAAAATCGCAGACGCCAAAGGCGTACTCACGGGCAAAATACGTAAGAGCGGCGGCAAAGAATACATCGTTATTTCCCGGTACCGACAAGATGGCTCGTTTCAAGCGAAAGTCGCCGCGGAAATCGGCCTGATGAATAAAGTCGCTGCCGTCATTGCGAACCCCAAAACCAAAGGCGAATTTGAACTCAAGGCAGACGGAACTCAAGGGCCGATTCCTAAACTTGCAGAAGTGACCGAGGAAGAAGACGGCAATACACAAACCGTAGCGGCTCAAGAAGTCACTCATGATACTTCAGTGACCTCGCCCCCAAGTCCCTCAGAAAACGAACTCGCCAACAACAAGCTGATTACCCAAGCGCCCACTCAAGCCGCTGACGTTTCCTCTGAAACATCCAATGGCTGGCTCGTCTGGACATTAGTCGGATTGGCGGTGGTTGGAGCGGGTGCTGCAAGCGCTGCCCTCTTCGCTCCTGCACCTCAAGAAACGGCTTTCACCATTTCTCTGCCCTAAGGATATGATTGTGAGACGCTTTTCATTGACGAACCAAGTACTGAAATATCTGACGCTCGCTTGTATCTCGTTCATGCTTTTGAGCTGTAATGTCCCGAAGCTGAACATCGAAGTGGCCGCCTCAGACCCAAACATCGACCTAACCGACGTGACTCGATATAGAGTCATCATTCGGCAGCTCACCGATACCTATCCCGCACTCGCTCAAGATTACCCCGCGGGAACGACCTTCGACATCGATACAGCTGTGATCCCCGGCGAAGAATTTTACGTTCTCATCCAAGCCTGGAAAGGCTGCGAAAACCCGCCCAATATTTGTCCCGATGATATTCTCGCCGCGGACAATGAGTGTCGCTGCGTAAATGCAAATCCCAAATTTCAGCGGATCGTCGCCGAGGGCTGTACCCCCTGGCTTTCACTGACCAAAGGCGAAGATACGCTGAGTATTAGCCTATCGGAGCCCTCGAACGCCTGTCCGCCCAGCCTGTAAACCAAGCACGGGCCCGGTCCTCCACCACGAGCGCCCAGAGTCGAATCAGTAAGAAACGTGATAATTTAGCAAACTGATGAATTATTTCAGCTTGACATAAATCCGCCTTATCCTTAAATCACCAACTCACGGGCTAACGCCAACTTGGGTCCCCATCGTCTAGAGGCCCAGGACTCCGGCTTTTCACGCCGGCAACAGGGGTTCAAATCCCCTTGGGGATGCTTTCACAACGCGCTCTGCGGCAACGTAGAGCGCGTTTTTTATTTCCCCCTCTTTTGAGTCTCATTTGAGTCAAATACGCTGACGTTACAGGCTCACGGTAAATCAGTATTATTTCCAACAACCGCTATTTAGGAAGCTCAACCGCGAAGACCTTCGGGGCTTTCTTCGAAGATGCTGGTTCGGTTTGGAGCCAAAAGACCGGTTGTGACCATTTCGAAGTCGCTTCTAATGAAATTTCAGAAGTCTCGCGCTTACTTGTGAGTTTCCGATGCTCCTTTTCAAGTGTCGCAATCGTTGATTTTGCTCTGGCTGTGTAATCATGGCGAGGATTCTTTTGCACAAAAAGTTTCAGATGAACAAGTGCAGCACTGTGAAGTCCAAGCGCGCGCTCGCATTGTGCTAATCCAAGTAACGCCGTGCTGCTCGCATCAGAAAGCGTATTGGCCATCTCAAAATAAGGTAGAGCAAGCTCATATTTACGTTCTGCAAACAGCTTCTTTCCTAGTCTATAGTTTTCTCTTGCGGCTCTATCATTGGCCATTACCGATGAAGTGAGCGTGACTAACGCGATGACAATAACAAACTTGAGAATTCTCATGGTGACACCTATAGTTGAAAATTGAGTTCACGGCCTCGAGTGAACTTTAGATCCATTGTTCGTAAGATTTTTGCCTTGTCG
>JAYZDF010000094.1:0-7517 GCA_036337945.1 Myxococcota bacterium
TGAACCCTGGAAAGTCGCCTACGTCGAGCCGTCTCGAAGACCCACGGATGGGCGTTATGGTGAGAATCCCAATCGTCTATATCGTCATCATCAATATCAAGTCATCCTGAAACCATCCCCTAAAGACGTCCAACAACTATATTTGGACTCAATGGCTGCGATCGGTATTCACCACGACGATCACGACATTCGTTTTGTTGAAGATAACTGGGAATCGCCCACGCTTGGTGCCTGGGGATTAGGCTGGGAAGTTTGGGTTGATGGCATGGAGTTGACGCAGTTCACTTATTTTCAACAGGTTGGTGGCTTCGAATGTAATCCTGTCTCCGCCGAGCTGACCTATGGCCTAGAACGAATCGCAATGTATCTTCAGGCTGTCGACAATGTGTATGACCTCGCATACGCACCGGGAATCACTTACGGGGAGGTTTTTCATCAGGATGAGGTTGAATATAGCCGGTTTAGTTTCGAAGAGCTTGATGTCCCCATGTATGTTCAATTGTTCGAATCTTATGAGACGGAATGTAATCGTCTCGCTGAAAAAGGTCTTGTTGTTCCCGCGTATGACCACCTGCTAAAGGCTGCCCATGCTTTCAATAGTCTTGATGCAAGAGGAGCGATCAGTGTCACTGAGCGACAAGCGTATATCTTACGCATCCGAACGATTGCTAAAGCATGTGCTGAACAATACCTGCTGCAACGAGAAGAGATGGGCTATCCGTTATTGAAGAACTCTGAGGTATCATCATGACCAATAAAGCAGAACTCTTATTAGAAATTGGCTGTGAAGAGATTCCGGCAGACCAGGTACTGATGGCGGTTTCCTCTATTCAGAAGAAGCTGGAGGCGTTTTTTCTAGAAGCCCGTCTTAGTTTTGAGACGTCCAAGATCTACGCGACGCCTAGAAGATTGACTGTTGCCTTTACAGAGGTTCAGACGAAGCAAGAAGACATCGTCTCAGAAGTGTCAGGACCACCCGCGAAAGCGGCATATCGTGACGGAGTGCCAACTAAAGCAGCCGAAGGATTTGCTCGAGGCCTTGGACTCACTGTCGATGATTTGACGGTCAAGGAGACTCCCAAAGGAGAGTACGTTTTCGCAACGAAGCAGGAGCGTGGGCGGCCGACAAAGGACTTATTGCCTGATGCAATCATCCAAGCGCTTTCTAAAATTCCATTCAAGAAAGTCATGCGCTGGGGCCACGTAAGTACCCCTTTCATTCGACCTATACAATGGATAACCTGCGTTCTTGGAGGTGAACTCGTTCCTTTTGAATTTGCTGACGTCCGTGCAGGCTCGATAAGTTACGGACATCGCTTCTTATCGCCTGAAGCGTTCCAGGTATCGTCTGAAACTGAATACGTGACTGAGCTTCGCCAACGTCATGTTCTCGCAGACGTCGCTGAACGTCGAGAACTGATCGTGAAGCAGGCGACAGAGCTTGCTGCCACAGTCGGCGGAAAGCTACGTGACGATGATGAGTTATTAGATGAGGTTGCTCAGTTAGTTGAAAAACCGTTCGGTATGCTTTGTGATTTTGATTCGAAGTATTTGGATATTCCGCAAGAGGTTCTTATCTCTGAGATGCAAGAGCATCAACGGTATTTGCCGCTGATCGATGAAGCAGGTAAGTTACTGCCGAACTTTATTGTTATTGGAAACATGGACGTCACGAATCCTGCGGTCGTCAAAGATGGTTATCAGCGCGTTCTTACTGCGCGGTTTTCTGATGGTGTGTTCTTTTTTGAAGAAGACAAGAAGAAGAGCCTTGAAAGCCGAGTTGATGCTCTCAAGAAGGTTCAGTACCACCGAGCACTCGGAAGTATCTACGAAAAGGTTGAAAGAATTCAAAAGCTTGCTCAGAACCTCAACGAAGCATTGGGCGACATTGCGGATGCCGAGAGACTTTCGAGGGCGGCACTCCTTTGCAAAACCGATCTCGTGACGAATATGGTTTTTGAGTTTCCAGAACTTCAGGGAATCATGGGACATGCTTATGCAGTTCATGACGGCGAAGCCGACGATGTTGCGCTGGCGATTGAAGAACACTATATGCCACGCAATGCGCAAGACGATCTGCCGAGCGCGGATTTAGGTGCTCTGGTAGGTCTTGCGGACCGCCTGGATACACTGGTCGGTATTTTCGCAACCGGTAAGGGGCCAACCGGTGCAGCTGACCCCTATGGACTACGGCGTGCCGTCATTGCGATTATCAACATACTGAAGGCGCGAGATTGGCACCTCTCATTTGGCCAAATGACAACAATAGCTCTGGATTTGCTCGAAGACCGCCTGAAGAAGAAATCGAAATCAGATGTCTTCAATGAGGTTACCGAGTTTTTTGAAGGACGCCTACGAGGACTACTTACCAGCCAAGGCTTACCGAAAGACGTCGTCGACGCGGTCATCGCCGCACGCTCAACTGAACCCAGTGATGTTGAAGCACGGGCAACCGCTCTAGCGGGGTTGAAGAGCAGCGCAGATTTTGAGCCTATTTCTGTAGCATTCAAGCGGGTTTCAAATATTTTGAAGGGCAAGTCATTCGAAAAAGGCGATATGGAACTTCTGACAAGTGATGCAGAACTGGCTTTGATCCAGTCTGTGGCAGATGCAACCGAGCAAGTCGCAAAGCATGCTGAGTCCCGAAAGTTTGACGAAGCGTTTTCGGTCCTTGCCACGCTGAGGCCTACCGTAGACACATTTTTTGACCAAGTCATGGTTATGGATGAGGACATAAATGTTCGAAATGCACGTCTAACTTTACTTGGAAAGCTTGGCGATATATTCCGCCCGCTAGCGGACTTCACTCGTCTCAATTAGCTCGTTTGCGGACCTGCTCCAGACCCTTCCAACATAGACACTCACATTGCACAATAAGGCGGCGATCTATTTCTTCTCGTAGTGACCTAGTATAAAGTGAGCAGGCGACCTCGCAGAGAGTCAATATGAGAGCTTATAGGTAGTCCTTTGAAAGTATCAAGAATTCGCCACGTTCCAGTTATCCATGTCCCAGAACATGGTTCGGAAAAGAAACCTGCTTGGCTAGAGCTTTTTTATGATCTCATTTATGTTGCGGCGATTATCCAGTTAGGGAACGGGCTTTCCGCTCATGTAAACGCAGCCGGACTTCTTGAGTTTGTCGTCTTGTTTTATTTCATTTGGTACACCTGGACGAATTTTAGCTTCTTTTATAATCGCTTCACGATCGATGATGCGTTGCAGCGCCTTCTAGTGTTCGCGCAGATGTTTGCGATAGGAGGAGTGGCTGTATCGGTAGAACAAATCTTCGATGGCCAGCACTTTGTCTTCATTACAGCTTTCGCTTTCGCAAGATTGATCATTGTTTTGATGTATCTTCGAGTATGGCTTGCCAAAGGAGAGGGCGTTGAAACGGGCAAAGTCTACACGCTGATTTGGGGTCTGGGTTGTTTCTTGTGGTTTTCTAGCTTGCTGGTGCCCGCACCTTGGACATACGTCGTTTGGGGTACTGCTCTTTTAGTTGACTTTATCGCTCCAATTACGCGGCAAGCGAGAGAGCTCAATGGCAAGTACCCGTCTGATGGCGGTCACATTACAGAGAGATTTGGCCTTCTCACTATCATTGTTCTTGGTGAAATGTTCGTGAAGGTACTGTCTGAGGTTTCCGGTCTTGAAGCGTCGCCTTCTCATTTATTGATGGCGTCTCTTGGTCTCGCGATAACTTGCAGCCTTTGGTGGCTATATTTCGATGACGTAGCTGAAAGCCGAATTAAGGACTCACCAATCCACACTTTGGTTTGGTTGTATGCCCACCTTCCTTTGACGATGGCCATTACCGGCGTAGGCGTCGCCATCAAAAAGACTATTTTTATAGACCCGACAACGTCCGCGCCATTGAAATATCGTATGCTTCTTGGAGGAATTCTCTGCGTCGCTTTGGCTAGTATGGCTGTCATCGATATGGTGACGGTACGAGACCATGCTGAAATGAAAGACGGCGGCAGAGTAAGGCTTCGATGGGTCGGAGCACTCGGTGTAGCGTTGTCTATTTTTCTAGGTGGTTTTATGCCAGCGTGGGCCTTTATGGCTTTAATTGCGTCAGTTTGCGTCGCACAAGTTATTGCAGACCTGGTTTTGGCGCCGCAAACTCTAATAGAAAAGGAACACGCAAGTGCAATCGCGTTCGGTGCATCCGCAGAGCCGAAAATTCAACGAAAAGAGAAAACCGAGAGCATTCCCAGGCGTAACGCAGCAATGCCGGAAAACACGATTCGATTAGGCGTGCCGGACAAATTTAGAAATGATTTGTACTTTCAACTCATGGAAGGGTCGTGGAGACAGTTATTTATCGTCATGGCTCTGTCTTATTTTGCGATTAATATCGGCTTTGCTACAGCGTATTTACTCGAGCCGGGATGTATCTCCGGGATTCAGAATCCGACGTTTACTCAGTCGTTCGCATTTAGTGTTCAAACGTTTACTACCATTGGATATGGGTCAATGAGTCCACAAGGAAGCTACGGAGATTTTGTCGTCACAATCGAAGCATTGTTTGGTATCGTCTGGGTTGCTTTGGTCACCGGTTTAGTTTTCGCAAAGGCCGCTCGACCCAAGGCGAGCATCATATTCAGCGATGATATTGTTATTGCGAATAGGCATGGTCAAAGGACCTTGATGATGCGGCTAGGTAATGCGAGAGGGAACGACATTGCTTCGGCGAAAATTACCCTCTCCGCGCTTGTTGAGGAGGTCTCACCTGAGGGTATCCAAATGAGGAGGTTGCATGACCTAAAGCTTGTTCGTGCGTCCACGCCTGTCTTCGCTCTCACATGGACGGTCATGCACATCATCGACGAAGAGAGTCCTCTTTTTGCTGCTGAAGATACCGATGCGTTGGTATCTATTATTGCTATCGTAGTCGGTCACGATCTGACCTATGCTGCGACGGTTCACGCCCGCCAAACTTACCTGCCATCGAGCATCCGTGACGGATATGTCTTCAAGGATGTGATTTCTGCGCGTGATGACGGTCACATGGTCGTGGATTACCGCGACTTTAACACCATCGAGAAGCAGCAGAAGGCGGACGCTGAGCCTACTCAACCGAGTGCTGACCCGGAAGAGACCTAGTGTTTTCATGAGTAGGATTTCGAGCTAAGAACCCGAATTTCATAAATTTCATGAAAATTTGCCGTGATGTAGTGCCTAGTATGACATCTAAGCAACAGACCTGCCTGAACTGCGATAAAATAAAGAGATGAAAGTGAAGGCGGGACAGATTGGGCACAAACCAATGCCAAAGGGGAATGTGGATAAAGCAGCCTCCACCGTGCCTGCCAAAAGTGACGATCTTTATGTGAGTCAATCGCCTTCGGACAATGTGTCTACTCAAAAGCGAACCATGACTTCGACCGCCGCCGCTTGTGCGTCCGTTGAAATTCAACAAGCTTTCTCTAGTCATCCTCCTGCCGTTGCCGCCGCTCTCGTCGGTGGGCACGAAGTGTTCCGGCAACGGGCTGAGCAGCTCCCCAATGTCAATTCGACGGTCATTACATCTTTGCGTGATCGAATTGGTGAGCCGGAAATGGCCGTTGATGCTTCTTTGCAAGCAGCGATGACAGACTATTTAGACGGTAAATTTTCTCAGCGTGTAGTCGACCATGCCCCAGCGATTTTATCGTGGCAGAGTTTTCTAGGCGAAGTGGGTGACGAAAAAAGTTCACGAGTTCTTCATGTAAACATGCGCGATTTGCCGGGGGTCTCAGACTTACCGGGCCTCGAATATTATACCGTCAGAGCACTTGGACTTGCCCATAGCTCTGAAGATCTCGTGGTCATTCCGGATAATGTTCCAGGTTGGGTGATTGATGAGTTGCAGGGGTATCGAAAGCAAGCTGGTCTTCCGACGGGGAAAATTCTTTCAGAAACCAAATGGGATGCTCAAAGGTCAGAGATCTCGCAAGATAGGCAAGTCCAAGAATTTTACCGTAGCGAGCGTTCTGAAGACCGAGAGAATTATCTACTGCAAGAAAAGTTTGAAAACAAAAATTTCTGCATGGAGTTTCTTGAAGGCAACGGCGTCTCCTGTCCGAAGCTGTTCTATCAAGGTGAAGCCAAAGATCTTGATGTCGCTAAGTTTGAAAACCAGCCTGTTGTGGCCAAACGCGTTCGTTC
The DNA here is from genome assembly GCA_036337945.1 of Myxococcota bacterium. GTDB lineage: Bacteria > Myxococcota > Kuafuiibacteriia > Kuafuiibacteriales > Kuafuiibacteriaceae > JAYZDF01. Next base: position 6,154 of record JAYZDF010000094.1, read on the forward strand.
TGCCGGTGGTATGGGTGTGAAACTATGCCGTGAGCCTGGTGACCTTAGAAAGTTTATTGATGAGTCAAAAGCAAGCGAAGAGGTTCAGTTACAAGAACTAGTGGTGGGCACCGATTGTAGTAAGCAGTATTTTATTTCCGAGCATGGCGCTGCGCCTGTGACGAACACTGACCAAATCATAAAGAACGGCGTGAATCACGCAGGTAATAAAATACTAAGCCGGATTATGACTCCGGAAGATAACAGCAATGCGGATAAGGCAGCACAACTGATTTGGGAGCAAGGATATCGCGGTTACATGGCGGTCGATATGATGAAGCCCGCCGAGGGAGGTGTCGCGAAGGTCATCGAGTTGAACCTTAGAAAAGGTGGCGTCACGGTACCTACAGTCATTGCTTCTCAACTTGGTGCCACGCGTTTCGTGGCCAAACAGGTACTATTCGAAAGTAAAGAGCAGATGAATCAAGTTCTCTCGAAGTTTTCCTATCGTGCAGGTCAGTCCTCTGGCCTTGTGCCGTTCGCCATTTCCCCTTACGACGATGGAAGTTTAAAGATTGAAGCTGTGTTTGTGTCGCCGCAAGGTGGACATGACGTCGCAGAGCAGCTCGAACAACGGCTTAAATCCTAATTATCTGACGGCCGATACTTTTCGAGGAGTTCGAAAGGAATCGAAGTCCTACATTGCAAATTCGCCACAAAAAGTGTCACATGTTCACGTCGCCGAAACTTCGCAATGAGGTTTGTCTCACCATGGACTGAGTATTGTATTGTTTGGCGAGGACTGCAAAACCATGGGTTTGCCGAAACTTACAGCGCTATTCCTCGGCATTACTTTTCTTACGCCGTGCTCTTACTCGATAGCCGAATCTTCAAAAGAGCCGATTGAATTCGCCACGTGGGACTTTACTGCTAGTGCTTACGTCTCATCACCGATGGCACTTGAAAAAGGCGTGAGTCAGGGCGTGAGTATTACTGCAAACTCGTACGTTTGGGGCGCACTTTTTGTAGGAACAGAATTTAGATACGGAGCTGCAGAAGCCTCTAACTTTACCTATCGACTTGTTCATCGGGAGATGGTGCCCAGTCTGACTCTTGGAGCTCATTTTCGTAGTGGCCTGGCAGAATTCGGAGTTTCGTCCAACCTAGGGCTATTAGTGATTCGAGAAGATCAGATCAGACACGGTTCAACTCGTATCGCTAACGCTGGTTTGGAAACCGGCAAGATTCGATGGACAACGGGACCAAACTTTTCTTTAGGTCCATTTTTCAAGCTTGAGATTATTCAACGTTTAGATCTTGTTCTTCGGGGTGGGTTAAATTGGGCATATCTCAAGGTCAACGAGCAATTAGACAACAAAACATCT
>JAYZDF010000095.1:0-20597 GCA_036337945.1 Myxococcota bacterium
GCTAAGGACAGACCTCAACCAAACCAAAACCGGAGACAAGGAAATCGTCAAAGGCGATGCCATCATTAGTAATGTTGCCGTTATCGTACTGCTGCAGCCGAATATAGACCCGAGAGCGATCAGTGATTCCGTTGTTTGCGAGTGCCGTCTCAAGGTCGACCGTGAACTCCGTATAACCAGAGAAGTTATTTGGGAAGGTCACCACTTTCGTCCAGTTGGCGTTATCACCCGACAGGTAAATACCATCCTGGCCCTGAAGTTCATCACCGAATTCTTTGGCCCAAACCGTCAGGGTCTGACGCGAGGCCAAAGAGAGATCGAGACAGATCGTCGCATTGTTCAAAGAGTACGTGTTTCCTGAGGTTCGAGGTGTATCCATCGTCAGATGATAATTACCCGACCGAGGGCTATACGCGGTCACTCTCATTATGCGACCGTTATTGGTCGTAGACGTTGTCCAGTTTGCCCCGGGGAACGCAGTCTCGAAGCCATCGCTGTACTGATTAGAACCTGCAACACATACCCCATTAGAACACGTTTGATTCGCCTGGCATACATTCCCGCATGCGCCGCAATTATTGGCGTCGATATCAACCTCGGTGCAGACACCGCCGCAGACCAGGTGATCAAGGGAAGCCGAACAGGTGCAAGCACCACCCGTACAGGACTCACCTTCCAGGCACTCAACACCACAAGCTCCGCAGTTTTCGGTATTGCTCGCTAAGCACGACTCATTACAAATGAGTGCATACAGGTCATAACACTCAGATGGGGTTACAACCGCATTAGGCGTACGATTGTCGTTGGTCGAGTTGTCACCCAACTGATTGTTACCGCCTTCACCCCAACAAAGAACTTCTCCACCCTGACGAATGGCGCAGCTGTGACGATAGAAGGTGTGGATGGAGGCTGCGTTGCTTAGATTACTGATTCCGCCAGGTGTGCGGTTGTCACCGCCAGAATTATCGCCCAAGCGATAATAGCCACCCTCGCCCCAGCAGACGGGTTGACCGTTAGAACGAATGGCACAGGTATGCCTTTCACCCGCGACAATAGAAACTGCGTCGGCGAGATTACTGACATTACTCAAAGTTGTGTAGTCTGAGGTGTCATTATTACCCAAGCGATAATCTCCGCCCTCGCCCCAGCAAACCGCCTGGCCGCCCTGGCGAATCGCGCAGCTGTGTTGATTCCCTGCCGAAATTTCAATCGCATCATCTAAGAAGAAAACGTCGCCCGGCTCAACATTCTCGGAACCAGAATTGTCGCCCAAGCGATAATTTCCGCCGGCACCCCAGCACACCGCTTGACCACTTTGACGAATCGCACACGTGTGAGCCCAACCAGAACTAATGGCAATAGCATCACTCAAATTCGTCACGTTATTCGGAATAGTATTGTCACCGTTAGAACCGTCGCCTAAACGGTGGTTCGCACCTCGGCCCCAGCAAACCGCCTGGCCACCCTGACGAATCGCACACGTATGCTCCCAGCCCGCCGAGATAGCGATCGCATCACTCAGATTGGATACATTATTGGGTACTTCGTTGTCGGCGGTGGATCCATCGCCCGTACGGTAGTTTGCGCTCTCACCCCAACATACGACTTGGCCACCTTGACGAATCGCACAGCTATGATTTCCGCCCACCGATAATGCAATAGCATCATTCAGACCAGAGACCGGAATCGGAATCGCGCTGTTACTCGTGAAGCCAGAACCCAATTGAGAAGCTGAGTTTTGACCCCAGCACAATACGCTTTGATCGGACATCAATGCACAGGAATGATTCAAGCCGGTCTCAACTTGAACCGCCTCAAAGCAACCTGCATTGGTGCAGAACCAGCCACAGGTTTGACCGGCAGGACAGGCACACTGGCCAGCCGTACAAGACTCGCCCGTTACGCACTGGTTTCCACAGGCGCCACAGTTAGCAGTATCTGTCTGATAATCTACGCAGCTGTTTCCGCAAACATCTGGTGTCGCAGTCGGACAGTCACAAGTGCCCGCAGAACAACTGATACCCGTAGGACACGTTGTTCCACAAGCGCCGCAATTATCGGGACTGACGCTTAGGTCTACGCAAGTGCCGTTGCAAACGGTCTGACCAGAAGGACACTCGCATGTTCCTGCGTTACATATTTCACCGGTGATTCCGCAGGTTGTACCGCACGTGCCGCAGTTAGCCGTGTCCGCGGCTAAATCAACGCAGGCATTTCCGCAAACGTCTGGCGTATTCGCAGGGCAGTCACAAGTACCAGCAGAGCAGCTTATGCCCGTAGGGCAAGTGGTTCCACAGGCACCGCAGTTATCAACATCGTTATTGAGATCTACACAGGTACCGTTACACACAGACTCACCAGCAGGACATTCACAGCTACCCGAATCACAAATTTCGCCGCCAATGGTACAGGTGGTGCCGCAAGTGCCGCAGTTGGTCGTATCGCTCGATAAATCAACGCAGGCATTTCCGCAAACGTCTGGCGTGTTCGTCGGGCAGTCACACGTTCCGGCTGCACACGCAATCCCTGCGGGGCAGCGCGAGCCGCATAAACCGCAGTGGTCAACATCAGTTTGTAGGTCGACGCATTCGCCATTGCAAATGGTCTGACCCGAAGGACACTGACATAAACCAGATGTACATTGCTGACCGGTAATTGTGCAGGTCGTGCCACAGGTGCCGCAATTGGCAGGATCATTGGCCAAATCGACGCATAAATTCCCACACACATTCGGAATCGCAACAGGACAATCACAAACTCCAGCACTACAAGCGACGCCCGAAGGACAGCCAAATCCACACGTGCCACAATTGTTGGCGTCGTTACTCAAGTTTACGCAGGTCCCATTACAAGGAATCTCTCCCGCTGGGCATTCGCAGCGACCCGCATTACAGGTCTGTCCGTTGACAGAACAGGCAAGGCCACAAACTCCGCAATTATTTGCGTCAGAGTTTAGGTCCACACACGCGCCGTTACAGACCGTTTGACCGACAGGACATTCGCAACGTCCCGAGTTACAGCTTTGACCCGTGATCGAACAGCTTACTCCGCAGGCGCCGCAATTCGCGGTGTCGGCGGTCAGGTCAACGCAGTTATTCCCGCATACGTTTGGCGTCGCGGCGGGACAGTCGCAGGCTCCGGCCACACAACTAATACCGTTGGGGCAAAAGTTCCCGCAGGCACCACAGTTTCTCGTATCCGTAGCTAAATCGACGCAAGAATCACTACAAATATCGGGCGCGGTAGCGGGGCAAGCGCACATTGACGCAGAACAACGAGCGCTTCTCGGGCAACCTGCACCACATGCACCGCAATTGGCCGTGTCCGAAGTGAGGTCGATACAGCGACCATCACAGACGCCGACCCCTGATTCGAAGCAAGCGGCCGGAGAACTGACAGGCGTAGCACCTGGGACATTCGAGGTTGACCCATTGCCGGCTGCTCCAAACCCATTTGGCCCCCAACACTCCAATTCTCCCGTTCTTTTCACTACGCAAGTTGTATCGTGCAAAGAGAGTGACACCACATCAGCCAGATTCGGAACATTGGCCGGGGTTTGGTTGGAGGCGGTTGAATTGTTACCCATGCGATAGTCTGTGCCCTCTCCCCAACAAGACACTTCACCCGTTTGGCGAATCGCACAGCTGTGACTTCGACCGCTCGCTACCGAAGTGGCATCCGTCAAATTGGAGACCAATTGAGGCTGGCCACTATCGTTAGTAGAGCCGTTACCAAGACGGTACTCAGCCCCGCGGCCCCAACAATAAACACTTCCTGAGGAAGTCACTGCACAGGTATGGTAATCGCCCGCACTGACTTGAACCACATCACTGAGTGAGGACACCGGTCCGGGAATTGCGTTATCGGCAAGACTCCCGTCGCCCAGGCGATAGTCGCCGCCGTCACCCCAACAGACGACTTCTCCATTTTGACGAAGCGCACAGGTGTGTTCCCAGGCCGCGGTGACTTGAGTCGCATCCGTTAGCTGAATCACCTGCGTTGGTGAAGACCGATCGAGTAAGCTGGCATTTCCTAGCCGGTAGCTTCCGCCGTCTCCCCAGCATACGACCGCGCCGGTTTGACGAACAGCGCACGCATGCAAGATGCCAACATCGATTTGGGTTGCATCAGTTAGATTCGTGACCGGAACCGGGACGGTTGAACGGAATGTCGTAGAACTGTTTCCGAGTGCTCCAGAGGTATTACTTCCCCAACAACTTACGGAACCGTTTTGCCGAAGCGCGCAACTAAAGCGGAGACCGACGGAAACTTGAATCGCATCGGTGATTCCTTCGACTCGAAGTGGAGTCGTGGAATCCGTCGTTTCACCAGTACCCAATTGTCCTTGCTGATTCTGACCCCAGCAAATGACATCTCCACTAGAGAGTACAGCGCATGCATGCGTTGGCCCTTGGCTCACGTCTATTGCTGCATAACAATCCGAACTAGAACAAAACCAGCCGCATTCTGCACCTGCTGGACAAGTGCACATTTGGCCCATACACACTTCGTTACGAACACAGCTTACGCCACAACCTCCACAGTTTTGTTCGTCATCAAAAAGATCGGTACAGACTTGAGTGCCGTTTTCATCGCAAACCGCAGGATTGATGCCTGGGCACTGGCAAATTCCGCCCGCACAATCGATATTCGTTGGGCAAGTGACATCGCAAGCACCGCAGTTGGTCGCAGACGTCTCTAAATCGACACAATCTCCATTGCACGTTTGCACCGAAGCGGGGAAATTACAGTCGAGAGTATATCCCAGAGTGGTGGAGTGACTTTCACCACTACATTTATTGTTGAACAAACATTCATTTTCGCAGGTATTGGTGGCCGCATCACAAACTTCGGACTCTTCATTACAAGTTCCACAGTTAAAACCACCACATTCAACACCATCACAGGAGGCTTCTACAAAGGCTCGGCATCCCGCTCCAAACCCAGATGCATTAAAACGAAACTCTAGGGGTGTTCGCGCTTCGCCAACACTAGGATTAATGGCGACAACAGCATCGTGAAAACCAGCGCGGGTTCCAGAGCAGTAAGCGAGAACATGTGTCGCTTCGGTTTCATCGAGAATGCGGTTTGCCACATTCTGAAAGACATCGCTTAGTTGATTCGCAGAGCCTTCTACAGCATAGCTGGCACCTCCCAGTAGATTTGCGAATTGGTCACGGGCAATGGTATCAAAGCCTGGACCGGTAAGTGCAATACCTAGAGTTTCGACAATAGGGCGGGTATTGGTTCCATTAGCCCAATCTCGAGCAGCCGCTACTGAAGCAGAGGCGGTCTGCAGGTTTACTCGACCCGTCGTGTCACGTCCGTCAGTAAAGACAATGTTATAAGCAAATGTTGGAGACCAGCCCAAATTGAGGTCGACCACCTGTTCTTGCCATTCAATGAGGCTATCTATCGATTGAAGTGTTGCGCCAAAAAGATTCGTGGCCGAACCATCGGCGGCAGAATCGCTATATGTGAGAAGTTCGTCCAGCTTCGTAAGAACCTTGCTTGCCTCTGCATGAGGCAAGGTCCACGGAACCAAATTCGCTCGGCCATCGAACAACTGCACCCGCACTCGGAAATCGAGAACTGGATTGCTAAGTAAAGCTTGTACGAACTGTTTCGCGGCATCCACGATTTCTGTACGAACAGCGATCGTGGAATCACTCATGTCGAGCACGAGACTAATGTAGACGCGTATGTCATCCGTCGGAATAATGGTCGGAACGGATTCGGCACTCAGAGGAAGGCCGTCTTCCGTAAAAGTATAGTCGCTCGCATTTCGAAGCTGAACTGGCGAACCAGCACAGGTGTTAATTCGATATTGAACTGCCAAACCAGAAAAAGGAGATTTCCATAAGCGCAGCGGTGTAAAATTAATACAGGACAGATTGTCGGGGTTATTAAAACCCGCGTCCTCAGGTTCCGCGTCGGCATTCAAGCCACCATCCGCTGGGTTTGGACCGGGGCCAGACCCGTCCAAATCGACGGAGCTACCGGCGTCTTCCGATACCGAGGTGCCTACATCAGGCTGGGGTTTTGGCTCAGGTGGTCCGAGTGAATTGGTCGCAGTATTTTCACACCCGGTACCCGTTAGAAAAATTAAAGTTGTGCCCAGGATCCACCCTAGTGTCCTTCCCTTGTAGTGCATGTCCGTCCTCCCACACGCGGCGACTTTAGTAAGGGGAATTCACAAGTTCAAGTGAAAGAATGTGAAATCTATCCAACAACTTGTAATTCCCTCTAGGGGTAAGTATGAGTGTTTCGTGCCTTTTTGAGAAAAAATTTCAAGGTAGCCAAAAAGGACAACTGTGGGCCTATCCACGCTCTTCATTGACTGTCGAAGTCAGCAAAGACTTGGATAGCTTGCTTAGGACCTCGGGCGGATCTAGTGTCTGGCCCAACATGAAAATCGACGCCAAGAAAATCGTCGTCGCCTACTCCGGCGGCCTAGACACCTCAGCCATTATCACCTGGCTAAAACAAAACAGCGATGCTGAAGTGATCGCTTGGACGGCCGATGTTGGGCAAGGCGAAGAACTTGAACCGCTCGACGAAAAAGCGCGAGCAACCGGCGCATCAAAATGCGTCATCGAAGACTTGCGAGAAGAGTTCGTGCGCGACTTCGTCTATCCCGCGATTCGAACCAATGCGATTTATGAAGGCCTTTATTTGCTGGGTACTTCACTCGCTCGTCCGATCATCGGACGTAAACTCACCGAGTGCGCGATTCGCGAAGGCGCAGATGCAATTTGTCACGGCGCAACCGGAAAAGGAAACGACCAAGTTCGTTTTGAACTCACCGCATACGCCTTTAAGCCTGACATCAAAATCATTGCACCTTGGCGAATTTGGGACATGAAAGGTCGACGAGACCTCATGGACTATTGCCATAAACACGGTGTGCAAATCGAAGCCACCGTCGACAAGCCCTACTCTATGGATGCGAATCTCTATCACATCTCCTACGAAGGCGGGATTTTGGAAGACCCTTGGGCCGAACCCAGTGAGGATATCTTCCGGATGACCGTATCACCAGAGAAAGCACCAGACGAAGCAGAATACGTGGAAGTCGATTTCGAACAAGGCAACCCCGTCGCCATCAATGGTGAAAAACTTGGTCCCGTTGAGTTGTTAACCAAAGCCAACGAACTTGGCGGAAAGCACGGTGTAGGACGCGTCGACATTTTGGAAAACCGCTTCGTAGGTATGAAGTCTCGCGGCGTATATGAAACGCCAGGTGGAACACTGCTGATGATGGCTCACCGAGCCGTAGAACAAATCACGATGGATCGAGAAGCGATGCATCTTCGCGACAGCATGATTCCGAAATACGCCCAATTGGTCTACAACGGCTTTTGGTACGCAGCCGAACGCGAAGCCTTACAGGCGATGATCGATGACACCCAAAAAGTCGTGACTGGTCGCGCTCGCGTGAAGTTGTACAAAGGCAACGTTTCCATTGTGGGACGACAAGCCGAAAACTCATTGTACAGTCCAGCTCATGCGTCCTTCGAAGCCGAGGACGTCTACAACCAAGCCGATGCAGAAGGATTCATTAAATTGAATGCTCTGCGACTCAAACTTCGTCGCGCTGCGGGGCTCGGACCCAAAGAGTGAGTTTCGGTGCCGACGGCCTCGGCGGTATGACCGCGGAGGAAGTGAAATACTATGAAGACGGTGTTTGGTACGACGCTGAGTATGTTCATATCGGTATTGATATTCCGTACTACGCTGGGGTCGCAGCACAAGCCAGCGGCCCTATCTTAGAACTTGCATGTGGCACCGGCCGACTGACTATTCCTATGGTTCAGGTTGGTGGTGAAGTTGTCGGCGTAGACGTCGTGCCTGCCATGATCGAACAGGCTAATGCCAAGAAGGTCCAACTCTTTCCGGCCGAACAGGAGCGGATTGAATTCATACTCGGAGACATGCGCCACCTGCGGCTAGACCGCAAATTCAAGGCTGTCATTATAGGCTTCAACACCCTGATGCACCTCACTGAAGATGAAGATCTGGCGGCGACCCTCGATACGGTCCGTGAACATCTCGACGAGGACGGAAAGTTCTATCTCGATTTTCACATGCCCCCACCGGGTATGCCGGTCCGACAAGATCCAAATGGCCGATATGACCCTCAGGAGATGATCGACCCGAGAGATGGTCGTCGATATGTTGTCACAGAAAACAACCAATACGACGCGAGACAGCAGATCACTGTTCTTCGGTTTTTCTACCAAGAAGTCGATCAAGACGGCCAAAATATTGGAGACGAGTTTATCCGCACCCTGCGACTAAGAGTCATTTATCCTCGAGAAATGGACCTCTGGCTGAAAAATCATGGCTTCGAAATTGTTGAAGACTGGGATGATTTTGAAAAAACGACGCCTTTTACAGCAGAAGGCGGCCGGCGCGTGATGGTCGTGCAAGCTCGATAGCCGGTAAACCCGAAGACAGCGATGTCTGCTTGACAGATTCAATCGCAAACCCGGACAACCAAGGAGCTTATGACTCGTCCCGACGAAAGTCGCGCGCCATCTATCCCTTTGAGCGTCGCACCCATGATGGATCGAACCGACCGTCACTTTCGTTACATCATGCGCCAAATGACGAAGAAGACCCTGCTGTATACCGAAATGGTCACGACAGGTGCCGTCATTCATGGCGAACGTGAACGCATTATTGGCTACAACCCTATCGAGAAGCCACTAGTGTTGCAGGTGGGAGGAGATGACCCCAAGGCGCTAAGCGAATGTGCTCGAATTGCTGAGGGTGAAGGCTACGATGAGATAAACATCAATGTTGGATGTCCATCGGACCGTGTGCAAAACGGAAACTTTGGCGCCTGCCTGATGTCCCAACCTGAACTGGTCGCAGAAGGTGTCGCCGAAATGCGAAAGGCGGTTAAAATCCCGGTCACGGTCAAACACCGTATCGGTATCGACGATTTTGATAGCTACGAATTCATGCTGAAATTCGTCGATACGGTTTCTCAGTCTGGAGCAGACCGCTTTAGCGTTCACGCGCGAAAAGCGTTTCTGCAGGGCTTGAGCCCTAAAGAGAATCGTACCGTCCCTCCACTTCGATACGATGATGTCTATCGACTCAAACGCGAAAGACCCGATCTATGGATTGAAATCAATGGGGGCATTCGAACTTTGGAAGCAACGCAAGAACACTTGCAACACGTTGACGGTGTCATGATTGGACGCGCCGCCTACGAAGATCCTTATATTTTTGCGAGAGCGGATAAAGAAATATTCAAAGATGAATCGGCACCTATTCCATCTCGTGAAGACGTTGTACTCGCGTGTGTAGATTACGCGAACGCTTGGATCAAAAAGGGTGGACGCTTACACGCAATCTCTAGACATCTCCTCACGATGTTTGCTCATCAACCTGGTGCCCGAGCGTTTCGTCGCTACATCAGTGAGCATGCGCCTCGAGCAGGCTCAGATGCGACCATCTTGATAGAAGCACTGAAACGAATGCAGGACGCAAGACCTCCGCAAATGAACGAAGCGGAAGCGGCTACTATCTCTGCTTAGTTTAAAAAGACTCGAGAATAGCGGCCATAAGCTCATCAGGTTTATCAATGTGCACCCAATGACCTGCGCCTTCTAAAACGTGAAGTTCAATCGCGCCGGTTTGATGCAAGAGCTCCAGTCGATCAATTTCATCATCATTGAAACGGTTACTCTCACCACCTCGAACAAAATGAATCTCATGAAGCGCACCTTGACCTTCTAAAAATGGCCAGGCGTCAAATGCATAATAATCCGCGATCATTGCCTGAATCCGCTGGCGTTCAAAAACCCAGTCCAAACCATGTTCTTTCCTCTTCAAATTGGTCGCGAGCCACATCGCTACCATTTGGGAAAGGCCTTTTTCGAGCAAACGGTCGATCGTTGCTTGCCGAGTCTTCGGCGGTGGCGTGACTGACTCAAGTGCTTCCAGTACTGTAAGAACAACGTTTCCTTTAGGGTCTGAAAAATCGATGTTTGCGGCGCTCGGACACGTGTCGAGTATCCACAACTTAACGGGAAAGGTTTTCGCTTCAACGTAGCGAATCGCCACCTTTCCCCCGTAAGAATGCGCAATCACAACCTCCGGTTCACCAAGCTGCTCCTCAAGTTGAATCAAATCGGCCGCTACGGTTACGAGATCATCTCCGGGTGGTGCGAACTGCGATTCTCCGTGATTTCGCAAGTCAATAATGTGAAAGCGCCAATGAGGGGCAGATTTGTATAAGCGATTCGTGAAGCTCAGTAGATTACGTCCGGAGCCCAGAATACCGTGAATGACAAAGGCAGACGGCGCATCAGGAGCCTTCGAACCAAGAGTGCGAACATTGAGACGGAACGAAGAGCTCATCAGTTCAAGACAATCGATTGCTTGTTTTTGATGTCTGCGATTTGCCGAACAATCATGTCGCGATATTCGGAATCTTCAGGAGCCAGGTCTACATAAGCTTGCAAGTCTTCGAGCGCAAAAGCGTGCGCATTAATTCCAAGATAGTTGATGGCTCGCACCAAATATTCTCGCGGCTGGTCTGGTTCTAGCAAAAGGAGCTTATCAATCACGGCAATCGTCTTAATTGGCTCCCCTCGAGCTTGATAGATGGCTTTCAAATTCTGAAGCATTCGAAGGGTGATCACGCGTTTTGATGCCGCGGTTAATTCGAATTCGTTGGAAGGAAGCTTCGTGCTAAGTGTTTCGTGGAAAAAGCCTTTCACCTGGTCAAAACTAAGGATTCGTCCTTCTCGAAACATATCCACGAAGAGGTTTGGTTCGCTTTTATGTTTCACCATAAAGTGACCAGGAAATGAAATGCCGACAAGCTCAATGTCTAGTCGTCTCGCAACCTCAATCAGGATGACAGATAAGCTAATAGGTATACCGCGCTGCCCTTCGAAGATGGCGTCTAAGCAACTGTTTTGCGGGTCATAATAGTTGTCTGTGTTGCCTTGAAAGCCACAGTCATAAACAAGGAACTCAACAAGAACTTGCACTTGTTCACAAATGGAATGGCAATTGTCGATTTGTTCACGAACATCCGCAGCCAATCGATCGAGCTCCAAACGGCAATCCTGAAAATCCAAACTTGGATTCTCGAGAGACGCTACAAGAATGGCGGCGATCCCCAAGTCGAATCTTGATTCAGTAGATTCCGCCAGTTGTTGCCAATACGCTTCTGTAGGCTGACCCATAACAGTACCTCTGAGAACAGTGTTACAGATCGAGGATATTCCGCCAGATTTTGGCCACTTCAGTGGGGCCCATCGCCCGTAGTTTTTCCGCGTTAGCGGCCGGAATGTGAAGCGTATCGGGATGACGTTCAATGGCTTCTTCTACATGTGATACCCGCAAAAAATGGAAGATAGGATAGGGAGAACGATTAGTAAAATGGCTGAGATCATCCGGATCTTCACCATCGAAGAGATATTGCGGATGAAAGCTCGCAACTTGAATCCATTGATTTGCTTCCGATTCTTCGAGCAGATCTTCGAGGGCGGCCAGCGCATCAAGGTATTCGTCAAAATCCGACAGGCCCTTTTCGAAGACCAGCAAACTGGTGGCGCGCTCTTCTTCATTGGCTTCGATCAAGGCCAATGCCTCGCGCAGCGCCTCAGTAAGTATTTGCTCCATCGTGACAGCTGAACTTTCTGCAATATGAATCATGCTGGGCTTTAGCGGCCCAGCGAAAGGACAAAGGTTCAGTCCGATAACGATCTCTTTGAGCCAAGCTTGAACCCTTCTCGTTACATCCGTCACTTGATATACCTTGCCATTGTTCAAAATCACTTTCCAATAAATAGCTTTGGCGCTGACCGAACAATCATTTTGTGCAACGCTTTACAAGTGACACGTTTTATCGTTGCTGTTCCGGCTACGCTCTCCAACCTAGGCCCCGGATATGACGTCCTCGGCCTCGCACTTACGCTTCAAAATCGATTCGAATTTACCGTACTCGAAGGAAAGAAACGGTTTTGTTCAGGAGGAAAAGAGATCGCAGCGAAAAATCATCTGAGCTTCAAAACATTCTTGGATGCCATAGATACTTTCGGCGGGGAATTTTCCGAAGGACTACAACTAGAACAAGAGGAAAAAATACCTCGGTCTCGCGGGCTAGGTTCATCCGCGACTGCTCGGATTGCTGGACTGAGCGCATACCTCAGACTCGTCAATGATCAAGTCTCAGTGAATGAACAACTTGAATTTTTGGCCAAAGGGGAAGGACACCCAGACAATGTGACTCCTGCTTTGTTAGGCGGACTGAGTTTATGCGGCTCCGAGCAAGGTCGTAGCCAACAGATGACGCTTCCCGCGCCGAATCTCCGTGTTGCCTTATGTATTCCCCATAAAACTGTAGCAACCAACGAGGCCCGAAAAATTCTTCCTAAACAATATTCAGGCGAAGAAGTTGTATACAGTACCTCGCGGATAGCATTCTTGATTGCTAGCCTTCTAGAAGAACAGCATCAGAATTTACGTTTTGCGATGCAAGACTGTATTCACCAACCATACAGAAAGAGACTTATCGGAAACGTAGACGAAGCTTTCTCTAATGCTTATGAGACTGGCGCACTGAGCGCGTTCATCTCAGGCAGTGGTAGCACTTTGGCTGCTTTTGTAGCCATGGATCAAGACGCAAGCCTTGTGGCTTCGGCAATGCAGAAAGCGTTTGGTGAAGACTCCTGCCAAGCATTGAGCGTAGAAACGAGTTCAACAGGTGTTGTCGTCTCGGATGCGTAACTACAACTGAATCGACCAAGCTATCGTCTTAGGATGAGCAGCCAGATGAGGATACGCAACCTTAGCTTGTTTGATGAAATCGACCGCCGTCGCACGTCCATGCGTATTTGAAATCGCTTCTAAGCCCATAAAAAACATATCCAGCGGCGCGCCTTCAATCTGTAACAGAAGCTCCATCAAAACTGGAAGATTAGCGATATCTCCGAGGTCGATCGCAATACCACAAGCGCAGTTGACCAGTTCAAGGCGCTGCTCAGGTTTTTCGGGAGGAACGTGTTCGATACCCTGTACAAAAGCTCCGTATGCTTTGTTCATGTCATTAGTATCCGCGGCCAGCTCGCCCATTTTTTGATAGATCTCGGCGCGACGCGTTTCAATATGACTGATACCAATCTTCTCCTGCGCAGAAAGTTCGGTCTCCATGAGTCCGATCGTTCGCTCAAAGCATTGGAGAGCTTCTGGCTTTTGGTCCATGTCGATGAGTAAGTAGGCTATCAGATACCAAAGGTCTGGTTTATTCGGAATTTTTGCGACCACATCGCGAGCGATTTTGAGGGTCTCCTCCGCGGGCTTTTGAGCTGCCACCATCGCGCGAATCAAAAACCAAGCAATGTCGAAAACCAGGTCTTTATCCGCACTCTCGTCTTTACCTAATTCGTTATGAGCATCTCGAAGATGATTTGATGCTTCGGTAAATCGTTTCAGAGAACATAGCTCACGACCGAGGTAATACTTATACAGAGGATCGTGCGGATTCTCTGCAACCATCATTTCAATGAGGGGTAATGACCGCTCACCTTTTTTTCTGGCCTCATAGACTTCAGGGTCGTAACCCAAATGGATAATCTGAAGCCCGTCGAAGTGGTGCCGATCGATCTGGGTAAATTTTGCGTCGAGTGAGCCAAAAAGATGATGAACTCGGTTTTTGTAACCAAGCCTCTTATCGCTAGGAATTATACGAATTCCATCAAGCTCGCTTTGGACCTCTCCCTTTGTTGTGGTGTTCACGACCTTCAGCGTCACCACGTTGAAGGGGTATCCAGAAGGCAGGCCTCGAAGGTACGCACGGAGCGCGGCCGGGTCTGGCCCCTGCAAACGTTCATCAGCATCCAGAATAATGACCCATTGACCACTTGCGCACCGCAAAGTTTCGTTTCGCGCCGCTGAGAAGTCATTGCACCATTCGAAATAGCTGACCTTGGCTCCATGGGCCTTGGCTATTTCTACGGTTTTATCCGTCGAGCCAGTATCAACGACCACAATTTCGTCGGCCCAGGCCTTGGCACTGGCCAAGGCATCATCAAGGAAAGCCTCTTCGTTTTTGACCATCATCGCGACCGAAATAAACGGCTGATCTGCACTCATAGTGCATGTCTTAGACTATGACCAAGGCAAGGTACATAGTCGCTTGAGAAATGTGTTCGTTTAGGCTTTGACAGCGGGCTCGCAGAAGCATACCTTCGCACTCGTGCAGAGTTCAGTTCGGCAAAAAGGAGACTGTTAGCCTTGGGCGGCCCCGTCGTCGCCGTAGTCCCTAGCCGCTTTGCCTCTACACGCTTCCCCGGAAAACCACTTGCTCTAATTGACGGCGTGCCCATGGTGATTCGTGTCATCCGGCGGGCTTCTTCTGCTCAACTCGTGGATCGCGTGTTTGTCGCGACGGATGATGAGAGAATTGCTCAAGTTGTCAGAGAACATAATTTCGAAGTGGTCATGACATCGAAGGAGTGCGCTTCTGGAACAGACCGAATCGCAGAAGCGGTTACCCAACTTCAATCGATCGCCCCGAAACTGGTGGTCAACGTTCAAGGAGACGAACCGCTCCTCGATCCCGCCGATATTGACCAACTAATATCGGAAACCCTTAAAAGCCAACAACCCATGGGAACTCTTGCAAGAGTTTTCGACAGTCTGGAACGATTTAAGGACCCAAATGTGGTCAAAGTTGTTCGCGCAAATAGCGGGCAGGCGCTCTATTTCTCCAGGAGTCCTATTCCAAACAATCCAAGCAAAATCGATGGTCTTCCCTTGATGCACATTGGCTTGTATGCGTATGTCCCACATGCTTTGCGGAAGCTTGCTTCCCAGGCCCCAACAGACCTCGAAATCTGTGAACGTCTGGAACAACTCCGCGCACTTGAAACAGGAATAAATATACATGTTGCGCTGGCAGCTTCAGCCCGTTCGTCAATCGCAGTGGATGTCCCAGAGGATGTTGCACGAGTAGAAGACGCTTTACGTAACATTGGATAAAACGAGGAATATTGTGCCTAAACATAAGCCCAAGAAATTTATTTTCGTGACCGGCGGAGTTGTTTCGTCTCTTGGTAAAGGACTTTGCAGTGCGTCAATTGGTGCGCTGCTAGAAAACCGAGGGCTAAAGATCTCCATTCTCAAGCTCGATCCATATATCAATGTGGATCCCGGCACGATGAGTCCTCTTCAGCATGGAGAAGTTTTCGTCACGGACGATGGAGCGGAAACCGATCTCGACCTGGGTCACTACGAGCGCTACACAAATTGCCAACTGAGTAAGAATAACAATTTCACGTCAGGGCAAATCTACAATTCTGTAATCTCCAAAGAGCGTCGAGGCGAGTACTTAGGAACCACGGTTCAGGTCATTCCGCACATCACAAACGAAATCAAAGATGCGATCAAGCTCGGCGCCAAAGATGTAGACCTCGCCATCGTAGAAATTGGCGGGACAGTGGGAGATATTGAATCACTTCCTTTTCTCGAAGCTATTCGGCAGATGCGGCGCGATGCTGGAGAAGAAAACGTACTCTATGTGCATTGCACCCTCGTTCCGTTCCTGAAGGCCGCAGGCGAAGTTAAGACCAAACCAACCCAACACTCTGTCAACGAGCTGCGCCGGATTGGTATCCAGCCTAATATCCTAATCTGTCGATCTGAAGACCCTATCGAAGATGAGATCAAAAGAAAGATTTCATTATTTTGTGATGTCGATAAGAGCTGCGTTGTCAGCGCGCCGGATGTTGGATGTATTTATGAAGTCCCCGTCACTCTGTACGAAGAAGGCTTAGATGATAAGATTGCGGAACTCCTTAATATCTGGTCTCGGGCTTCCAAACTCGATGTTTGGCGACAGATTGTTCAACGGATAGAGAATCCTGAATTTGAGACTGTTATCGGCATTGTTGGAAAATACACAACTCTGGTTGAGAGCTATAAGTCTCTTCACGAAGCTCTGGTACACGGCGGCATCCCCAACAAAACCAGGGTTGAGCTTCGCTACATTGATGCAGAGGACACAAAAAACCTCGAAGCAAATCTCAGTGGTCTCGATGGAATCCTGGTTCCGGGAGGATTTGGACAACGAGGTACTGAGGGCAAAATTCTTGCCTCAAAGTATGCACGTGAAAAGCGAATTCCTTTCTTCGGAATTTGCCTAGGACTTCAAATGGCTGTTGTTGATTTCTCTCGACACGTTCTCAAACTTGAGGGCGCGAATTCTATCGAGTTTGACGGAGACACCAAGCATCCAGTTATCCACTTGATGGATTCTCAAAAAGACGTGGTCGATAAAGGGGCAAGCATGCGACTCGGTGCGTACCCTTGCTCCCTCGAGGCAAGCTCTCTCGCACAAAAGCAGTATCAATCGACTGAAATCAGTGAGCGCCATCGACATCGTTATGAGGTGAACAATCGCTACCGAGCGCAGCTCACTGAGGCGGGAATGAACTGTTCAGGAACATCTCCAGATGGAAGCTTGGTTGAAATCGTCGAGATTCCAGATCATCCTTGGTACTTAGCTTGCCAATTTCACCCGGAATTTAAATCCAAGCCATTCAAGCCACATCCACTTTTCGCCGGCTTTATCGAGGCGGCTCTACACAGCGGCGGACATCGTCGAAGAAGTCAGGTCGGAAAATGAGTCAGTCCGTACAAGTCGGAGAATTCACGATTGGACACGGTGCGCCGCTAGCGCTTTTGGCCGGCCCGTGTGTCATTCAAGAAAAGTCCTTTATGCTTGAGCACGCCCGACGACTCAAAGAGATCGCTGACGAGCACGAGTTCCCAATGGTTTTTAAGGCGAGTTTCGATAAGGCCAACCGAACCTCGAAATCGAGTTTTCGAGGTCCGGGCGTAGAGCGAGGGCTTGAAATTCTGAGCGCCATCAAAGCAAAGCTTAATCTCCCCATCGTGACAGACGTCCACTTGCCTGAGCAGTGCGAAAAAGTTGGCCAAGTCGCTGATATTCTTCAGATTCCAGCTTTTTTATGTCGGCAGACGGACCTGATTGTAGCCGCCGCCGAGACCAATCGAGTCG
This sequence comes from Myxococcota bacterium, assembly GCA_036337945.1. Taxonomy (GTDB): domain Bacteria; phylum Myxococcota; class Kuafuiibacteriia; order Kuafuiibacteriales; family Kuafuiibacteriaceae; genus JAYZDF01. Next base: position 17,054 of record JAYZDF010000095.1, read on the forward strand.
TAAATATAAAGAAAGGCCAGTTTCTCGCAGCCGATGACATGTCCTTCGCTGTAGCGAAGGCAAGTTCGGCTTCTGGCGTTTTAGTCACGGAACGAGGAACCAGTTTTGGCTATCGCGACTTGGTCGTAGATATGCGAAATCTGGGTGTAATGCGAGAATTCGCACCCGTAATCATGGATGGTACACATGCCGTTCAACGGCCAGGCAGCGAAAAAGGAAAGACCGGTGGCGACCGGACCCTGGTTCCGACGCTGATCCGGGCTGCCGTAGCCGTGGGCGTTGACGCCCTATTCCTTGAAGTTCATCCGACACCTGATGAGGCACCATCGGATGGCCCCAATTCCCTTGATTACCAAGGCCTGGTAGAAGTATTGGTGCAAGCTAAAGCACTAGATAGTGCTTTGCGTGAACAGAGAAAATAAATCATGTCTATGCCTCCAAATTCATCCCAAGTTGAATCCAATGCGAAACGCATCCGTACTCTGATTCTCGACGTGGACGGAGTCCTCACCGACGGTGCGGTTCACTATCTTTCCGACGGAACAGAATTCAAAAGTTTTCATGTTCGTGACGGACTTGGTGTGCAGCTCATGCGCGCAGCCGGTTGTCATGTTGCGATCATCTCAGGAAGAGAAAGCGAATCAGTCACTCGTAGAGCTCGAGAGCTTGGAATCGACCCCGTGTATCAGGGCGTCGATGATAAAGTGGGAGCGTTTGAGGAAATTTTGTACAATCTCGATTGCTCAGAACAGCAAACAGCATACATCGGTGATGACTTGCCAGATCTTCCGTTGATTAAACGTTGCGGCCTTGGTTTTGCTGTCGCAGACGCCGCACCTGAGGTTCGAACTGCAGCGCAAGTTGTATTGCGCTCAGCCGGCGGTAAAGGCGCAGTAAGAGAAGCCTGCGAGCTCATTCTAAAAGCGAAAGGCAGCTGGAACGTCTACTAAGAGACGACGGCAGCCGACGAGCACACAAATGAAACGGAGTTTACTTGCGTTCTTAGGTCTTTCGAAAGAAGCAAAGGTAACGGTTCGAACGGACGACGTTGATGTCACCATTATTGGTAATCAGCATCACGTCCAACATATACTCAAATCTGTCAAAGCCGCTTTGGAAGAACTTCTAGACGAAAACTCAGTTCAGCGAATCGGCTCAGTCAATTTAGAACAAGGAACAGAAAGCTTAGTCGTACGTCCCACAGAGCTTGACGAGTTTGACTCACCCTACGCAATCCCAGAACATCGCACTGTAGAAAAGATAGAGAAACTCGCCCTACCTGACGGAACAAGCGCCGATGAGATAGAAGAAGAAACCAGCACGCACGAACAGTTTTCTGACACAGAACCTTCGGGAGAGAGTATCACCAATCCGAATAATCCACGTGTCATTAGTAAGGATTAGTTTGGGTGGGGCGCTAAGTCCCCGAGGCATCAACTAGGATGCGGTTCGTTCAATTTCTTTGAAGATGAGTTGCGGACGCTTTTTGTCGCGGATTGTTTCCTCAGTAATCACAACCTCAATAATATCTTTCTTCGCCGGAACTTCGAACATTGTTTCGAGAAGAATTTTTTCGAGAATGCCCCTGAGGCCGCGGGCGCCAGTTCCTTTTTCTAAAGCTTGTCGAGCAATCGCTCGAATTGCACCTTCGGCGAACGTGAGCTTCACACCATCGAGTTCTAACAAGCGGACGTATTGCTTCGTTAGCGCGTTCTTTGGTTTGGTGAGGATCTCTTGCAGCGCTTCTTCATCCAGCTCGTCAAGCGTCGCAACCACAGGAATACGTCCAGTAAACTCTGGAATCATTCCAAACTTCAACAAATCCGGCGGTTGTACTTCTTTGAAGTACTCGCCAACTTTTTTGTCTCGCTTCGCTTTGATTTCCGCGCCGAAGCCCATTTGTTTCTTGCCAACACGTCGTTCGATGATTTGTTCCAGTCCACAAAATGCACCGCCACAAATAAACAAGATGTTTGTTGTGTCCATTTGAACAAAGTCTTGTTGAGGATGCTTCCGTCCACCTTTTGGTGGCAGGTTGGCCATGGTTCCTTCCAGGATTTTTAGCAGAGCTTGCTGAACACCTTCACCACTCACATCTCGAGTAATTGAAGGAGATTCACTTTTCCGGGCAACCTTGTCGATTTCATCGACATAGACAATCCCACGACTGGCTCGTTCCATATCGTTGTCAGCAGCCTGCAAGAGATTGACAAGAATGTTCTCGACGTCCTCACCAACGTAACCCGCCTCGGTCAGAGTCGTTGCGTCGGCAATCGTGAACGGCACGTTCAAAATTCGAGCGAGGGTCTGAGCCAACAATGTTTTGCCGCTTCCCGAGGGGCCGAGCAAAAGGATGTTTGATTTTTGAAGTTCTACATCATCATCGAGTTGATCTTCTGCGTCTTCCGCGGATTGAGAGTAGATTCGCTTGTAGTGGTTATGAACAGCCACCGCTAAAGTCTTCTTGGCTCGCTCTTGTCCGATCACATACTCGTCGAGCACTTTTTTGATATCTGCGGGCTTTGGAATGACCAACTCTGCGCTGGTTTCCGTTTCACGGTCTTTTTCTTCAGCAATAATGTCGTTACATAAGCCGATGCATTCATCGCAAATATACACAGTCGGCCCTGCGATGAGCTTCTTGACCTCTTTTTGAGACTTTCCACAGAAGGAACAAGTCAGGTTCCCACTGTATGTCTCGTCATTTTTTCCTCGCTCTGACATTCAGCTTCTTTATCTGGCCTGAACCGATGCTACTTTTCAAGGAACTGGCCAATATTTCCAGTTTAAACCCTAATCTGCTTCAGGTTCAGGCAGTTTATGCGCAACCACGACTTCGTCTACCAGGCCATAATCTTTCGCCTCGGTTGCAGACATATAATAGTCCCGATCTCCGTCTTTAGCTATCTGTTCGGCAGTTTTTCCAGTGTGATGCGCTAAGATTCCGTTCAATTTATCTTTAATCTTAAGAATTTCCCTAGCTTGGATTTCAATATCTGAGGCCTGACCACGGGCTCCACCTAACGGTTGGTGAATCATGACTCGCGAATTAGGAAGTACCCTGCGCTTTCCTTCCGTCCCTGCTGCTAGGATCACTGCACCCATGGAGGCAGCCTGGCCAATGCAAATGGTTGAAATCGGACATCGAACGTACTGCATGGTGTCGTAAATTGCTAACCCAGCGGACACCGATCCGCCCGGGCTATTAATATACAGATTCACGTCTTTTTCTGGGTCTTCTGATTCCAAAAAGAGTAGCTGCGCAACGATTACGTTGGCAATATCGTCCGTCACCTCGGTCCCGAGAAAGACGATCCGGTCTTTCATTAATCGAGACCAGATATCATAAGCCCGCTCTCCGCGGTGGGTTTGTTCAATGACGGTCGGTACCAAATATGGCAAAGCTTACTCCCTTAGACTCTACTCCTGATCGGAGTTTTCATCTTGAACTTGATCGTCCTCTGATTCGGACTCGGAAGCAACCCTTTCGGTGATATTTGCTTTATCCAAAATTGCATCCAAGGCCTTATCTTGTTTCATGTCA
>JAYZDF010000096.1:0-24271 GCA_036337945.1 Myxococcota bacterium
TAGCTAAGAAAAAACCAGCTGCTAAGAAAAAGGTAGCTAAGAAAAAAGCAACCAAGAAGAAGGTAGCTAAGAAAAAACCAGCTGCTAAGAAAAAGGTAGCTAAGAAAAAAGCAACCAAGAAAAAGGTAGCTAAGAAAAAACCAGCTGCTAAGAAAAAGGTAGCTAAGAAAAAAGCAACCAAGAAGAAGGTAGCTAAGAAAAAACCAGCTGCTAAGAAAAAACCAGCTGCTAAGAAAAAACCAGCTGCTAAGAAAACGACTCGTAAAAAGGCAGCAGCTAAGAAATAGTCTGCACGTCAATTGACGTCGAATTTGAGGCGGCCCGTTCCCTTTTGGGAGTCGGGCCGTTTCGCTTTTTAGGCCTGAAAGTGACTCTAAACGCCCAAACACTATCTGAAGTCGTTGAGGAACTTGGGTTTCTTGTGGGCGGAAGGATACAGCGGGTCGATGTTTACCAACGCGATTTAATCGTTTTTGAAGTGCGGAATCATAGAAAATCCTTCTTTGTTCTGGTGAGCGGCCAGCCTCAAGTTGGACGCGTTCACTTGATTGATAGACGACCTCCCAAAACCCAGGAGCCACCCAACCTCCAGGGTGTCGTTCGCAAGTGGCTGACGGGAAAAAAGATCGTCCGATTGAGTTCCGAAGGCCGAAACTTTTATCTCGATGTGCCTCAGAATCGTTTGATTACTCCACTTGGCTCCGGAAAAGAAGCGATGAGGATCGTACCGTTTGAGTCCGTACTTTCTCCAACTCTTACTTCTCTTCCTGAGCAGACGCCTTGTTCGGATCGTATTCGATTAAAGTACGACAAGATTTGCGAAAATTCGCTGACTGATTTTTTGCGGAGAGAATTGTTACGCGTCGACAAAAAGAAGCTGGATAAGAAGAGACGCCTATTAAAAAAACTGACTGCTGATCAGAAAAAGCTGCAGAAACTTCAGGCCAAGGGAGAGTTAGGAGAGATTCTTAAGGCCAATATATTTCGTGTGACCCGAGGGATGAATGAATTGCAAACCAATGGTTGGCACGGCGAGCAGGTCACGATTCCGTTAGACCCCGCCCTAAAACCTCAAGATAATCTGGAAAAATTGTTTCGTTTATCAAAAAAAGGCACTCGTGGCCTCCCTCTGGTATCTGAACGCTTGCAACTGGTCTCCGAGGAAATCGATGTTCTTGAGCGACGTTTGGCTCATATTGAGACTGCGACAGCCGAAGAACTCAGCCAAGTCTCCGTCTCTAATAGGTCCGGTCGCGTTCGGTCAACTCCCTCAAAATCCAAGAAACAACCGAGCCGTGCAGAGCCTTTTCGGAGATTTCTGACGATTGATGGATGCGAGGTTTTCGTCGGAAAGGGCGCAAAATCAAATGACGAGCTAAGTCTGAAAATTGCGAAAGGCCAAGACCTTTGGTTGCACGCGCGTGGCTCAGCTGGTGCCCATGTCATTTTGAAGTTAAGTAAAGATCAAGACCCACCGAAGGAGGCTCTTTTAGACGCCTGTCATCTTGCGGCCCATTATTCAGAGCGAAAGAATGATGCTCATGTAGAGATTATGTATACTCGCGCGAAGTTTGTTCGAAAGCCGAAAGGCGAAGCTCCAGGTAGAGTACGGGTTTCGAAAGACAAGAGTTTTTATCTCACCGTTGATCCTGCTCGCGTGAAACGTCTATTGAGTAGCTTGGATTAGACCCATTGTGTTGGATGGTATTCTTGAGTTCCTAAAAGAAAATGCCGGGATTGAAGCCTTGGCTTTGGTTTTTACCGCTTCCGCATCTGAATATATTTTACCGCCGTTACCGGCGGACACGGTGATTGTACTCAGCTCACTGTTGGTGATTGCCGGTACCTGGTCCTTCGCCTCAGTGTATTTCGTGGTCGTGGCCGGAGGTCTTTTCGGCTCAATCTTGCAGTACATGCTCGGGTATTCACTAGTAAGCAAGAGTAATTCGAGAACGCTTCCTCTTTTTGTCCGTCGTTGGATGGGCGGTAATCACATCACGGAGTTTACTCGCTTATTTCGCAAGTACGGATATTGGTTGATTCTGTTCAACCGATTTATGCCGGGCCTTCGAGCAGCTGTTTTCTTGGCTTGTGGTGCCGCCGGACTCAATTCTCGATGGGTTATCACACTCGGTCTGGTGTCTAACCTTCTTTGGTCAGCTCTGCTTTTGCAGTTAGGTCTGATCGTCGGTGAAAATTTTGAGAAGATTCAGACGACTTTGAACGTCTATCGAAATGTAGCTATCGTGATCATGATTGCCTTTGTGGGGGTATTCGCCTATCGCAGATGGCGTCAAAGGCGACTCGACGAAAGAGGCGAAAAAAGATGACGCAGTTTAGTAAGAATAGGTTTCACATACTTTTCGCTCTCGCTTTGGGGCTTGTTTGGGCTTCCCCAAAGCTAAGCTTAGCGGCCAAGCCAGGCGACAGCCTTTGGTACGACTTTAAATTTCACGGCAATAAAGTAGGCTTCTTGCAGGCACACGATGCTCAAATTCGAGAAAAAGGAAAAGCTCTTCATTACGCGTATCGAAGGTCGGTCATTGTTGTTCGTAGGCAGTCTCACAACATGCGCATTGAGGCCGTCACGGAGGCTTGGTCTGAACCGAACGGCCAGCCCAAAAGATTTGTCCACCGACGTGTAGAAAACAATGCACAGAGAGTAGTTACGGGTGAACGAAAAGGAAACAAGTTCTTGGTGACACATCGCGCAGGTCAAACGGAAACCAAGAAATCTTTTGAGCTAGCAGACAATGTATATTTGAGTTCATCTCTAGATTTTCATGTGAAGAGAACCCTGAAATCAGGTCAACAAATTTCGGGCAAGGTGATTGTGGAAGAAGATGGTGAGCTTCGTCCGTTTGAATTGACGCACAAAGGTCAAGACAAAGCGGGCCTCGTTATGATCGCGGCGTCGATTGCTTCAATTGAAAGTGACGAATGGCTCAATTCAAAAGGCATCGTTCAGAGGAGTGTGGTGCCCCGCCTTGGAGCCGAGTTTACTCAGACGACTCGGAAACAAGCGCTTATTATGGGTCAAACCCAAGATATTTTCTCAGATGCTCGTCTAAGCTCTGGTACGCGATTACCGCCAGGCAATCTGCTTTCGAAAATAACGCTGCGCTTGGAAGGTCATTCTTCTAAACGGCCTGGAGTCATCAAGGACTCTAGACAAAAGGTAAAGGTGAATTCAAAAAATGCTGTAACCGTTAGTATTGATTCGTCAGTTCCTCCGGTTCGACCCGCAAAACTACCCATGCGGACAAAAAAACTGAAGAAATTCCTGATAGCGACACCCTTTGAATCCCTGAGCGACAAAAAACTCATTGCTAAGGCTAAAGAAATCGTTGGCAAAGATAAGAATTCTTGGACCGTCGCAAAAAAGATTAATGCCTTCGTATTTGCGCATATTAAAAATAAAAGCCTGGCGCATGCTTTTTCTTCGGCAACGGAGGCTTTGAATTCGAAAGAGGGCGATTGTACTGAACATTCTGTTTTGTTTTCCGCGCTTGCAAAAATCGCTGGGATACCTACAAAGCTGGTGACAGGACTTGTTTATGTTGGTGGTCCTGAAGGCATCTTTGGTTACCATCAGTGGGTTGAAGTTTGGTTAGGTGATCGATGGGTGGCTATGGACCCAACCTTTGGACAGCACGTAGCCGATCCAACGCACATCAAGTTCACGGAAGGTCTTTCAGACTCCCAAGGTTTACGAGATGCCGGAATTGCTGCAGCAGAGTTATTCGGTGATATGAAAATCAAGATTCTTGACTACACCCGAACGAATGGAAAGCGAGTTCGACCTTAGGCCATGAATTCGCAGCCGACTTACGTTTTTGGACTGCTACTCGACCATTCGCGTGCGGGATCTTCTGTCCTCAGATCTCTTTTTCGTCATCCATGGGTTGCTGACTATCACCTCAACTTTGGCCCCCCTTTGGTGCGTTCGTCTCCCGCCCTTATCGAAAGAATCCAAGACTCCAAAGACGTTTTGGACAGACTTTCAATATACCTTGATTCATGTGTTTTAGACCCCAAAGAGTGTAGCCGCCTTGCCGAACTTCAGCGTAAACAAGTAGTAAGACGTTTAGGGCCGGTTGAAGCTGAAGCTTTGTCTGATGCGTCTCGTCAAGCGATTGATCTTCAGTTGTCACTCACCCCATTTGCTGCCGCAAATCCGGAGATACAAGCTTCAATGGTGAAGAGTGGTTTAAATTACAAAAATATCGAAAGCGTTACACCAGAGCAGTTGAGCGCATATTTTCTCATACGACTCGATGACCCAAGAAACATGCGATTTTTCGAAATCCCGGAATTGAAGTCACGAATTGGGTCTCACACCGGTGAGACGGTCTTTTTAGAGCTCCGTACCAATGTAAACGCTAGAAGATATTGGGAAGCTTTCCTAAAAACGCTATCCTTAGTGACGTCTTTCGAGCCCATTGAGATAGGAGAACCACGCTCATGGGCGAGGGTCAGGAGAGATGGAAAATGTCTCTAAGTGAGTCTATAACCTAATATCAACGACGCTGTTCTTTTTAAGTTCATCAATCCAAAGCCCCATCTGACGTTCGACTTCGGACTGGTAAAGCCTCTGGTATAGCGTGTTTCGTCTTGTTTCAAACCCTGGAGGGGCTTGCTCTTTGACACCCTGAATTTGAATAACATGAATCCCATTTTGGGTACTAATCGGCTCGGATAGTTGTTTGATTCTCAACGTTTTGGCTACTTGCGCAAGCTCGGGTAACAAACTGGTGCTTTCAATTTCACCAAGGCTCCCACCCTGGGTAGCTGTTGGTCCATCACTGACCTCTTTTGCCACGGCTTCAAAGGCTTCACCGGATAAAACACGTTGGCGGGACTTTCGAGCTAGAGCGGTTATACGAGCTTTTTCATTGGGGTCTGGCGAGTCACCCCACCGAAAGAACAGATGTCTCAACGTAATGAGCTTGGCTCTCTTCGTCGCACGATTTTCCTCATCGTAGGCTGCACGAATCTCCGCGTCAGTAATACTCACTCTCGAGCGAACTTTCAGGTCAATCAGTTTTAGCCGGACAATTTGTTGCTCGAGGTCGGACCGATATTTTTGCCAGGTCATTCCTCTTGAGGTCACAGCTTTCTCAAGTCCTTCCCGCGTGATGTTGTTCTGCCGTGTGATATCTTCGATAGCTCGATCAACATCGACGGACGAAACGGAAATTTTTGCCTCGGTAACTTGTTGTTCAATAAGTTTCTCCCGAATCAAGGCATCTAGAACCTGTTTGCGAAGCGTCTTTTTTTCTGTTTCAGGAATACTGTCAGGAACTGACGAAGCACTTGCGTTTTTTAGTTCTTGTAGAGTGATCACCTCGTCGTTAACGACTGCTGCGACCCGGTCAATCAATTGTCGCGGTTCTGCGCTTACTATGGTGAGGGCTAAAAGCGTTGCTAATTTCATCTTACGTTCCTTAGTTGATGCGAGCCAATAGCGACTCATCTCGGACAATCTCGAGTTGCTTTCGAAGTCGGTTCAAGAACTTATTTTCAGCTGCTTGAAGTTTCTTATGCAGGAGCTTGGAGCGAATTCGTTCTCGCAGTGCTTGGAGGTTTAGTTCTCTCTCTGGTTCAATTCCGATGACCTGAAAAATGTGAAAGCCATACTCAGAGGGAGTGATTGCTGAAATTTGGCCTAACTTTAGAGAAAAACAGGCTTCGTCAAAGACTGCTGGCATAATTCCTTTTTCGAACCACCCCAAATCGCCACCTCTTTTACTTTCCGGGCTGATGCTTCGCTCACGCGCTAGTTTTTCGAAGTCCTTCCCTCGTCTAAGTAAGATCCGAATTTCATTTGCTTCCTCTTCCGTTTGCACAACGATCTGACGGGCGCGGACCAGTTTCGTGACCTTTTTCTCCTCTTTTGGAATTTTTTTCCAAGCTTGTTCAACTTCTGCTTTTTCCACTTGTACTTTTTTATGAACTGCCGTGGACATAAGTTTGCCGATAGTGAGTCGTTCTTCGATGGACTCTTCTAGGTCTGCAATTCTTTGATAGCTCTTGAGTAAGGTTTTACGTAATTCTCGATCTCCGACTTGTTCCTTCATTCGCAGAAGCTCCTTCGAGACGGCACCTGTTGAAACCGAAACTTTGAGCTCTTTTGCTTTCCATAGCAATATTTTCGTGTCGACCATTTGGTCCAGAAGAGCGGTTTTCACCGTCGCATTGAGTGGTGCAGCGTTGAGTTTTCCCTCGCGTTCGAGCCGGGCTCGCGCCAAGGCTTGGCGATATTCTTCAACAGTGATGCTGTCGACCAATCGCTTGTCTTCGTTCTGCGTCAGGTACACATTTACGACGTTAGCCGGTTCTTCTTCGCCTCTGCAGCTCAGCAGCGTCAGGAATATCGTTAGTGTGAAGCAGGATAGTCGTGTACGCATTTTTACTCCTCGTTAGAGCTTGCGGTCTCAATGCGTATTTTCTTGGCGACCGCCGTGTCTATCTCGACTTTACCTTGCTTCTTTAATTTATCCACGAGCGCTTCGAAATCTTTGTTTCTTTTTTCTTGAAGAAGTTTCGCGCGTAATCGCGGTTTTACCATTTCGAGGGTCCGAGTGACCGCATTACGTTGACCTGTCTTCTTGAATAAAACGACTGCATCTTCAGCCTCGACGATGATAGAGTCCCCAATTTTGAGTTGGTCGAAGATTGCTTTCGTGACTTCTTCTCCGTAGAGTTTTTGGAGTTCATCGCGGCTTTTGAATCCTAGGTCACCTCCGCCACTCTTGGTTTGAAGATCCTGAGAATGAGCTTTTGCTTCTCTTGCGAATGCGTAAGACACACCCTTTTTTTCTTCACGAAGAATGATTTTTTTTCTTTTCTCCAGGAAGCTCAGAGCAGATTTCTTCTCGGCTTTGCTTTTAGCGTTCCGAACAAGCTGTGAGAATCGTACGCGTGCAGGTCGGTTATATTCGCTTTTATTCTTTGTGAAGCCGGCTCGAAGCTCCGCTTCTGTAATCGATATAGAATCACCAAGCCGTATGTTTTCCTCGCGAACTAATTTTTGGACCATCGCTCTTTTTAGCTCTGAGATTATTTGAGGATCTTCGTGATATCCACGGCGCCAGGCTTCTTGAGCTAGAAGCTCGAACCGTACTTCATTGTCGATATATCCGATCAGTCTTTCGGGATCTTTTAAGCGCTCACGCATAAACAAACTTTGTCGGTTGATCCGGTTCTCAAGCTCATCCGTGGTAAAGGTAACTGGCCCGATTGAGACAACAGCTTCTCCTGCTTCAGCCAATATAGGAGCCGGGTAAGCGCGAGGGACTTCGTCTTTAGATTCTTGTTGAGACCCGCATCCTACGAGGAGGCTCAGGAAAACCCAATGTAGTCGACATACTCGCACTGGTTCGGGCTAGCACGTGGTATCTGCGGTGCCAACGGTGTATGTTTGAAAGCCCAATGGTTAGTGTTCCTTTTGACGAAATTTTGAGAACTTTGCCTGTGGGAAGCGATGTTCAGATCGAATTGAGCGATTTTCCTTTCGACGAGTTACTCATGACAGCTCATGAGACTCGATTCACGGGACGACTCATTCTTCAATCTGGAGCGGAAACGGATGAAGTATTGCTGCATCGTGGAAAAGTCTCCAGGGTTATACCTCGATCAGATGAACGGAAAAAGATCCTTCGACAATCGCTTATCGGGCTTTCGCTAATGACGGAAGAGGTTGTTGCGGCTCAATTTGATGCCGATCCTCGTCTGAGTGCGAACGAGATACTTGATTGCTTTGTTCTTCGAAAACTCCTTCCTATGGGCGACGTCCCCTCGGTTGAATATGATATGGCTAGACGCCATATGCTCAGTTTGTTCAGTTTGACCCAAGCGCATGTGACTGTGCTGAGTGAGCGAGAATATGATGGTTCGCAATATAGTTGGTTGATGAACCCGCTTCCAACGATAGCCTACGGACTGGTCGCCTGCGCTGCACCGGCACGTCGCCAGGCAATGCTTGCTTTTGCATGTCATCAGTTTGCACGCCTGAATGTTGCATATGACCTCAAGCGAAATCGATTAGGTTTGCCAAAGGATTTCATGGCAGCGGTCGAAAGACTTTCGACCAAAGGAATTTTTTTTGGAAATCAACCTTGCCTGCCCGGGCTTACTCCGAACGATACGGCCGGCATCTTATTGCTATTTCGAAGACTAGGCCTTCTGACTTTTGGAAGTCAAAAACCTGCTGCTGGAAAACCAATTACCGCTCAAAATGCAATGGAGGATGAAACCGACCGTGTTGAGCGAGAATTTATTTGAAAATAAACGCTTCGAACCCGTCACAACGGGCTCAGTTAGTAGAATTTTTCCGTATCACTGCTTGCTTTGAGCGTCCTTCGTTGAAGTTCAGCCACGAGTCGGTACATATTCACTTCTTGTTCTTGAAAAAAGTTCGAGCCGTCATTTTCGAACTCAAATCCCAGACGAATAAAGTCTTCTTCGTCAGCCCGGTGCCGTAAGTATGCGATCAGATCAAAGTCGAAATCGATAGAATCATCACGAACGACGAAATGAACTCGATATCGATCGTCCTTCGCGAGTATATCTGCGTCCTCTGCTTTTACTGAAATCGCGATCCCGGTTCCGGATACATCGATGACGTGACCTTTTTTTGTGACTGGATCAGTCCGATCAATGGGGCTCCATTTGCATGAGACCTCACCAAGAATTTGAGTTGAAATACGATATGCTCTTCTCCGATTGAAGAGCGGCTGAATTGCTGGTGTCAGTTGTTCCGTAACTGCGACGAGATCACTAAATTCGACACCAATTCTGAAGTTATCATCAATTTCAATGATGTTTTGAATGGAACCCGATGCAGAAATTCGCCAGTCGACCGCTGCGCTCTCGAACTTCAATGCAATGTGTTGTCCCTCGCTCAATGTTTGGCGAATAGAAGGGGGAACCATCATACCGGCACCAGCGTACGATAGATCGACAAGTTCTACGCCGATTTCAATGTTACCCTTGCCGCATAGTACGCAGCGTAGGCCTACATTGGCGCCTATGTCGACACGATAAAGTTTACGACGATTCATGCCCACAAAGAAATTTTAGACGCGCCAAGGGGTCACTGTCATCCCTTTTTCGCTAATTTCTCGATAGTTACGAATGATTCGTGTCAAACGGCCTGGTCAAAGTCGTTTTGCTTTTGAAGTGTCGAACGATTTTTAGAGAATCTTGTCCTAAAATGACGAAAGTATACGTATCACGCGACTAGTTTTTCTTTACGTCAGGCCAGTCTTGATTCTCTAAACGTTGCCGCTCCTCGATAGGCCGAAAGGGCTTTGCAGGGTGGCCGAGGGATACCTGACCTGCAGGAGCTCGCTTTACAATTGAGCCCGCTGCAACGAGCGCGTCTTCTTCAATAACCGCGCCAGGTAGAGTTGTTGCGTTAGCGCCAATACGCCCACCTCTATGAACCGTTACCCCTTTAAAATGGTTGAACCGTTCTTTGTCGCGACCGACGTAATTGTCATTTGTTACCGTAACCATTGGCGCAATGAATGCCCGGTCACCAATTTCTGAGTAGGCTGCGACGTAGGCCATTGACTCAATTTTTACGAATTGCCCGACTGTGGATTGGTTTTCTACGTAAGCGCCGCGCCCAATGATTGTTCCTTGCCCAACTGTAACATCTTCACGAACGCCACCCATATCAGCGACTAAACATTTTGGTCCGAGCACTGCGCCCCTGTATACAATTGCGCCTGTGCCTATAAGGCAGTCATTACCAATTTTGAGAGGCTCTAAGTGCTTAATTTTTGTGGTCGCGGAGTTTACAGCTTTCATGGGTCGCTTCCCAAGGACAACTTGATCGTCAATACGGACTCTCTCACCAATTTCTGTATCTTCGTGGATGATGACACCATGCCCAATGATGCACTGTGCGCCGATTTTCACATTTGCCCCAATAAAGCAGAGCTCGCCAATGGTGGCAGATTCCGCGATTTCTGCAGTCTCGTGGATTACGCTCGACATCTAACCAATCTCCGATAGTTTGATAGGCTTACCGCCCTCTTTGAGTGAGATACTCGCTCCGACTAAACATTTTAGTACTTGCATCGCTTCGTAGCCATCGGTCGTCGGTGTTCGCCCCGTTTGAATGCAGTCTACGAAGTGTTGTTCTTCTGCAAGAAGAGGTTCACTCATCCGGATAGATGGGATGTTAATATCGCCTTGCCGAACGGCATAAAATTGAGCATAGCTCACTGCTTTTTTGCGAGTGACACCTTTATCGTAAATACGAAGTTTTTCTGATGGCTGCATGTCATCGAAAACGGCCATTTTTTGGTCGCCAACGACAGTCATTTTTCGATGCTTATGAGGATCAAGCCAAGAAACATGAATATGACCGAGGTTTCCATTTGCAAACTTGATGGTCGAGAAAACGACATCTTCGACTCCGGGATTCAAGAACGATTGGCCATTGGCGCAAATCTCAACCGGAGCTTCATCCATGATTGCGCACATCATTGATAGGTCGTGAGGAGCAAGCGACCAGAATGCATTTTCGTCCTTTCTAACAACTCCAAGATTCACCCGTTCCGCATAGGCGTAGTGAATCTCACCTAGGTCTCCACCTTTCGCCATCGACTCCATTTTTTGGAAGTAGGGGTGGTAGCGAAGAAGGTGGCCGACCATGAGAACGCGGTTTTTCTCTCGGGCCATTTTTACCAGAGGCTCACCGTCTTGCGGATCTAGCACAAAGGGTTTTTCCACAAATACATGCTTGTCGGCGGAAAGCGCTGATTTGACCAGACCTGCGTGCGTTGGCGCGGGCGTGGCGATGATTACGGCATCAATCTCTGGATCCGCAAAGATGACTTCGGGGTCGCTCTCTGCGCGAACGCCAATTGCGATACCTTTCGCACGGTTACGCGCGGCTTCTGTGCCGTCGCAGACGGCGACCAGCTCGGCATTTTGTAATCTGAGGCTGGTTCGGACATGGTTAATACCCCAGGCACCGCAACCAATAACTGCTATTTTTGTATTCATAGAACAAACAGGCCCTTAGCATGCGTTTCAAGCATTGACCAAGTCGATTCGAACAGGCTTTATCCGGGTCAATGACTCAAAAAATTCCAATGCTAGACCTTGCCGCCCAAAATGGACCGCTGCGCGAAGAAATCCGCGCGGCGATCGATCGCGTCATAGATAGCAACTATTTCATTCTGGGGCCTGAAGTTACTGAATTCGAGAAAGAGGTCAGTGAGTACATTAACGTCAAACACGTGATCGGATGCGCGAATGGCTCGGATGCTTTGGTCTTAGCACTCAAAGCTTTAGGAATTGGCCCTGGCGACGAGGTCATCACGACCAGCTTCTCGTTTTTCGCCACAGCGGGGTCTATCGCGCGCTCTGGTGCGACACCGGTCTTCGCTGACATTGATCCCATCAGTTACAACTTGAATCCTGCTTTGATTGAGGAAAAAATTACGCCTCGAACTAAGGCAATTATTCCTGTTCATTTGTACGGTCAGATGACGCCGATGGACGAAATCATGGCGGTTGCAGATAAGCACAACATCAAGGTGATTGAAGATGCCGCTCAAGCGATCGGCTCCAAGGAGAAGGGTCGCTCTGCTGGTTCGATTGGACATGTGAGCTGCTTCTCATTTTTTCCATCTAAGAACCTCGGTGCTTTCGGCGATGCCGGTATGGTTTGCTCCAATGATGATGAGATTGGAGCAAATCTTCGTTCGCTGCGTGTTCACGGAACAGGTAAGGTTCGTTACCACTACGACCATATCGGATTAAACTCGCGAATCGACGCTATGCAGGCGGCTATTTTGCGAGTCAAGCTTCCTCATCTCGCTGCGTGGACGGAGAGTCGACAAACGAATGCGGGTCGATACAACGAGAGATTAAAGGATGTAGCGAGAATTGCTACACCTACGGTCTTGCCGGAAATGTTTCATATCTACAATCAATACACGATCCGAACGCCTAAGCGCGACGAGCTCCAAGCGAAACTAAAGGAAGAAGGCATTGCCTCTTCGGTGTATTATCCTCGTCCTCTTCATCTTCAGAACTGTTTTGCAGACTGCGAAGGAAAAGAAGGCGATTGTCCCGAGACCGAACGGGCTTGTGTCGAAGTCATCTCACTGCCCGTTTTCGGTGATATTTCAGATGAGTCACTCGACCGCATCTGTGGTGTGATCAAAAGCCACGTTGCTTCGCTCTAAGGCGAAAAAAACTTCAATAGTAAGCGGTTAACATCATCTGCTGCGTCGTGCTGCACCCAATGGGTTGCTCGATCGATCATTTCTAATTTTCCGTCGTCACAGTAGCGAAGGCTTGGTTCTGCCATTTCATGGCCAAGTGCGTGGTCTTTGGTTCCCCAGATGATTTGGACAGGAACGGAAACGCGCTCTTTGTTTTGTTTTTGAGCAGCGCGTTTCATCATTGCTCGATACCAGTTGATCATGCCGGTAGCGCACCCAGGTTGATTCCAACTGTTTGCGTAGCCTTCCAATTCCTGCTCAGAAAATGATCCTGGATTTGAAGTTGTTCTCAACATATCTAGGCCTGCCTGCCCTTTTTTTCGTATAAAGATTTGTTCGGGAAGTCTGGGTACTTGAAAAAAGAAAATATACCAGCTTTTTAGCGCTTGGCGGACACTTGTGAACATGTGTCGTCTCATGACAGCCAAGTGCGGAACATTCAATATTCCGATTTTATGAAAGCGTTCCGGATGATGGACACCGAGCCACCAGGCCACTGCTGCGCCCCAATCATGACCTACGAGATGAATCTTCTCGTGCCCGAAGTGATCAATCAGCCCTACAATATCCAGGGCGAGAAGATCGATGTCGTAATCCTGAACAGACTTTGGCTTATCGCTTAGATTGTATCCTCTCTGGTCAGGAACGATGACGCGATACCCAGCTTCAGCAAAGGCAGGAATTTGATTTTTCCAACCAGCCCAATATTCCGGAAAACCATGTAGAAAAATAATCGGTGTACCATCTTCTGGTCCGCAAAGGGCAACATGAAGTTGAATGTCGTTTGTTCGGATATATTGAAACTCGATCGGATGATTGTTCATTCTGAAGTGTCGTTACTATACCGAATCTGGAGGTCATACGCTGTATCTGCCCCAACTGGTTTTAGAGGAACGGAAGGGCTACCATAAATACTACCGATGCGAACATAGTAAGGCGCACCAACCGTGGAAGTGAATGTAACGCGTTCACTCAAACCAGAGCCGTCCGAGAAGCATCGGTTCCCACCGACGTTTCGACATGCACGGACGAAGCCGCCCGGAGAAAGTAATTCGAGAAACAAATCTCCAGAATCGTGAGTCAGTTCAGCTTCCATCCGAATGCCTGCTTCTGGAGGATACAGAGCAAACCAGTCTTCGTCTCCCTGACCTGTGAAGAAGTTAGGGGTCTGACTACAGAGGGTTAGGTTTTGCCAACTTCTTTGCTGAGGAATGGTTGAGGTAACCACCGGAGTGGCTTGGTTAAGTTCATCGTTCGTTTCAAGATAGTCACTTAGGCATTGCGAAATGGGTTGAGCATCAATCACGATGCTGTACGCGGCTTCCTGATTACTGGAATTGAGTACCCGCAGGAAAAGCTGTCCCAAGCCTACGCCTGGAATATTTCCAAGAATCTCTTTCGAATCGACGCCAGCACCTGCAGTGATAGCTAAAGGAAAGCCGCTCGCATCAGTGACTTCCATATCTAATGTTGCATCTAAGCCGTTATAGTGAATTCGGATAGCGTAGACATAGCCCGCAGGAAGTGGAAGGTCGAACCAGTCAGTGTCGCCTGCACATAGAGTCAGTTCGTCTAAACGCGTCGGTGCGGGACTCAATTGGTACGCGTTTAACTGACTGTCACCGAGCATCTGTACGTCTATGGCATCTGGTTCACACATAAATGGAGGCGTGCGCGAGATTCTTAGTTCATATGGGGATGTCTGCGTTTCGTTGATTCCGCGCACCTGAAGCAAATAGTCTCCTGCTTGATTTGAACGCCATGCAAGGAACTCACGGGTAGAGAGACCGGTGGATGCTCGAATGGGAGTCGTCGTCGCACTGGTGGAGCCCGGCGCATAGAGTTTGAAGTCCAGGTCAGCTTCAGGCTGAAATCCAATCTCGGCGGCGAGACCTTCGTTGGGTCCAAGGTTTATTACGTACCAGTCATTGTCCCCACTGCAAATCGACAGACTCGGTGCGAGGTTGCCAGTTGCGTTTGGAGCTCGAGTGGCTGCGCTTGCAGTATTGTTGGGCTCAAAACCGTCATCGAGACAGATTGCCATAGGATTTTCACGCACGTTTGCGCGCAGAGTATACACATTGGTGTCGGCTGCTTTGGCGTTCACTCGGAAATAATAGTCTCCAGCGAAACTGGCATCGTATTCGATTCGCTCATTACTATCTAAGCTCGCGCTGGTGAGAAGTGGAATCGAGGAACCTGCTCGATAGAGTTCCATATCTAAATCTCCGAGCGCGTCGTTGAAAGTAAGTTCGGCAGTAATTCGGTTTCCTGCAGGAACTTGGCGAAGTACAAACCAGTCTGGGTCAGCAGTACATAGGCGACCGTCGATGGGCATATCGCTCGTCACAGTTTGAGCTCCGCCGATGCTATCGTTAGGCTCGAATTCGTCATCTGCACATACGCGGCCCGTGTCATGAGAAATGATGAGTTCGTAATCGGCAGCCTGAAGGATGGGCAATTGTAAGAACACTCGAACAAGTAATCGTCGGTTTGTACCGATTTCAATCTCAACCCGTTCATTGTCGGTGATGGTTCGCGACTCATCCAGCAAGGTTTGTCCATCATCGAGGTATAGCTGAAGCTCGATGTCCGCATCCGCATGAGTAAATCGGGCATCTACGGTGAGGTAGGTTCCTGCTTCGACCGGAATCTCGTACCAGTCTTCGTCTCCGGGACATAGCCTAAGCTCTGCGAATAAGGGGCCTTCCATTTTCGTGAGCGAAGCGGCAGCAGCGGCTGTATTGTTGTTGAGCATTCCTTCCCGAAGATCGTTCAAACAATCTGGGATACGTGCTTGGCATACCGGAGGGTCTAAAGTTAGATTACAGAATTGATCGCCTGGGCAGTCGACATCCGTTTCGCATTCGAGTGCTGGAGCTTCGCACCGTTTCGTTTGTAGATTGCACATTTGTGGAGGTGTGCAAATGATACAGTTTACGTTGGGAGACTCGGGGCACTGTGACGGGTCCGGTGCACACTGAACATTGCTATCGCATTTGCCTTGGGCGACATTGCAGTAAGTTCCAGGGCCGCATTGATCATCATTCGTACATTGCACGCAGCGGCCAAGAATATCGCAGAACTCTCCAGAGCGACATGCAGGTTCCACGCCTCCATCAAGACACTCGGTTGTATCTGGATTACAAAGTGTTCCTGATGGGCAAGTCATATTTGAGCCCTCACAGGGAATGCACTCGACAGCGACCGAACGACAAACGCGGGTGACTAAGTCACATATTTCACCCTCTTCACAAAATTGATCGCCATAACATCCAATGTCTTCCACGCACTTATTAGCTCGGGTGTCACAAATTTGACCCGACGGGCATTGGCTGCGTTGCGTGCAATCTCTCGCGTTCGCGGAATTAAAGCAAAGGCCACGCAAGCTCGAGCAGAACTCACCAAACGGGCAGGGCCGTCGCTCGTCGCAGTCATCTCCGAAGCCTTCTCTGAAATCACAGGTATAACCGTTCAGGTTGCAACTTTTGCGGGGGTCGCCACAATCGCTGTCCTGTGTACATTCGGCACCCGGCACACACGTTCCATCGGGTGCACACAGTTCACCCTCTGCGCAGTCTGCATTGCTGGTGCAGCCAGGCGGAGGCTCAGGAGGGGCCCCTTCGCAAGCCCCTAAGCTCACAATAAAGGCGACAACGAGTAGGCGCTTGAGTTTATCCATTCTTTAATTACCTGGCCGTGCTGACACGAGAGTCAGTGTATAATTTCCGTTTGGGTTCAGAGTATCGAACGAATTTCCTAAGCGCTCATTGATTTTTGTAAGAAAGCCCCGTGAATCGTATTCGATCGTCATTGATCGCTGTTTGACGGCTTGCGGGAAGGTTGAGAGCTCAGGGTCGTCACCGCTTAGCTGCAATACCCAATCCAGCCGATTGCTCGCTGGGTCAGGCGCACGACTAGATGGTCCCGTTTCTGCATGTAAATCATTGAATTCATTACGTATATTTTCAATGTTTCGCATGTCGAGAAAGAATATACCGGGGTAGGGTATCGTTTTGGGAGGTCTTTTTGACGGTGTCGTCGGTGCTTTTTCGATATCTACGACAATTGAAGAAGCGGACACTTGATCGTCACGATTGGCCGGACCTATCAAGGCGACCCAGCTGTCGATGCCCGCGGTGGGGTCCCAGTTTTGCTGAAAAGTATTTTGGCCGCTCCCCACAACTGTGATTGTGCTGTTCGTGCCTTTGTCCTCGACGGATTGAATGGTCAAGATCAGAGTGTATGCACTGTTTTGCTCCTGGTTACCCTGCCGCTTTGTGAGTGTTGCCTGGTATTCAAACGTCCAGCCCGCCATGAGCGCGAGTGGTTCGTCAAATCCGCCATCGACTAAGGCTAGGCCTGAGTCCGCGCGACCTTTCGCAATGTTGTCGTCTTCTGCACATCCGACAAGCACCAATGCTGCGAGCAGGAACGTGGGAACACATACCGGGTTGAGTTTGGACATAGGTGACTGCAACTATACCTCGTTATCCCGTTTGTAGGTTCGTCGCAGAGTCATGGCAACACCATGAAATACAGAAAAGCTCGAAAATGACGGCAAAAAAAGACAATTTTCTGACTCGCGATCAACACTGCTGTTTTCCTGTAGATCGTTTTTGTGTAGAGTGTTCGACATACGGTCAGCAGAAGTTTTGAAGTGAAAGGGGAATTTGCTTCGAAGCGTGCGCGAGGTGTGCACCAGGTTTGGCGGCTTGGGCACGTTGTCATTTGGGCGGAATCGAGTGTGGGGACACGAAATTCCGCTTATCGCATCCGAAATCTCTCGACCCGCGGCCGACCGAAAAAAGGGGAATTCGATGGTTCAAACCAGAGATTTTGAACAAAGCGAAGTGCAGAACTTTGCGGCGTCGTCGTACGTGCAGCTTAAGTTGGCAGACCTATGCGGTCAGTGGAGCCGGGCGGGAGCGGCCTTACCGGTGGCTGTCGTTGTTTCTATTGTCGACGACATTCTTGCCACACAGCCGAGTATGTTTACCGGAAATATACCTGCAGACCTACGTCTTAGCGATGTCTTGTTGGATAGCTATGGCCAAGTTCATCTCATCTCGCAAAAGTCGCTCTCACATGAAGCGCTTGTGAGTCTCTTATACCGCTTGCTTTGTGGCGGCGTGGGCGAAGAAGCGATTCCTTCCAGCGCACGTATGTTTCTTGCTCAACTTGATGACCGAGCTCACTTTGGTATGCGACTAGACCCGGATGTTGTTCGTGCTGAACTTCGTCAGGCTTTGGGGTCACCCGCGGAGCGCTTCGAGGTTGGAAATTGTGTGCGGTTTGCACAAAATGCTCAACCCGCTCAACCACCCGTCCCTTCCTTTTCACCATGGTCAAATGTTGTCGCTTCTGCGAGTGATATTCCTTCGGCGTCGATGCCTTATGAAAGCTTCGGGATTGCTGCGAACGTTGATCTGGATTCTCTGGCTGCGTACACTGGCCCAGAGGAGGCTGAGTATAGCTCTAACTCTGTACTAGACGCCTCCGCTTCACAAGAATCGCCCACCGAAGATTTGCCAAATCTAGGTCTCGATGCGCTTGAGCCAGAACCTCAAGTAGTGATTGATAGTCAAATTGATCACTCGCAAATCGAGCAACTCTCTGAACCGGACGAAGCTTTCGCATATGAAGTGAGTGAGACTTCAGATGAAAATAATATCGAACAACAGAGCGCCGATGAAGAACTTACGTCTGATGAAGCTCTGAGTGCTTACGCTTCCGATGAATCCTCTACGCTTGACCATGATGACGAAGAGAATTTTGGCTCCGACGATGATTTTGTACCTCAGGTGTTTGAAGGTGCCAACACGATGATTGAGGTCGCACACGACCCGGGTCTTCCTCCTCCTCCACCTCCGGCCAGCCTCATGCCGAAGATTAAGATCGATGGTCCAGAGGAAAGCGAGTTGCAGACTCACCAAGCTGACGAAGAAGAGTTGGAAGTTCCGGAACTTGTTGTCGAGCACAATGACTCGGAGAATATCTGTGTAACCAATTATCCTGAGCCTGATTATTATGTAGAGCAGTCTAGCGAAGAAGGACCTCCATCTTTGCTACCTCGAGTTCGAGATGGTGTTCACACGCGACCAGGATACCGAGAGGTTACTCGGGAAAAGAGTCAACCCGAAGAATCATCGCAGCTTCCAAGAGTTCGAATTATACCTACCAAGCGAAGACCGTTGACGTTGCCAGCGGCTCCACCTGCAAGACTAAGAACAACTTCAACAGGACCTGCTGACAGCATGATCTCCTTGCCACGGAAGGATTCGCCAACACTTTGGGCTGCCCTCATTTGTGTATCTATCGTTTTAGGTGCCGCTATCTACTCTATACTTGGTAGCTAGAAGTTCGACGTCAGACGCTGCCGTCTCTGCAGCTAGTTAGAGCTCGAGGGCGGAGCTGATGGAACAATAATAATCACGTCTCGTGTGTCCACAACTGTAACTCCGTCTGCAATGACGTCGATATACGCTCGATATAATTGAGGAGCAGTTGTTGTGTTGACGCACGGTTGACCTGTCGCTGCGTCCTCGTTTTGTGCATTGACGTCGAAAGTAAGAACCGTCCCCGGAACCACGTTTTCCCAGCTGTCGTTTTGTCCAGCGGGAGGGAACAGATCCACAGGTATCGGTTGAGGTGCACACTGGTTCGGCGGAGTTGCCAATGTCGGCACGACGCTTTGCAAGAAGCACCGAGTATCGAGCCCTGAGTTTTGTAATTCAACTGCATCAGGTCTAAGCAAGGTTGTGATTGTGAAGGCGGAAAAGTTCACCAAAGCTTGGATACCCGTTACAACTGCGTCTCCAATCCCTGTCCCATTGTCAGCAATTTGAAAAGTCAGAGGGCACTCATTATTTCCGATTCCCGTCGGCGTTACACCAGTGCCGCCGATACCTGTACAGCATTGATTTGCTGCACAACCTGCAGGTCGCGAACCTCCAAATGCATCCCAAGCACATGGAGGTATAACCGCTCGTGTTGCCAGTGACATCCCATAGGGAAGCGCAAGTTGAGGTAGCTGCGTTCGACAGTTCGCAATACATGCTGCTTGGTTTATTGGAGTTGTCGCGGAGGTAATGTTCGTCAATAAAGTGGCGCTTGCACTGGAGTTTCCGTCATTGATACGACATTGGCTGTTTGATGGAATATATCTATTTCCATTGACGATGACGTCCATAAACCACCAACCTGTCGTTCCTGCGCCTGTCGGTGAAGTATACGACGCAACGGCGATGTAGAAAGGTCCCGTACCGGTCAACGAAACCGTAACAGTACTGTCGACAATTCCATTTGCGAAGTTAATGTCGTCGTTTAGTGCAAGCTGCGTTGCGCCATCAAAAACAGCGACTACCGTGTCTAACGAAGAACCTAAGCGGCTTGCATTCGTTGTGACGGTGACTACATCTCCAGCTACAGCACCGGCGATTTCAAACCAATCGACGTCAGAACCAACCGGTGTATTGATACGTCCAAAGAATGTTCCCGTTTGGCGCGCACAAATTCCTTCGAACGGAGCAGGGCCCAGTTGAGTCATTCGTGTATTCGCTATGCTAACGACACGAGCGCCAATCGCGGAGAGCGCAGCTTCGGCGGTTGGCGCAGTAACAGCAGTAATCTGATTGCCGGTTCCGTATTCGTGTTGGGTATGTCCTGGCGCATCTGTAACGTGAACAATGATAGGCAGCGAATCGTCTCGGAATCCAACCCCGCCAATGGTACCGTCTGCGACGCCCGCGACCTGGTTCTGAGCTGAGTTGAAAGCAGGCACTGAGCCTCCGTTCCAAGAGGTGCCTGCCCCGGTTGCGATCTGGTACAGGGATTCAATTCCGCTCTCAGGCACGTCGACTCCGTTGCGCGTCGCGAGACCGTTTACGGCTGTTTGTGCGACGCCGACATCTGTCGTGACGCGAGTACCAAGCCGAAAAGGCACATCACCTTCTCCTGAGCTCCCAAACGGAAAAATAGGGTAATCTTCGAATGAGCTCACTCCGGTTGCGATATCAGGAATGGCTGCGCTAACCCCGGGAATAATTGTTCCGCTCAATGAGGTTCGCAGATTATCTATCTCTCCACCCATGGAGCCGGTGGTATCGATATTGATTGTCATGTCCGCTCGGTCGATATTGGTGTTGTTGAAGACCAAAGTATCCGTTTCTTGTGGCCCGCTGGGTGGCAGGAAGAAATAGAAATCGTCGATGATGCTGGCGGTACCACATGGGTCACTGCCGTAAGCGATTTCGGCTGGATCGGGATAAGTATCACTATCGGAGTCAGAAAGTGCTCGCTCAGAACTGCCAGGGCAACCTAGCTCAGTGGAGTCCGCGAGTCCGTCTTCATCTGAATCAAGATCTAGATAGTCAGGCGTGAGGTCGCTATCGGTATCAACAGGTGGCGTAAATAGATTTGTGTCACCGGCTTCGTCAGCGTCAGACCAACTATCTGCATCGGAATCCAAATCACGAAAGTTCGCGATCGTATCATTGTCAGAATCGACATTACCTTCGGTCAGGTCGAGTATCGTGTCGTTATCGGAATCGGTGTCTCGAAAATCAGGTACTCCATCGCTATCCGTATCAAGCGGAGGAGTAATCGTAGAGCTGTCGCCTCCTTCGACGTCATCCAGAATTGAGTCGCTATCTGAGTCGATATCAAAGCGGTCTAATAAGGTGTCGTTGTCGGTGTCAGCAGTCCCCTCGTGAAAGTCACCAATGCCGTCGTTATCAGAATCCGGATCAGCAAAATCGGCAGTCCGATCGAAGTCCGAATCTCGGGGTGGCGTTTGCACAATCGCATCTCCAGCTTCGACTGCATCGGATAAGGAGTCATCATCACTGTCTAGATCCAGGTAGTTTGGCGTGCCATCGTTATCAGAATCGATGACGCCGTCGTGGTCGTCCCGAATGGTGTCCCCATCGGAGTCTTCGTCGAGGTAATTCGGGATATTATCGTTGTCTGTATCGACAGTGGTCTCTATTCGATCAGGAACCGTGTCACCATCGGAATCCTCGTCGAGAAAGTTTGGTATACCATCGTTATCAACATCGTTGATCGTTTCTATCGCATCAGCAATGCCGTCACCGTCCGAGTCGAGGTCGAGGTAGTTTGGTGTTCCATCATTGTCCGCATCCCCTGTGCCTTCGACGCTATTGTCGATGCCGTCTCCATCGGTGTCCGGATCAAGATTGTCTGGAATTCCATCCATATCTAGGTCTCCGCCACCTTCGTCGCGGTCGAGAATCCCATCACCGTCAGAATCATCGTCCCGGAAATTAGGAATGCCATCCATATCTAAGTCGCCGCTGCCTTCGACTCGGTCGAAGACACCATCACCATCTGAATCCTGATCGCGGAAGTCCGGAAGTCCATCACCATCGGTGTCAACTGGTGGCGTGCTAAGGTCTGCGTCACCCGCTTCTACGTTGTCTGGAATTCCGTCGTTATCTGAATCGGAATCAAGAGAATCGGGAATTCGGTCAGCATCGGTATCAATGATGCCGTTGGTTTCATCTTGGTTACTAATGGTATCGTTGTCGTCATCTCCAATCGTGGGACCACTATCAACCGGTCCCGAGTCGGGCTGATTTTGGCTGGCATCGACTGTAGCCGCGTCCTCAGGAAGGCCAGCATCAGCAGAAGTGTTCGCGTCGGGGAATGAAGGTATCACGTCTGGAAGTGAGCTCATCGCATCCGGCGAAGTTTCACTGGCATCACTTTGTATACCTAGATCTAGGACTTCCGTGCCTGAATCAGGTAAATCCCATAATCCCGAATCAAGTCTCAAGGTCGCATCATTGGAGATCGAGCCATCAACGCCGGTGACTGAGCCTTTTGCATCGGGAGAAAGTGGCGGTGGATCCTCACCACACCCGACCATAAAGGCAGCAATGAATAACCAGCTGCTAGTTGCTCGGACTAGAGGTTTGTGAAGCAATTCTAACCCACTCATTTCAACTACTTATTCATACCACGTGGGGTCTACTCTCGGCCATTTTCGTGACTTTGTTCGACTGAACGGTGGTGCACAGGTCCCTGAACCGTTCGGCGTTCTATCGCCAATCACAGGTGTTTTCAATTATTTAGCAGTTTTTGGAGTCTCGACAATCATGAGTGACTCTTCGGATCCTGCGCAATAAAATGCCGGAGACGCTTGTAGGTTGATTGAATAGGATTGAGTCCCCAGCTTGTTGCTGAGTTGAATTGTTCTTTACGCTTTGAAATGTTTAGTGCGTTTGGACTGATGGAGGCACAGGTATCAGTCATCGATTCGGATATTGTATCCGGTTTGGTCTAGAGAAGACCTTTTGGAGGAACCATTTGATTTGAGTCTTTACCGCCGTTGGGGTCTCCGTATAAATCCTTGAGTTCAGGAAGGCTCTTCTCCATAACCTCTCGCAGGTTCTTATCGAACCGAACCTTGTCTGCCGCGATTTCGCGAAGTGCCAAAACAGGCGCTTTATTCTTGCTGTGCTCAACCAAAGGTGTCGCGCCTTTAAGAAGCATGCGCGCGCGCTGGGTTGCTAACAATACCAATGCGAATCGGTTCGTTACATTTTCGAGGCAATCTTCAACGGTTACTCTGGCCATATTGAAAGACTGCGTATGAGGAGAGGCATCTTTCGTCAAGTATGTTACACCCCGAATGTGTTGAATCTTTCCGTCATCGCGGCGATTTGTCTCAGCAGTTCTCCCGTGCAATGGCCGACGGTCACTGCCGTTCAAACCCAAGTGAACGGGTCCACGTCGAAGCTTGTTAGGGTCACGCCCGCTGGCGTCGAAGCATATCCAGTCCTTCCACCCTTCACCCACGCCAAAGGATGGGCACCGAAAGTTTCATTAAATCATAAGAAAAATCAGGCACTTGTGGTTTTGGTTCCCCCCATGGCAAGGCATGGTGGACTCGCGAATCTGTACCACCTCGATCTGGCGACGGGTCATCGCCGCCTGGTCGCCAAGCATGTAGAACCTCGCCAAAAAGCGCTATTCACACCGCAAGGTCCTCTGTACGTGACCGTACAAGGAGGCGACAGGATTATTCAGTTAGGCGACCGTGAGCTCTTCCGTGAAACCGCCGCAATGTGGTGGCCTCTATATCTTCGAGACAATTCAATTTATTCACTCGTGTATTCTGAGCGGACGATGAAGATGATCCGACTGGATCTTTCTAGTGGGACTTCAAGGATCATTCGTGACTGGAAGTCGACCCCAGTCAGAGATTTTCAGTTTAGAGGACATCAGGTTGTTTACCAAAGCCAACAGGCGCTTAATCGTTTCTCGGTAGAAGTCTTAGACCTGGTCTCAAGCAAAAACCGAATTGCTCACCAATCGACCCGACCTTGGCTAACACCGATGTTCATCGATGCCGGTATTCTAATTGCCGATACTCAAAGTACTGTCGTGGGTTCTTTACGCATCCTAAGCCAGCACTCCAAAATTGATGGCCCATCGCTCGGTGCGGGCGCGCCCATTCCCGTTACCGAGTATCAAGGCTTTGTTGCGTTTCGGCTTCAACAAAAAGATCAGCAAAGCTATCTGCTTTGGCATCAAAAAACGAACCAAATTGTAAAATTACCCACAGGTAGTGACGGCGAGTACTTACTCGAATCAATTCAGTTTGAAGGTGAGGATAAGTAATGCTCGTCTCCTTAGCGCTCAGCTTGGGCCTCAGTGTCCTAGCCTGTCCATCGTATACAACATGCGCATTTCTTCCGATGCAAGGCAGTAACCCGACTGACGCGCAATGGAACGAGTTGTTCGAAGCTGCAACGGAAAATAAGCTTGGTGCCGCGAGCCCAGAACTCCCAGAGATCGAATCAGGCCCAAACCGAACAAAGGTACCTCCCAAGATTGCTTGCCAAATCCTTAAGCCCATTGCCGCCGCCGAAAGCATTTGGCAGCAGTTTTGTCCTGATACTGGGAACACAGTAATTAGTTTTGATTGTGGTTTTGGGGTCATGCAGGTGACCAGTGGAGCGGCGAATTACGGACCCATGTTGGCGTCCGAT
>JAYZDF010000097.1:0-15704 GCA_036337945.1 Myxococcota bacterium
TTTAGAGCGGGCGATAGCGGATTACACTGTGGCCAATCGGCTCAATAATGACGTCGGCGACTTAAAAACCGAAGGTGAAATCAACCTGAATATGGCGAATGCGCGGCTCCGCCTCGGTGTTCGGGCAAACGATATTGGAAACATTGATATTGCATTTCGGCTTTACCTAGAACGAGTTCGAGCAAAGCATAAGTTTCGAAGCAATTCAGCTGAAATTGTGTTTTGGGAACGTTTAGGCCGTGCCGCTGCGTGGAAAAAAGAATGGGCTATAAGCATTATGGCAACGAAGCGTGCCTTGGTATTAGCCGACGCTAATGAGTCATTGGGACGAAAGCCGCAGTTGTTGGGCAATCTTGCTTTAGCTTATTCACAAGCTGGAGAAGCGGAACTCTCACAACAAGCTTTTGAGGCGTTTCAGTCAGAAATTGTAAGGAAGGATACATCCTCTTGTGAAGGTCTCGCATTACGCAATGCCGCGATTGAGATTATAAAGCTAGCAAGACAATCTGGTCACCAAGATGTAAGACAGGCGATTAGGGTATTAGAAGAGTCGAGGACGGCATTAGATGATGGGCGTTTTTGTCAGGTAAAGGTTCCTACTTTTATAAACGGTCCTCTAAATAGCTCTCGCGCGCCTTACGGTTTTGATACTGATGCTGAGCTTGGGTTGAATCTTGCTTGGACGCAATCAGCTTTTGAGCTGCTCGGAGACGTCGAAGCTGTTGAACTGGTTCAAAAAACCAGGAGAGATGTCATTGCTCAACAACTAGACTCGCCACAAGTAATGACGGTTAGTCTTATTCAAGAACAATTGGCTTTGGAGGGGCTTGCTTTCCGACGAGCATGCCGTTTGAAGGGAGTAGAGGAATGTCTTCAGCAGGGCCGCAAGCTACTTGAGCTTCTCAATAAAGGAGCGGTAGCGAAGGATTTTGCCGTTGATTCCGGTGTTGATCGAAGCCTCCTTTACACGCGTTCGACACTTATTGCGCTATTAGCTGAAGAGTTGAGCGGAACTTCAAAGATAAGCAGTTCAGAGGAAAAGGCTTTTCGCGATAAAATTGGAGCAATTACTCGTCCAACGTACGCGAAATTAGAATCTCTTCTTCAGTTTTTCAGCAGAACGACTCCCCAAACAACTGAAGCTTCAGAAAGAAAGAGAATGATGCTCCAATACCTAAAGGACGAATATGGTGGTACTCAGGAATCTCTCGATGAAACGACTGATTCTCAAGAAATTAGTATATTTGAATTAGAACGAGCGCTTACAGTTTTCGCACGCCTGAATTATTCTCGGGCCTTACTGGGCTTATATGACGCGAAAAAACCGACATCATCGTTGTCGGTCGAACAGATTTCTCAATTTGATTTTTCAAGTGTGGATGATGAGTTAGTTGCAGCCAATGATTACTTCCGGCGAGCGTATAAATGGTCGAGCCTTGGTGTGTCCCAATTAGCTCTTAATCTCAAAGAACGCGTTCGTCTCGCCCTTGAATCAGAAAGTCTTGAGCTTGTGGATACTTCAACAACGGAGGCAGACATCAATGAGCGGAAGATGTTTAAGGTCCTTCAAAGATTGGATAATCCGGCCCTTACAATAAAATCTCTCGCTTCTAAAGACAACGAGGGATTAGATCAGGTGTTTGCGGGACGCCTGGTCCGTAACATTCACATTCCGTGGCATAAAATTCACGAGAAATTATTCTCTTCTACGTTGCAACCGAGTTGGTCTAGCTCAACGTCAGACGACTTGTTGGATTTAATTCGCTCTATCGACCGGAGCTTAGGCCTTAAAGCAACGCTTGGTCGCGGTCTTGCCCGCAACAAGTCAATGCGCCCACAAGTGAATGCGCAGCTCAAAGAGATTTACCAAGCAGAATCAGAACTCAAAGGCTGGTACGAAAATGTCGACGACCGCATTCCAGATAAGTACTTTTTAGAGCAACTGACAGACCGGAATCAAGCTTATCGAGAAGCGATATCTAACATTTCGGATATTGGCTTGGCCGTCAGAAATAAAGCGTATGTGTTTGAACCCATGGAGATCTTCAAGTCTCTGCATAAGAACGAGATCATGATCGTTCCATTTCCCCTGGGCGAAAAACTTGCCGTGCTCACGATAGCTGGGTCCTCAACTGTAAGTACTCAGGCTTTTCGTGTGACAGTGACGGAGGTGCCGTTTCGGTTAGCTAATGAGTCAGTAAAAGAAATTACGAGTTTGCTATCATCGGGTGAGCTCCCTGAACGCGAACATATTTGGGATTGGCTTCTCAATGTTGCGATAAAAAACGCTTCGTCAAGTAATACCATTGTTCTATGTGGTTCCTTCCTGGGGGCTCCAGTTCCGCGGATTCCTCATCCTACCCTCGATCAGTTTGCTTTGGTTCATTCGGCTTCGCCGACGATATTTGCTCTAGGTAGGCAAAGCGAGGATGTTTCGGCGTCAGGTTTGGTTCGTTTTTCTCGCAATGTTGAGGTTGACGAGAAAAAAACTTCGATGACACTGCCGACGAAAAGACTTCGTGACTTATCGAACGATGATGAAGGTGCCGAAGCTTTCGATGGCCGTGACGACCCTAAAGTCGTTGTGGTTTTTGAGGACCGAGTTGAAATCAAGGCGAGAGACCTGGAGAACACGGTCATGTATCAATCTCGGGATTTAGAGCTAATAAACAAATTTGGCCTAGCTCGCGACATTGCAAATATTACTTTGGCGGAAGGTAAAACCTATTTGTCCGAAGTGATGGCACCCTCCCATGTTTGGGTATTTCAAGATGTTAAGGTCTCGCGGGAGGCCGGAGCTTTAGGTCTAGAACTGGAAACTGCGTTGATGAATGTTCCTGGTGTAGTGATTGTTCCGTCTCTAATAGATGAAGGAGTACGAAGTCGTTTAATTTCGAACTTTATCTCCGGTATTGACAAGCATGGAGCAGCAGATTCTCTGAAACAGGCAATTTTTGCCGAACGAGATGAATATCCAGCGGTTGGCTTAATTCACTTTATTGGCTCGCCAGCGCAAAATAAGCGTGCGCGCATCCGTTCGGCCAAGAAAAAGATTCGTCGAGTCGAACGACTTGCGGTTAAGGCTATCCGCAAACAACGAATATCCGATGTGATCCGTCACCTTGAAAGCTTGCGGAGACTACAAAAGGTGTCACGCTCGAATGGGCGTCTAAAACGGACGCGTACGTACGAATTTCTTGTTCAATATTTACGAAGTGCACAAGCGTTATCTAGAGCGGGTATTATTCAAGATGAATACATTACTTTTCTCAAAAACAGTAACCGGAAGGGAGATGCAGCAAGGCAATCTGTAGTCCGAGCAGAAATTCTGAGTCAGACGGGTAAGAACTCAGAAGCCGAAGCCGCATATCTTGGCGCAATTGAGCAACTAGAAGAGCGTAGTGACGAGATAGGATTGGCGCAAGCTCACAGCAGCCTCGGTATGCATTATCGACGCTCTTTAGCATTCAAAAAAGCTGCTGGAGCGTTTGAAAGGGCAGCGCGAATCCATTCAAAGCAATCACTAATCAGAAGCTCTGATAAACGTCAGGTCAAACTTGCGCTCGATAATTTCAAACGTCTAGGTTCCGTATATACGAATCAACTCGCAGATTCGAAAGGAGCAAAATCGGTATATGAACGTTGGCTTAGCCAAGTCTCGACAGCGTCCGAGCGGATAGAGCCTCTGCTCGGTCTCGCGCGAGTAGCTCGAAGGGAAGGTGACTTTGAGACAGCTCTTGCCATTGCTGACAAAACGCAACGTTTAGCTCAAGAGACCGGAGATAAAGTAAGAGAACTTGAGGCGGTGGTCGAAGGAGCGAATGTTGCTTGGTATCAAGGAGATTACGTCATTGGACAAAAGCTTTGTGCTAAGAGTCTGTCGATAGCCGATCAGAATATTTCGACGGAGAGAAAGAAAAAGAATCCGCAAATGGGTCGGCATATAAAAGGGAAAATTTATTCTCTATCGGTTTGTGGATTACTGAACATGTCCACAAATAACTTCCTCGGTGCGCGTCGCGACCTGGTGCAGGCTGCGGATTTAGCAAGGTCGGCAGGACTACAAACAGAGCTTGCGACTCAATACAATAATCTCGGGAGAGCGTACCTGGAATTTGGCTTGGCGAAAGAGGCTATCAAAACGTTTCGAAAGGCTCTCGTCATAGATCAGCGCTTAGCGGATAAGTTTGGACTTGCGTACGACCTTAGGAATCTGGGAGCGGGACTCGGTAAAATAAACGACCGTAATGCGGAGAAAACACTGGTCAATGCTTTGAGCTTGGCAAGGGAGGTTCAAGATAGAAATAATGAAATGCGAACGTTGTTTGAGCTTGGACGTCTATATTTCAGGAAAAAGAATTACCCCTCAGCAAGGAGTTCGCTCCAAAGCGCACTAAAGCTTGCAGATGAACGAAGGGCTCAGGATCTGAGATGGAAGATTCACCGCTTGCTGGGGTTAATTGACTATCAAGATGGAAATAGAATAGGCGCAGAAGAAGAGCTCTTATTGGCTGTTGAGATTGTTCGGTCAATGGCATTACGTTCGGGAAGTTCTGAGTTTGGCGTAAGTCCATATACGGTTTTTGACGATATAATGATTCTTCTCGTGGAAGAAGACAGATTGGAGGAGGCGTATCAATTTTTGGAAGAGGGACGTGTACTATCCCAATTTGATTTATTGGCTGACGCGCGCATTCAATTTCAGAATCAAGAGCTCTCTTCCACGCTCCGAAAAATAAGAGCTACAAAATCGTCGAGCGTAGCGAGGAGTGGTCGAGATAAAATAAAACGTATCGCTCCGAGGCTTTCGATGCTCTTGAAAAAAGGGAATCCGGACCGCATCGCGGATACACTCAAGGCCGGCCAAACAATTGTATCCTATCGACTAACGTATCGAGGCCTACTCATCTTTGTTCTTGACGCTGAAGGCGTTCAATCCGAATTTGTTCCGATGGAGGGGGCCTACGCACGTGCTTTGATTAGAGATTTTGGCCGCAAAATGCTTGATGTAGCCGAGGTCTCTGAGTTTATTAATGAGCTCTCAAACCTTCTGATTAAGCCAATTGAAAAGTACTTTCAGGTGAAGGAGCAGGTAGCGTTCGTTGTTTCGGGCCTGTTACGTTACGTCTCTTTTGCAGCACTCAACTTTGGAAAAGAAAAAATTATCGATAAGTTTTTATCCTTTCAAACATTGGCTCCAGCGACAGCCTTTTCTCAGGACATGTTCGAAGAAACTCTGTCTGGTGATATGGAAGTGTTGACCTTTGAGGGGCCTGAGACAGAAGAAAAACTTCCTTTTGCATCAAAAGAAAAATCTCTCATTTCTGAGGCCTTGTTGGGGTCGAGATTCCGAGTTAGTTCATCAACAAACAAAGAAGAGTTCGTGAATTCGCTAGGGAAGAACCGGGCTGTTGTTCATTATGCCGGACACTTTGAACTCAATGAGAGAGACTCACTTGCGTCCGTGATTCGCTTTGAGACGGATGAGATGAGTCTTTATGAGTTATTCTCCTTTCCGATGAATGCCGCTCTGGTTGCTTTCTCGGCTTGTCAATCGAGGGTCGGCGCAAAAAGTTTAAGTCCTAGCGACAAACCAACGGGCCGAGAAATGTTTTCAATGACGGAATCGATTCTCATGGGAGGAGCGAAATCGGTGTTGTCGTCGATTTCTCGAGTTGACGATGTGGCGTCTGCAGTGTTGATGAAGCGCTTTTATCGAGAGTTGAGAGAGCATTCACCCGCAGTAGCTCTAAGAAGAGCGAGCCAGATTGTTCGTAAATATCATCCCCATCCCTCATGGTGGGCAAATTTTGTGTTCGTGAATGGCCTTAACACTCAAGAGCAACTTGCTGCTAAGTGAGTTGATTTGCGTTTAGCCATTGGCCGCCGTCGACAACCAGTATTGCTCCATTCACATATGATGCAGCTGGACTTGCTAAAAATAAGCACGCATCCGCGATTTCAGTCGTTTCACCGAGTCGCTGCAAAGGGTTCTTAGCCTTCATTGAATTCAAAAGGTGAGGGGGAACGAGTCGGTCAATGCCTTCTGTGCCTGCGATTGGGCCGGGAGCCACTCCGTTGACTCTTATTTTTTTTGGTCCCCATTCAACGGCTAAGGTTCGAGTTTGTACATCTACTGCGGCTTTCGCTGAAGCTGCGTGAATTTGCATCGCGGTACCAACATATTGGAGAGTGGCGCTGATATTTATGATTGAGCCACCTCGCTTTGAAAGCGATTGTTCGTACACAGCCTTGCTTACAATAAAGCTGCCAAGGGCATCGATTTCGTAGACGGTTTTATACCCATTTGGACTTAGGTTTTCTGCGGTCGCCAAAAAGTTTCCCGCTGCTCCGTTAACAAGTATATCAATCGGTCCGAGCTCGCTGACGATTTCTTTGACGGCTTTATTTACACTTTCTACGTTTCGAACATCTGCGGAGCGGAAAAAGCACGTCCTACCCGTCGAGGCTTCTATTTGTTTTGCGGCGGCCTGGAGTTTGTCTTCATTGCGGCTAATGATTGCAACAGACGCACCATGCTCCGCGAAGCTTTTTGCGATAGCAAAGCATATCCCCGAGCCTCCTCCGGTAATCATAACTACTTTTTCGGTATATAAATCTGGTTGAAATATACTCATGCTATGCGTCCTTTATGAAGTCGGCCACAAGCTCAAAATACTCTGTCCAGTTTTCGAACATAATTGAATTGTGGTCGCCACGTTCGAAAATGTGCAGCTTTTTCGAAGGTGCCTGGATCCAGTCATAGTTATGCTGTGCATGTTCTAGAGTCACTAAGTCATCATTTCGTGCATGCAGGATTAGGGTAGGCCGTGTGTGGTTATTGAGAGCTTTTTTGTGATTTAGGTATCGTTCTACTTCGTCTTTGAAATCGTCGATTGTTGTTCCCAGTTCTTCTGGAGTGACGCGTAGAAGAAGTCGTTGAAGAGGCGCTGCGATTCCACTTTCAAGAATAAGACCCGCGATCTCGGGGTAACGTCTTGCCGTTTCAATCGCATAAATAGAGCCTACAGAGCGCCCGAACACGAATATGTTCTCGGGTGGAACTTGAATTGCTTTGACGATTGCATCAGTGTCCTCGAGCATTTCGCCAAGCAATGGAGTGCCGGAGGAACCACCATATCCACGGTATTCGGCGAATACGATGTTCAAACCACATTTTAGAAAAGCGTTCGCTATCTCTCCCTCGTAGTCCGCGACGATTTCTCCGTTACCATGAAAATGCAATAGAGTCGGTTTAGCTGGGTCGATGATATATCGAAGGCATTCAAGTGTTTCACCCTGCGATTGAATTTGAAAACTTCGGCTAGCTGATTTGGCTCGTGGGAAAAAATATCGAGCACTAATCGCGGGATGATTGAGGTATTGATACTTTGATTTAGCTCGGTTCATCAAAACGGCTCGCTTCACTGAAGGCTCGTCTCTTGCGTCTGACTACGAAGAGTCCATTACCGATGTTGACCATAATGAGTACTCCGCAAATGCTGTAGAAGACAGCGGGGGAGAGTGCGAGGCTTGCGATTCCAATTCCGCCACCCCGGTCGAATGTTAGATGGCCAACGTAGGCGACAGCCGCCCAAAAGAAGATTCCAAGAATTGAGCCAAGTTTTCTGTTGAACTGAGAGATGCCGATAATCGCGACAACACCGATAAGCATGTAGGTGTCGAGATTTTTGATTATTTCGTCCATGCGTGTGTTGAGGGCATATCATTGTCGAATCTGAGTCACAATCCTCAAGGTGAAGCGTTGGCAAAGGATTCACATCGTCGTAAGCTGCGCCGGCTGAAGATGCAAAAACCTAAAACACCGAAAGAACGACTCATTTTTGCCCTGGATGTCGGGGACCTCGAGACGGCTGAGCGTCTGATCAAACAAGTTGCTCCGCACGTAGGAATGTTCAAACTCGGATCACAGCTTTTCACCAGCGTGGGGCCTATGGTGTTGGACCTGGTATATGGGATGGGGGCGGATGTGTTCCTAGATCTCAAGTTCCACGATATTCCAGCGACGGTTGGACTCGCAGCCAAAGAGGCTGCGAGATTACGCACGCGAATGTTCACCATTCACAGTTTGGGCGGTGCGAACATGATTCGGCATGCGGCGAAGGCGTTACAATCGACGACGTTAATTCCTGGTGTGCAGAAACCGATAATTCTCGGTGTTACGGTGCTTACGAGCCACGAACCGGCCGATTTAGAAAGTTTAGGAATTAGCGGCTCGCTGGAAGAAGCATCGAAACGCTTGGCGAAACTCGCGGTGGAAAATGGCGCGGAAGGAATCGTAGCAAGTGCTCAAGAGGTTCCTATGCTAAAGCAGATACTCCCTAAAGAGACTATTTTCGTTACGCCAGGCATTCGGCCGGCAGGAGATGATCACGGCGATCAATCACGTGTCGTAACTCCTGCGAAGGCCATTGAGGCCGGGTCAACCTATCTAGTGGTGGGCCGTCCTATTAGGGATGCA
The DNA here is from genome assembly GCA_036337945.1 of Myxococcota bacterium. Lineage (GTDB taxonomy): Bacteria > Myxococcota > Kuafuiibacteriia > Kuafuiibacteriales > Kuafuiibacteriaceae > JAYZDF01. The sequence goes on from JAYZDF010000097.1 coordinate 8,483, forward strand.
GCCGATCCTGCCGAGGCAGCGAAGCGCATCGTTGAGCAGGTCGCGGAAGCTGAAGTCCATCTCGCGAACAACGGCTAAAAGAGGCGACTGTCGGAGTGAAGAATACAAATAAAGTTTATGGATTTCAGTCGGTTAGAGAGGCGCTTGCGGCAGGAAATAAAATCGAAGTGCTCTACACTGCTCGCAAGAGAAATCGGTCAACAGATACGCTAATCACGGCAGCTCAAAAAGCTGGGGCTCGAGTAGAAAGCCGGAATCGGGATGAACTGACCAAACTTGCAGGTACGGATCGCCATCAAGGTGTAGTCGCTTTCTTGGAATCGAGTGGCGATGCGAGATTAGTCAGTGTTGAAGATCTCGTGCAGTTTGCAGATACTCTAAATGAGGACCCATTGATCCTTGTTCTCGACCAAATCCAGGATCCTCACAATCTAGGAGCACTTCTTAGGACTGCCTATGCACTCGGATTTCATGGTGCAATTATTCCAGATCGACGCGCGTGTCAGGTTACTCCAGCGGTGGTCAAGGTCTCGGCTGGAGCAGCGATACATCTCCGGATCGCGAGGGTTACCAACATCAAGAGGGCACTCGAGAAACTGAAGGATCGCGGTGTTTGGTGTGCTGCGGCTGTAATGAATGGTGAGGTTGCCGCGAAGGTTAATCTCCGAGGGCCACTGGCACTCGTCGTCGGAAGTGAAGGAGATGGTGTTCGTCGAACGGTTGCGGAGACCTGTGATTACCTCGTAAGTGTTCCTATGAGCGCGAATTTCGATAGCCTCAATGCCTCGGTCGCAGGGGGAATCCTCATGTATGAGACCCTGAGGCAAAGAATGTGAAAATCCATAAATTACTTAGGCTTCTCACTTGACATCGTCGAGGTGGTCACATACTCCCACCTGGCCTTTCGGCAGACGGTTTTGCTGGCGTAGCTCAATTGGCAGAGCACCGGTTTTGTAAACCGGCGGTTGTTGGTTCGATTCCGATCGCCAGCTTACCTTTTTCTCCCGCTTTAACGGGGGACTATTGAAAGGATATTGTTTTTTGAAATTTATGTTTTGTTTCGGAGGGATGTCCGAGTGGCCAAAGGAATCAGGCTGTAAACCTGACGCGCGTCGCGCTTCGAAGGTTCGAATCCTTCTCCCTCCACCATTTATTTATTGATTTGATTAATTTTTTATTTATGGCTATTGGATACGTACGCGGGAGTAACTCAGTTGGTAGAGTGTCAGCCTTCCAAGCTGAATGTCGCGAGTTCGAACCTCGTCTCCCGCTCTTTCCAAACCATTCAAACTTGTCAAGGGTGTGTGCCTACATAGCTCAGTGGTAGAGCACTTCCTTGGTAAGGAAGAGGTCACCAGTTCAAGTCTGGTTGTAGGCTCTCTATTTTCCCTTGGCAGGTTTGGATTCTTTGGTTTAGACGTCGTCTCCGGAAATTATTGAGTGCTATTTTGAAGGGCAGTAGTTCTAATTGGTAGAACAGCGGATTCCAAATCCGACGGTTGGGGGTTCGAGTCCCTCCTGCCCTGCATGGCTTTTTGTAGCCATAAGGGATTCTTCGTGTTAGCACGACGGTCATCCCATTAGACGGAGTGTTAGAGTGCAAGGTGTACAACGATATGTAGTTTTTAGTTTTCTTGTAGGGGCAGGGCTCCTGTGGGTGACGTTGAGCCGAATTCTGCAAGCATTGGCTTTCGCGATGAATGCGCCGGATATCGAATTGATCGGTAGTCAGTTCACACTCTCTAAAGCAATTAGTATGGCGTTTTCCATTGGTGTTGCTTTCGTTGCTTTCAGAAACGAGAAAGTGAACCAGTTTTCTTCCGAAGTGGTTGCCGAACTCCGAAAGGTCACATGGCCTGGTAAAGAAGAGACCAAGCAGGCGACCATAGTCGTAATTATTACTACGCTCATCATCGCCCTTATCCTGGGAATATTTGATGCATTATGGGGATGGGCGACCGGATTTATCTACGCGGGCTAATTGACGCGGCTTTTTATAAGTAACACATACACTATCGAAGAAAGGGGCATTATTCAGTGGCAGTTGAACAAAACGATCAAGTTGAGCAAAGTGAAGAGACAACGGAAGGTGTAGAGAGCGAAGTTGTTGAAGCCGCTGAGCAGTCTGATACTTCGGCTTCTGAAGAGGTCGCCGAAGTTGTTAAACGACATAATCCGAATTGGAAATGGTACGTGGTCAACACCTATTCAGGGTTTGAGCAACGAGCGGAAAAAGGCCTGGCCGAGAAAATAAAGCTTGAAGGCCTCGAAGAGTACTTCGGTGAAATTCTGGTTCCAACAGAGAAGACCACGACGACAGTTCGAGGAAGCAAGCGCAACATCACGCGCAAATTTTTCCCCGGCTACATGTTTGTACAGATGGAGCTGAACGACCGCGCATGGCATTGCGTGAAATCAACTCCGAAAGTGACAGGTTTTGTCGGTGGGAACGGACGAAACCCGATTCCGGTGCGAGAAGCAGAGGTCAAAAAACTGACTCAGCAGATCGATGAGGGAACCATCTCAGCGAAGCCTCAAATCGAGTTCGAGGAAGGTGAGCAGGTTCGAGTCATTGACGGTCCTTTCGCGAGCTTCAACGGTGTCATCGAGGAAGTCAAACCTGAGAAACAAAAGCTCAAGGTTTTGGTATCTATCTTCGGTCGGGCAACTCCAGTTGAGCTGGATTACGGTCAAGTTGAGAAAACCACCGCCTAATTATCGAGCGGTATAAATCTTCCTCAGAATCAATCAATACAATCGTAGCCCAAGCGCGAGGGTATGTTTACTCTGTAAGTCTCCCTGCAGTGTGCTTGCCGTGTTACTGTGGTCGAACCTGGATAACTAGGGGTTCCGGGTAATCTTAACTGTACCAGAGCGAGAGCGATACGTTTGCTTCAACCAAAACCAGGGAAATGTTTTTAAGGGTAAACTCTCGGCCTTGCCGGCTGTCAAGCTAAGTAAAGCGTTTTCTCTAAAAAAAAGGAGTAATTGCTTGACGCGCTTTGTGAGACCTGGTGAGTGGCGAGCCTAAAACGTTCATAAACTTGCGCTTGAAGCTCACCAGGAAAATGTTTTCCTGAGGCAACGATCATGGCTCAAGTTTAGAGAGGCGTTGGAAGAGATCAGTCATGGCAAAGAAAGTACTTTCTCAAATTAAACTTCAAGTTCCCGCTGGAAAAGCGAATCCAGCACCGCCTGTAGGTCCCGCATTGGGCCAACACGGTGTAAACATCATGGATTTCTGCAAGCAGTTCAATGCCAAGACGCAAGAGATGGCCAAGGACAACCTAGTCATCCCTGTCGTTATTACGGTCTATCAAGATCGTAGCTTCAGCTTCATGACCAAGACGCCACCAGCATCGGTTCTCATCAAGAAGACCATCGGTCTTCACTTGAACAAGAAACCTGCATCTGGTTCGCGTGAGCCTGGCAAAGTCAAGGTCGGCAAGATCTCATGGGATCAATGTCGCGAAATTGGTCAGGCAAAAATGAACGATCTGAATGCAAACGACGTAGAGGCGGCAGCGAAAATTATCGCTGGAACAGCGCGCTCTATGGGCGTTGATGTCGTTTAGGAACCTGTAAAAACACATTTTAGAGTAGGAGACTTCGAGCAAAGGGCTACGAGGTCGTTCGAACTACGGAGCAACAAATGGCAAAGCACGGAAAAAAATACAGAGCTGCAGCAGAAAAAGTTGATGCAGCGAAACGTTACACGGCCCTAGAGGCCTGCACCTTAGCAAAAGAAACTGCGGTCGCTAAGTTCGACGAAACCATAGAGGTAGCAGTGCGACTCGGCGTTGACCCTCGGCATGCGGACCAAAACATTCGTGGTGCTGTCGTTCTTCCTCATGGAACCGGTAAATCAAAACGCGTAGCGGTATTCACTCGTGGCGATAAACAACAGCAAGCTCGCGACGCTGGCGCTGATGTTGTCGGTGCGGAAGACCTTGTAGAAAAGGTACAGGGCGGCTTCATGGATTTCGATGTTGTTGTCGCATCTCCTGACATGATGGCGCTTGTTGGTCGTCTTGGTCGTGTACTCGGTCCTCGCGGCTTGATGCCGAACCCAAAGACCGGAACAGTTACGCCTGATGTTGCGAAAGCTGTTAGCGATTCCAAAGGTGGTAAGATCGAATACCGAACGGCCAAAGACGGTATCGTTCACGCCCCAATCGTTAAAAAATCATTCGATGCAGAAAAACTTGTCGAAAATCTAACGACAGTTGTTGATGCACTTACTCGCGCCAAGCCGGCAACGGCTAAAGGCACTTACATGAAGTCAGTTACTGTTAGTGCGACGATGGGACCTGGAATTCGAGTGGATTCCAGCGACAGCGTCTTCTCTAAGTAATTGAACGGACTGTCCAAGACAGCGGGTCGCTCACAGAGCCATAATTCTCCGGTTTTACGAAGAGCCCGCCGAGACGGACCAGCGAACGCAACTTCCGTTGTGCTCTGGCCGTCATTGGACACCGAACCATCCCCGAACGGTGATGGACGGTCAGAAATAACAACGGAAGGAGGTGAATAACTATGGCAATGACCCGTCAGGCAAAAGAAGAAATGGTTGGTAATCTTACCGATATGCTCGACAAGGCACGTGCAGGCTTGGTGTTTAATTACCAAGGTCTCAGTGTAGAGCAGGTTACCGATATTCGAAGACGTTTTCGTGAGGCAGACGTTCACTACCAAGTAGTGAAAAATACCCTTATGAAGATTGCGCTAAACGGTCGAGCTGTCGAAGGACTGTCTGATCAGTTCAAAGGCACAACGGCTATCGCGGTCAAATTTGACGACGAATACGGCAAGCTTGGTAAGACGGCTAAGGACCTGGCAAAAGAGTATGAGAAGCTTGAACCAAAAGGTGGCTTTGTTGAAGAAGACGTAATCGGTGACGAAAAGGCACTCGACGTCCTCGCTTCACTACCTACATTGGACGAAGCTCGGTCACAATTGCTTGGTGTACTCAACGCACCAGCATCGAAGTTACTGGCTCAATTGAATGCTCCAGCTTCGCAATTGTTGGCTGTATTTGAAGCGAAAATCGAAAAAGATAAAGAAGAGGCCTAAACGTACAGCGTTTATGTCTCAAGGAATTTAAAGGAATTTAAAATGGCAGATTTAGAGAAAATCATCGAAGACCTGTCAGCACTTACCGTTGTTGAAGCTGCTGACCTTGTAAAACAACTTGAAGAAAAATGGGGCGTTGAAGCTGCAAAAGGTGGCGGAGCAGTCATGATGGCAGCACCAGCAGACGGTGGTGGTGCCGCAGCTGAACAAACCGAATTCGACGTAATCTTGAAAGCACACGGCTCAAACAAGATCGCGGTCATCAAAGAAGTTCGTTCTTTGACCGGCCTCGGCTTGAAAGAAGCGAAAGCACTTGTGGACGGTGCGCCTAAGACACTCAAAGAGGGTATCGAAAAGGGCGAAGCTGAAGCCATCAAGGAAGCTCTTGAAAAGGCCGGCGCAGAAGTCGAAATCAAGTAATTACCCTGAAAGGGTTGGCGCAATCTCTGAGGGGTTATACTGTATTCGCATAGCGCGACGACAGATAGTCCCGCAGGGAGGCCCTAGACTGGGGCGCCAACTCTTTTTGCTTGACTCAAATCGCACTGCAAGCAATGTCCGGGCCAACTCTCTGGCACGTACGTAATTTTTTTTAAAACTCCAGTATTCTGGAGCGTTTGCAGGATAGTTTTTTTTGATCCGGGTCTCATTTGCTTTGTGCAAACAGACCCAATGGCCGTGTATCAGCAAGTGGTACACGTGAGGAAGGAGAAGGCGTACTCTATGTCGTCGGTCGTCCAAACTAACTTCCGAATTCGCAAGAGCTTCGGAAGAATCGAGCAGCTCGTACAGATCCCTAACCTTATTGATATTCAGAAGCGCAGTTACGACAAGTTTCTGCAAGCGAATGTCGATCCTGACAAGCGAGAAGACACCGGACTCCAAGGTGTTTTCAAGTCCGTATTCCCCATAAGAGATTTTCAGGGGCAGGCTGAACTGACCTTTGTCTCTTATCATTTGGAAAAGCCCAAATATGATACGGATGAATGTCATCAACGAGGGATGACTTACGCGGCTCCGATAAAGGTGGTTGTCCGCCTTGTCGCGATGGATAAAGACGAAGCGACTGGTACGCAGATGGTGAAAGCCGTCAAGGAACAGGAAGTCTACTTCGGCGAAATCCCGCTTATGACGGAGAATGGTACCTTCATCATCAATGGTACTGAGCGAGTAATCGTGTCTCAGCTCCATCGTTCTCCAGGTGCGTTCTTCGACCACGACCGTGGAAAAACTCACAGCTCAGGCAAGCTCCTTTATTCTGCTCGAATTATTCCTTATCGAGGAAGCTGGCTGGATTTCGAATTTGATCCGAAAGACCTCTTATACGTTCGAATTGATCGTCGTAGAAAGTTGCCTGCGACAGTCCTCCTCCGAGCCTTAGGTTATTCCACCCAAGAGCTTCTTGATTACTTCTATGACCGTGAGCAAGTTCACCTGAACTCGAAAGGAGAACTGTCAAAAGACGTCAACCTCGACCTTCTCCAGGGCCAGCGTTCGGCACGAGACATCAGAGATCCTGAAACGGGCGAAATTGTCGTTAAAAAGAATCAAAAGTTCACAGCGTTAGTGATTCGCAAAGTTCGGCGCTTGAACCTCGAAACGATCCCTGTCGACGAAGAAGAGCTTCTCGGAACCGTCATTGCGGAAGATGTTATTGACGAAACAACCGGTGAAGTTCTCGCTGAGTGCAATGCTGACGTTGATGTTGAGATGCTGGAGCGCTTCAAGGAAGCGGGAGTGTCTACGTTCTCGATTCTCTTCATAGATAACCTGAACGTCGGGCCTTTTATCCGAAACACAATCAACCTCGAGTTGTCTGACCGCCGTCGCGGTCGTACCGAATATGAAAATATGGCGGGAGGAGTCATGGATACTCCTCAAGAAGCCATTATGGAAATTTATCGTCGTCTTCGCCCCGGTGAACCACCAACTGAAGATGCTGCGCGAAATTTGTTCAATAACCTTTTCTTCAACCCTGAACGCTACGACCTCTCGCGAGTTGGTCGTATCAAGCTGAACTACAAGTTCACTTTAGATGAAGACGAAGAAAACACCGTACTCACCAAGCGCGACATTCTCGAAGTAGTTCGTTATTTGGTTGAGCTCAAGAACGGCCGCGGAACTATCGATGATATTGATCACTTGGGTA
>JAYZDF010000098.1:0-66937 GCA_036337945.1 Myxococcota bacterium
TCAATGGCGTGGTGAAAGCATCCAAGGATGATCACACTCGTCGCGAAAATCTCGCGACACAGCCGCTAGTAAAACACCGCGTCTTTAATAATCCGGACGTTCTTACCGAAGGTTGGTATCCGATCACGGCCTGCGCCGAACTCAAAGCAGGTCAGGCGAAATCGTTTCTCATATTCAAGCAGCGAATTGTTGTCTTTCGTGGTGACGATGGTTTCGTCCGAGCTCTTGATGCTTTCTGCCCTCATATGGGCGCTGACCTAGGAAATGGACGTGTCATCAACAATGAGATTCAGTGTTACTTTCACCAATGGAAATTTTGCGGAAAGGGACAGCTCAAAGAGGTTCCTTGCCAAACGGAGCCTCCGAAAGGGGTAAAAGCAAACAGTTATCCGGTGGAAGAGAAATTTGGTTTCATCTGGGTGTATTCCGCAGCTGAGGCTCCTTATTCTGTTCCTAATCCGCCAGGATTTGTGTCCTCTGAAGAGCGCCTCGCGGCCACCCACCTGAAGGAAGCGGTTTTGTACGCTCATCATCATGTGATGATGGCTAATGGAATTGATCTTCAGCATTTTTCTGCGGTTCACAATTTAGATGTCGAATTTGATTTTGAAATCGAAGACACGAATGATCATGTGTTTGAGTGGAATCTGGAGGGAGAGATTCCAAACAAAGGCCTAAAGAATCAGTTTCTTCGTTGGCTTCTTGGACCCAAGGTTGGCTATCAAGCTCGTTTTGCTGGTGGCTCTATTGTGACTCTGACCTATGGCCCCAATCAGCGCTTTCGTGGGACAGGTTTTAAGATCCCGGCCCTTCATATTCTGTGGGGCTGCGTTCCCCAACTGAATGGCATTAGTCACGTACATATTTTCATTGTGACTCAACGAACGTCAGGACCTTGGGGCTGGTTTAAGTCCAAAATATTCACCTTCTTGACCATTGCGCTTTTGATTGCACTCCGAGACGACGACATCAAAGCCTTCCCGCACATGAGATTTAACCCAAAGTCGCTTATTAGGGCGGACAAATCAGTAGCACGCTTTATTCAGCTCACTGAGAAATTACGGTTATCTACCTGGTCGGGACCAGATCAGGATTAGCGATGTCGATTCGAAAACCAACGCTCAGTGAGTGGTTCCTCGCGTATCAGCTTCGCTCAATTCAGCGGAACCATGTCTTCAATCCCATTTATCTAGAGGTGGATATCAGTGCCTTGGAAACTAGATATCGAGAAGCAAATAAAGAGCCACGATATACATCAATTCTTATTAAAGCGATGGCACTGGTTGCGAAACAACATCCGATTATCAACCGCGTTTGGTTCTCTCGATTTTGGGGCGACCGGTTACTTTCTTTGCCATATATAAACGTAAACTTTCCGCATTATATCGAAGAAGACGGCCGACAATATCTCATCGCATCTGTCGTTCCTGCAGCGGATGAAAAGACAGTCGATGAGATAAGCGACATCATTAAGAAGTCATGTCAAAAGAGTCTGAAAGAGACCATTATTGCAAAACACTTCCGCAAAAACAAAAACACATTTTTGATGCGTTTGTATCTGCGTATTATCCACTTTCTGGCCTACAGTTTTCCCGGTCTCTATCTTCGCAAAGGTGGAGGCGGCCTAAGCGTGAGCTCTCTGCTAAACCACGCAGAAGAAGGTTTTCGGTGCACACCCTTCGCTTGGGGGCCTACTGCAATGACTGTGTCGAGTTGCTCGGTCACAGATGAATCCGACGGTCGACGGGTGATGCGAATCGGCCTCAGCTGGGATCACTTGACAGGCGAGGGGAACGAAATGGTGAAATCAGTAAAAACCTTGAGCAAAATTCTACAAGGACAGGACCAAGAGGCTCTCGAACAGCTAATTTGACGGCCTTGAGGCGGGTTATCACTCGCCAACGGAGGCAATCCCGGCTAGCGTCTGCGCCACCGTGGACGAAATCCGTCGACCCTTTATAAGCCGTGAGCCAACCTACAACCGTTGGGTGTCTTTTGTTGTTCTTTTCCTTAGCCTGTCTACAGCGGCGTATGGCGCGGGATTTTGGCTATTTCGCGATCGCGGACCGACCCGGGTTCAGCATCAAAAAGCAAGCTCGGTGTTGCTCGAGCAAGCGAAGTCTTCTGACTTGGTTGTATTGGTCCCACATTTTGCAACGATGGCTCGTGAGTTTTTAGGAAAGCTAAAGCCTGTGGCGACGAAGAAAATACTTAATCTGGATTGGTCTAATAAAGAAAATGTGTGGGTCTATGGATTGTTCGGCGATGGTGATCGCTGGAAAGACGAGATTATCGACGCGGGTCACCAATATAAAGGCCGCATATATGAGCAAGACGGTATTACAATCGACCACTTCATGGTGCGGAATCCTTCGCAGACAAAGTATTCATTTCGAGATTCGATCAAGTCCGCGAACGTCTATTACAAAATGAATGCTTCTCAGACGGAACCTTGTGACCGATGGAGCGAGAACAACTATCAGGGAGGTGTCGGCTTTGGGCGTTGGTCTTGCCGCCGTGATGCCGAATGGTTTTACGTTTCTCCTGAGTGGCATAGAATGGGGGACCATCTAGAACTTTGCCTCTGGGCGCACCCACCTAATACAGGCCAGCTCGTTATTGAGTTTCCAAATGTTCCAATGACCGGAGCATTGATTGGCCACGGTGGACATACACTAAACAGTTCAGTTCATGCCCGAGCTCCGATTGATATGGCGGTAAGCCTTACTGGGCAAAAGCCCCAAATGTTTCACTTCGCATTGAAAGATTACTATCGACGATTTGCTCTCACTACGCCGACCTCAGGAACCGCGACTGTTACATTTTCTCTTTCAACCGTTGATGCGGGTGCAAACCATTTTTGTTTCAACGCGGAGATGCGGCAATGAAATTTCGGTGGTCGTACGCAGTCGCTCTTTTGCTGGCGGGATATTTCACTATTCTGGCTTTAAATGGACCAGCCATAGGATTTGTCAGGGATGAGGGGTATTATTTCAAGGCTGCAGATCAGTATGCTGGTTGGTGGGAAACACTTTTCTCCAGAGATTTTACGAAAGCATTCACGGACAAAGAAATTCAAAAACATTTTAGCTACAACACGGAACATCCTCCGCTTGTGAAGCTCTCCCAAGGCATTACCCATCGATTGTTCCATAAAGCACTTGGATGGAGCTCGCCTTCCGCTGGATATCGAATCGCTGGTTATTTATTTGCATGCCTGAGTCTCTTAGCCACTTTTTTATTAGGTCGGCTTTTATTCTCGTCAGCCGTAGGATTTTTTGCGGCCTGCTTATTGGCTACCATCCCAAGATATTTTTTCGACGCTCATCTTGCGTGTTTCGATGTGCCAATCACGGCCATGTGGACATTGTCGCTTTGGGCTTTTTGGAGATCGTATGGAAAAGCCTGTTCTCCTTTGAGTCGTTCTAATCTTTTAGCCGGATTGATTTTCGGTTTAGCGATCGCTACGAAATTGAACGCTTTATTCTTGCCGTTCGTATTTGTTTTTACCTGGCTGTGGACGAGTTCTTTTCTCAAAGATATCAGAATGCAAGCAGGGCCTTCCGGTGGTACAGATATACGTTTAGGCACGATTCCTTGGGTGCTTATTGTCTGCGCGGTTGTCGGACCTTTGATCTTTTTTGTGGCTTGGCCACACCTTTGGCATGATCCTATAGGGCGCACTAATTTTTATCTCTCTTTTCATCTCAACCACGAGCACTATCCGGCGCAATACTTTGGAAATCTTTTGGTCAAGCCGCCATTTCCTATTTCGTTTCCGTTTGTCATGACCGCACTGACCGTACCTGTGCCACTTTTGGCCCTTGGCACTCTCGGGTTTCTTACTGCCGCCTATCAGGGACTTATCAGGCGTGAGCCTCGGTACTGTCTTTTATTTGCGGCTTGCGCTTTACCTCCATTTGTAATCGCGGGTCCCAATACCCCCATTTTCGGTGGTGTGAAGCACTGGTACAACGCGATGCCGTTATTTGCGGTTTTAGCTTCTAGTATTTTGATACCTTGCTTGAAAAATATCCTGGCGGGTTGGTCCTCGAGTGTACGCTTTGCCCTTATCACATGCATTACAGTCTTCACTCTACTGCCGGGAGTTCTTGGGATTCTCGCGAGCCCAACTACTGGCATTGGTTACTATAATTCAATTGCTGGTGGTTATCAGGGCGGCGCTCGCTTAGGAATGCAGCGCGGTTTCTGGGGTGGCTTAGTTCGGCCAAACCTTGAAGGCCTCCGTAAGATCAAACCCGGATCGAGAGTGTTCTTCAACCGGCTAAACTACGATAGCTACCGCATGTACGTCAAAGAGGGTGTCTTGCCGTCGAGAGTTTATTACGCGAATGAAGCGAAAAGTGCATCTGCAGCCTTTCACTTTGAGCAGCCTGAACACGGCGAGCAGGAAGGTGCAATTTGGTCGGTTCTCGGAACCCAGCCCGTTTGCGGGGTTTATGTTGATAATGTAACGCTCGGCCAATTGTATTCGAAGGATCCTGAGGCTGTATGTGTCGATGAGCCCTAAACCCTATTGGGTCATATGAGCTGGTAAACAATTTCGAAGTCCCTAAGGGCTGGTAAACTCGCCTTTCAATAAGTATCTTAGTCATGTGCGGACGCATTCAAACTATTTTCTTCCTAGTTTGTGTTTAGGACTCACTCTAGCGATCGCCTGTGATGATTCAGGCAATGATCTAGAGCGTCTTGAACCTGATATAGAACTTAGTGATACCTCCATCAAATTTGGTGAAGTCACGATCGGTGGTACCAAACGGGTATCGTTTAGTATTCGTAACTCGGGGACGGATATACTTCGGATTACCTCGATTGAGTTTAGCGAGAGGTTTTCGGCATCACGAACAGGTTTGGACATTGAGCCCGGTGCATTCGTGAAGTTGGACGCCGTTTTTAGGCCAGTCAATGATGACCCAGAAACAGGGCAGCTGATTATTCGTTCCAATGCAAAATCTGAGCAAGTAACAAAGGTGAACTTGTCTGGTGTCGGTGTTGCCGGTTTCCTCACCGTTGCTCCTCAAAAGCTCGATTTTGGTACTGTACCTTTAGGGGCAAAACGAGGTCTCGAATTTGTCGTTGCGAACTCGGCCATTGAAACGTTTTCAGGGCGTGTAATCGCGGAGGAGTTCTCGCAAACCGAACATTTTTCATTGACGGGCATCCCGGCCTTTGGGGCACCAAGTCAATACTCCGTAAACGCCCGTAGCCAAGTCCTCTACACGCTTGATTATAGTCCTCAGGAATTGGGAACGCACAACGGCCGCATAACGTTCGAAACCTGCGGAAGTCGATGCGGTCTCGAAATAGATATTTCCGCTGCGAGTGCACAACCTGTTGTCGTGTTCTCACCTTCGCAACTAGATTTCGGCGTCGTCGGTATTGGGGAGTCAAAATCCGAACAACTGACGATCATCAATAACGGCTCTGAGCGATTAGAACTTATAGGCGTCGAAGTGATTGGGCTTGACTTCTCTGTCGCTGATGCGCCTCAATTCCCGATCTTTGTCGAGCCGAAAAATCAATATGTTCTAAACGTAAAATTTAGTCCGCTTCGGGTGCAAGATTACAATGCTGAGCTTTTCATAAATACTAGTGACCCCATTCTTAGCCGTGGCCGCGTTGCCGTGGTTGGGAAAGGGGAGGGTGCCTTGTTTCAGGTTGATCCTCCAGCGATTGATTTTGGTGTTGATGCTTCGATGAGAATGTCTTCAAGGACGTTTCTTGTTTCAAACGAAGGGTCGACTCCAGTCACCGTGACCTCGATCAACCTTGAAGGTGCCTCAGAATTCGCACTGCTCGGGGTTCCCGGGTTCCCCGTGGTGCTCGAAGGCGGAGAAACGCTGGTGGCTCAGGTGCAATATCAACCTGTAGCAGAATCAGTCAGTACGGCGACGCTGACTGTGACGAGTGACGACTTGACGAGTCCCGTGATTCGGGTTCCAGTGTTCGCAAGATATTCGGTCAGTGCGTGTCAGGTTGAAATAAATCCACCCCGATTAAATTTTGGGGCCCTCCCACTCGGATTTGGTCGGAGGCAATCGGTTTCAGTATCGAATGTTGGGACACGATCGTGTAGTTTGCTATCAGGTTCTTTTGGAGCGGGTGCTGACCCGTTTTTCCAAGCGGTCGGAGAATTATTTCCGAGGCGCCTAGATCCTGGAGAATCGACAGAACTTGAGTTTCGTTTCCTACCTACCGAAAGTAGAGACGCAAAGTCTAACTATACCCTGGTTACTGATGATGCCGAATTCGCAAAACGTCAATTCGGGCTAGCGGGTCGTGGCGGAACAGAAAGTGAGATCTTTATTCTTCCGCAGACGCTTAACTTCGGTAAGCAGCGTCCAGGCTGCGCAGGCATTAGGCGCAGTGTAACCATTTATAATGCCGGAACATCTGATGAGCTTGTTCAGAGCATCGCAAGAACGCCTACGAATCCAGAGTTTCTAGCTATTGGCGGAACAGGAGCATCGGTTGAAGCTGGATCAAGCGTCATTGTGGATGTCGTTTATAGAGCCCAGGATCTCGGTGTTGATTACAACGACCTGATCATTAGTCTCGCTGGGAAACCGTATGACTTCATTGTTCCAATGGTTGGAGAAGGAAGTCCGAATCCACGAGTCACAGAGGTCTTTCAGCAACTTGAAAAGCGAGAAGTCGACGTGTTGTTTGTTATCGATGACAGTTGCTCTATGATCGAGGAACAAACGAGTCTCGTCGCAAACTTCGATTCATTTATTTCCACCGCCAATATTCGGAATGTCGATTTCCATATTGGAGTAACAACTACGGACCCCTTTGCCGTGAGTGGTCGATTGGTTGGACCGGTAGTAACAAGAGCAACGCCCCAATATTCAAGAGCCTTTTCTCTCCAAGCGAGCCGAGGCGTGATGGGTTCCGGACTGGAGACACCTCTTGAAGCGATGTTTCGAGCGATCGAACAAGCCAAGAGCGGACAGGCGTTCAATCGCGATCTGCTAAGAGATGATGTCACATTTGTATCGGTGTTTGTGACAGATGAGGATGACCAGTCTCCAGCTTCTGAGTTATTTTATTTGAGTTATCTTCGACGCCAGTTTGGAGAAAACTTCTTGGCACTTGGAATTGCCGGCGAGGAGATGGGGTGTCTCACCGCGAGTCCAAGTTTGAAACTTAACAACTTCTTGGATCTCTCTGGCGGTAACTCGGCGTCCATATGTTCAGAGGATTGGTCAACCGCTCTCGATACTTTGGGTAATGCCGCATTTGGTCTTCGAAAAACTTTTAGGCTCAATCAAACTGCTGATACGAACGAACCGATAGAGGTATACGTTGACGGTAATTTGATGTCTGCAAATAGTTGGAGATACGATAGGACCCGAAACGAAGTCGTCTTTGACACGAATCACATCCCTGCTGAAGGCGTACAAATTGAAATTGTTTATGTACCGCGCTGTTAAATTGAATTCTCTGTTGGCGGTGGCCTCCGGCTTATTGCTCGCTCAGGGGTGTACGGGAGGACCAGAGTGCTTCGTTCCAATGGATTGCCCATTGGGTTTTCATTGTTTACAAGAGTCTCGTGAACTCGGTGCCCCGGGCGAGTGCGTCCAAGAATGTGTCGCAAATGACGAGTGTCCGAATGATGGAACATCACTCACGTATGGCTTTTGTTCAAACGAAGGTAAATGTGAAGTAAAGCTGATACCGCCGCGAGTACGCGTTCTCTCTCCAGAAAATGATACCCTGCTTTCACCAAATACACGACGCATTCAAATTCGTGGCGAGGTTGAAACAGTTGCGGACACGGTTCAACTGACAGTGACCCCCGCTTTGAATAACACCTGTGAGCCATCGAGCGAGAAAACGATCGTGGTTCAAAACCCCGAACCAGGCCGGCTATCTACCTTTCCTTTTCTGTTTACGGACTACGAAGTTGATCCAGGGCTTTCGTCTTTATTGGTCACGGCTCAATTAGGCACGCAAGAACGACAAGTGAATCATTACGTTGAGATACCGTGCGATGGCTGTGCCGAGGTGGAGATCGATCGCGAAATTACCCCCAAGACCTCGGAAACCTTATCGCTGCGGCGTCTTGTTGGCGCGATCAGTCCGGCATCTGTGCCGGTTGCAAGGTGGAAAGTTCGAAACGAACAAGGCGATGTACTCGATGGCCCCGTTGAAGTGACTAATGGGGCTTTTTCTCTCGAGTTTCTTCCTTTGTTTCCAGGGCGTAATCGAGTGCAAGTGATTGTGACTGGGCAAGGTGATTATTTGTACGGAAGTCGATGCTCTATCAATGTTTTCTCGGGTGTAGCTCAAGAACGAGGCTTACGAGCAATCCTGACCTGGGATAGCCAATTTTCTGATCTCGATATTCATATCGTGAAACCGGGTGGTCGGCTGTTTGATCCTCTTTCTAGTATTTGGAGCACGAATCAAAGCGACGATCAGGCCAAGGGCCTAATTCTTGACGACTTCGACGGTTTTGGCCCAGAGCTTGGACGTATCAGCGAACTTGAAGCAGGGACTTATGGTGTGGTCGTCAAACAAGAGTTTTATGGTCAAGCTCAAGGCAGTAATGCCTTGATGCAAATCTTGAACGATGGCCGTACCGTCAGTCGCAGACCGCAAGGACCACAGTATTTTTCTGATCGACAAACCGACCTTTGGATTGTTGGAACGCTAACTTCAAGCGCGGGCAAAGTACAATGGACAAGCATTAACGAACGTGTCGACGAGAATAACGGACCCATCACATCGCCAGAAATGTGGCCAAATTACTATAGCCCTTGAGCGTATAATTTTATTTAATCAGGCTTGCTCGTTTAAGCGCATCGCCAAGCCCTTCACCGTCTTGGCGAGCTTGCAACGCATCTTGCAACGCTTCATCGTCGGCGGCAACCTGCTCTCGTGACTTAACGCGGAACTGTGCAACACGTTCGGCAATTTCGTCGTCCGATGTTCCTAAGATTTCCGCTGCGAGCAATGCGGCATTAATTGCACCGGCTTTCCCGATCGCCAACGTCCCTACGGGGATACCTTTTGGCATTTGCACAATCGAGTATAAAGAATCTAAAGCGCCCACGGTTGAACCGGGAAGTGGAACACCGAGAACCGGTAACGTCGTCGCAGCAGCGAGAACGCCCGGAAGGTGCGCGGCCAAACCGGCGCCTGCGATGAGAACCTTGAGTCCACGTTCTCGAGCTGTCGTAGCCCATTCCTTCGTCGTTTCGAGACGACGATGCGCGGAGATAATACGGATCTCATAGGGGATCTTTAGTTGTTCTAGGGTTTCGGCAGCCTGACTCATAATGGCCAGGTCGCTTTTGCTACCCATTACTATTCCAATCACGCGGAGAACCTAGCCGAGATGCTGGTCTACTTCGACAAAAACCGGTATGAGCTTCTCATTCATGAGCGATTTCATCCGGATTGAGGGAATACACCTATTAGCAAGTGTTGGCGTGTATCCTCACGAAGAAACAATGAAGCAGCCGATTAGTCTAGATTTGGTGTTGGGCGTCTCGCTGGAGCAGGCCGGTCGGTCCGAAGACTTAAATGACACCATAGACTATGACCAAGTTCTTGCAATAACTAAAGAAATTGTTTCGAGGCGACACTATCGCTTGATTGAGACTTTGGCAGAAACCTTGGCTTCTAAGCTCAAAGAACAGTTCAGTCAGCTGGAGTCAGTTCATATAAGGCTGGTTAAACCCTTGGCTGTTATTGATACGCAACGAGTCATGATCGAAATTACACGCTAGATGAACAGACCCGTTTGCCGATTCACCGACGGACAATCCTAGGAAAAGCCCGGTCCTGCTGCTGACTTATGTTCGAACGTATCCCACATGTGTTCGAATAAGAACCGAACGTGTGGGCTTACATTTCAGGAACAGGCTCGTATTTGCCCTCTCGAGTCATGACTAACGCGGAACTATGCGAACGCGTCCCTAATTGCTCTGCAGATTGGATCGAAGAAAAACTTGGGATTTCAGCACGGCGAATTGCAGCGGACGAGGAACAAGCCAGTGATCTCGGCGTCGCTGCGGCAAAGAACGCAATTGCTTCGGCCGGTATCGAACCCAATGAAATTGATGGAATCATTTGTGCCATCGGAACCGGTGACGTCATCACTCCAGCGACCGCTAGTTACATTCAAGAGAAGCTATCGATTCAAAACAAGTGCTTTGCCTTCGATATCCATATGGCCTGCGCGGGTACAATTAGTGGCATCACTATGGCTCGCGGCTTGATTGAGTCTGGTATGTATCAACACATTTTAGTGCTGGGCACACAGGTGATTTCGCGAACTTCTCTCGACTGGGACGACCGCACTACCGCTCCAATTTTCGGCGACGGCGCCGGAGCTGTCATCGTATCTCGCTCTACAGATAAGAATCATCGTATTATTGATTCTCGACTCCATACCAATGGTGGTCTTGCCGAAATCGTTGGTCAGTACGGCGGCGGAACCCGTGACCCATTGACTCCTGAACTTGTCGCTGAAAAACGACACAAACTACGTATGGATGGCCGCGCTGTTTGGAACTGTGCTGTTGCTGAAATGCCCGCGGTTGTTCGTGACTTGCTAGAAAGTCACGAACTCACTGCGGACGACATTGATTTTGTTGTGTCTCATCAGGCAAATAAGAGACTGCTGTTTGCGGTTCTTGACGAACTTCAGATTCCGACTCAAAAGACCTATACCAACGTGGAAAGGTACGGAAATACAGTTGCTGCGAGCGCTATGGTTGCCCTCGATGAAGCGGTTGATAAACAACTTATAAAGTCAGGCGACCTCATCGTTCTGCTTGCGATTGGCGCAGGAATGAGCTGGGGAGCTCATCTCATACGGTGGTAAAGATTATGAACGTTCGCTTTGACACACCTGCAACTCGCCTGCTCGATATTGACGTCCCAATTATTCAAGGAGCGATGGCTTGGTTAAGCGAAGCAGAAATGGTCGCAGCGGTCTGCAATGAAGGGGGTATGGGCTTTTTAGGTGCATCAGTAATGAGTGCTGACGAGTTCGAACCTCATGTTCGACGTTGTTCTGAGTTAACCGACCGTCCATTTGGTGTGAATTTCCCGCTTGTGTTGGGCGATTACGAGAAGCACTTAGAGATGTGTTTGAGTTATGGGGTGAAGGTTATTTGTGTCTCCGCGGGTTCCCCAAAGGTTCTCACTCCAAAAATAAAAGCTGCTGGAGCAGTAAGTCTACACGTCGTTCCAAACCTTCGCCTTGCTCAAAAAGCAGCCGCTGCTGGAGTGGACGGTCTCGTTTTGGAAAGCTACGAAGCCGGTGGTCATGTTTCGTCTGATCAGATCACTGCGTTTACAAATATTCCGCTGATCTCTCGTAATGTTGACCTTCCTATTATTGCCGCCGGAGGTATCGCGGATGGATACGGGATGGCGGCAGCCATGGCTTTGGGCGCGGATGCTGTCCAGCTTGGAACTCGTTTTCTTGCGACCTTTGAGAATAACGCCAACGACCTCTATAAAATGCTCGTAGTCAATGCAGGAGAAAATGACGCGCCTGTGTATAGCTTGGACTATCATCCCGGTAGAGCGTTACGATCTCCATTCATCAATAAAATCTTAGAGCTTGAGCAAAAAGGTGCGCCGTCGGCCGAGATACGCAAACTCATTGGACGAGGCCGCGCAAAATTGGCAGCGCATGAAGCTAATTTTGACGAAGGTATGTTTTATAGTGGCGCGAGCGCTTGCCTTGTCGATGAACTCTTGAGTGTTCATGAGGTATTTAAGAAAATGCTCAGCCAATATCAGGAAGTTGTTTCTGACCTTTCCAACCAAGTTGTTTCGAAGCCAGCCAAGGCTCCTTTGCGGGTGATTGACGGCTCCTCTACTGTTAACGAATAAATCTAGGTTTAAAACGTCGGGTTCGTGAGTCCTTTAGCCGGTAAACATACCGCCGTTTAGGTGTAAGACTTGGCCAGTCGTAAATCCAGAATCCTCTGAAACGAAGTACTTCACAGCATTGGCTACTTCCGCCTCTGTGCCAAGGCGTCCCACGGGTACTTTGGATTTTGCCGAATGTTTAATTTGTTCATTCAGTTTCAAGAAAGCCCCCGATTCTATGTAACCAGGACTTACTACGTTCGCCGTAATACCGTCTCGCGCGTACTCTTGAGCAACAGTTTTTGCGAGTCCCACGATTCCGTTCTTCGCAGTACTATAGGATACACGGCCTCGTTCGCCGCGCATTGCAAGTGAGCCTAGATAAATGATTCGTCCCCATTTCTGCTGGAGCATATGCGGTAGACAAAAGCGGGTCATTACGAATGCGCCGAATAAATTAACAGCAAGATCTTCTTGAAACGATGCCGGCTCGAGTTCGTGGGTTTTCAGCGGTTTTTTTCCCGATTTGAGCGCGCCATGAACAAGAATGTCTATCGAGCCGTATGACGAGACAATATTGTCACAAAAATCGCTGACAGCGACTTCGTTTGTAACATCAACTTGATGTGCGGTAACGGCCCCGGAAAGAGCGGACAAAGCGCCCACAACTTCATCTGCTTTTTGTTGGTCACTTTTGTATATCAATGCGACACGTAAGCCGTCTTGAAGCAAAGACTTGGCTATGCCCAGTCCAAGTCCTCGAGTGCCACCTGTAATGATCGCAACGCGTGTGCTCATATATTAGCTGTCACCGATCACCTTTAGAACTGTCAAGTTAGCCGAAGGGAATTTTCTTTCCTTAACTTGTTCTCCACCTTTGACCAATTTTGTCGCACATGGTTCAAATGCAACGGTGAGAAGGCCAAAAGCTATCCTTTGGTGTTTGCTTTGCTCAAGTTTCGCTTTCTCTTGTGCGCTGACACCTCGGCAAAACCGTTCCCGAAAGCCTCCGGTACCCAACGTCCCTCTGACCGACGCGCAGTGCGAAGGCTTAGAAATTAATCCTGAGGTGTCGATAATCAACTGGTCGGCTTCTGCCCGACAACTTATTCAGAAAAAAGCTCAGAAAGGTGTATTAGCCGTCTCGGTGCAAAGAAAAGGTTGCGCAGTCAGAATTATACCTCAGACACTTTGTGAGTTAGGTGTTTCTTACGATTACCGGAGGTCATACAAGAAGAAACAAGAGATCGCCGCAACTTCAAAGCAACTATGGAGGCTTCTCCCAACAGCGGTTGAAAAAGAGCAACGACTCCTCAATTCGGATACGTCAATCAAGCTGGTGACGGAACGCTCTGCATTACTCAAAATAAAAGCAGAAGATGGAGTTCTGCGGCGAAAACTTCGCAGCCGAAAATGCAAAGCGGTCACCCATATCGTCAATACGATTGAGCTTGGCCGCCTGGCTGTTGTTCACGGTAACTCTGAAAACCTTGCGAGCTATGATGGTGTCGCGATGCCGAACCCTCCGTTGACGACCATTGATTACCACGGGGATAGCGCAAGCTGCCAAAATCTAAAGCTCATTCGCCCTCCGGAATGTCGATCACCCATTCGCTTGCATCTTGTCCCCGTAAAGCCTTCGGAGTCTCTCGATAAAACAAAAATAGTGAGACTTGGCCCGGCACGCTTTAAAGTACCCGGTCAAAGAGGTGCAATTAATTTGAGTAAGTACTCATTGGACCGACGTGAAACAACCGCGGCAGAATATGATCGATGTGTCCTTAGTCGAAAATGTACACCCGCGGGCCAGGGTCCATTTTGCACAGGCGGTGTGATTGGAAAAGAAAACCATCCTATAAACTGTATTGATTGGCACCAGGCGAAGGCTGTTTGTGCCTACATGAAAAAGAAGTTACCGACAGAATCGCAATGGTTGTTTGCGGCGATGGGCGCGCAATCGTCGACATTCCCTTGGGGTGAGACCTGGCCACCAGAATCAAACATAGCAAATCTGGCTGACCAAAGTGTCGTGACAGAACGGCCATACTGGAGAGTACTCGACTCTTATGTCGATGGACATGTGGGGACAGCACCCGTTGGATATTACCAATCTAAGTCATCTGGTAGTTCTTTTTCGGATTTAGCGGGTAATGTGTCGGAATGGACGCTCGACTGGCACTCTCTTCAATACGGCCAAAAAAATACTACGAACCCGAAAGGGCCACGAAGAGGAAAAGCAAAGGTCGTCAAAGGTTCAAGCTTTGGCCAATATAAAAAGTCAGAGTTGTCTTCAAAGAATCGATTATTTTACGATAGTCGAGTCAAAAGCATGCACATTGGCGTGCGGTGCGCTCAATGAGTCTGCTTCCGAAACGCTTTTACAGCCGGGATTCTTTAGATGTCGCCAGGGAGCTTCTCGGTAAACACATCCGAAAGGACGGGATAGTTCTTCGAATCACAGAAACCGAAGCGTATCGGTGGCCCCATGATAGTGCTAATCACTGCTATAGTGGACGTACAAAGCGGAATACTCCGATGTTTGGTCCGGCGGGTCATACTTATGTTTATCTATGTTACGGCATCCACAGTTTATTGAATATCGTCACCAACTCAGAAGGAGAGGGTGCAGCTGTTTTGATCCGAGCTTGTGACATTATCCAAGGAGAAGCAAAAGTTTTGAGCCGGAGAAAGACTAAGTTTGGTCCAGCTCTTCTCAACGGACCAGGTAAGGTTGGGCAGGCTTTGGCTGTGACCACTGACTGGTCAGAACATAGCGTGTATAAACGCAAAGGTCTTGAGATTCATGATGCACCTCCCATCATGAATATCTCTCACGGCCCACGAGTTGGAATCGATTACGCTCTTCCAAAAGACGTCGCGGCTTTTTATCGCTTCGGAATTACCGGATGTAAGTGGGTCTCAAAACGCAATGAATTGAGGCCTGTGTAGGTATGAAAGTCTTTAACGCTTTGCGTGATAACTTGGAAATGTTTCTTGCGTGGCTTTTGAATCCCCTCTTTTTTCGTCTGCGAAATACTTTAAAGTTCAGCAGAAAGAAACCATATACCGAAACTTCGTCCTCTGTTTCACGGTTGCCAAATTACGCAATCAACCAGCTCAAATCGAAAAGATTTGTTTCGCTTACAAAACAATATGAAATGTCGCAATTCGAGTCACAATTATCTCGTTCATCGCTGTACGGAGCGTATTTTTTCCTAGATGTTCTCGATCAATCGAATATCGGCAAAAAACTAAGTCAATTTTCAGCTGAAGAGGTGAAGGTTCTCGATATCGGCACGAAAAATTTTGATATTGCTCCCGCGATATATCGCTATTGCAAAACGCATATTCCAAGCTCACCGCATGTGCATATAACTGGGATTGAAATTGACGCGTATCGAATTTATCGAAGCTTATTTAGTCGACATGATGTCGCCGAATTTTACCGCAAGCTCATATCTGTCGATGAAAATGAGCATCATCGATATATCCCTGGCGATTTTCTTACGCACGAAAAGCAATACGACTTTATCTCTTGTTTTTTTCCTTTTGTGACCTCTTACGCTCTCCTTGCTTGGGGATTGCCTCGTGCTCACCTAAAACCTCAGCAGTTCGTCGAGCATATACTCAAAAGTTTAAATCCCGGCGGCATGGCTGTTATTGTCAATCAGACCAAAAAAGAATCAGAGCTCCAGAAGTTATTTTTTGAAAAGGCCAAAGCGGCATGCGTGAGTTCGGAAATTCAGCTCGGCTTCCGTGAAGGGCAGCCTGTGGGCTATCTTCATGTGGTAACTAAATCACGTAACTAGGAGCTTGCTGAGGGCTTGCTTTCCCATAGTGTTCGATAAAGGGGCAGAAATTTGAATTGAGATTCCCAGTCTTTGAGTCGCTGTGCACTTGCTGTTCTTCGGACCACTTCTTCAAGGTTGCAAAAAACAGCCTGTGGTCGACCGAGACGCCCTGTGCTGCGCTTTGCTTCATACTCAGGATTCACATTATTCAGTAAGATATCGAAGCTGTTTTCGATTTCATCAATATCGGTTTGTTCGGCGCCGACAATTATTAATTTATAGTGAGGAAGCTTTTCAGCCGAAGAAAGAGATGGGCAGCAACTGAGAAACACTTGATCTTCAATAAGTACAAATTGCTCGCGAAGTTTTTGGTACACCTCGCTGAGCTGAATTGCGGTTAGTTTTTCACCGGTGAACGAATATTCTAAAGACCGCCGTCGCACGAAAGACAGATCTGGAAGTCCCTCAACAAACGAACGACACACGAAAACGTCGTCGGTTTGATAGCGCCTCAGCCCGTATTCGTCGCTCACGACCATTGTATACTCTTCAGAAGGCTTCAATTGATGAGGATTGAGTAATTTGTCAGGGTGTTCCTCGGCAGAAATGGGTAAAAACTCATAAAGAACATTGTGTCCTAGCGGAAGAAAATGAGTCTTTTCACAATAATGACTCACTGTTTCAATGACCTCGGTAGACATAGAGTACATTGGGAATCGAAGGTACTTTTCACATGGCAGATACTCTTCAACGTGTTCTAAAAACGGCGCGACATAGCCTCCCGTCCAACAAAAATATCCGACGAGACCAGGAAACATATCTTGAAGAGGAGGACAGCTTTTTGATTTAGCGATGAGCTCGAAGCGCTTTCTCCATCCCGAAGATTGAATTCGTTTTCGAATCTTATGAGTCTGTGGTTCGAAGGCTTCTGGGGAATAATAGTAATCATAAATCGCCCTTCTGGTTCTCTCGAAGTCGGTAGTCAGCTCAGTCAGAAACGTCGATAAGGTTGATGGATTCGTGCTGTAAAACAGTCCGGGGTTTGAAACGACGATGACAAAGAACCGGGCTGCATATGGCCCATACTTCCTCTCTATTTGCTGGAAAGTCGGATGCCGGTGGAGTCGATAGGGTGCCTGGAGACCCGAAATATACGGAGTTATCTGATTGTCATCTAGGAGCATGCCGGTCAGCGATTCATCTTCTGATAGCGCGCTAAAGACATATAAGACTTTTCGCGAGAGTTTCCTCGAAATAAAGCAGCGACCAAGGTTGTCGATAAAAGTAAATTTGGTTCGCTTGATTCGTTCACTTGGATAGAGTATCCGCTTCGGTTCAGCGGTAGAACCAGAGGTCTTCGCGTATTTGGCTCCCGGGAAGCGTTCACTCGCGATCTGTATAAGTTCTTTTAGTTCAGTTCCGTAATCTAAGATAGGTGTGTCTTTATTGACGCCGTACAGAGCTTTCAATCGCTTTTGATTATTTTCAAAATTCCGAATCTTTTGATTGTGCAGCCGAGCAAAGAGATGACCAAGGGCGGTCATTACAAAAGCGATAGCGTACCGAAAACATTCGTTTATGATCGTCATCTCAATCTTTTGCCTCCTCGAGAGTCATTGTGATCAAAGCCAAGAAATTTTCAACGTCATTTTTCGTCAGTTGCGCAGGGTCGTAGGTGCAAGTGAAGGTGGTCTTTGATTTGTGGGTGATAGCTGTGATTCCCAAGGGATGGCGTCGGTGAAGCGACCCGATCACCTCAAATCCAAGTACCTGGTCAAAGTCCTCAGTACTCTCAGGCCGCGTGATTTGCTCGACATGTGAAAACGGAAGCGTGCCCATATCAACCCAGGGGCGGTTGAAGTAAGCCCGCAAAAGGGGATAGAGCAGCGAATCTGGTAACGACTCTAACTTCGTTCTTTGTGGAACGAACCATTCGCCTTCTTTTTTCGCGTTTCGCACCTGACGCCTGACATTTTTAGAGAACTTCGCGAGGTCTGTTGAAGCCGCGCGGTCAGCATAAATTCGAATACGGCTTGAGCCATTGCCAAACCCATCAAATGGTTTTTCGCGAACATTTACTGGCAACCAGACAGAGAGTTTTTTTGTATTCTGTGAATGTGCTTGATTCCATTGAAGCGCTGTTTTGAGTGCCGCTGCTGTCAGGAGATCGTTGTAGGTACACCCTTCGTTTCGCGCCAAGAAGTGACCAAATTTGTTGGATTCAATTATCGTTGAATGAAAAGCGCGCCGAGCTGAACAGCGACCTGTATTCTTCCAAAGCGTTGTAGAGGGACCCAGATGAGCCGAGGTATTTTTACGTTTCGGGTCATTGTGGTCCCTAAGAACGGGGGCGTTGAAGGACTTCGGAGTCTTGTTTGGTTCCTGCCCTTGGACGACTTTGAGTTGATGCCGTATCCACTGAAATAGACTGGTGAGGTCTGCCACGGCATGGTCTGCAATAGTTACCAGCAAATCTTTATCCGGTGTCTTTACAAGGTATTGCCGAAAAGTCGGATGTTTTCTCAGATCTTTCGGCTGTAGCAGACACTCCTCAATAAAGCTGTTTACTTCTTCTGCGCGTTGGAATGCTACGACTTCAATCGTTGAATTGAAATGATGGTCGAAAACCCACTCACGTCCCTTGAGTACACTTGCCGTGTAGACGAATTCGAAATGCGCGCTCACGGCACCTTTTTTTAGAGCGCACGCACTCGCCCATCCTGAAGGAAGATGAGTGACAACAGCCCCGTCCAAACGACGATTAGGATTGTCCATGAGGTACGAGATCAGATCGAGCAGGCTGGCTGGATGCTTGATGGTGTTTTTCTGCGAGGCGCTGTTCAGGTTCCGCATCATGAGCTGTGCGGCGCTGTCTCGGGGATAATGTGACGTTTAAAGGTCAAAGTCTTCCACCATTGTCCCTCATGAGGGGGCACAAATTGCTTCAGCTCTATCCACGCGAGGTGCTGGTACATGTGGTGTTCCCGGTGAATTGAGAGCCCCAGAGTGAACCAATACATAAAATGTCCGTAGTAGTTATGCGACCGCGTCTCTTCGGCGCCCAGAGAAAATCCTTCGTGGGTTTTGACAGCAAATGGATACCAAAGAAGGTGCGATACAATGACTAGCGATGGCAGCATTCCCCATGCGAGTCTTTCCCCTCCGACGAAATATAATAATGAACCGTAAACTACAAATAAGACGACGTAATTGAGCACGAGTTCGACGACGTCTGCGCGATAGAGCTTCCCTCGTTTCTTGAGCCAGAAAATCCAATTATGAGGCACCCAAAGAACTCGGAGAGGTATTTCCCAAAGTCGGTTTGGTTTCGCAAAATAGTCGGGGTCGAGGTCTGGATCATTGGTGTGGGCGTGGTGCATCCGATGTGTCTTCCGGAAGTTCACGTATGGGACGGTTGCTGGGATGAGAACAATGCGACCCCACCAAAGGTTGACCGATTTCTTCTTGCCCATTAGTCCGTGCACAGATTCGTGCGCCATAACCGTGCACAGAAACATCAAATAGGCTCGAAAAAAGATGTCCACCGTGATCTCAAGCCAGCCCTGCGGCGTCCAAAACAGGGAGCCGAGTGATACAACGACCAAAGCTACGGAAACTAATCGGCTGAGCCTATAGAGTTTGGGTCGTGGCCATCGGACGATCTCTTGTACGTTAGATTGGTTATTACGCATGCTAATACCTCCACCGCCTCCAGAGCTCCTTAGTATAAGCCCTAGAAGTGAATCATCGCCCTGAGGATAGAAGGCCAAAGCTGGGCTGGAACTGTCAATTGAAATATCCAAGCATTACGAAAAAAGACTAATAAAATCAATTACTTGTGATCTGTGTCACACCAGTAAGCATTTTGACTACCCCCAAAATCCCCTGTGCCTTGTGTTCTCGCTTCATCGTTCGTATGAAAATTCCATGACCGTTCCAAGTCTGACATCCCTTGTGAAGGGCGGGGGTTGAGCGCGAAAGCTTCCCGCTGAAGACCTGGTTCAGGTCTTAGAGAAAATCCCGGGCTTCGACCACGCGTGGCTCAATGGTCGAACTGGTTCGCTCGATGATGCTGCTTTGCTTGAACCAGAATCGAGCGAAAAGGCTTTCGTCTATACGGTCGATGTGATCACCCCGCTCGTCGATGAGGCGGAGGTGTTCGGTGAAATCGCTGCCTGCAATGCCATCTCTGATGTGTACGCGATGGGAGGAATTCCACAGGTCGCTCTGAGTTTTGTGGGAATGCCAGACGTCCTTGGCTTGGAAGCCCTTGAGGGTGTTATGCGCGGTCTCGCAAATTGTGCGCGCTCAGCGAAAATGGCGATCGTTGGAGGACACACGATTAAGGATAGCGAACCCAAAGCTGGTCTCGCTGTCATTGGAACTGTTGCCAAGGAACAAGTATGGACACAAAAAATGGCGCAACCAGGTCAGGCTTTGGTTCTATCAAAACCACTAGGTACAGGTGTCCTTGCTCAAGCATCGAAAAAGGGAGACGTTGACCCTGGTCACTGGAAAGCTGCCGTAGATGCAATGCGAACGTTGAATGCCGAAGCAGCCGCCGCCGGTCACAAGTTTCACGTGACTGCTGCAACTGATGTGACTGGTTTTGGTATGCTTGGTCATCTATCGCACATAGCCAAAGCCAGCGGCGTTACGGCAGAAGTCGTACCTTCATCCGTTCCTTTGTTTCAAGGTGCACGAGAAGCTGTCCGAGCTGGACATATTCCAGGTGGAAGCAAGCGTAACTTAGAATATGTGCGAGCTCTATTGAAAAACGCGACCTCTTTTGATGAAGAGACTCTTCTGTTACTTGCGGACGCCCAAACCAGTGGAGGGCTATTATTGGCAGTCCCAGAAGAGAACGTGAATGACTTATTAGCCGAGCTGCCGACTGCAGCTCGCATCGGGTCTTTCACTAGCGATGAGCCTGGAGCTATTTCTCTGAAGTCTTAGTTGAAACGCTGAAGTTAGGCTGTAGTTCGCTGTGAAATCAGCGTTTTTGTCATTCGGCCTACCTCTTTTTCATGGCGAATGTGCTATCAGAATCAACATGGGAAATCTTAAAGACAAGACGATATTAATCACGGGTGCCAGTCGAGGTATCGGATTGGCCATTGCAAAGCGTGCAGCAGCGGATGGAGCCAATATCGCGATATTGGCTAAGACTGCTGAACCCCATCCGAAACTTCCGGGAACTATTTATACGGCGGCCGAAGAGATCAAGGAAGCAGGCGGCGATGCACTTCCCATTGTCTGCGATATTCGCCATGAAGACCAAATTGCGGCGGCTGTGAGTAGCACGGTTGAGAAGTTTGGCGGCATTGACATCTGCATAAATAACGCCAGCGCGATCAGTCTTACCTCTACTGAATATACACCTCTCAAACGTTACGACCTCATGAACGGGGTGAATGCGAGAGGTACTTTTGCTACGACGCAAGCCTGTATTCCTTATCTCAAGAAATCAGCGAACCCGCATGTTCTTATGAATTCACCTCCCCTGAACATGAAACCGAAATGGTTCGCAAACCACGTCGCGTACACCATGGCAAAATATGGAATGAGCATGTGTGTACTCGGTATGGCGGAGGAATTTCGTGACGAAGGTATCGCGGTCAATGCTTTGTGGCCTCGAACCTCAATCGCGACCGCAGCCGTTCAAAACATTCTCGGTGGGGACGAGTTGATTCGTCAAAGTCGTAAACCGGAAATTATGGCCGACGCTGCCTACGCAATTTTGTGTCGCGAAAGCCGCGAATGCACTGGAAATTTCTTCATCGACGATGAAGTATTGAAAGCCGAAGGCGTTTCAGACTTAAGTAGTTACGCGGTAGATCCGTCCCAAGAGCTTCAGCTCGACTTTTTCTTAGACTGAAATTCATTCGGGGTTCCGAATCCACCACCTCCCGGCGTTTCTATGCGGACTCGATCGCCCGCTTGAAGGCTTAAACTCTCTTTCGCGGAAACTTTTTTTTCGTTCACCCAATTCTCACCCGGGGCACCGTCACCACCTCCATGTAAACCAAAGGGTGCTTTTTCCCGTCTGTCACTCAAGATAGACAAGCGCACGGGCTCAAGCATCTCAAATTCTCGAATGAGACCATCTCCCCCGTCATGCGAGCCTGCACCTCCTGACCCTCGCCGAAGCGCAAACTGACGAAGTCGTACAGGAAATCTTTGCTCCAATACCTCGGGGTCCGTAATCCGTGTATTCGTCATATGGGTTTGGCACCCTGAGGCACCTGAGTACGTTCGACCCGCACCCGCTCCGCCTCCAATTGTTTCGTAATAAGCGAATTCTTTCGTACCAAAGGTGACATTATTCATAGTGCCTTGACAGGCAGCACTTAACCCCAAGGCTGCGAGAAGACAGTCTACAATTCTTTGCGACGTTTCGACGTTACCTCCTGCAACAGCAGCTGATTCGGATGGGCTTAGAAGACTTTGCTCAGGAATTGAAATTGAAACATAGCGTAAACAACCATGATTCAAAGGAATAGGCCGGCCAACCATACATCGAATTACGTAGATAACTGCTGCCATACAAACTGCGTAAGGCGCATTCAAATTTCCACCGGATTCACCACTTGTACCATCAAAGTTGATGGCCATGGACTTGCCCTTGATATCAATCTGGATCTGGATTCTCAGGCCATCATCTGATGTATCGGTCCAACGATAAGTTCCATCTGGAAACTTTTCGATCGTCTCAGAAACGCATTCGGCCGCATTATCTTGAATGTGCCGCATATAGCCTGAGACCATTTCAAGCCCGTATTTATCTACGAGCTGAAGAAGAAGCTGCTTTCCGATAAGGTTAGCAGCGACCTGAGCTTTTAAATCAGCGACATTCGTGTCTGGATTTCGCGCCGGTGATGGACCTTTGCTAAGAATTTGCCGCACGAGAGATTCGTTGAAAGTGTTTTTTTCAACGACGACTTCTCCTGAAAAAACGCAACCTTCCTCTTTTCGGTGACGAGAGAAAGGAGGCATTGAGCCTGGGGTGATGCCGCCTATGTCTGAGTGGTGGCCACGATTTGCGGTGAAAAAAATAAGCCGTCCTTCTTGGTTATGAACAGGCGCAATCACGGTGACATCAGGAAGATGAGAGCCTCCCAAATTCGGGTCGTTGATCACAAACATTTCTCCGGGTCTCATGGTTCCCTTTAGTCGAATTAGAGCTCTTACGGTCTCTCCCATGGCTCCTAAATGTACTGGAATGTGAGGTGCATTTGCGACAAGACATCCGTCAGCATCGAATATTGCGCATGAAAAGTCTAAGCGCTCGCGAATATTGGTTGAAATCGCGGTCCTTTGAAGGGCGTCTCCCATTTGTTCTGCGATCGACATAAACGTGCAGTTGAAGACCTCTAAGTACATCGGGTCTCGAGTCGATGAATCATATGTTTTTCTCTGTCCTTCCTCTATTTCTTC
Source organism: Myxococcota bacterium (assembly GCA_036337945.1). Classification (GTDB taxonomy): domain Bacteria; phylum Myxococcota; class Kuafuiibacteriia; order Kuafuiibacteriales; family Kuafuiibacteriaceae; genus JAYZDF01. The sequence continues at coordinate 23,091 of JAYZDF010000098.1, forward strand.
GAGGATCAAAACACCGTCATCTCTCATCGCAGCCTTCCATCCAGAATCGACAACGATGGTAGCAATGGATTCAAGGATCACAGCAGGGCCAGTAACGCATTGCTTGCAGGCCAAGTCTTCTCTCAGATACACAGGAGCATTATCGAAATATTTGCCGTCACTCCAGATTGAAACGTTTCGCACCGGGCTTGCTGGTTTCAGCGGCTGCTTGTGGGAAAGTTCGGGCACGGTTTGCTCTTCGAAAGCCTGTACTCGAATCCCGGCAGTTTCGATTTCTTCCTCTGCTCGAAGATAACCGAATTGTCTTAGGTGCTCGGACTGAAACGCGGCCTTAAGTTTTTCTTCAGAATCTTCGTAAGGAAGTGTGAGAAGTGTATCTGTACCACGGTACTTGAGTTCAGCTCTGCGGGAATATCGAATCTTTGTGGCATCGACTCCCTGAGCTATAAGCTTCTCGCAACCCTCTTTGCATAGGCGTTCAAAGTCCTCTTTCAGTGGCGAGTAGCCGTTCCATTCTATGGCAGCTAAGCCAATTCCGTAGGCTGAGAACACACCTGCAAAAGGGTGTGAGATAATTCGTTTCATTCCGAGCAATCGCGCAATAGCACAACAATGTTGACCACCTGCACCACCGAAGACGACAAGGTCAAATTCCCTCGGGTCATGCCCCTTTGCCACCGTGATGCGACGAATAGCCTCCGCCATATGGTGATTTGCGACATTGAGAAAACCATTTGCGATATCGACAGAGTTACTATTTGCTCTTTTACTGACCTGCTCTAAAGCTGAAATCACGGGTGCTCTTTCTAAAGGAAAGGGAAATCGCTGAGCAGATATTCGGCCGAGAAAAAGGTTTATATCAGTAACTGTAAGCTCTTTTGCTTCGTCGAGTCCGTAGCACAATGGTCCGGGTCTTGCCCCAGCACTGTGCGGCCCAACGCAAAGTCGTCCATTTTTAAGTTCACAGATAGAGCCTCCGCCGGCAGCGACGGTGTTAATTGCCATCATCTCAGCGCGCAGACGGACGCCAGCAATTTCAGTACGATACTCACGGTCGATTTGACCATCAAACCGACTCACGTCGGTTGATGTTCCACCCATATCGAAACCTACAGAGTGCGTGTCTAAGCCTTTACTTAGAGTTGAAAGAGCGAGAACTCCTCCTGCAGGTCCTGATAGAACTGCATTAGGACCGCGAAAAAAAGCTGGGTTACACAAACCCCCACTGGATTGCATGAGCTGAATCTTCGAACCCGGAAGTTCTTTTTGTAAATGCTGGAGGTAACTCTCGAGAAGGGGGCTTAGGTATGCGTCAATGCTTGTTGTATCCCCTCGCTCTAGAAGACCAATTTGACGGTCTACTTCACAGGAAAGACTTACATTCTGGAATCCAATGTCTTGCGCAATTGCTCCGATATGCTGCTCTAAATCAGAACTTTTGAAAGCATGTATTAAGACGACTGCGAGATTTCGGATACCCTTTTGCAGGATTTGTTCGAGTTTATTCGTGATGTCATCGCGTGCCGGTGACTGAAATATAGAGCCGTCGGCGTTGTTTCTTGCGTCTACTTCTAAGATCTCTTCATAAAGAATTGTTGGTGAGTGAATATTGAGTTCAAACAAATCCGGACGTGCTTGGTGCCCAATGCGCCATAAATCCGCAAACCCACTGTTAGTCACGAGAGCGTACGGTTCTCCTTTTTTTTCCAATAATGCATTAGTAGCAAGAGTGGTTCCGAGCCTTATTTCACACGCGGGAATTATATCGTTTGGAGCTAGCTCCAAAAAATGTCGAATACATTTGATGGGAGCATCGTCATCAGACAAGTGTTTATAGACTTTTGTTTGCTGAGATTGCGGGTTGAAAAAGATACAATCTGTAAACGTACCACCGCGGTCGATCCAAAAAACTGGTTTTTGTTTTTGGTCTAATGGACTCATATTAGAGACTGCGGAGTCGCTTCGCAGCAGTATCAAGTGTTGAACGTTCTTTACAAAAAGCAAACCTAATCAAGTTGCTGCCGGAATCAGGATTTCGACTGTAAAAAGCGCTCGGTGGAATCGCAGCAACGCCGATTTTTTGAATGAGATGTCTCGCAAATTCGCGGTCGTTGCCCTCAAAAACTTTTTCGAAGTTTGCGAGAACGAAGTAGGTTCCTTGGGGTCTTGTTAGAGTGAGTCCCGCGTCAGTGAGGACATCACATAGAAAATTACGATGGCTCTCATATAAATTCCTAAGATTTGTAAAGTACTCTGGATCCAGGTTTCTTAACGCGTTCGCGAGTCCAACTTGCATTGGAGTAGAGGTCGAAAAGGTTACAAACTGATGCGCAGCCTGGATTGCCTGAATGAGTGTGTTCGGTCCCATGGCCCAACCAATTTTCCATCCAGTAAAGGAGAACGTCTTTCCTGCGCTGGAGATTCGCAAAGTTCGTTCTTTCATATTGTCAATGTTGGCTATAGATAAATGCCTGTGGTCATCATAAGTGAGGTGCTCGTACACCTCATCTGAAATGACGAGAAGATCATGTTTGATACATAATTGCGCGATACTTTCGAGCTCTAACTTCGAGAATACTTTACCAGTTGGATTGTGTGGAGTATTTATAATGATGGCTCGTGTTTTGCTCGAGATCAAAGACTCAAGATCGTCGATATCAACCTCAAAGCTTGGGTATCTGAGCGTGCTGTATTTTGGCACCCCGCCTGCCATAATCACAGAAGCAGGGTAGCTATCGTAGTATGGCTCAAAAAGAATGACCTCATCACCAGGGTTGATAAGGCCCATAAGTCCAGATGCGATCGCCTCTGTTGCTCCACTAGTTATAACGATTTCACTTTCCGGGTCATAGGTGAGGTTGAGATGCCGCTCAGTATATTCAGAGAGGATCTGCACGAGTAAAGGATATCCTTGTGAACGAGCGTATTGGTTATGTCCGGAACGAAGCGCACTCACTACTTCATCAATAATTTCAGTTGGTCCCTCAAAATCTGGAAAACCCTGAGAGAGGTTTACAGCCTGGTGTTGTTGGGCCAGTCGAGTCATCTCGCTAAAGATTGTTGTGCCAAATGGCTGCAATTTATTCGCTACCAGAGTCTTGGGGCTCATATTCGTATTTTTACGAAGACTCCCCCTCCTCGGCAAGCGCCAATCGTCCACATTTCGCCTGGGTGGCCCTTGCAGGAAAGCTCAGTCCCGTGAATTGTCGATCTAGCATGTCGCTGCCCGAGGACAAAGATGAAGCGTCGAAAGAGGGTGGCTCGAAAAGCTCTGGTCGCAATCGCCCTGACACGGAGCCGCTGGTCGAAACGACCACCAAAATCGAACTAAGCGAGCATGAGGAACTCGTAATAGAGGAGCCCTCTCTGGGCATCGATCCGCAAGCCTTGATTAGCGACCTGTTGATCGAGGAATCGTCCGAGGTAGGAAACGTTCCAGAGCCACCGTTACGCACGGACTCGAACACCTCGCCGGTTAATCGAGACCATTTGAACTTCCTCAACCAGGCCGACGCATTAGAGACAATTGATGATCTTGATCTTGAAGAGAAATTTCGTGAGCAGCTTGAAGGCTTACTTCAAAAAGGTGAAGAAACAGCTCGTCTCGACCTTGATGTCCTCAACTCGGACGATGACGAAGCAGATAGAGCTGTATCTCCGAATGAGCCGACCGGCCAAATAAATATAAAGTTAGCGGAGCTGCAGCGAAGCGAGGACAACGCGTTTCGAACGGAGACGAATAGAGCAAAACACGAGGACGGCGGACTTGTCGTATTCAATCAAGAGTTGGTCAACCCTAGTCAAACCGACTTCGCCTCTGAGGTAATTTTCGAAACCGGAGAATATGTTCGACCGAAACTCGACGAGGATGAATTCGCAGACCGGGTTCCCTCGGTTGGGGGTGTTTTTGGGCCTTATCGTCTTTTAGGTTGCTTGGCCGTTGGAGGGATGGCGGAGATTTTTATGGCCATCCGACGTGATGACCCAGATATGACTCCGCTCGCGCTCAAGCGTATTCGAAAACACCGAACGTCAGACAATGATTCGATCACGATGTTTCAGGAGGAGGGGAAAATCTGCCTAGCCCTTTCTCACCCTAATATAGTGAATTATCGAGACTTTGATGTTCTCGACGGTGTTCCTTACCTGGTCATGGATTTCATCGAAGGAATGGATCTCCAGTCTTTGGCAGACCATTGCAATATGTCCTCACGAGCGATTGTGGAAGTGGGGCTTTCTGTGTCCCAAGCATTGGGTTACGCGCATTCCCTGACCAATGAAAAGAATGAGCCTCGAAAGCTCGTTCATCGTGATGTTAGTCCTCAGAATATTTTAATCGATCGACGCGGGACGGTAAAACTTGTGGATTTTGGGATTGCACGTTTCGAAGGCCGGTCCTTCCAAACCGGTGTAGGTCCTCGCCGCGGAAAGCTCGGATACATGGCTCCGGAGCAGTTAAATTATGAACACCCTGTTGATTTGCGCGCCGATTTGTTCAGCCTCGGGTTGGTTTTGTCGGAAATGTTCCTGGGAAAGAACCTCATGCCTAATGGCCCCCTTGTTGCCGGCGACCTCTCTCGCACTATCCGCTCCTCATTAATAGGGTTGGCCGACGAGCTTCCTGAAGAGCTAATCAATATCATCACTCGTATGGCGAGCTTCAAGGTTGAGCAACGGCCATGGTCAGCGCAAGAGGTAGTCGACGTTCTTAGTAAACTGCTTCCGAAAATGGATACGAAGCAACGAACTCTTTCCGACTACGGCAAAAGCATAGTGGCCAATAAAGTTTTGCCTGCCGACGTGACGATTCGGAACCTGATTCAAGGCATCCGTGACTCGAAGAGACCCGACGAAGATACGAAACTTAATGATAGTCTCGACTTAGAAGAAGCAGAGGTGAGGGCATTACTACGAGAAGCAGCAAAAGCGAGCGAAGATCTGACGCAAAGTGGTGATATCCAACCTTCGCCCATAGATTCTGGCCCCTCGCGCGTATTGCAAGAAGCTCAGGCAATTCAAGCTTCGCCCGTGCCATCACTCACCTCACGTCCATCAGAAGAACCTCAACCAATTAAGCCTTCACCCATAACAACGTCTCCCCCACGTGCATCAGAAGAACCTCAGCTAATTCAGGCTTCCCCTGTTCAAGATCACCCAGCAAACACCGAATCGACCTCGATGGACGAATCTATTGCATCGGCAGAAGGCCTTTTGCCTGCTGCAAAGCCCACAATTTCCCGCAGGCTCCCTGTTGATGATCGATCTGCGAAAGCTGAGTCTAATTCAACAAGCTACGGAATAATCATAGCTTCGCTCATCGTTCTCGCACTGTCGCTTACGTATTTCATCCTGTTCCAAGGTTGAGACACGAATTTTTCTTGCTGTTCGCGCTCTCATGAGAGAGCTTAGGACCAATCAGATCGATGAAGTTAACTTGGCCCAAATTTTCTATTATCGCATTCGTTGTCCTTGTCTTGGATCAGTGGTCCAAATTCTGGGCGGTTTCAGAGCTCACGTCAGCTTTTACCGGCGCTACAAATTTTTTGGACAAATTGGGTTTGTTTCAGACTGTGAAGCACCCATCTGCAATTCGAGTAATCCCGGTGGTGGATGATTTCTGGCATTATCGCTATGCGGAAAATACGGGTGCAGCCTTTAGCTTTTTGGCTGATGCTGATCCTTCTTGGAGAGTCCCGTTTTTCTTTATCGTTGCAATCATCGCGATGTTTGCAATCCTTTGGTACTATAAGAATAGTAGTCCCGAAGACTTTATATTTCGGTGTTCTCTCGCGCTTGTATTCGGAGGAGCGGTAGGCAACTTAGTCGACCGAGTCCGACTCGGCTACGTGATCGATTTCATTAGCTGGCATTGGTATGACAAAGCTGCCTGGCCAACTTTCAATATTGCAGATGCTGGAATCTCCGTAGGGATTGTTTTGATCTTCATCAGCTCATTTGGGCAAGAACAGAAAAACAAAGACAAAATTCACGTCGATATTTAGCCTACATTCCTATCTTCTCTTGCTTGAAAATCGGCCTGTCTTGGTTTTTGTTTTGCTTTTTTTACGGGGTCTCGAACGAGAAGAGCGGTCTGAAGGCTTGCCTCTTCCTCGCCTCGTATCGTCACGCTTTCCTCTGCCGCGCTTCCTTCCCTCGCTTTTACGTGGCCGCCCCGAGTCCCGAGCAAAGCTTTTTCTCGATCTTCGCCTCGGGCTTTCACTTGTGATTTCTGGGACAGATTCTCCAACGAGCTGAAACTCTATTTTACCTTGAATTCTATCTACACGGGTCAATTTAACCGTTATTTCCTGAGCGATCATGAATACGGTTCCGCTATGTTCGCCGATCAGGCGTGCTCCCATTTCGTCAATTTGAAAATAATCAAAGTGTAAACTCGAAATGGGAACAAGACCTTCTAGAAAGGGGTCTTGTATTGCCGCAAAAAATCCGAACTCTTTTACTGCAGTAATCGTTGCTTGAAATATTTCACCGATAAACTTTTGAGCAATGAGACATCGATCAAAGTCTAAGCATGATCGTTCCAACGACATTGCCCGTCGTTCTTTTTGAGAGCATTCAGTGGCGATGCCGTCGAGTTCCTCTGTCGAATAGCTCGGTTTGTTATTGGTGATGAGGTCAAACAAAAGGCGATGAGCAACGAGATCAGGATATCTGCGAATTGGCGACGTAAAGTGAAGGTAGTTCTCTGCGCTTAGTCCGAAGTGACCCAAGTTTTCAGAAGCGTAGCGAGCCTGCGCGAGGCTACGTAGTATAAGTGTTTGGAGCACAGGACTCGCCTTATTTTCAATAAGAACAGCGAGCATCCTACCAATATCTTTCGGATGCGGCTTGCTCTTTAGGTCTATGCGCAAGGGCAGTCCGAGTTGATTAGCGAGCTCAACAAACGCGCCGAGTTTCTCTACATCGGGGTCTTCGTGGACGCGAAACATACTATCCCGTTGGCGATCGATCATTGCCTTTGCAACTGCCTCGTTTGCTGCAAGCATTAGGTCTTCGATTAGTCGATGGGCATTGTTTCTAGGTCTCTTACTCGAGCCTTGTGGAGTTCCTTTCTCGTCAAATTCAATAAATGGTTCTGGAATATCCAGATCGAGGCTTCCTCTACTCATGCGACGCTTAAGGAGCTTCTGAGCGACGACCTGTAATGTTTCTAGCTGAGGCAGTAATTTCGCACATTCCTCATCAGGTTTGCCATCTAGAGCAGCGGCCACGCGCGTATATGTCAGACGAGCATGAGAGCGCATCACAGCTCGATAAAAATCCCCATTCAGAACTTTTCCTGAATGATCGAGATTAAGTTCTGCGACAAAGCACAATCTATTCACGTGAGGTCGAAGTGAGCAAAGTCCATTCGATAATTTCTCTGGAAGCATTGGAATACAGCGGTCAGTTAGATACACACTGGTGCTTCGATTGTAGGCCTCTCTATCAAGAGGAGTATCCGGTTGAACGTAATGAGATACATCGGCTATGGCGACAAATAGTTTGAAACCATTTTTTTCGGAGATCGCGCAAACAGCGTCATCAAAATCTTTTGCATCAGCGCCATCGATGGTGAGTAGTGGAATTTTTCGTAAATCTTTTCGTCCATGGAAATCGTCTGGACTCACCTCATCCTCAAGCGCCTCTGCTTGTGCCATGACTTCCTCGGGAAAATCTCGAGGAATATTACTTTCTAAGATGCGAGAAAATAGACCAACTTCACGGCTGTCTACAGAACCTAGGTTTTGAATGACCTCAGCAAAGGCTCCGCGATTTCGCGTGGCATATTTTACAATTTCGTATTCAACCAGGCTATTGTTTTCAATCTCTGTAGTGAGCTGTGGCTTTTCGATGAGAATGACGTCCTCATGAGCATTTGCATGTTTAGACAGATCGTAAGGTTCGATAAAGACGGAATTTCCCATCCGACGGAACAAGCCTAAGACAGGCTTTGAGTTGTCAGGTTTTTCTCGAGCCGGAGGAAGCTTTTTCAATTGATATCGTTTGCCTTTTAGTCTGGTCAACCATCCAGAATTGACTAATCTCTTGAGCATTCTTTGTAGCTTACGCAGCTCATCTGGAGCGACGTCCGCCGCGACCGCGATGTCTTCAAACTTCAGCGGTGAGGTTGGGTCCTTTTCAAAAATGCTAAGGAGTTGTCGCTCATCCCAAGCGCTTCTTTTTAATGTGCTCACGATTGTTGTTCTCGTGAAATTGTGTTGAGCAGTTTCTTACCTGCCTGCTGAACACTTGGTATGTCGGTAGAGACGCCGTCGCTCGCTAACTCGCGTAAACGCTCTGAATCAATACCGAAGGCCTGGTTATTCGTAGACAGCAATAATTTGTTGAGACATAAAAGCGCGGTTTCACTGATAATTGCGCTATCGGAAAGCGCATGGTTTTCAATAATATTAAGATCTACTTTGCTCATTCTATCTTCGCCAATCAGATGCAGTGTGCAAGTGATAAGCCATTCATTATCGTGTCTAAGAAGATTATTGATCCATTGTCGTTTCGATAACCGTTGAAGGTCAAAAAAGCTGGCGCCTACCTCTAGCTTCTTTTCAATGGGCTGATCTTCAATTAGAGGCAAAAGCAAACGGCTTTCCTCGTTTCCAAATAGATTGTCTGCAAGTTCGACAGCGTTCGCTCTAACCACTTTATTCGCTGAATCTAGATTAGAATAAATAAGTTGAACAGTGCGCGGTGGGTAGCGGATTTCTAACAGGCGAAAAGCCAATTGTAGATATACCTGCTGTTGTCGAAGTAATCCTTCAAATAATAAAGTATCTGCTTCGAGTTCAAGGTCGCATGCAGCAGCGAGTGCTTGGTAAGAATTTTCTAGATTCTTTGTTGTAAGTTCAAGAATGCGATCGTCATCGATCGCAATATCTTGAATTCTTTCCGTCAGGCGTGCGGCAGCCCGAGCGATTGAGAGGCCCAACCCTGGTCCGCATTTGCCGAGGATCTCCACGAGCCGATAGAAGGACACATCGGTACCAATAATTGTGAGTATAGGTGGTACTTGAACTCGTACTTCGTGATCTTCTTCCTCATTCTCCAGAACTTTCAAAAGAACATCTTCCATGGACGAACCGTATTGCACGATGGCATTTCGGGCTGCGAGCATTGTTTGACGAGATCCTAATGCATAAATTAGTGATGGTCGAAGCTCAAGACTCTTCATTTGCCCTGCAGCGTCTAAAGCAGCGCTCCTAACTCGATACGATGGATCTTGGAGAAGTTCGAGTATGGGTTGATAAAAATTTGGAACAGACACCGATGTCAGCACTCGGGCTCCATGAATTCGTACTTCTGGATCACGATCTCGCAATAGCGCCTTGAGGCTTTCAGCGGCAGTCAGAATTCCGTCTAAGCCGCCATGCTTAATGAGTCCAGTAACGACAGCTGCGCGAACAATCGGACTCGGTGCGTTCAAATAGGAACGCGCTATTCGGATGGCTTTATTGGTTCCGATTGCGCAATATGCTTCGATGGCAGCAGCCTGTACCTCATCGTTCTCATCTTGAAATTTTCCATGAATAGCGTCTAGATCGTCGAGGCGACCGTGAACTGCCATGTGCTTTAGTGCTGTGATTCGCACTGTAGATGAATTGTGGAAGAGAAGGGGAGTGATTGCTTCAGGAATTCGCACGTTCGTACTCGGAAGGAGTTCTAAAGCATGTAGGATTTCTGATTCTTCCGCGGTCCGTAACGTCTGGCGTAATACTCTCGCCGTGGTTTCGTCCATGACCGCTGTAGTCTCGCGACTAAAATCTAAACGTCTCGACTTCAAAGTGTTGGCGAGCTGTCTTATATATTCTGTTCTTAGGCTGAGAACCAAAGCTATCCAAGTAGCTAATAGGACGATATCAATTTTCCCCAGCTGAGATGCAAATTCTCCTTTGTTGCTATCGGGTACAACAAGTCCGAGTCCCATGATGACGAGCCCGGATGCTCCTTGACAAAACGGCTTTATGATTCCGTCAATAAATGCTTTAGCTCGTCCTCGTTGGGAGGAGGGCACAGGAACATAAAGAAGTTGCATGGTCGAGTTATTGAGCGTGTAACGAGTGACGTTTTCCGTACCTTTAGTAAAAGTTGCAGCAGCGAGAATACTAATCACGCCGGGCAAGAATGCGACGGCTGTCGCGCCCAACATCAGTGCAGACGGCAATACGAGTAAGGCTGTAATGATTCCGTATCTGTTGAGTACTCTCGTCGTAAGAAAAAACTGAATTAGACAAGCAATGATGCCGGTAATTGCGAAAAAGTATCCAAAGTAACTTTGTAGTTCAGCCTCAGACTCTTGGAAACTTTCATACGCAATAATTTTGAATTGGTAATCTACGATCGTCGTCGTGAGGACTGTCAGTCCCACAACTCCAGCGATAAGTTTGAGATGTTTGGTCTCGAAAGCAGAGAAAAGGTCACTCCCAATGATTTTTCGACTTTTTGCTTTTCCGGTTGGCCTTGGAGAGGAATCCAGGTCTCCTTGAGTGATTTTTGCGAGTGAGCGAACGCAAGAAATACTGGAGATGAGCAATATGACACACAGCAAGAGAAGATGATGCGTATCCATTATTTTCGAAAGAGCACTTACGACGAATCCGCAAAGGATGTTCGAAATAACTCCACCCGCACCGACGATACCGAAGAGGCGTTTTGCTTCTCGGGAGCTGAAAATATCGTTGGCGTATGTCCAATATTGAATGATTGAGATTCCACCTACAATATCAATGAAGACGTATAGAGTCGCATATATCCAAGGGTAGGTATGCGCGATACCGCTGGTGATCAGTAGCCAAAAGGTAGATAGTATTCCGCTCCCTAAAAAGAGCGTAACGATGATAATTTTGTCACGTTGATATCGGTCAGCGAAGCGACTGTATATCGAAGCAAATATTGAAACACCGACAGCTACTGCGATGTACATGCTTGGCAACTGTTCGACGTCGTAACGATTTAGGAAAAGTGTATCCCGCAAGATTCGTCCGATGATGAACATCGACACGAGAAGCATAAGGAGTGTGAACATTCGTCCAACGCGGGCGGTTTCTCCCTTACGGATATGAAAAGCGGATTCAATAAGCTCGTTAAGTCCGCCCCTCTTCACTTCCATATTTTGGCACTATTCCAGGCTGCGAGGGAAGTGGGACAAAACCAATAAGTGAAGGTTTTCTCGGTGCTTTCTCGAGTGAGAGTACGTTAAGAGATGAGATTTAGAAGAATGGGAGGAACAAAGGGGGGTTTAGCAGTTGAGATCGGCTCTAAAACGTGCTCGCGGCTCGCTGCATGGCTTTTTGAACTCGCGATTTACGAACTTCCTCAAAGTTGTCTACGACCAAATCGCAGAACTCACGAGTCCGAACGACTTCGGCCCCTTCGACTAATCGAGCGACATCAGGGGTCACGGTATTGTTGCTCACTGTTCGAACCAAAGACGCTGCGATGAGCTCGGCCGCATCTCTCCATCCGAGGTGCTCGAAAAGCATCACGCCAGCGAGAAGGACTGAGCTTGGGTTGACACCTTCTTCTTCAACAAAACGACTCGACCCTTCGAGGTTTGCCTGAAAGATTGCTGCTTTTGCACCGATATAGGCGGTCGGCACAACATCGATATTACCGATAACTGTCTTTGCGACTTCGATCAGACAATCAGCAGTTAAATTTGTGGTTGCGATAACGTCGTAATCGCCTTGCCCCGTGATAAAATCACGCATTGCGTCTTCGGCGAGTCGATCGCGAAGGATGATTCGTCCGACCGGTGGTACTCCGTTGTACTCTTCCGCAATTTGTTGTTCAGTCACGCAATATTCGTTGAATTCCTTTCTGGCGAGTTCATAGCCCCAGTCGCGGAAGAATCCTTCAGTGAATTTCATATAATTGCCGCGATGTACGAAGGTGACTGACTTGCGTTTGTGCTTCAGAGCGTAATCAATGGCCATACGCACAACTCGTTTTGTTGCGGTTGCACTTACTGGCTTTACACCAACACTGGAGTCCGGGCGAATGGTACGGGCCGGCTTCTTGTTCATCTCGTTGTTGATGTAGTTGATGATTTGTTTGGCTTCCGGTGAACCTTTCTTCCATTCTATCTCAGAGTATTGATCTTCGGTGTGTTCACGGAACAGTACGATATTGAGCTCGTTCGCTGCCTTGAGCGGCGTCGGGATCCCGTCAACATATCGCACAGGTACAACACGAGCGAATAAGTCGAGTCTCTCACGAAGATTGGTATCGAGTTGAACAGGCATACCGACGGGCGTCGTCAGTGGTCCTTTCAGGCAGACCTTATATTCTTGGATACCGCGAATCGTGTCCTCGGGTAGCCAATTATTCGGACCGTAAACTTCGTTTCCGCGTTCGCCCGCATAAACTTCCATCCACTCCAGACGTTTTGCGTTGCCGTAACATTGATCTACGGCTTGTTCGAAAACATTCTGACAAGCTTCCCAAGTAACTTTGTCGATGCCATCACCTTGGATAAAAGGGACGATTGGATCATCTGGAACTTGGAGTTGTCCGTTCTTAGCGACTGTAATTTTTGAGCCGCGTTTGGGTGGTGTGACCTTGAGATACTTACCCATCGGGGAATGGACTTAGCAAATGCGTCAGATCTTGCAACAGGAATCCGAGCCTAGCAGACAATAATTTTTAGGCACCCTACGATTGAGCTATGACTATAGGGTTAAACGCGACCTATTTGGCGCTAGCGGGACGTGTTCAGCAGTGCTAGACCAGACCTTACTATGACAGTCAGCGACCAGGGGCTACGAGAGACAATTGAGGCCGTAGAAAAGGGCGGTGCGCCCAAATATCACGAGAAAAATTCTGCGCAAGGAAAGCTCTTTTGTCGGGAACGTATCGCTAAGCTCCTCGACGAAGACGATCCGGGTTGGACTGAAGATGGACAACTTGTCAATGTGCTCGCCAAATCCCTCCCTGCTGATGGAGTTGTCACCGGTATTGGTCGAATTAACGGCCGTCCCGTTGCCCTAATGGCAAACGATTCCACGATAAAGGCGGGCTCTTGGGGAAAAAGAACGGTTGAAAAAATCCTCAGGATTCAAGAACAGGCTATGCGCCTGCGAATCCCTCTCGTCTACCTGGTTGATTCTGCGGGTGCGCGAATTACTGACCAGGTTGAGATGTTTCCCGGCCGCAGGCACGCCGGCCGCATTTTCCACAACCAGTGCAAAATGTCTGGGATGATTCCTCAATTGTGTCTGTTGTTTGGGCCTTCAGCGGCTGGTGGTGCTTATATTCCTGCGTTTTGCGATCAAGTATTCATGGTTGATAAGAACGCGTCGATGTACCTCGGCTCACCTCGAATGGCTGAAATGGTTATTGGTGAAAAAGTATCTCTAGAAGAAATGGGTGGTGCGAAGATGCATTGCTCAGTCTCCGGTTGTGGTGATTTGCTCGCCAAAAACGAAGAAGAAGCCATTGAATCCGCTCGCGCTTACCTGGGATATATGCCCCAGAATTTTGACTCAGAGGTTCCAGTATCTGAGTCACAATTACCTCCAGCTGACTTACCGGAAATTGCAGATATGATTCCGGAGCAAGAAAACAAGTTCTTCGATGTTAAGAAAGTGATCTCAAAGCTGGTCGATAATGGTGAATTCTTCGAACTCAAGAAGAGATTTGCGAAGGAAATGGTCACGGGTCTTGCGCGAATTGATGGAAAGGTTGTCGGAATTCTTGCGAACCAACCGAAGGTGAAGGGCGGGGTACTATTTGTCGATAGCGCGGATAAAGCCGCACGCTTCATCTGGCTATGCGACGCCTTCAATATCCCTCTTTTGTTTCTGGCCGACGTTCCGGGGTTCATGATTGGATCCAAAGTCGAAAAGGAAGGGATCATTCGTCATGGCGCGAAGATGATTTCCGCGGTTTCGCAAGCTACTGTTCCAAAGATTTGCGTAGTACTTCGTAAGGCATATGGTGCGGGGTTATACGCGATGTGCGGTCCCGCTTTCGAACCCGACGCAACTTTGGTTCTGCCATCTGCGAGCATCGCAGTTATGGGCCCTCAAGCCGCAGTAAATGCTGTTTTTGCGAATAAAATCGCGGAGAAAGCGGAAGAGGAACGTGATGCATACGTCGAGTCATTACGAGAGGAATACCGAAAAGACGTTGATATTATGAAACTGGCGAGTGAGAACGTCATTGAGGCTATTGTTCCGGGCCACGCTTTACGAGGCGAGCTTATTCAAAGGTTTGAATTTGCACGAACAAAAGCGCGCGTGCGTAATCCAAGGCACCGACCGGTACTGCCTGTCTAAAAAGTGAGGAAAGCATATGAATCTTGAGCTAACTGAAGACCAAAAAATGATTCAAGAATCGATTCGAAGATTTGCTGAATCAGAGGTGAAACCACGTGCCGCAGAACTTGATGAGAAATGCGAGTTTCCGTGGTCCGCCGTCAAAGGTTTATCTGAACTTGGTATGATGGGCATGTTCGTCGAAACCGAATACGGCGGGAGTGGCTTGGATTATGTTTCTGGAACGATTGCTATCGAAGAGATCGCTCGTTACGACGCGTCTTTGGCACTCACCTTGGCTTCGCATAACTCCCTTTGTATCGGACACATTCGTGTTGCTGGTTCCGAAGAACAAAAGAAGAAATGGTTACCCGACCTCGCCGCCGGCAAGAAACTAGGTGCATGGGGGCTCACAGAACCAAATAGTGGCTCTGATGCGTCTGGGATGCTCACGACCGCGGTAAAGGATGGTGACTCTTGGGTAATCAACGGGAGCAAGATCTTTATCACTCAGGGTACCGTTGGAGACGTTTTCGTGGTCCTCGCAAAGACTGACGGTGACCGGGCACAGCATGGCATTAGTGCCTTCATCCTGGAAAAAGGCATGAAGGGCTTCACACAGAAAGCTATGCACGGAAAGCTAGGCATGCGCGCTTCTGACACGGCCGAGCTCTACATGGAGAATGTGATCGTTCCGGCTGAGAATCTTCTCGGGAACCTAAACGAGGGTTTCATTGACACGCTCCAAGTACTTGACGCAGGGCGAATCGGCATTGGCGCACTCGCTGTTGGAATTGGTCGTGGTGCATTGGAAGAGAGTCGCAACTACGCGCTCGACCGGAAGCAATTTGGTAAACCAATTGGAGATTTTCAAGCGATTCAGTGGATGCTCGCTGATATTGCGACAGAGATTGATGCAGCCAGACTTATGGTGCGCCGAGCAGCTTGGACCGGTGACCATGGTTTGCCGCTAACCCTCGCGTCATCGCAGGCAAAATTGTTTGCATCTGAAGCAGCGACTCGAGCCGCCATGAAAGCCATTCAAATTCATGGAGGTTACGGATATACGCGCGAATTTCCTGTGGAACGCTATCTTCGCGATGCAAAGTTACTCGAAATTGGCGAAGGAACCTCCGAAGTACAGCGTCTAGTGATTGCTCGTCGTATCCTGTCCTCGTGAGCCTTGCAGAAAAAGTACGTGCGGGCGACCTTCGTGCAGCTGCGCGACTGCTTCGTTTTGTGGATGATAATCATCCTAAAGCGATGGAAGAGCTCTCGAAGCTCTATACAGCCTGTAACCCTGTTCCATTGCTAGGAATTACCGGGAGCCCTGGTGCAGGCAAATCAACTCTCATTAACGCCCTTATTACGTACTATCGTTCTCAAAAACTGAAGGTTGGAGTCGTTGCAGTAGACCCGAGCAGTCCGCTGACAGGCGGTGCTTTGCTGGGGGATAGGGTTCGAATGCAGGACCATGTTCTGGACACTGGCGTATTTATTCGTTCATTAGCCAATCGAGGCCAGCTAGGTGGGCTTTCGGCCAGCGTGGTAGCCAGTATCGTTGTTCTTGAGGGACTTGGTTTTGACCGAATCATTGTTGAAACCGTAGGTATCGGACAATCAGAAGTCGACATTGCCAGAATTGCAGAAACAACGGTTGTCGTGATGGCTCCTGGCCTTGGTGACGACGTCCAAGCGCTCAAAGCGGGCTCGATGGAAGTCGCAGATATCTTTGTCGTGAATAAGTCTGACCGACCTGGAGCAACAAAGACCGTTCGTGAGGTAGAGCAGCAACTTCGGCTTCTTGGTCAACCTCATCAAGCTGATCAGTGGATGCCAAAAGTTCTCAAGACCAATGCAGTCGAATCGGAAGGAATTGAAGATTTTGTTACGGCTATTGAGGAGCACCGAGCTTTTCTCGAAACGTCTGATCTCCTGAAGCTTCGTCATAGGTCTCGTGCTCAATTTGAACTTGAAGCTCATCTAATGAACGGTATTAGAGAAGCCATGCTTTCGAGGCTTGGTGGTGCAGAAGGCCTAAAGGATGCAATTGAGCGAGTAGCAGAGCGTAAAGAAGACTCTCATTCACTGAGCCGGTTACTTTTTGAACGCCTGAACTAAGTTCTCTATTGCTCCCGGAAATTCTTCAGCGGCACCTTCGTTTGTTTCAGCGTCAAAATAAGCGTCGCCTTCAATGATAGAGAGAGCTTGGATAAACGCATTTTCGGTCAAACTAAGAGCTATTTTTTGGTAGCCAAGGTCCAGCTCTGCGGATTTTAGAAAGGAAGCTTTCGAACCACCCGGAGGAACCACCGTGAGGACTTCTCGCCAGTAAATGCGAGTAACGATTCCCTCAAATGCGAGTTGCTCTATATTTTCTTCTGTTAGGTTTTTTGGCTTCTTCTTGAAAAACCGAGGAATGACCGCGTAGACACCAAAACCAACATAGATCATGAGCTGAATAACTTCTTCGCTGAGGTCAAACGGAAGTTTTTCTGGTGCGAAGAATAGCAATGCAAACGCAGCTAGGAGGATAGCCTTGATAATGCCGCCCGCGAGTGAGCCGCTCCGTCCGGTAGCCAGAAAGAGTAGTTGACCAGAGCGTGCGAAGAGCTGACCCCTTTGTTTCAAGGCTTGGCCGCTGGTGATGGGCGCATCACTCTTGATTTCGAGAAGGACATTCTCTTGGATCAGTGCCAGTGGTTGCGCGTTCACTTTACAAGATATACTTTTTTCGAAGTTGGATGCCTAGTAGCAAACTGACTATTTCTTATATTTCAGTTCAGGCATCTGTAATATGCCTATGGTTTGGACTACCTTGTGAATTCTGCTTCAATCTCGCCAGGACTTAGAGCTCGATCATACAGTTTGAAGTTGTCCAAAACACCATTGAAAGGATTCGAAATATTTGTGCAGTTGGCGAACGAGTTACTTGCACAAAAACCTAGAATCAATGGTTCACTGGTTTGCTGAACAGTTCCCTCTTGGTCCACTCGTCCTCCTTCCGTTCCGTCGGTATAAATGATGAGCTGTTGCCCGTTGTAAACACCACACATGTGTCTCCAAGCGCCTGTCCAAATTCTGGAAGGATTCCGATTATCGGGAGCGGTTTCATCAGAGATGTTACCGCCATCCTGGGTAATAACTCGGAATCTTGGGCGGTCGTTGCCATTAATGAATAAAGCGTATGCGTCATCCGCTAGAGTGTTCGAATTGAACAGGAATTTGGAACCGACGAATATAGTATTGGGACTACTGTCCACGATTTTGTAAATCCAAGTGCACATAGTCATTTCGTCGAAGCCACTAAGTTCGGCCGATGAAGCGATTTCAATGAAGTCACCTGTGCTAAATCGCATCGCGGTTCCATTGGTACCATTATAGCCTGCCACGGGCTGCGTTCCCGAGTTGGTTCCATTGTTGCCATTGCGTGAGTTGTCGTCGGTGTTGCCATCGAGGGCAAAAAACGCAACGAGGCCATCTTCGAATTCCGCCGTGACTTGCTGCGGGGTCGAGACGGTCACAGTGCAGTTGCCAGAACCTCCGCAATCTCCTGACCACTCCGAGAAGCCAGAATCTACATCAGGCGATGGGTCAAGGCTCACGGTGGTGTTGGGTGGGAAATTCGCAGTGCAAGTTCCCGGACAATCGATACCAGCTGGCACAGATACAATTCTTCCGGACCCAGTTCCTATGGTGCTGACCGTCAAGCTTATGCCAACCAATGCAAATTCTGCTGTTACCCTTTGAGCTTGGCTGACTCTTACTTCGCAGACGGGTGCAGTTCCACTGCATGCTCCACCCCAGCCCACGAAGTTCGTGCTGCTGTTATTGGCTGCCGTCAACGTCACGACGGTGTTGACATCGTAATCCTCCTCGCAGTCATTTCCGCAATCGATACCACTTGGCGCTGAGGTGACTCGACCGCCCGTTGCTGCGTTTCCAGTGAGAGATACCGTCAGAGGAAACTGCCGGAGCGCGAATTCTGCCGTTACAGTTTGCGCTTGGTCCATGGTCACCTGACAGGTTGTCAAAGTCCCGCTACATGCGCCGCCCCAACCGATGAAGTTTGTATTCGAAGTGAAGTTAGCGTTGAGGGTGACAACAGTGTTGAACGCGTAATCTTCACTGCAATCTGTTCCGCAATCGATACCTCCGGGTGTAGATACGACCCGAGCGGCATTTCCAAGCCCACCCAAAACGCTCACTGAAAGCGAGATTTGCCTCGGTTCAAACTCTGCTGTGACATTCTGATCTTGCGTCATATCCACATCGCATTCGAGATTGGTGCCGGCACTTGCGCATGCACCGCCCCAGCCGGTGAATTGAGATCCCGCGAACGATTGAGCCTGTAAGCGAACTGAGGTGCCAAAATCCAATGTGGCTGTACATCTGGTGCCGCAGTCAATGTCATTGCTGCCTAGTGTCTGAACTCGTCCACCATTTGGACTTGCTCCTGCGCGAGTGACAATCAGAGTTCGTGACTGCAGTTCGAAGCGAGCACCAACTTGTTTATCCCCGTCAATGGTAATGGTGCAGTTGGGGCTCGTACCAGAGCAGGCTCCATACCAACCATCGAACGAGAATCCTGGCAAAGTTCTTGCTGTGAGTACGACACTTGAGTTGGCTGGAAAGACTTCATCACAATCGGTCCCACAGTTGATTCCCGTAGGCATTGAAACGATGCTCCCGCCATTTGGTACCGAGCCGCCCCGTTCGACCTCCACGTTGTATTCAGTGCGTCCGAATTCAATATTTACCGTGCGAGAACTCGCCATGCTGACACTGCAGGTCAAGCTTGCTCCCACGCAATCACCAGTCCATCCGACGACTTGCCACCCAGCGTTTGGTGCTGCCGTTAGAGTGACACTTTGTGTGGGTTGGAAGGTTTCTTGGCAACCGTTGGTAGCACCGGAAGTGCAATCAATGCCGGCGGGTGCCGAAGTTACTCGTCCGCTTCCCTGGACGTTTACACTTAGCGTATTGGGCGCGTCATCGAAGTTTGCCAAAACGCGCACATCACTCGTGAGCTCTAATTCGCAGGGCGCTGTGCCGGAACAAGCTCCACCCCATCCTGAGAAAATTGCTTCGGTACCCGGGCGCGCGGTGAGAGTGACGGTCGTTCCGAACGGATAGCTTTCGGAACAGTCTTGCCCACAACTAATACCTGCTGGGGTCGATTCAACCAACCCGTCACCGTTCGTTGCGACCGATAAGCGAATGTCTTGAATAGAAAAGGTTGCGGTCACCTGAATATCGCCTGTCACATCAATTTCACAAGTTCCAGTTCCCGTGCAGCCAGCCCCGTTCCATCCTTCGAAGACTGAGCCGGGTTCGGGCGCCGCGGTGAGAGTGATAGAAGAGCCTTGATCGAATTCTTCACTGCAGTTAGCTGTGCAATCGAGCCCGCTTGGTTGAGAGGTGATACGACCATTTCCGGCACCTGCAAAGCTGACGTCGACAGTGTTCTTTATGGCTGTAAGTACTGCGCTCACAGACTTTGGTCCGTTCATGAGAAGTTGGCATGGATTGCCAGAGGCAGGGCAGTCTCCAGTCCATTGAACGAGCTCTGCGCCTGGTGCAGCGTTCAAGTCTATGGTTACGAGCGTGCCGTTTTCGAAGTCAAACTGACACGTTCCTTGGCACTGAATGTTGCCCGGAGTGATGCGAGCAAAGCTTGCTGAACTTCCAACAATCTCTAGATTAAGCCTTTGCGGGTCGCTCAGCGGCGCACCTGAGTCGGTCTCGATCTGACCAGAGTCGGTCGTTCCGGCATCTACCGGCGTGCTTCCTGAATCAGATACAATGGCTGCCCCCGAGTCGGAACCGGTAGCAGGCACACCTGTATCGGCCGCTACTGCTATGCTGCCTGCATCTTTCTGCGGAGAATCGACGAGCTCCACTTTCGGCACGAAAGAGGTAGGACATCCCGCGAGACATGCTGTGAGGGGTAATAGATGTAGAAGTGATAAACGATTCATTGTTATTTACCTCAAGGAACCATGAACAAAATGGCGCTCGCCAATGCTGACACTGCGGCGGTCGTGAACATCACATTAGCGGTCAAACCAGCTTGATACACTTCGTCCTGATACATCTCGCTTCGGGTTCGGTCGCGAACAAGTTCGCCCTCTGCAATGAGGTTTTGATTTTCTATCCCAAAATAAGTTCCTATTCCGGCGGTGATGACGCTTGCTCCAAGAGCAAGCCACGGCCACGGTTTATTTCCAGATGGCTCAACCGATATTGCGGCGAAATTCTGTGCGCCTGTGGGCAGCATTGTTGATCTGGGCTGAATGTCTATGGATTTCGCTGCGTCGAGGCTGACCTTTTTCTTTTTGATGGCCTGACCTTTTTCCTCCGCCGCTTTATTTGTCCCAGCACGAGCGAGCATATCTGCGGTTTTGACACCTTTTTTGTTGGTGACTTCCTTCTTCGCAGTGGCTTTGGTTACTTTTGATTTTTTATCCGCGACAGCATCTTTTTTAGACGATGCGGCCTTCGCCTTTGGCGGTATCAGTTTTGGCATGACGAGCTTGGGCTTGTTTGGCTCAGATTCGCTATCTGAAGCTTCAATTCCTTTCGAATTTTCGACACTTTTCTTCACTGCAATCAAAGCTGGCACACTCGCGGCGGATTTCTTTGTCGTATTTTGTTTTGGCTTGTTGGCGGCGATTGGTTTTGGTTCCGGCTTTTTTGCTTGGATTGGTTTCGGCTCTGGTTTTTTCGCTTCGGCTGGTTTCGGCTCCGCTTTCACGATCGCCGCCGTTTTTGGTTCCGGCTTCTTCGTTTCAACAGGTTTTGGCTCTGCTTTCTTGGCTTCGGCGGGTTCCGGCTTCTTCGTTTCAACAGGTTTTGGTTTTGGTGGAGGGAGAGTCTTTTTAATCTCAAAACTAGGAATCACCATCGGTTGAGAAGTTTTTGCTTTCGGTCGAGCAGCGGCCACAATGGGCGGAGTAAGATTCGCCCCTTCCGGAAATAACATAATCGCCGCCCCTGAGAGAAACGCACCCCAGGTCGCTTGGGCTCGAGGTAGCTCTACTTTTGCCACCGTGGGGGTGAGGCCTCCTCCCGATGTCCGGTGAAGCCGCACCTGGAAGGCTGATGGTTTTTTCTCGATCGAAACAAAAACGACTTCGGTCGATGCGGTCTTTTTGAGAATGGACGCAATGCACTTGTCCTTGGACCGACATGTTGGGTCATCCTTCAGTGAATTCACCGAAACGGTATCGCCGGTCTGCTTTTCGAGTGCTGTCGTCAACTCACCAAAAACGGCTTCGATGTCTGAGTTCGAAGCTGCTTTCGTTTCTTCCATTTGAAGCGCAATGCCGCCTGCTAAAAGTATCCCTAATGAAACTGAGAACACTGAAGTTCCTCCCAAATCGACAGTTTGAAGCCCCCATCCAACTGCCTTTGCCTACTAATACAACGATTATTCGGCACGGCTATAACTTACTCAAGATCCGGACTTTTCGCCTTTTTTTTTGTGTTTTCCGAGGGCTATTAGGACGCTTGTCGGATATGGTGATGTAGGTTCATGTAATCTATAGACTACTTTGCGATGCTTCTCCGGAGTCGTGTGTGACCGATCCATCTTAGGGCAGCATAAACTAGGGTTCCACCATCAGCGGAGCATCTAACCCTAATCTTCTCTCCATTCATTCCAATGACATGGACAAGCTTGTCTTGATCGGGTTCGTCATCGATGAAGACTTTGAGAAGGATCGCATATGGAATCCGTCGGCCGTCGGAAAAAACGATACCGTTTTGAAAGAAATCAGATCGGCCTCGGTCACTGATTAGGGCTCCTTCAAATGGGCCATACTCCGGGTCGTGTTCGCCTTCATGCTCAACCCGATAGGAACCGTCGATCTCGCTTCGTCGAATCTTCCCTTCTAGAAAGTCACCAATAGACTTCATTAGGCTTCCAGGGACATTTCAATGAGGTTTTCAGCGACCTGTAGCGGTGCACCCGTTTTGCTTTGAACTTCTTCGGCGCTTACGCCAGGTGCGACTTCTCTGAGAACTAAGCCATTGGCAGTCACATCGATCACGCCAAGGTCAGTCACGATAGTATCAACACATGCCACGCCAGTGAGAGGAAGAGTGCATTCTTCCACAATTTTTGGGTCACCCTTTTTCGAGACATGCTCCATTGACACGATTACGCGCCGCGCTCCCGCGACTAAGTCCATCGCACCACCCATGCCCTTAACCATTTTGCCTGGAATCATCCAATTGGCGAGGTCTCCGTTTTGAGAAACCTGAAGAGCGCCGAGGACTGTCATGTCGATATGTCCTCCTCGAACCATTGCAAAGGAGGTTGCGCTATCGAAAAAGCTCGTGCCCGCGATTTCTGTAACGGTTTGCTTTCCAGCATTGATCAAATCTGCGTCTTCTTCGCCCTCAAAAGGAAATGGCCCAACACCCATCATCCCATTTTCTGAGTGCAAGACAACTTCCATTCCCTCAGGAATATAATTAGCAGCTAAAGTGGGAAGGCCAATGCCTAGATTGATAAACATTCCATCTTGGAATTCTAAAGCGACGCGTTGTAAAATTTGTTCTCTCGATAATGACATTTGATTTTCCTCTATGGTGTTGGTCGGACAGTTCGTTGCTCAATCCATTTTTCGTAATGCTCGCCTTTGATTACGCGCTGAACAAAGACACCTGGAATATGTATTTGATCTGGATTCAATTCGCCTAAGGGGACAATTTCCTCAGCTTCCACAATGGTGACTTTTCCAGCCATACACATCATGGGTGAAAAGTTACGGGCCGTTTTTCGAAAAACACAATTACCCCATCGGTCAGCTCGGTAGGCACGGACAATTGTGTAATCAGCCAGTAGGGGAGTTTCAAAAACGTAGTTTTTACCGTTTATCTCTCGAGTCTCTTTTCCATCTGCCGCCTGTGTTCCGTAACCGGTCATGGTGTAAAACCCGCCGATGCCAGCGCCACCCGCACGAATGCGTTCGGCAAGGGTGCCTTGAGGGCAAAGTTCTACTTCGAGTTCCCCGCCGAGAAACTGTCGCTCAAATTCTTTGTTCTCGCCCACGTAACTTGAGATCATCTTTCGAATCTGTCTCGACTGAAGCAGGATCCCCAAACCGTGCTCAGTAGTTCCGCAATTATTTGAAATCACTGTAAGGTCTTTGATTCCTCGGTCGTAGATTGCCCGGATCAGATTCTCAGGATTTCCGCAGAGTCCGAAACCACCGGACATAATTGTTGCCCCGTCAGGGATATCAGCAACTGCTTCTTGTGGGCTTTTTAGAACTTTATCCATACTAAAAGCCCAATAACCGGGTCGAAAGTAGCTTGCAAGCCAGTACAACACGGTGCAGCTTTAGAAAAGATGAGTGAGCAGAATAAACGTGGGCAAACTCGTGTCGTAGCGGACGTGAAGGTGGACTACAGAACGATTGGGACGTTCGTGACCGATTATACCGCAAACTTATCTAAGGGCGGGGTGTTCGTGAAGACATCGCTTCCTCTCGAGCCTGGCGAGCAAGTTCGGCTGCGCGTCACGATTCCGGGACAAGAGCTACCATTTCCACTGAATGGAGTTGTTCGATGGAACCGAAAAGTAGGAGAAGAGGGCGGCGACGCGGGAATGGGAATCGAGTTCTCCGACTTTTCTGACGAGATGAAAACGTCACTCGCAGAGTTCGTCGACCAAGTTCATCCATAATCACGTGAAACTAAAGACGCAGTCGACTCTCTCTCAAAGCGGAGATGCAGTCAGTCGAACATCTCAAGGACAAGTCGTATTCATTACGGGGGCGGCCCCAGATGAATTGGTTGAAGTTTCAATTACAAAGTCAAAAAAGAGTTTTGCTCGTGCGCAAACACTCAATGTAATCGAAGCATCTGCTGAAAGGGTCTCGCCTAGGTGCGATTATTTTCAACGTTGCGGTGGCTGCGTTACACAGCACGTCTCCGCATCGGCGCAGCTCAAAAGTAAGGAGGAGAGCTTTTTCCAGACCCTAGAAAGAATTGGCAAGATCGAAAGAGGAACGTACCAGGTGGAACCGTCTTGGTCTGGTTCTGCTTACGGATATAGAAATCGCGCGCGAGTAGCACTCAGCAAGAGTGGCGCAATTGGGTTTCGTAGCCGAGCTTCAAATGAAGTATTGGATATAGAGTCTTGCCCTGTGCTCACGCCTTTAGCAAATCAAGCGTTATCCGAGCTCAGAGGCCTCAAACTAAGGACTCGAAGTGATCAGGATATTGAATTGATTGCGAATAGCAAAAGTGCACTCATTGGCTTGCCTAAGCTGTTCAAGAAAGCATTACAGCCCAAGTCGGAAAATATTCGTCTCACGTTTACATTGTCTGACTCTAAGCTTTTTGCGGATGACGACAAAGGAATGCTGCGTTTGGCTCCCGGTGTTTTTTCTCAAAGTAATCGCGAAGGAAACGCAGCTTTGATTGACTTCGTAGACCAACAGATTCTTGAGACCGCACCGTTGGTCGAGCTGTATGCAGGAAGTGGAAACTTTACGCGCTTTTTGTTGAGACGGATACCATCCATTACGACCATTGAGGGGGCTGGGCCCGCGGTAAAGCTCGCGAAAATGACTTTGCCAGAGCAGGTTCGGATCCTCGAAGGTTCTGTGGAAAAGATGCTTGATGTTGCGAGTCACGACCATGGACCAAATATTCAAATCCTCACAGATCCTCCTCGCACCGGAATGTCGCCTCAAGTCGTCGAAAAATTGATCAATCTGAGGCCCAAGAGTCTGGTGTACGTGAGTTGTGACCCCGCGACTTTTTCTCGGGATGCGTCGCGACTCAATTCTGTGTTAGAGTTAACCCGAGTTAAATTGTTTGATCTCTATCCGCAAACCGGACATAGTGAAGTAGTAGGGGTTTTCTCGGGTCGATGAGTCTCGGGTCGGACGCTTTACCGTAGCCAAACCCGAAACCTTATCTTACATTTCCGCCGTTTTGAATCGTTTACCCATCATCTCAAATGAGCCGCCCTCACCAGGCGGTGACGCCACACTGAGCGATCCGGTCTTTGCAGGCGCAGACTACGTAGGGCCGGAACGGCAGTCCCGGCGTATTTATATTGAGACTTTCGGTTGCCAAATGAATCAGCACGACTCCGATCGTATCGTTGGACTCATGGCGGCCGAAGGGTACGCGCAAACGACTCAACCCGACGAAGCCGACCTCATTGTCGTCAATAGCTGCAGTGTCCGCGACAAGGCCGAGCAGAAGTTGAGAACCGCCGCAGGCCAGATGAAGAAGTTCAAACGTGAGCGTCCAGACACCATCATTGCTTTAGGAGGATGCGTTGCGCAACAAGAAGGCCAGAACCTTCTGGACAAGGTGAAGCATGTAGACCTGGTGTTTGGTCCTGATCACCTTGCTCGCCTTCCCGAACTCATAACGAAGATTCGAAGCGACCGCGTCCGACTCAATGAAACAGTCTTTCTTGGGCGAAGTGAATACGTCTTTCCAGACATCAAGAACGAAGCGCCTATACAATACAGTGCTTTCGTAAATGTGATGAAAGGCTGTGATAAATATTGCAGTTTTTGCGTTGTTCCGATGACTCGAGGACCGGAAGTCAGTCGTCCCGCGGACGATATCGTTCGGGAAGTTCAGATGCTCGCGGCGAAAGGAACGAAGGAGGTTGTACTCCTCGGTCAGACCGTGAATAGTTATGGACGAATTCGTCAGCAGGGACAAATCCCCTTTCATGAGCTCCTTGCTCGAGTATGTGATGTTACGGGAATTGAGAGAGTCCGGTTTACTTCTCCACACCCAGCCGAATTTTCGCCAGAGCAGATTCAAGCCTTTGCTGAACTCAAAGAGCTTTGTCCACACATGCATCTTCCTGTTCAGTCAGGTAGTACACGAGTTCTCAAAGCCATGCGACGTGGTTACTCTCGTGAAAAATTCATTGATATTTGTCATCGATTTAAAGACGCTGTTCCTCATGCAGGGCTGACGACGGATATCATCGTTGGTTTTCCAGGCGAGACAGAAGCTGAATTCGAAGAAACTTTGTCGCTCATGGAAGAGGTCAAATTTCATGCTGCGTTTTCTTTTGCGTACAGCGAACGAAAAGGCACGAAAGCTTTGAACATTGAAGAGTCTGTGCCTCCTGAGGAACGGCTGCGTCGACTACACAAACTTCAAGCGTTGCAAGAACGACATACTCAAGATTGGCTAGCAAGCATGGTTGGCAATAAAGAAACCATCATGATTGAGGGACCGTCAAAGTCAGATCCGACCCGTTCTTCAGGCCGCTCCGGCAATAATCGAATGGTTCATGTAGACGGCGTCTTCGCTCCCGGCACGTTTATCGACGTAAAAGTTATCGAAGCGTTCAAGCATTCACTTTATGCTCAGGCGGTGTGACCAATGCCTGTGTATCCCTATCGAGATATACTGCCACGCCTTGGGACCGGATGCTTTGTAGCGCCTGGAGCACACGTCATCGGTGATGTAGAGTTAGGCGACGATGTCTCTGTCTGGTTCGGCACTGTCATTCGCGGAGACGTTTTTCATATTCGCATAGGCAGTGGGACCAACATTCAAGACAATTCGGTGATTCACGTGACCACCGATCGTTTCCCAACGGTGATAGGCAAGAATGTAACCATCGGTCATCAAGCTATGCTTCATGGCTGTACGGTGAAAGACGGCGCTTTGATCGGGATGGGCGCAATCATAATGGATCGCGTCGTTGTCGGAGAAAACGCCTTGGTAGCAGCAGGATCTCTTGTTACGGAAGGAACGATAATCCCCGACAACACTTTGGTCATGGGTTCTCCTGCCAAGCCTCGTCGGGAACTTACTGAATCAGAAAGAAAGCATCTGCAATGGTCCGCGCCGCATTACGTAAACGTTTCAAGAAACTATATCGAATCCATAGGGGCCGGATACTAAGGCTTTTTAGGTAAACGGCAAATGTCCGTTTTATTGCTGAATTCTGATGAGACTGGTACAAATAGTGTGTGAGTGAAAAGGGCTCAGAAACGTCCTCGGAATCTGAGGTCACTCATATTGGTAATCCCTTTCAAGCTTCATCTGAAATTACCGATGTTCTTAAGGAGTGTCCGCTCTTCCACAATTTCAGCCCGATCGGACTCAATTTACTGGGAAACATAGTAAACGATCGGGTCCTCGACGCTGGAACTTATATTTTCAAGCAAGGTGAAAAAGCTTCTAGTTTTTTTATCATTGCCAGTGGTGAAATCGTAGTTTCGGCGAAGAATCGAGAAGGCCGATCTGTAGCAATGGTTTCTCTAACGAGAAGTGCATCGTTTGGTGAGTTAGGAGGCGTTATGAAGGGAACTCGCATGACAACTGCAGTTGCAACAAGTGAAAGCCGCATTTTTGAGATTAGAAGGTCTCAGCTTTCGCAAATGCAGGCTGAGAAACCACAAGTCTGCGTCAAGCTTATGCTCAACGTTTGTGAGATGTTCGCTCAGCGAATGACAGCGGCAGAAGATGACTTCCGGTCTTACTTATCTTGGCGAATGGGAGAATGAAATGAATTTAGAGACAGCCGTGGATGAATATCTCGTATTTCTCAAAGTGGAAAAGAGCGTGGCGCAAAATACGCTGGATGCTTACAGTCGCGACCTGTCTAACTTACTAAACGACCTGAAGAATGCTCACGACCTCGATATTTCCGACGTAACGACCGAAATTTTGTCAGGCTGGCTTCAGGGCTTATCTCGTCAAGGTTTTGCTTTGCGGTCTCAAGCGAGGATGCTGGTGACCGTGCGAGGTTTGTTTCGATTTTTATGTAGGGAAAAATATCTAAAGGCTGATCCTGCGGATGCCCTCGCGATGCCGAGACCTGCGAGAACTCTTCCTGCACTTTTGGACTTCGAAGAAATTCAAGCGCTCATGAAAGCTACGGTGGCACCCACTCTGGAACGCGATCGTGCGATCATTGGTTTGCTCTATGGCGCCGGTTTACGCGTCAGCGAGCTCGTCAATCTTGAACTGAACTCCATCTCTTTAGATGCCGGATTGATCCGGGCGACCGGGAAAGGGAATAAAGAACGTGTGGTTCCTATCGGAGGACCCGTCATCGAAATACTCACGGAATACCTAAACGTCGGTCGTCCCGCTCAGCTCAAGACGCGGGTAAGCGACCTGTTCTTTCCCGGAAGAAACCCTCAAAAACCTCTAACACGACAGGCCGTATTCAAGATTCTGCGTCGATTGTCGCTCGCGGCCGGTATGAAAAAAGATATTTCCCCGCATAAGCTGAGGCACGCATTTGCCAGTCACTTGGTCCAAGGTGGCGCTGATCTGCGGTCAGTTCAGGTTATGCTTGGTCATGCGGACCTTCGAACTACTGAGATTTACACTCATATTGACCGTGATCACGTTCGCAGAGCCTATAATCGCGCTCACCCACGCGCGTAGCCTCCAACCGGACGCTTACGCTTGACCGGTAGAGTCTATTTGTTAAGACTGTCATGTAGCTAATTATGCGCGAGCCCAAAATTATCTCCAGTGCTGGCTCCCTTCTCGGGCCTGAAGATCTCAGCAGCCACCAATTGGATTTAGTTCTGGAAGAAGCTGACCGCTGCCTTATGATGGTCGATGCGCGAATTGATGAGCCGGGGCATCGAACCTTTGACGCTTATCCTCCCGAAGATAACCTCTACAGCCAGGATGCTGTGGCCCAACTGAGCTTGGCAATTGCATTGTTGGCGGATGCTTACCCAGCGCTTCAGCATGAAATCAGCATTGTTATCGACCGATTTCGCTCAGAAGGTGGTGCGAAAGGTGTTCAGGAGTTGGCGCGATATCCCCACCTAATGGATTTGATTCGGCTTAGTCTCGACCTATTTTTCGCACTACATCCAACGGAGGAGCATTATTCGGCGGAACAAGCCGAGGATGTTTTCTCTGATGTGCTTACCTCGCCACAAGAACGCTATGCGGCCTTTCAGGAAGTGCATAAGATGCTTATGGGTCGACTGAGCTGACGCACATAGTAGTCCTGAAAACGAGGCCTCTGTTTCGCTAAGGCTTGATGACCATGAAGGAGGCGTGACCTTTCCTCCACACGCGCAGAAATAGCTTCTTCGCGTCTTTCGCGTGTTCGGAAAATTCGCGCAAATTTGTCACTTTCTTACGATCGACAGACGTAATGACGTCGCCTGGTCGCAAGCCAGAGTCGGCGGCGATTGAGTCTGGGGTCATTTCAACGACGACAACACCCTTGAGATACTTTGGCGCCTCGAGCCGAGTTCGGACCGCTTGATCTACGGTTTTTAGTTGAACGCCAGCGAACAATGAATGGTCGGTCTCTTCAACTTCAGCAACAGCGTTCAGGTCTTCTTTTTCTTCCAGAATCAGCTTCAACGTTTTGATTCGTCCGTCGCGAATGAGTTTGATCGTGGCACGCTTGTTCGGGCCGATCATCGCGATACGATTCCGGAGCTCGGCGGAGTTGCGAACAGGTTTTCCGTTGACGGCGGTAATCACGTCACCCGCTCGAATTCCGCCTTTCCCTGCTGGGCCAGTGTCGAGAACATCGCTGATGAGGACGCCATTGGCATCGTCCAGCTCTAGTTCCTTACTAAGGTCGGGTGTGAGGTTTTGAATGGCAACACCGAGCCAGCCGCGCCGGACTCGGCCGTGCTCCTTGATTTGGTCAAGCACAGGACGCACCATGCTTGCCGGTACTGCAAATCCAATTCCTTGGTAGCCTCCGCTCCTCGATAAAATCGCCGTATTGATTCCAATCAGTTTGCCTTCGAGGTCTACGAGTGCACCGCCGGAGTTGCCTGGATTTATCGCTGCATCAGTTTGAATGAAGTCTTCATAGTCCACAATACCGATATTTGCTCGGCCCTTTGCCGATACGATTCCCATAGTGACGGTCTGGCCAACGCCGAAAGGATTACCGACGGCGAGCACGAATTGCCCGAGCCTGATATTGTTCGAGTTGCCGAATTGCAGATATGGGAAACTGCGACCTTTGATTTTGATGAGCGCGATGTCAGAGGATTTGTCGGTACCCACCAGGCTGGCGTCGTACGTTTTTCCGTCTGCAAAAGCGACGGTCATTTTATCTGCATCTTCGATGACGTGATTGTTCGTCACAACGTAGCCATCCGGAGAGATGACGACGCCTGAGCCAGCGCCTGCAGAACGAGGCCTTTGTCGTTTGCCTCCATTGCGTCGGAAATACTCTTTGAACATCGGATGGTTTTCTAGCGGATGTCCAGAAGACCGAATAGCTTCGGTTTTTTCGACGGTTATACTGACGACGGCCGGTGTCACTCGTTCCGCAATGTCAGCGATGGTGTTTGGCCCGAACGGTTGTGCAGCTTGCGCTGATGGGGTTCCTACCAAAAAACACAGACTTGTAGCAGCCAAGGTCGGGAATACGCTCTTCATCATTATGGACATCAACATATGTATGGCTCCATCTATTCTCATGATCTACGAAAAGTTCGCTGTTTTTTAGGGAAATTCACGGTGAAGTAAGCAATTTGACGAGGAAGTTGTTGCTCTATTCATCTGAGGCGTCCGAGTCGCTAATGCTGCGCGCAGGTATCGGGATATCTTCGGCCAAAATAGATTCGTCGTTATCCATAAGCTGTTCTGATTCAGATTGTTCCTCGTTTAGTTCACTGCGGAATCGTTCGAGATTTGCGTAGAAGTGAAACTTTGCGTTTCCGATGATGAAGGAATCACCGTTCACCAGATTCAAACGTTTTACTGTACGCCCTTCGAATTGAATCCCGTTTTTCGAGTCAAGATCATGAAGGAATACGTAGCCTTGGGCGGTAAATAAGAGTTTTGCATGACAACGAGAAACGAGATCATCATCGAGAACCAGATCAACGTTATGGATATCTCGACCAATAAGAAAATCTTGTTTTTCCAGCGCTACGTCTACTTTTGGAAGGTCCGGCCTTTCAACTTCTAGCCGAGCTTCAAATTTTCGAACATCGACGCTTTGATTTGGTCGCTCGTCCTTTTGGGGCTTTGTTTCCCACAGTCCTGTGGGTGCGCCTCGGTCAGAACCCATGGACACACATTGCAGGCAACTGGGTACGAAATGCAAGTGCTTATCGTTTTTGCGGCTGTTCTTGTGGTGATAGAGGAGTTGCCGTCTTTGTCGTTGTTATCGACCGAGTTCTAACCGATGATTTTGGGAAAGCTCGTCTCGGGAATTTTGGTTTTGCGACTGGCTTACCATCGTTAACCGTTTTGAGATCAGGCTTGGGTCTAGATTTGTAGACGTATGCCACCGGCGTATTTTTGCTTCGGATTGTGCATACGGCTTCTCCTATCGGCCGGGCACCGGTCGCAGGTGTAACGTATAACTCACCGGGAGAAATCTTTCGACGCCGACCGATTTCCCATCCACGCTTTTCGGGTGCTTCGTGTTCAAAGACATCGGAGAGATGAAATAGCGCGAAGGTATGCACGGCTTGAAATTGAGGTGAAAGAACAATGGTTTCTGTTTCGCGCTTTTCTTTCGCACATTTCATCGCTGCGCTGATTTCGAATTGCCAATCACGTTTTGTTACCTCGGGATATTGAACTAGGGTGAGATGAAAAATGTAAGCGTAGCTCGCGAGCCAGCCGATGCAGAACAGGGCTGCCCACAACCGGCTTTGTATGGTGTTTACGTTCGTGAAGAAAGTATTCTCGCCAATGACTCGCCGCTTGGAGTCCCACATTTCATACAAATAGTGCATTCCGATGCCTGAGAATATTTGAGGAGCCGGAAGCCATGCGATCACCCGTCCGATATTTTCACTTTCATAGGTTACGCCGCCTGGAAGAGGACCGAGTAAAAACCAAAAGAAGAAAAATGCATAAAAACGACGGTTTTTTGAGGGAACAAACACGCGGCTGATTCCCATAATAATGAACGGAAGTTCGATGAAATTCCAGATGCCCGCTCCGGGAATTGACTGCGCAACAGCGGGTCCGCCCCGAACAAAAAGCAGCCCAAAGTCGAAATAGCTGAGGTAATTATTTAGTATGACCCGGATAAGTTTCCAGCCTGAGAAGTGTTGCCAAGCCAACACTGTATTGCCTCTGGCCATTCCTTCGTCGGTAATCGCCATCCAGACACTTGGCAGGACAAGCATGGTAAAAAGCAATCCAGGTCCAAACAGATGCTTTTTATCGGCACGCCATAATTTTACGATCAAAGGTTTTTGGAAGATGAGCCAACCGATAATCCACAATGGCAAGACAAGTTTCACTGCATGGTAGGTGTAGGCAGAGGCAGCGAGACTGGTCGCACCGAACCAGAAGTAAATGGGTCGCCGTTTGCCCATCTCGAACAAAGTGAAGCCAAGGAGCAAAAAAAATGGCAGAAGGATTGCTTCAGAGCCATAACGAGAAAAATGAATCCACGTAGGACACACAGCAGCAGAGACTAAGGTAAAGAATGCCATCCTCGCATTCGTCGCTCTTCTCATCATCGCGGCACATATGAGAACCATCAGGAATCCGAATATGGCTGCGGTCAGTCTCTCATTTTTGATGGACAAACCACCAATGCCCACAATGGGTGCGGTCAGGTATCGATAACCAGCCAAGGGGTAGTCACCGAACGATTTACTGATAATTGGCCATTCGCTCCCAGCTCTATCTTTCCCTGTAGTCCAAATAAGGTAGGCGTCCACCCCCGTAGAGGCTTCATCCTGCCATAGCCCGGGAGGGTTCGATTCAAGATTTACCAGCCGAATCCACGCAGCACAAATGATGACCATTAGCGCTAAACCCGCGAGTATACGCTTGCGAGTAGAGCGACTTCGATAATTCGGGCTTTCGGGGCTAAAATCCTCGGAAAGCGGCGTCCTTTCTTCGATCTCGGATGTCTTGTCTTTCGTGTCCATGCGTTTATTGCGACGCTGCAGTCCGTAATCGCGTATACTTCTTGCGTGAGCTAATGCGACGACTGTCCTACCAGAGCCACCCCATTTCGTGGAAGTGTCTTATTGCGTTCGTCGCTATTTTTGTGTCTTCAGCGGCAGCCGAGCCCTATCGGGACACGAAAAACCGTTACACACTTGAAATACCTGATGGCTGGACACTGAAGCCTATTTTCGGCCGGGTCGACAGCGTACGCTTTGAGCGAAAGCTAAGGAATTCCAAACAGTCTGCTTGGCTGAAGCTTACGGTTATGCCGGATATCTCTCGTGACTTGCGGAGCGCACTAGACAATTATCAGCGTCTTGAACTCACACCGGAGTTTTGGTCTGTTGAACATGAAGAATCGAAGATTTTTCGTTCGGCTGGCGTGAAGCGAGTTTTGAAGAGGAAAATCGCTCGAAACGTCACTCAAGCCCGAGTTCTTCATCACCTTTTTTTTCGGACTGGTGACTTCGTAGTCTCTTTTGAACTCTTTCTTCCTTCCGATCGGAGCTTTCCGTCACTTTTTGGAGAAGTAAGGGGTATTGTCGATTCTCTTCAGTTCACGACCACTCGGAATTTAGAGCCTAAAGAAGATGGCGCCTCAACCGTGTCTGCAAGAGACGTTGTTGGTCATTGGTTTCGCCCGCCGGATGAGTCGTTTGTCTTGTTTCCCAACGGTCGGTTCACGATTGAAAGCCAGGGGAGAAAGAAAAAAGGGCAGTTTGAGGTTCGAGCTGGTCGAATGGTTCTCAAACGGAACAGGGCGTCTCGATTTGAAGTCCGTCTGTCCTCTGATTTGAGCAAGCTTACGCTCATCGCCGAAAAATCGGGCAGAATTTTGCGATATACTCGACGTTCTTCTGCTCGCCGATCCCTTCTTGGTACATGGACTCGGAAAGTGAATAAGTTGCAAAAAACACTCATTTTTCACCCAAACGGCTATTTTGAGTATGGCCGAATGCGTGGGCACTGGACGGCAGAAGGAAAACAACTTGTTTTGGTAAGCGCAAACGGCTCCAAATTATCGTACGAATTCCGATTTAATAAAGGGTTTTTGATAGTAAGCGGTGGCGATTTTCCCGAGGACGTATATTTTCGGAAGAAACGTGGCTCTTGAACTGGCGCTCCAGTTCGATCCAGTTAAAAATTCAAGCGTTCATGCCAAAGACACTCAAAAGATTGAGGGTTCAGCTCAAGGCCTCTAATGCAGAGACTCTGGCTTCGACGTTTGACTCTCAACTTACACGTTCAAGCGTTTTCTTAAAGACTTCTCAATCCTTGCCGCCCAAATCAGAAGTTCGTGTTGAGCTCTTGTTCTCAAACGGTGAGATGGCTTTGTCCGGTACTGGAGAGGTGGAGTCATTTCGAAGAGCTGAGGAAGACAAGCCATCTGGTATGCTTATCCGTTTGGTGTGGGACAATGAATGTTTCCCTGTTCTCGAAAGCGTTCTTGAAATTATTGGCCATAAAGAAATTTCCACACCCCCTGTGCTTAACATTCCAGTACCACAGGAACCCGAAGTCGTCCCCGAGCCGGACAAGATGGTGTTGCAGGGGAATCTTTCGGGGGCCGTTTCAGGCTTTGACGGCGCGAGTTTCTCGGACTCGCTTGATACTTCTTCTCGCAATGCCGTTTCAAGAATGACGAGTAATCCAGAGGAAAAGCTGCCTAGTTATTCTAGCGGTGAACATTCTCTTCCGGGGAATAGCCCACGTTCAGACCGCCGCGCAGGTGACATTTGGGACCATCCAGAAAGGGACTCCAATATGCCGGACGTTGAGCTTCCCGAGAAAAGTGAGCTTTGCATTGGCATTGATCTTGGAACGACAAACTCCTGTGCAGCTTTGTTCGAAAGAGGAAAGGCAAGAGTGATTCCGTCACGTCGGGGCGGTATGGTCATACCGTCTGTAATCGCCAAAGACGTTGAAGGAAACTTGTTGGTGGGAGAGCCGGCTCTTCGGCAAAAGGCCACCAACCCAAATAATACAGTCGTGGGCAGCAAGCGAGTTTTGGGGAGAGACTTTCATTCTCCTTTGGTGAAAGACGTGATGGCTTCACACAGTTACGAAATTGTCGAAGGAGAAAATGGCGAAGCCGCTGTTCTTTTAGGTGATGAAGTTTTCTCTATGGAACGAGTTGCCGCATTAGTTCTCAAAGAAATTCGCGAAAGCGTATCCCTTCAGCTCAAAAAAGAAGTGAACCGCGCGGTGATAACTTGCCCTGCCTATTTCCAAGAACGGCAACGACAAGCTGTGCGATCAGCAGGTGAGCAGGCTGGTTTACATGTCGAGAGGATTCTCGCCGAACCTACGTCCGCGGCATTGAATTACGGATTCGGACGGAGTCTAGAGCGAAGACGAATTCTCATCTATGACCTCGGTGGTGGCACTTTCGATTGTAGTCTGATGGAAATTGATGGTGACGTATATGATGTCATTGCTACGGGAGGCGATAGTTTCTTGGGTGGTTTGGATTTTGATGACCGCCTAGCCCGGTTGCTGATTAAGGAGATTTCCGCAAAGTATGGAATTGACCCTCGCAAAGATGACACCGCGCTCGATCGAGTTGTTCAAGCAGCAGAACGAGCGAAGAGAGATCTAACCGACCACAACTCGACATCTGTTCGCCTTGATTATTTGACCGTCGGAGAAGCGTCTCCTCAAACTGTGGAGGTTCGCGTTGAGCGGGTCGTAGCCGAAAAGTACTGGGATTCGCTTGTCGAACGAACACTTGCGGTCGTCGAAGATGTTTGTTCGAGATCTAATGTGCCTCCATCCGAAGTCGACGATGTAATTCTTGTAGGAGGCCAGAGCAGGTCGCCGATTGTGCGGCGCAAGGTCCGAGAGCTTTTTGGAAAAGAACCACGCAGAGAAGTGCATCCTGAAGAAGCTGTGGCTTTAGGAGCCGCCCAATACGGATATAGTTTGGGTACGTTTGACAGCTTAGTGTTGATTGACGCTTTGCCGATGTCGATCGGCGTTGGTTTGCCCGGCGGTCGCTTCAAGAAAATCATTGAACGAGATACAAAACTTCCTGTCTCAAAGTCATATACCATCCGAACCACCCACGACGAGCAACCGTCTTTGAAAGTAGTGGTCTTTCAGGGTGAGTCCAACGAAGTGACTGAAAACGAGTTGGTTGGAACTCTCAAAGTTCTCGATGTCCCGGTCAACCCGAAAGGCGCTGAAAGTGTGGAAGTAACTTTTGAGATGACGGGCGAAGGTTTACTTAACCTTAGAGCTCGTGTGCTTTCTACAGGTCGAGAAGTCGAGACGAAACTGTACACGAAAGCAACTCCAGTTGAAGTTCGTGAGGCCCTTAGTATTGAGCCGCCAAATATGCGTGATGCTCAAGGCATGACCGGATCTATCGTGACCGCTGAGCGTCCAACATCGAAGGGCGTTGGTGGCTGGATCAAGAGTCTCTTCAACTAAGGCATCTCATTGTTCTGAACGACGATGCAGCGATATAGGTCGCTTTCATCATAGTTTTTGCGCTCATTAGAACCTCTTAATATTCGCGACGGTGGTCGCTGTTTCCACGCTTGAATAAAAAGTTCTCCTTCGTGAGACAGGACCGACTGAACTTCTTTGGATACTTCGCAGTTGTTTACAAGTTGGGTCACCTGTCGTTCGAAATCGGATGTACTATTGTTCTTGTGCCGCCTAGATTCTTCAAGTGTGCCATCGAATGAATCAGATATGTGCCAAAGCTCGTGCGCGATAGTACTTATTCGAGAATCCGAGTTTCCTTCGAGAAAGAATAACGGCCTTAGGCAGATTTCATACAGAATGATTTGAGCCTGGATTCGGACCCGCGGTTTCAGGTAGGTTGTTCCTTCTTCAGATTTATATCGAAACGGACGTACAGATGCTCGGTTTGTTCGCCGTGCTGCGCCCGCTACAAAAAGGATGTTTTCAGAACGAATATGCCCAAGCGAGTCCGGGTTGTATCGCACGAGTTCGTCAACCAATTGATATAGGCAGTGGTCAAGAATGGGTCTTGGATGATTCTCGTTCATTGCAGGGAGGCCTAGATACGCTCTCCTAAGATTGCTCCAAGATGAGCTCCGTAACTGACAAGTGCCACGATAAGGCTATTCAAAGCGAGGTATGCGAAGACTAAAGGCCGCGCGGGTAGTTCCGATTTTTGTCGGAGTCGCCAAACTAAGAGTCCTAAGAACAAAACTCCACCGAGGATTTGCATGCTTCCGTGTGTTGAATAAATTGGAAATGGGTCATCCATATGTCCGTAACTTTCGTCGGCCCAAAATCCAGTGACGACTGCCGGAATGAAACTAGCGACACCGGTGAGAAGACACCAAAAACCAGCTGCATTCAGAGACTCTTTTCTTGAAATTATGCCTCCAAAATCAAACACAAATGACATTGTCAGCAGGGCGATCGGGAAGTGAATGGTCATTGGGTGAAGTGCGTCCGCTTCGAATCCAAACATGATGTATCTCCTGTTGGGCAACGAATTGCCCGTGAAGTTAGAAGTACTACTGTGCCAAACTCACGGAAACCGTCCGGGTCGCGAATTTGGGGAAACTCACAATACCATTCCCTCTTTGCCTGTCGGAAACCCTCTGTTTGCGGCGCGTAAAGACGAATATTTAGGGATGAGCGTATTGTTCTCTGGCATGTTCCATTCAAGCTTGGCAGGGTGTGCCTATGCCTACATCATCCGCAGCCCTTATCACTCCTAGGATGGATTCGACTGCTCATGCGCAAATATATCAGGCGCGACTCCTTGTCGTAGACGATGATGAGGCGGTGCGCAGAATCGTTGCTGAACTATTGCAAGAGGAAGGTTATGAGCCGGCAATTGCGGCCTCAGCAGAAGAAGCCCTTGAGCTGCTCTCCAAGAATCAGTTTGAACTGGTGATTTCGGACATAAAGATGCCCGGAGCTGATGGTTTAGCCCTTCTTCGCAACCTTCGTGAGTCTCATCCAGAGACCGCGGTGATTATGATGACCGGTTTTGGACAAATCGAAAGTGCCGTCGAGGCATTGAAGCTTGGCGCTTCAGATTATCTGACCAAGCCTGTTCGACTTGCTGCCCTCACGGAGAGCGTCCTTACCGCCTTAAACCACCGCTTCGAAAACCTAGAAGCCGCGAACTATCAAAAGAGTCTTGAGGGTGATGTGGCATCAAAAACTCGGGAGCTTGAACAGGCCTACGCGCAAATTAACGAAACCTATAAATTAACTCTTGAGGCTCTCGTCACCGCTCTTGATGCTCGAGAATGCGAGACCGGCCATCATAGCCAGCGAGTGGTTAAGTATTCATTAGCGATAGGCCAAAAACTTGGATTATCTACCGAAGAGCTTGAACAATTAGCTCGTGGTGCGCTCTTGCACGATATTGGGAAAATCGGAGTTCCAGATAGTATCTTGCTCAAGCCAGGTCCGCTTACTGATGATGAGTGGGTAGAGATGAAGAAACACCCCGAAATTGGTGCGAGGATTCTCAGCGATATCGAATTTCTTCAGGATGCGTCTGAGATAGTCATGACGCACCAAGAACAATGGAATGGCGATGGCTATCCGGCTGGATTAACCGGAGAGGATATTCCTTTGGGTTCCCGGATTTTTGCCGTTGCCGACGCGCTAGATGCGATTGTGAGCGATCGGCCCTACAGAAAAGGGCGTTCTTTGAGTTATGCCCGAGAAGAAATTGAACGGTATGCCGGTCGGCAATTCGATCCCCAAGTGGTGCAGGCGTTCCTATCTTTGACGGACGAAGAATGGATAAGCTTGAGGGAAGAAGAATCTATCTATCGAACAAAAGATTAGTCTTCTGAGCGTTTAGAACCGCGCTTGAGTTTGGACCAATTTTTACGCAAATCCGGAGGAAGATCTGCTTTAAACTCCATCGGCCGATTAGTGACTGGGTGAATGAACCCGAGCTCGGCGGCATGAAGAAAAATCCGACTGTGCCCCTGTCTCGAGGATGAGTTTGGATCATCTTCGGGAAGATATTTTTTCTCACCAATCAATGGAAAACCGGCTTCCGCAAAGTGTACGCGAATTTGATTTCTCGCGCCGGTTTCGAGGCGAACCTCGAGCAACGTGTTTTCCTTCAATGTTTCAACTACCTTCCAATGTGTGATCGCATGTTTACCTTTGTCATCCTCAGACGAATAAACGCGAAGCGTCCTTGGGTCGGTTTGAAACCAACTTTCGAATGTCCCCGACCGATCAGGTACAATTCCATCTACTCCAGCAAGATAAACTCGCTTAACGGAATGTTCGGCGAATTGAGAAATCAGGTTTTCTTTGGCGATTGAGCTGCGCGAAAACACCAACAGACCAGAAACTACTCTATCGAGTCGATGGACCGCGAAGATCGTTTGTCGTTTTCGAGGATGCTTAATAAATTTTCGAAGGAGGCCGAGCAAGTCTTCGCCTTTTTTGTTGGGTTTCGGAACAGTTAGCAGACCTGCAGCCTTCTCGACGACAACAAGGTGTTCATCTCGGTATCTAATCAAGAATTTGTCGCCGGGGCGCCAGGATTTCCGAAGTCCTTTCATGAGTGCTCACTTTGTTGCTGCATGAGATCCCGTGCGTGGTTTGAACCTGTCGCGCCTCGATCAGTAACAATGCTTTCTATCCATTTCGCAGGTGTTACGTCAAATGCAGGGTTCAGCACTGCTACATTGTCTGGCGTGATAGCGACACCCTGAATGTGTGTCACTTCTTCTGATTTGCGTTCCTCGATCGGTATTTGTCCACCATGCTCAAGAGTCATATCGATCGTTGACCATGGAGCGGCTACAAAAAGCGGGCGTTCATGCAGATGGAGCATACCGGCTACTTGCCGTGTTCCTATTTTATTAGCGACGTCGCCGTTACTCGCAATACGATCTGCGCCTACAACCGCGCAGTCGATACGGCCTTGACCAAGTAGATGGCCGACAGCGTTGTCCGGAATGACGGTGACATCAAGTCCGTCTCGCATTAATTCCCAAGCAGTCAGGCGCGCTCCTTGAAGAACAGGGCGAGTTTCATCGGCGAAGACACGAATTTTTTTGCCCTGTGCATGGGCAAACCGAATCACTGATAAGGCTGTACCAAACTCGGAGGTAGCTAGAGCTCCAGCATTGCAGTGGGTAAGAACAGTCGCTCCGTCTGGAATAAGCGCCGCGCCGAATTCGCCTATTCTACGGCAAGATTGGACATCTTCATCATAAATTTTTTGAGCTTCCGTTTCGATATCTTGGACGGATGCCGACTGCGACCAAATCGTTTTCATGCGTTCAAGCGCCCAAAAAAGATTGACAGCAGTTGGTCTCGTTTGCGCGAGTCTTTGATGTGCTTCCTCGAAATTGGTATTCGTACGAGCCGCGACGGCTATGCCAAAAGCTGCGGTGATACCAATAGCGGGTGCTCCTCGTACGGTCATATTTTCGATGCTTTGAGCGACACTCTCGACAGTTGATAACTCCACATATCTTTCTTCTGTTGGAAGTTTTCGTTGGTCGATCAGCGTAAGAATCCCCTCTTTGTATGAAATTGTGCGAAACGAAGACTGCAATTCCATGGTTAGAGTTCCTTAACCTTTTCGCGTATTAGTTTTTGTATCAGGGGAGGTTTCGCTTTTCCTTTTGTTTCCCGCATGACTTGACCCATGAGAAAACTAATCACCTTCTCTTTACCATCCTTCAGTTGTTGAACTTGTTGTGGATGCCGTTGAAGAACGTCGTCTACGATAGGGCCGAGTATACTCGTATCGGTCAGCTGCTCTCCTTCTTTCTTCATAAGTTCATCAACTTTTGATCCGTCATGCCACATTTTTTGAAAAATTTTCTTTTGTTGTGATGACGAGATCTTATCCGTTTCCTTCAGTATAACGAGCTTGGCTAAGTCTTCAGTTGAAAACTTTAGCTCCGAAATGCGGGCGTTACCGTCCTTAAGTTCTCTAAGGAAGTCACCAAGAAGGAAGTTAGCGACGGCGCTTTCGTGACCTGGAGCATGGGCTATCGTTTCATCAAAAAAGTTTGATAGTTCAGCTTCTTCTGTGATGGTCTGTGCATGTTCTGCAGACAACCCAAGCGCGGCGTATCGCGCTTTTTTGTTTCTGGGCAATTCAGGTAACGAATTCTTTGCTGCATTAATCCAGTCGTCGGGAATGACAAGTGGTGGAAGGTCTGGGTCCGGAAAATAGCGATAATCGTGCGCGTCTTCTTTAGAGCGCATCGATCGTGTTTCCTTCTTTGCACTATCGAAAAGGCGAGTCTCCTGAACAATAGATTGACCACTGTCTAGAATCTTTGCATGACGAAGAATTTCGTAATTGATAGCTTGTTGGACAAATCGAAAGGAATTGATGTTCTTAACTTCGCAGCGTGTTCCTAATGTCTTTGAGCCAACGGGACGCAACGAGACATTGGCATCGCAGCGAAAGGAGCCTTCTTCCATGTTCCCATCACAAACATCGAGGGTCATAAGAATGGAGCGAAGGGCCCGAAGGTAAGATGCAGCGTCGACTGCGCTATGAAGCTCAGGTTCTGATACGATCTCCAATAAAGGGACACCAGCGCGATTGTAATCAACCAATGTGTAAGGCGCTCCGTCTACGTGAGTATTCTTCCCAGCGTCTTCTTCCATGTGAATACGAGTGACTCCAATTTGCTTTTCCTCGTCATTGCCAGAATCAATGATGAGTCGGCCGTGCTCACAAATTGGTTGGTCGTATTGAGAAAGTTGATATCCCTTGGAAAGGTCCGGATAGAAGTAATGTTTTCGTGACCAAATACTCGTTTGATTAATTCGACAATTTAGTGCCAGGCCCGCGCGAATCGCCATTTGGACAACCGATTCATTCAAAACAGGCAGCATTCCTGGCATTCCTATACAGTAGGCGTTTACGTTCTTGTTGGGTTGCTCTGGGGTAAATTCGGTTGATGCATCACAGAAAATTTTAGACTCTGTTCTCAGCTGGGCATGCACTTCAAGTCCGATTACGGGCTCGTAGCGTTTTAGAACCTCTTCCATCGCGTTCAATGCGGCCATGAGTTTGAGCTAACACGTTCCGCGCGCATTGGGGAGTCGGTCGTATCTTCGGCTATATTTTT
The DNA here is from genome assembly GCA_036337945.1 of Myxococcota bacterium. GTDB lineage: Bacteria > Myxococcota > Kuafuiibacteriia > Kuafuiibacteriales > Kuafuiibacteriaceae > JAYZDF01. The sequence continues at coordinate 65,329 of JAYZDF010000098.1, forward strand.
TTGGGTTTGGTTGTAAATTCTCGGCTATTCGGCCGGGTTGTCTGTAGTTGCTTGCGGTTGCTCTTGGTTGGCGGGAGCAGCAGGGCCAACGGCTGGCTTAACTTCTTCGGGTGCTTTTTTCTTCTTCTTTTTGAGCTTGAAGGCTTCGATGAGAATATCTATTCGTCGGTTTCTGACTCTACCTTTGAGGGTGTCATTCGAATCGATCGGGTGGTACTCCCCCAGCGTGCTTACGGTGAGTCGGTCTGGCGGAACCTCTGTCGCCTCGTGAAAGTATTTGCCAACGCTTACTGAACGCATAGCTGCGAGTTCCCAATTGGACGGATATCGAGCGCGGTTATTGCCGAGAAAGGTATTGTCGGTATGTCCCTGCACGGTGACAAATCGACCGGTGAGGGCAAGTCGGCTTCCAATCGCATCAAGAATAGGAAGGGTTTCGGGGCGTAGCATGGCGCCGCCGGGATCAAAGAAATTTACCTGAAGAAGTCGAATGAGTATTCCTTTGGACGTGAGTTCTAACTCAACTCCTTCCGGTAGAGCATTGTTTCGGCTCAAGGGAGAGAGCACTTTTTTTATGCGGTCGATGAGGCCTTGTAGCTCTTGTTGCTCTTCTGCACTAACAAGAGACGTGTCGTTCTTATCTCCTTCTTGTTCCGACATAACTGAAGGTCCGCCTTCTTCATGTACGTAGAGAAACTGAGACTTATCTTCACCTTTTTGACCAAATGCGAATTGGACGGCTTCCGCAACGTTGACCATTTTTCGCTTATCCAGCTCTGAAATCGAATACATGACGACGAAGAACGCGAAGAGGAGGGTGATAAAGTCTGCGTATGATACGAGCCACCGTTCATGATTTACGTGCTCTTCTGGCTTATGCTTTCTTCCCATATCTAAACCTTCCTACTTCGAAGTCGAAACATAGCCTTTTGTAAAATCTGCGTTCGTCAAAAGAACGATTTCATAGCGCTCGTTGGCGTATTTTGCATCGTCTGAATCGTTGGTGTTTACGGGTTGATGTGCACCATGGCCTGCGGCGATGATACGAGATGGGTCAAGTCTCCCTCGTTCGACAAGAAAACGTAAAAGTCTCGTGGCGCGAAGGAGTGAGAGCTCCCAGTCGTTAACCGCGTCAAGGCTTTCACCACGTTTGGCCTCATGCCCGTCAATGCGAGAAGGAAGGGGGGAGGTGGCGATGACTTCCGTAATATCCTCAAGGACACTCCAAGCATCACCCTTCATGATGGGCGTATCAGGTTCGAAAATCACCTGCCCAGGGATTCGAATTCGAAGGCCGTCATCCGTGAGCTCGATTTCAATTCCGAGCTTATTACCCCTTAGGCCTTGTGAAATGAGAATCGCTTGAATCTGTCGTTTGATTTGACTCAAATGGGCTTTTGCACTGCTTTGTTTGTGAAAGATTTTTTCGACACTGGGGCCACCCGATTGTTTGGACGTGTTATCTCCACCCTCGTCATTGTCCATTCTTGGCCCAATTTTCGGATCTTCGGTGAAGTCTCCGAATGGAGTTTGAGACTGGTCTTCGAAGAAGGAGAAGGGATTCATATCTTCGCCCTGCTTCTTATTTGCGAGGCCAAACTGCATGTTC
>JAYZDF010000099.1:0-13541 GCA_036337945.1 Myxococcota bacterium
TTGTCGGTATATCGACAATATAGTTCCTCAGGCGACAAAGCAAGACTAGACTCACTACATCAACCATCAACCCCGAGGAGGTAAAAGACATGAAAATTAAACAACTAGACCACTTGAATATGACGGTATCCAACCTAGACGAAAGTCTGGATTGGTATCAAAAAGTATTTGGCTTTGAAAAGGTCGAAGAAGGCCTACGGAACGGTGCGCCGTGGGCTATTATTAAGAGTGGTGAAGCACTCTTGTGTATGTACGAAGATGCATCGAGATTACCACCTCAGCAGTTTCTCAAACGAGGTGGTGAACGTCACACCATTTACCATTTTGGCTTTCGAGTCACTGACCGAGATGAATGGCTGGACAAGGTCAGTCGCTTTAACCTGCAATTAGAATATGGTGGCGAAACAGACTATCCGCACTCAAAGAGTTGGTATGTGTTTGATCCAACAGGTTACGGCATTGAGGTTGTCCTTTGGAACGAAGACAGAATTGTCTTTGACCCGTTAGAACCTCAATCGAAAGATTTAGCGGCTGCCTAAGCGAAACCTAACAAACTGCGCCGGGTGGCAGACATACATAGGATAAGCCACTGGCCGTTCGACAGGCTTGGCAAACGTTCTGGTTTTGGCACCCGAGTGCACGGCAATCACAGGGCCCTTCATGAACTACATCTTGCCCGGCCGCGTGAGCTTCGCATTCGTTCGAGTAGGTGTTCTTGTCGCAGCCGCAAACTGGGTCAAAAATTTGAATGCACGCATTCGGTTTCGGCATGCAAGTTCCAAAGCCGCCACACGAAAATCGAGTATTATATTCACAATACTCACTGAACCGGCAGTTGCATCCACTTGTTCCAGCGTCTTGGCTTACGCCTGAATCAGGCGGGTTTAGGCCGGTGTCTGGCGCAGTAACGCTTGAGTCCCGTGATTGGCCGGCATCTTTGTCGGCCATCATGCCTCGATCCGGCAACATAAATGCATCTTGAATATCAGCGTCTTTTGTTTCGGTTCCCGAGTCTTTCGTTTCTGAGCCGCTATCCGCAACTTCGCCTGCGTCTTCAACGGTCGAACCCGAATCTACCGACATCATTCCGCTATCGACTTCGTTGGCATCAGGTTCACTTGTCCCGACATCTTCGGAGGTTATTGTGGCGTCTCGTCTGGCTTCAGCCGTTGCATCGGTCCGTTGTTCAGGGATTTCTCGGACATCCTCGCTACATGCAATGAAGGAAAGACAGAGAATAGCTACAAGCTTTTGCTTAGGCATACGAACAGTATGTCATAGGCTGGTCTCAAAACGAAACCTGGCAAATTGATGTCTTGGAGTTCGCCTCGGAGTCCAACGTCTCATTTTCGTTTGAGTCCAGGGCTCTCGATACAAATCCCATTCAACCCTTGGTTTTTTCAATCAATTCCGTCGAGCTGTGGTCTTTAGGGTCGCCGCAGACTGCGACTTGACCGCCGTATTCGGCGACGACCGCGCGCTCGGGAATAGTTTCGGCGGTATAGTCCGTACCTTTGGCGTGGATGTTGGGCTTGAGCGTACGAAGCACGTTTTCCACATTGGGTTCATCAAAGATGAGAACGTGGTCTACGCATTCGAGTCCGCCGATGAGTTCAGCGCGTTCGCTTTCGGTCACAATTGGGCGGTCAGGACCTTTATAGGCTCGAGTGGAAGCATCGCTGTTGACGGCGACAACCAAGACATCGCCCAAAGCACGAGCGGCTTCGAGGTATCTGAGATGTCCTACGTGGAGCAGGTCGAAAACGCCGTTGGCCATAACCACGGTTTTGCCTTCGCGAGTTTCGGTGAGCTTCTCTTGCAGCTCAGCACGAGTTGAAAGTTTACTGGTAGCGTTTCGAGGACTCATGGCGTTTTTAGACTCTCTGGTTCGAAGTCGGCAAGGGCGAGTTCGATGTCTTTGAGACTGACCGTGGCGGCACCAACTTCTTGAACCACCAAGGCGGCAGCGCAGTTCGCTAAGATAGCAGACTCAATGACACCGACACCGCTGGCCTGCGCCAAAGTGAAAGTGGCAATCACCGTGTCTCCGGCTCCGGTTACGTCGACCGCGTCTTTGGCACCGTGCGCATCGAGTAATACGGTCGGCTGACCGATTTGAGCAATCGCCATGCCTTCACGCCCACGGGTCAAAAGCACTGCGTCGAGCTCTTGGTCGGTGAGAATCTTTTCGGCGGCGGCGACGGCTTCGGAGGCTGCGCTCAAGTTTAGGCCTAACGCGGCTTCTGCTTCGGGTTCGTTGGGCGTCACGGCACTCATGCCTGAGAAGCGGGCGAGGGCGTAGCGGCTGTCGACGATGACGCGCTTACCAAGCTTCCGTGCCTCTTGGGCGACTACGACACAGGCATCCGTAAACGCACCGTAGTCGGAAATAATGACGGTATCCGCACCGTGCATTTGTTCCTTCGCCGCTTCGACCAGTTTATCTACGCTGTCCCCGTTTGGAGGCGTCTCGTTTTCTTGGTCGAGTCTTAGGAGCTGCTGCTTAGTCGTGTGAAGACCGCCGGCCAAAACGCGGGTTTTGGTGACGGTGTGCCGACCTTCGAGCTTGATGAGGCCGTCCGTGTTGATGTTCATCGCGGCAGCCGTTTCAATGAGATCATCGGCGCTGCGGTCGCTCCCGAGGAAACCAACCAAACTAGTATCTGCGCCAAGGGCTGCCAGGTTCGCGGCTGCATTGGCTGCGCCGCCTAGTCGATTTTCGGTGTCGTCTCTGCGGACGATCGGAATCGGGGCCTCTCGGCTAATTCTTAGAGTGGTCCCGTAAATGTAGACGTCTAAGACCGGATCTCCAATGACGACGACTTTTCGGTCGCGCATGGACGACAAAGCGGCATGAAGTCCTTGTGGATTCGCCGAAGGATGCATCGAGTTCAAATAGCCATAGGCTAGGGCGTAAGCCAATCAATACTTGCCGCGAGTTAGGCCAAATTGCTGAAAACACGTGCGATTTAGCTCAGAATAGGACGCAAACTTGGTCATTTTCGCGCTCTGTCGGAAACCGTACTGGCGATTGTTGCTGGAATCCGCTATCGAAATTTTGGCCTTGAAAAGGATTCTTCTCATACGATTGACGGCGCTAGGGGACGTCGTTTTGGTGGAGCCCGTCGCCCGGGCACTGAAGCAGTGGTATCCCGGTGCATCAGTTGATCTGGTGACCGAAGTTCAATCCGGGGCTGTGCTCGCGTATGCCAAGAGCTTCGACCGGGTCATAACATATGACCGAAACGGAAGTGAGGCAGGCTGGTCCGGAATTGGTACGGTCGTGGCGAAATTGGGACAAGAGCCCTATGATTTGGTCGTAGATTTACAAGGGAAACTGAGAACGCGAATTCTTGCACGGAAAGTCAAAAGTCGACGGCGACTCCGCCTCAAGAAGCGAGGTTTTTGGGGTGGCTTACTGTCCTTATTGGGCTTGGAAAAACCGCTTAAGGGAACCCACGCGGTTGATATTTATCTGAGAACGTTTGCTGTGTTAGGCCATGAAGCCAACAAAAGTATGCGGCCGCAACTTCGCTTACCACCGGCCCAAGATAAGAAATCAGTATTGAACATTGGATTGTCTGCGGGAACGACCCACGCGACAAAACAGTGGTCTGCAGAGAAGTTTGCCCAACTAGCGCATGCCTTAGAGAGTCATAACTCAAACATAAAGTTCACGTTGTTTGGCGGCCCTAAAGATCGAGAATTACTAGAAGATATCAAACAGAGATATGATGGCGCGTCGATGAATGACGCTGATATGACCAAGTTGAGTGTCGAAGAGATGACCAAATGGATTGCATCGATGGATTTGTTTATCGGGGTCGATAGTGGTCCTACTCATCTGGCTGCGGCCCACGATATCCCGGTGGTTGCCATCTTCGGACCAACTGCTCCAAGCCGCTGGGGTCCTCGGGGTGGCAACCAAGAAATTGTGAGTCTGGATCTTGATTGTTCCCCGTGTAGCAATACGGGCGGAGCAAGCTGCCCAAGTCGTACTCGTGACCACGATTGCATGAAGAACCTTTCGTCAGATTTGGTCACTCGTGCAACCCTTCGAGTTCTTGAGGCGGAGGCTAAATGATTGGCGGCCTGAAATATGCGCTGTCCAAAATTTACGGGTCAGCCATTCATATAAGAGGACTCGCCTACGATTTAGGCTGGGTTTCGACTCACGGCGTCTCTAAACCGGTCGTGAGCATTGGGAATCTCACCGTAGGTGGTGCTGGCAAGACCCCGCTTACCATTCTTTTTGTGGAGCGCTTACAAGCGATGGGTCTCAAGGTCTGTGTCTTATCCCGTGGATATGGCGCCAAAGAACCACCCAAAGATAGGCCGCGCATCGTTTGTGACGGCAATGATGTTTTGGTCGGGGTAGAGCGCAGTGGAGACGAACCTCTATTGATTGCGCAGCGAACCAAAGCGATGGTGGTGGTTTACCCAGACCGGGTCGCCGCCGCAAAATTAGCGATCGAGTCTCTAGAGCCTGACATATTCGTTCTGGACGACGGGTTTCAGCACTGGAAGCTGGAGCGCGACCTGAATGTCCTGGTGATGGACGCGAAGTCGCCCCTGGGTAATGGGCAGCTTCTCCCGGCCGGTCCTTTGCGTGAATCTGAAGAAGCGATTGAGCGCGCTCATTTGATTGCCTTCAATCATGGAGCAAGTAAGCCGGACGACCTCAGCCTGGATATCCGCTCTTGGGCACCGCATTTTGAAGTTTCTATGGTGGCCGAATCGTGCGTCGATTGCTGGTCAAATGAAGTTCTTCCTCTCGAGACCGTGTTTGAACGACCGGCCTGGTTGGTTTCAGGGATTGCGAGGCCGGAGCGTTTTCGGGAAACCGCAGAGCAGGTGGGCGCCAAGATCGTAGGCCACAAGGCATTCCGCGATCACTATAACTTGTCGCATACTGAGGTCACACGTCAGCTTGAGCAAGCCGAAAAGGCGGGTGCCGAGTGTATTCTTACCACCGAGAAAGACGCCGTGCGATTACCTCGGATTCAGTCCTGGAGTATACCTGTTTATGCGATACGAATGTCGATGAAGATTGTCGGTGACTCGGCCGCTTTCGAACAGGCGGTAGAGCGTCTACTGGGAGCGAGCCCATGACTACGTTGTTATACTTCTTAAGTTTCATCGTTGGGCTTATGCCGAATTTCGTAATCTCGTTAGGTGCACATTGCTTGAGATGGACTCTCTTTGGGCTGTTTGGTTATCGCGAGAAAGTCATACAAGAAAATCTCCACACCGCTTTCCCGGAGATGGAAGACGCAAATCGCGCGAAGTTGACGAAAGAGATTCAGCTTCATTTGTGTCTGTCTATTTTTGAGTTTCTCAAAATTCCTCATTACGCGAAGCGAAACTTTGAAGGCATGCTCAGAGTTGAGGGCTGGGAATATTTTGAAGCCGCAAAAGCGAAAGAAAAAGGTCTTTTGGTTGTGACAGGTCACCTGGGGTCTTTTGAATTGACGGCTGGAGCAATGGGACAGCGAATTCAAGACAATATCCACATTATTGTTAAATCGTTTCCGGAAGGCGTGGACCGGTTTGTGACGGGCGTCCGTACCGGAACAAACCTCAAACTACTTCCTGCGAAAGGCGCTGTGAAGTCCGTTTTAGAAGCCTTGGATAAACAAGAGATTGTCGTTTTCGTTCAAGACCAAAACAGCACTCGAAAAATCGGCGTATTTGTCGACTTCTTTGGCCGTGAAGCTTGTACGATGAGTGGTTTGGCGATGATGGCCCTACGTACAGAAGTTCCGGTTATTGGTGTCTCTATCCATAGAGAAAAAGTGGGTCATCACGTTCTGACTTTTCATCCTGAAATTCCGCTTGAGCATAAAGACAATCCTGAAGAATCAGTTATCCATATGACGCAAATCTACACTCACTTTTTGGAAGAGCGAATTCGAGAAAATCCAGCCCAATGGTTTTGGACACACCGACGCTGGAAAACACAGCGAACAGAAAACTAAAGATTATCGAGCTTTGTTATCTTCTACGACTGCAATTTGCGGCCCGTGACCAAAGTCGATTTCTCCCGTGTCTGGGTCTCGCTTTGCAATGCGGTAACTTAGTTTCGTGCCCATTGGTACCTTTATCGGTGCCTGTGGCGAAAAGGGTGGGGAGCCAGCGTTCGGATCGGTATTGATTCGAATGCCTGGTTCACCGTGAGGAATTTGCGATTTAATCGCGGGATGATCAGACACAAAATACACTTCCTCTCCGGCGTGTCCTTTCGCGAACGCGCTCATGTCAAAAGGGACTTTTGGCCAGTTAGGAAGAGCTTGAAGTTCTTTGATGAGTGTCTCCGCTTTTTCGGGAAACTGCTCATCGTACTTTCGAAGTAAACCAAGGAAGTTTGAAAGATAAGCGCGTCCCGTATAGTTGTTATCCAGCTTGCCAGAGTCTACGAAAATGAAGCTCTCTTCGTTGCGTGGATTCTTTTTTCGCGAGCCCATCGCGGCGACGGTCCAGTTTCCTGCGCCCGTTAAGACTTTCATGTTTTTAAGTCCGGCCACCATTGATTTCCCATGAACAGATGAATGTTCTGTCTTCGTGTTTACCAGTTCGAACACAGGTATGCCTGCTCGTTCTAAGTTCTCATCGGTATAGTCGTTATGCGCGGGCTCGCCATACATCAGGATCTGGTTGCCATTCACGTCGACGCCATCAGATTTTCGGCGGTCGGTAATCACCATCACTTTGACACCCCGGTCTTGCGCTTTCTTGAGCTTTTTAACCAAGTTCTCTCTGTCGCCTTTTGTCGTGAGGTTACGAAGTGCAAAAACAGAAACAAGAATCATTTCCTTTTCTTGGTCTATCCACTCGAAGAGTTTTTTGGTCGGCGTAGTGGGGCCGCCCTGATGGTAGGGCGTAAACATGACATTGATAGGACGGTCGTCATGCCATTTGTTTGTGGCAGGCTTATGCTCCAAAATTTCGTAAAAACGTTTTTCGTAGGTCCGGGCGATTCGACCGCTTGTCATAACGTTTACATTTTCTTCGTTTTTGACCGGATAACCACCAGGGTTAAGAGAACCAGATAGCACCTTCGCTTTTTTTTCGCCCGTATCGGGATCTTTATAGTGAAAGATACGCGACTTCATGTGCATAAGAGAGCGTCTGTCGATGCCGATGAGGTGGGCTCCTTTTCGCTCCGCGAGGTCGACGTCTTTGTCGGAGCGTAGGACCTTCAGTCCTTCTGCTTCAAACCAATCGTCGACTTTATTCCAAGGTCGATCATCGGAAATTTGCTCGGACTCGATCAGAACCTGCACGTCGATACCAGCTTTGATGGCTTCGAAAAGTCTGTTGACGATCTTTTCGTTTCTAAGATTGTAAACCATGTACTGGATTTTGTATGGGTTGTCTGCCTGAGTGTACTGAGTCGAGTCTGCTTTACGAGCCGCGATCACATCATCAATACATTGCATTTCGAACTTGTACGCGTCGTCATTCGGCGTGAAATACACATCAAAGGGCCGGCTCGCGTTCGTGTTGAAGGCATCTAGATTGTGATTGTTATCAGCGTCAGCTACGTTGTTCGGATTAGAAGTAGAGGCTGTCGTATTAGGAATCACATTTGAGGAAGATGAACTGATTCGAGGCATGAGTAGAACCAACCTAGCATCTTGAATCAGTATGGTTAAGCTAATCTTTTTGAGCGAATGATTACGAGCGCTTAAGCGACTGAAGACGAAGAGTTACGAGCAACATGATCGAGAAAAACCAACTCGTGAGGCTTAGCCATATCCATTTGTAACTTGAAGGCTCATATTGAAAATGTACAACTTGCCGACCTGGAGAGACTGGAACACCAACCTGTCAAAAATCGACGGTGACGACTTGAGTTGGTTTGTCGTTCACATAGGCTTTCCAATTAGGCATGTTTGTTTCAAGGATACTAATGATACCGTAACATTCGCTTTCACTTGTGACTGTCACCGTGTGTTTGATTGAATCTCGAGCCACGGATATGGTTGCGCTGGAGACGGTACCTGTGCAGGTCGAGCTTATGTCAGGAACTTTGGTACTGACGAATGCAATATCCGCAGGCATTGATTTTATCGTTCTGACCTGTTGAGCCGGAGACATGTCCTCGAAGTCAACATACTTCCACTGTGGGTGAAATTTGGCGTACTGACGCACTTCATCGATCTTATAGAAATATTGTGGTCGTTCGTTAGGAATCATTTGCGTGAGAGCGTTTGGAAACAAACCTCTGCTATAGGTCCCCATCCATTTGGTTCCTGAGCGTCTCATCAGGTTCATTGCTTCCTCGAAGTTTGATTGCTTAAGTGTTTCCATAGCAAGACGTGACGCAAGTGGGCTTAATCCGTTTCTGTCTATATCTCTGAGATATCGAAGTTCCTTATGTGAATTATGGCCTCGTTGGTTAGCCGACAAGATCGAGGAGTCAAAATCGGTACGGGTTTGACTTTGAGCGAATGCAGCGCGGCGACCACGAGGGGTTGCGATGAAGACCAGGTGTTCTTTGCCTGATATTTCTGCCATGACTTTTTTCGACGGCGACGCTGGAAAGTTAGGTGCCCCTCTAATGACCGTGTTCGCAGCGGAAGCAAGGTCGAGTGCGATTATCAAGCATAGTGCCCAGCTTATCCAATGGGGTTCATCAGATTTCAATGTGACTGCGTAGAGCAAAACGAGGGTGAGTAGCAGCGCGAAGAGAAATACGTGCATCACTCGCGAATTGATGCACTCTGCGAATAGGTCGCCATAGGACTGTACGGTAATTCCGATGGGAAGGGCTTCAATGGATTCGGGACTAAAGCTCTCCTGAAGCAGGTTTCGAAATTCGTCAGTGCCGGTAACCGAAATCATAATAACTGCGCCGATGAGATAAATGAAAGACCACAGAAGCTGGCCTTGGCGATAGCGAACACTTTTATTGAGACCTGCGCTCAGAAGGAATCCGGTAAGTGGAACCAGTAGGAGCGTATATTTCACCGGAAAGCGACTACTCTTTAGAAGAGGTAATTTATAAAAAAGTTGGTGCAAAGGTGTCGCTGCGCCCATGGAGACAACAACGACAAGTATGAGAGCGGCAATGCAAACGAGTCGAAACTTATGGCGAAATGTACACGCACCAAGAGCCAAAGGAACCGCGGTTCCCAAGTAGAGTGAGATAAAATACGGAGGCATCTCCGAACCGATCATTTGAGTTTGTATTAGATAGGTTTTTTCTGGTGCCCACCACAGACTGGGGATGAAAAACTCTGCAAGTTGAGCCGCCGTAACACTCCATCTTGAGGCTTCTTCGTAGCTGAAGCCTTGTCCTCGCCTCGACAATGGTAGGTATTCCAGAACTCCGCCAATTTCGATGGCTGCTAGAGCGAAAGCCAACCCACAGCCTGTGAGTACGCCGATGACTGAGCTTCTTAATGCCGTTTCCCTTCGATGATAAACCAGTGCAAAGCCAACCAATACATTCATCAGAAGAACGATTGGGATAGCACCCTGAACTTGGAAGCTTAGCGCCATGGCAAAAAGGATGACGCGTTCGGTTGTTCTTCGAAGGAGAAGCCGATCAAGTGCCCAATAGACCCATGGTGTGAATGCTAGGCCATGGGCAGCTGAGAGTAGGTTTTCGGTCGAAAGAACAGGTCCAGCGAGGGAGCAAAAAATAGAGACGCCCACAGCTGCCGGGTGGTCTAATGAGAAATGCCGCGCGAAGCCATAGGTTCCCAGCCCAAGAAGGATATAGTGACCGACGACAAACCAGTCGTATGCAATCGAATCTGGAAGTGAAAACAGTATAAGAGTGAGCGGAGTATAGGTTCCGTTCAGCTGAGCTTCGAGCGGAGTCCCTGCTTGGCTGTGCATGGGCCCAAGTGGGAACTGACCCTCTCTAATTTGATTGACGACAAATTCAAAGGTGGGTCGAAAAACGTCCATATGGTCGCGAAACGAAAGGATTCGATCTGAGCCTAAGACGTCTGAGAAGCCGTAAAGTACAGCAAGTATGATCAGCGCGATACCTGTCAGATGAAATCGTTGCTTGCCCGTTTCCATCGTTAGTAATTGACTCCGCGAAGTGCAGGGCGTTCCACACTAATTCCGGCTTGCTTCATGTTTTCTTGGGCCTTCAAATATCGAAGAAGCCTTCGATAGTTCTTTACTGCTACTTCGGGTGAAGAGACTGTCTCGACTCTACGTAGGCCTAGTCGAGATTTAGTTTCTTTCCTAATTGTGAGCTCGGTTTCTCCGAGAGACCAGGTCTCACTCAGTTTATTGCTATCAATTGTGAGTGAATGATCTGCTGGCAACGACAATGTCATGCGAACATCGGCACGTCTGGGTACGCCGAGGCGAAAAGCGTGTCGCCTCACTTCCTTCATCACCCCTTTTTCAGTTCCAAGAAGTCTGCCTACGTCGAAAAAGAAACTCGTCTCGCGAGCGTCTGGCCAAGTGATGTCCGTGCGAATCTCTCCCGATAACCGCAGAGGTCGCCGAAGGTCTTGTAGGTCTGTGACCAGGCAGTTTTCCATAGGGATTTGGCCGCCTCTTGTACTAATAAACGCGTTGACCGTAGTCGTGTATTCGTCAGGTGAAACATCGAACAATGCCCTGCGTAGTAGCCCAGCTTCGTTGCCAAACAGCGTTGCCTCCATGGAGCCCGTTAGTAGCCCTTGTCTGTTTATTCGCACTCGGTATTCCACTCGCGTTTCGCTGCTGTCAGGAGACGAACGTGGTATCTTGATCATTTCGCTATGATTCTCTTTCAGTAATAAGATACGAGCTCCCTGCAGTCTCTGTGATGGCACGTCCGCATCCGCGGTAAGTTGCGTCGGATCCAAAAAGTATCGAACACCAGCAATGTTGAGTACTGCTACGACACCGTCAAGCGCATGGGCGTCAGGAAAATCAGGATACAGTTTTGAACGGTCATTATATGCGACCAGACCAAGGTTGACGTCTAAACCAACGGCCTTCAGTAACGCGGCCAATGCTAGTCCTCGACTCGTCTCATTCCCCATTTTGTCATTTATGGTAGTGTTGGCCGAGGGAATCCAGGTGAGGTATAGAGGCAAGGGTGGACCGGGGACGCGCCTAAGGTCGCGGGCGATAATGGTGAATAATTTTAGTGCCTTTTCGATATCAGATGAATTTTCGACGATTTTATTCGCTTCGTCTATTTGTTCCGGGTCAAGTCGTGTCCAGTCTCCCGCAATCTTATTGAACCAACGCTGAACTTCATCCCAGTCGCGGAATCCGACAAATTTTTGTTCTCCTAGATTGGCTTCAATAAAATTGAGGCGCACTTGAGAGGACAGCAATTGCTTCGTGGCGCTTCTTCGCTCTTGATAAAACGGTTTTTGATTGTTTGCGTACCAGAACAGCCGGGTGTACCCGTCGATTTCGAACCGCTCAGGATTTTGGTTCTTTACTTCTCCGAATTCAAAAAATCGATAGTTCATATCGTATCCGACGGGGAGCATAACTGCGAACTCAGACCGTTTTGTTGGAAGATTAGACTGAAAGAACCAGGGGGGTAAGAACCGTAGATCATTAAAGTAGTGGTCGTATGCGAACTCAATGACGGCGCCTTTTACTGCTCCGGGGATAGCAAATTGTTTAGCTTTTACGCCGGAAGAATGTTGAACGTCTTGAATGTCGCCAGATAATTGATGCCGAGTTCCATCCGGATGAACCGAGTGCGCGATTACATCAGAAATTATGGTGCCAGGGTCGTAAGGAAGAGTTATTGTCCCCAGCGATGTCGAGCTTTGAAGTATCTTTATTCGTCGATAACGCCGCAGGCGAGCGATAGGTACTTTTTTTTCGGGCTCATATGTGAAATGAAGAACCCCACGGTCAAGAATAACTACACCAGGTGCATCTGGGTAGTCTGAAGGAGAAGGAGTCTTGTTAAACTCGAAGCGCTCAAATTTTGGTCCCACAAATTGGTTGGAACATGCGGACATGCTCAATAAGCCGAGTAAGAGTAACCGTCTCACAGTAATCTGGTTATCATGTTTTTTGGTTCTGGTGTGCGCCTTGTTTGGCTGTGAGGAAACCAAGAAAACAGTTTCCAGTCAGCAGAAGCCCCAAAAACAAGCAATAAAGGCTTCTGCAACCGCTAAAAATCCTGCCGATAAGGCCGCCACGTTGAGTAAGAAACCGAAGATTCTGTCGAAGTATGAGACGACGGGCAGGGCTCCCGTGTCTGATAATGTCAGCTTATCTCGTTCTACGGCCGCAAATCGGGCCAGGGCAGCTTTGGCGGCGCAGCTGGTCAAAGCCGGACTGATGGAAGAGAATTCACCGTTGCCGGTAAGAATTCAGGTGTCTTTTGAGCAAAAAGGAAACGAGATTATTGCGAAAGCAGTTTTTCGTCCTGAGAAACGATAGGTCCTTCAATAGGAATTACCGTCGCTCGAGCTGAAAGCCATCGTACTGTTGCTTGATGCCGTGCTGAAGTCGCGATGAAGAGCTTGTCTCTTCCCATGGCCCGGACAGCGTTGAGTGCCGGTGTTATGACTGTTACTGGATCGCAATCGAGATTTTGTTCGTAGCTAACGACAAGCAAAGCGTCCGTTTCAACATCGATATCTATCCAGTCACAGAGATTTGAAATCAGTGGCGAAACTCCGTTATCAATATGGGGTGGCGGAGCAACATTTCGTAGTGGTGGTACGTGTAGCCAGCTCAAATGAGTCAGGGGAGAATCAGAGATTTCGTCCGCGTGGGCAAAACACTTCGCTTCGCGTTCAAAGCGTTTAAGTGCATCGAAGAGAAGTAAGCTGTGCTCATCGGTAGGCATCTCGTCAGAAAGCTCAAGGAGCGCTGAAATCACGTCAACCTGCTTTACGCGCGGCGCTGGGCCAATCGTGCTTACACTAGAGTTGATGTCGAGTTCGAATATTCGGGGACCGGACGCACCGGTGACCAGCTCTTTTATCGTCTCTCGCCCGTGAATGAGGCCATTCCGAAGCCGTTGTGCCTGGGACTTTGCTGCGGAGGGCTCAAGTCCGGCTTGACTCAGAAACGTTTTCGCAAGCCGAAAGAGTTGTCTCTTCCCTGCATTCTTAGCGACGGAGCGGTACTGACTGTATAGCTCGACTCGTTGCCCTTCATGCCATTCGTTGGCGAAGTCATCCTTCCAGCTTTTCGAACCCGGCGTAAGATCTATGAACTTGAAGGACGAATCCTTGAGTTCTTGTGCGAGAAGAGCAAGTAAGATCATGCCGGGCGAGCGCTGTCCTTCGGTGGGGTCATAGCCGTGAAGACATAAACTTATGGATTTGTTCTTCTCGTCGACACTGTCTAGTTGAATTGCAAGGGGGCGCTCGTCGAGCATGAGCGCCGTCATGCGTGTCGTCGAGTCATTTAGTGCAAGTTCATGATAGAAAGTAAATTTCGTTGGGTCCGATCGAAAAGGCAGTGTTTGATGTACCGCGCCTTGCCTAAAATCCACCCAGTCGTTTAGTTTTTTGAGCATCCTCTCAATGTCAACAGGCTCTGATACTGTCTTGAGCTCGAGTACCCCCTCTTTGCGATACCGGTTGGCGTAG
>JAYZDF010000100.1:0-10616 GCA_036337945.1 Myxococcota bacterium
AAGGCTAGGGTCAGGCTGGTCATTGAAAATTGTACGCTCGAGAATTTCAAAGGGCTGTCTCCTTGTTGAAACTATCTCAAATGTAGGCACATGTGGTCAAGAGCGCTGGTCCGTCATCCCAAAAAAATGCGATAATTCTTCCCATAAACGGGCGAAATCAAATGGAGCATGGTATCTCTAGACAGTAAGGTCCATCAGATGCGCACACTTTCTCAATTTTCAGGTATAGGGTTAACTCTCGCAGTGTTGATTTTCAGCTTTTCATGCTCGTTGCCCGAAGCTGAGCTTCCCATGAATCCTCCAGCCGCGAAGGATGCCTCCGTGCAACTCATCGGAGATGATGCTGGGACTGGCTCGATGACAGACGCGGGAAACATGCGCTGTGAGGAGCCGCGAGTTCAATGCGGGTCGAAGTGTGTAAACGTTCTCACCGACTCGCTCAATTGCGGACAGTGCGGTGACGTATGTATGGGCGGAGATTATTGTAATGATGGTTCGTGTACTCGAACTTGCCCCTCTGGGACGGTGGCCTGCGGGAGTTCGTGCGTCGATTTAGCATCGGACGCGGAACATTGTGGTTCTTGCGACAACGCCTGTGCATCTGACCGTGAGTGCCGCGGAGGCTCGTGCAATTGCCAGCAAGGGAACATTGAATGCTCGGGTGCCTGCATCGATCCGAACTCCGACCCCAACAATTGCGGGATTTGCAGTCGTACCTGTGAATCTGATGAAATTTGTAATTCTGGCTCATGTGGATGCGCAGGAGGCAGTCGAGAAAATGATTGCTTGGATGGTCAAGACAATGACTGCGATGAACTCATAGACTGCGACGACCCTGATTGTGTTGACAGTACTCGTTCATGCATGGGGGCTTGCGGTCCAGGCGTTGAAACCTGTTTATCCGATGGTCAGTGGGGTATGTGCGAAGGTGGAAATGGCGAAAGTGAAATTTGCGGCGATGGTATAGACCAAGACTGTGATGGAAGTGACCTTCGGATGCCAGACTCTTTTGAGCCCAATGATAGTTGCGGACTATGTAAGTACCTGACCGCTACGGTTGACCCTCAAAATGAAAGCATCTCGGCGAGCTTTGATTCAGTCAATGATGACATCGACTGTTTCCGTTTTGACGCGAGGGATAACCGAAGCTTTTTTGGACCGGAATCCATTTCGGTCGACCTCACAGATATTCCTATGGGTCATGATTACGACGTATACCTCTACAGCGACAGAGCGGCTTGTCTAAATCACGGCACACAGCAAGCCCAACCACTTGCGTATAGTTCCGCGACGTCAAACATGCCCGAATCACTTCGATGGACTGAACAGCTAGGCGTCGATGATTCTGGCGTATATTACATAATTGTGCGTCGATTTGCGGGCAGCAGCTGTACAGAGAGCTACACACTGACTGTCAATGGACTGAACTAGTCGACAAGTCTTCCGAACAGCATAATGTTTCTAGGAGTGATTCTTCTGGAGCAAAATGTGCCGACCTGAACCTTGCGCGCTGACTCAATGAGCCTCATTGCGCGATCGAGAACCAGCCATAGTTCCAAACTTCGCCGGAAAGTTGCACGAACGAGACCAAGAGCTCGAACTTCTCTGGCCCTCTCTTCACCGGCCAGCAATGCTTTTTCGGGTGAAAAATCGCGAGGAAGAGGTAACTCGAGTTTTTGGCTCGCCAGGCGGCAAAAGGTTTCGAAATTAGCGTTGAGTAACTCTTTCGAGAATGGCCCTTGCAACTGATATACATCCTTACCGGTTGCTTCTCTAAACAAGAGATCTAGCCCCAGCCGGTAGGACATTTCTCGCCGCCTTGCTTTTCTAATGGGCTCTCGAGCGACGGCTTCCTCAGCGGTAGCAAGTCGCAAATGAGCCTGAGAAAGTGGTAAATATTGATCGCAACCGGCCTGTGACTGAGGCTCGTAGAATTCTTTGCCGCCTAAATTATGATAGCAGCACGGGACAGCCACAACGTAAGGAGTCCGGTGAAGTGAGGCCATGTCAAAGAGTTCGTCGGTCAAAAACCCACAGGCGTGCAGCGCGACACCTGCGTCTTGGTGATTCCAATATCGATCTGTTTTTTGATGGATGACATCGACAGAGTGAAACGAGCAGTGTTTCTGTTTGCGCTCACTCGCGAGTGCCCGCCCGTGTTCACATAGATCCTCTCGTTTCTCTAAAGCGGTCATTCGAGCATTGAGTGCTCTATTTAGGCTAAGAGATACGTGCCCTTTGCCTGCGCACCAATCGATGATCGAACATTCTCGCTGCGGTAACAAATGAGCGCAGGTTTCAATGAACTGATTAATCTGTCTCCATTTCCTTTCCGGAATGCCATGGGCATAGCGCCGGTTTCCCAGAGAAGGACATGGATGCGAGCCGAATTGCGGCAAATCATTATGACGTTGAGCGGTCTTTTGCCAGTCGTTTAGAGGAGAGGGCGCGTCGAAAAGTAGGCCATCAATGAGATTCGATTCATACTGATCAATTTCGGTATGAGATAACTGTCTAAGCCAACGACCGAGCGCTGGAAATTCTCTTTCCCAGGGAAGTTTGAGTTCCACGAAAGGACGCGATTCCCATTGTATGCGATTGTTTTTTAGAAACTCTGAGATGGCTAAAAAACGTTGCGGAATCGATGGCGGTGGCTTTTTCATGCTGAATGCGAGGCTTAGTAGAGCTCTGGAACGAGGTTCGCATCACGTGCTTTTTCCACCTGAGCCCAAAGATTCTCGCCTTCGAAAATTGTGCTACTTGAGTTTTCTGAAATCGATGAAAGGAGGATAGCGCCAGCAAGCTCCTCAAGTTTGATAGGTAAGTACTTCCGCATTCCCAATTTCTCGCCCAGAAACCGGAAACCAGGTATGCGCCCGTGATAGTCGCCTTCGAACATTGAAGGCCGAAAAATGGAATAAGATATTCCTGATTCGCGGACGATTCGTTCTGCCTCTGCCTTGGCCTTAAGGTATGAACCTCGAGGTGAACCTGTTCCTACGGAGCTTAGGAGTACAATATGTTGAATGTTTTGCGATTTTGCCGCATCAACCAGAGTCTGCGTTGTGCCAATATCGCTCGTTTGATAGGTGTCACCGCTGGAGAAACGTTTTTTCATCGTTCCAATCAATTGAACAACGCAGGAGCAGGACGATAGCCTTTGTTCGAGAAGATCGCGTTCAGACAGGTCGAATGCGAACTCGGGAGATTCAGCCTTCGACGCGCTCTTGCGTCGAACATGTGGAAAGATTTCGATGTTATTCATCTTGGCAATCTGTGAAAGTGTACGACCTGTGGCGCCAGTGGACCCGGCGATGAATGGAATCTTAGCGTTCATGAACTTTACCGTCCGTCACTTCGTAGGCATCGAGGCGCTCATGTTGAAGACAAGGTAATTTTTGTCGAAACGAGTGCACTTTGTCGATATCTATGTGGGCCAGTGCGAATCCTGGCTCATCCGGTGCGACTGCGAGAACAGTTCCCCAGGGGTCAATGATCATTGATCTCCCAAAGGTACGACGAGATGAAGTGTTTGCACCGAATTGTCCGGCCGCGAGAATGTAGCATTGATTTTCAATGGCCCTTGCCCTTAGAAGAACCTCCCAGTGGTCGCGTCCGGTAGGCACAGTAAAAGCTGCGGGAACAGTGATCATTTCTGCCCCTGCGCGAAACATAGCTCGAAATAATGGTGGGAAGCGCAAGTCGTAGCAAACAGTCATTCCTATTTTGCCTAGCTCCGTTTGAGCAACGACCGCGTTCGTTCCGGGTTCTACGGAGTCGGATTCGGTATGGGTAGCGCCTTCACCCAAGGCGACATCAAAGAGGTGGATCTTTCGATACTTTGCGACAAGGTTTCCTTCGGGAGAAAATAAGGTAGAGGTATTGTACGCGCGTTGGGAGGTTGCTGATGTTTCTGGCAGCGTTCCTGCGAGCAGCCAAATACCGAGAGACTTTGCCAGCTCAGCGAGTCCTCGAAAGAATTTCCCATCGACCGGTTCCGCCAGTTCTAATTTCTCCGCTTCTGAACCCATAAAATGAACATTCTCTGGCAATACGACTAACTTCGCGCCGGCTTGAGCAGCACTGCGTACAAGCTCAGTGGCTTGCTTGTATGATGCTTCGATATCGCGAGTGGTGGTCAACTGGACGACTGAGGCCAAAAATTTCACACGCTCATTATGGAAACCCCAAAAATAAAAAGCCAGCGAAACTATTCGTTGAAATAGAATAAGAAAATAGGTCTACAACTACGTTTTCCCGTAGCAACATCCACAAGGAAGGGGTAGGGTGCCGGCGAAATGGCTTTCGAGAAGGTAGAACCGCTGCCAAATTTTCCCGAGCTTGAGACTCGGGTTTTGGACCTATGGAAAGACCGGGATGTTTTTGAGCGGAGCCTTCGGGAATCCGCTGATCGCCCCGATTTTGTATTCTACGAGGGACCGCCTACAGCTAATGGTCTTCCCCATAATGGCCATGTTCTTACTCGAGTGATGAAGGACTTATTTCCGCGATATCGAACGATGCGCGGATATCACGTTAATCGATGGGCGGGTTGGGATACTCATGGGTTACCGGTCGAAGTTGAAGTCGAAAAAGAGCTTAGAATTCAAGGTAAACAAGCCATTCTCGAATACGGTGTTGAAGACTTCTCTAAGAAATGCCTGGACTCTGTTTTTCGCTACACGACCGAGTGGGAACATCTCACCGAGCGCATCGGTTTCTGGGTTGATCTAAATAAGGCGTATGTCACTTTTTATAAGTCTTACGTTGAGTCCGTTTGGTGGGCTCTGTCTGAGCTCTTCAAAAAAGGCCTACTATACAAAGGCCACAAGGTCGTCTGGTGGTGGGCGCAAGGTGGTACGGCGCTGAGCTCGGGAGAAACGGGTCAAGGATACCGTACGGTCGATGACCCTTCAGTGTACGTGAAATTCCCGCTCAAGGGCGAAGATGCCTCACTCGTGGTATGGACGACGACTCCATGGACTCTCTCCTCGAATATGTTTGCGGCTGTCCATGGCGATCTGGATTACGTCTATGCGAAGGATTCTGAAACAGGAGATATGTTGGTCTTGGCCGACGGATTACGTGAGTCCATGGAAGCCAAGCTTGGCCGAAGTCTTGAGGTGACGAAAACGGTGAAAGGCTCTGAATTGATTGGTAAACGGTATGAGCCTCCGTTTGACATTTACTCTAAGGACGTCGCAGAAGACGATGAACGCTACTTCCGAGTGGTAGCAGGTGACAAATCGACCACCAATAATCCTCAATGGTTTGTTACTCTTGAAGCGGGTACAGGCGTCGTTCATCTTGCTCCTGCTTTTGGCGAAGACGATTGGAAGGTGTGGCGTCGGTTAGAGCGTCTACATGGCTCAATCCCGCTTTTATGTGCAGTTCGACCTGATGGTGGCTTCGACTCAGTCATGGGCGAAAATTACGAAGGAATCTGGGTTAAGGACGGAGACAAAAAAGTCATTCGTGAGCTCAAAGAACGGGAGCTTGTCGTCCATTCAGAAATTTATCGGCACGAATATCCATTCTGTTGGCGTTCAGATAAAGATCCGCTGATTCAATACGCTCGAGACGCCTGGTTTATTCGGACAACAGACAAGATTGATCGAGTCATAGAGAATAACCAACAAGTTGATTGGCTGCCTGAGCACATCAAAGATGGCCGCTTCGGAGATTTTCTCGCAGGCAACGTCGATTGGGCGCTTTCTCGTGAGAGATTCTGGGGGACGCCACTCAATATCTGGGAGTGTGAGGAATGTGACCATAGCGCAGCGCCTGCGTCTTGCTCCGAAATCGAAGCACTCAACCCAGACGCCTTCTCTGCTTTTCATGAGGCCAAAGCGAAAGACCCAGACCTAAAAGAGCACCTAATGGTTCACAAGCCCTGGATTGATGAGGTTACGCTACCTTGTGAGAAGTGCGGTGGGAAAATGAAACGAGTCACGGAGGTTATTGACTGCTGGTTTGACTCGGGCTGTATGCCATTCGCGCAATTCGGGTACCCTCATCTAGAAGGTAGTCAACAACAGTTTGAGCGTGCATTCCCCGCTGATTTTATCTCCGAGGCTATCGACCAAACTCGTGGCTGGTTTTACTCGTTGATGATGGTCTCTAATCTCTTGTTCGATAGTTCAGAGGCTCCGCATCCTTACAAAAGGTGCATCGTGCTCGGTCACGTTTCAGACAAATACGGGAAAAAGGAATCTAAATCCTCAGGAAACTACACGCCTCCAGAGGTGATATTGGATCGAGTTCGCATGGGATTTGGACTTGTCAAAAAAGACAAGATAGCTGCCAAGCCGGGCGAAGCATTAATCGCATTCGAAGACCTCGAAGGCCTTGATATCTCTGATGGTAGCACTGTGTCGCTATATCGCTCCGATGAGCCTGAAAGTGCGATCAAAATAAAGTTGAAGGGTCACAAGAAACTACCTCGAAGACAGGTTGTTCTTCATGAGGATGTGATCGAATCGTTGAAGTTGGACTATGCCCCCGATGATGTGCGTCCAGCCGAGGTTCCTTCTTTGCCTTCTGAGCAGCAAGCTTGCCTGGAAGGTCTAGGTGTTCCGGCCCCTGGGGCGGATGCGTTCCGGTGGTTTTTTTATGCGTCTAATCCCCCGTGGAACAACACGCGACACTCTCTAGGGAACGTTCGTGGAAAGCAAAAAGAACTCCCTCTAAAGCTTCGCGCTGTGTACGCTTTTTTCGTAACCTACGCGAATATCGACCGCTTTGATCCTGTGAAAGACGAGAAGTCACGTCGACCGGTAGCTAAGAGGAACCTTCTTGATCGATGGGTGATGAGCGAATTCGAATCGATGAAGCGAGCGGTCATCTCGCTGATGGATGATTTTAAGAGCTACGACGCAGCCCAAAAGCTTACAGACTTTGTCGAGGCACTGTCGAATTGGTACGTTCGCCGTTCGCGAAACCGCTTTTGGGGCGAGGAGAGAGACCAAGACAAGATGGACGCCTATTGGACGCTTTACACATGCTTATGTGACTTATCGCTTTTCTTGGCCCCATTTATCCCGTTTCAAGCCGAAGATATTTATCAAAACTTGGTAGTCGCTCAATATGGTGAGGGTCCCAAAGATAGTGTGCACTTGTGCACGTTGCCCGTCGCAGACCTATCATTGATTGATGAGGATCTCTCTAGAACGATGAATGCGTTGCGAGACCTCGTATCTATCGGTCTGAAGGTCCGCGCCGATAACAAACTGAAAGTTCGGCAACCACTTGCGTCCGCTGAGGTGATTTTATCCGACGGCTCGCTCGCTCCAGCTTTGGAACCTTATGTTGAAATTATGGCAGAGGAGCTGAATGTCAAAGCGGTCCGTTTCTCCGAAAATGCCGCAAACTACGTCAACTATCGGGTCAAACCCAATTTCCAGAAGTTGGGCAAAAAGCTCGGACAGCGGATGAAAGCCTGCGCGGCGGCGATTCGCGATGCTGATCCGAATCAAATCTACGCCGATTTAGAAACCAAAGGAACCACTGAAATTGTGATTGCCGATGAAACGCTGATACTTTCGAGCGAGGAAGTTATGGTGGAAGTGGTCGCCAAAGAAGGCTTCGCTGCATCCGGGTCAAGCATTGGTGTCGTCGTGCTCGATAGCCGAATAGATGACGCTCTCAAGGCTGAAGGTTTGTTCCGCGAAGTGCTTTCGAAAATCCAAAACCTCCGCAAAGAAATCAATCTCGACTATCAGTCGAGGATTGAACTTAGTCTCGAAGGCGATCCGGAGTTGATTCAGGTTTGTCAGGCGCAAATTGAAAACTTAAAAACGGAAACACTCGCCATTGATATTTTGTTCGAGCTGCCGGAAACCCCGGTAAATCGGCGTGAATTGAAGATTGACGGAATGCAGCTAACGGTTGATCTTGAGGACAAAGGCGTGCCAAGCAGCTCTTCTCGAGATTGAGAGAGAGACTCCTTTTCGCAATTTATGTTGCGGTAGCGATGGCAGCTTAACGAAAAAGTGCTTCACCCAGCGAACCGGGTGAAGCACTCTGACTAGCCATCCGAAAACTTTTTATTACTTAGTAGTTTAATTGAAATTTAAATAATTGCAAATTTGGGTGTGAATCACTCATTCATCGAACCATTCAACTTTATCTGCGATGGCACCGCGTGAGCTTTTAGGCCAATCAACTTTTGGGTAACCTAAGTAGAAAAACCCAAGACACTGTTCGTTTGATTCTAGATTCATGAACTCCGCGACACTTTCGTGAAAAGCTTTTTTCCCGGAACTCCAAAAGCCGCCGAGCTCGAGCGCTCGCGCGGCCAAATGAAGGTTCTGAACGGCCATCGCCGTGGAGGCGATTTCTTCATGGGGTATGACTTTTGGAAGCTGTGATTGGTGACAGATGATAGCGATGATGACTGGTGGCTGAGTCATTTTTGTGACCGTCATTGTCGCTTTGGAAGCTTCTGCAGGGGATAAAGTACCCGCAACGACCTCGGCCAACCGTTTGCGGGCATCCCCTAGATATACCTTGAAGCGCCATGGGTCCGTATGCCGATGAGAAGGCGCCCAATTGGCCGCGTCGAGGATTTTCTGTATCAAATCGCGAGGCACAGGAGCTTCGCTGAGGTCCAAAGGCTTGATTGAACGACGGTTTTTGATTGCTGAGAATACATCCATGGGTCATAGCATATCGAAAGATCGACGAATTAGTGCGTTTTTTCTTGCCAGTTATGTCGCACATGCCGCAGGACAGGGTTAGCCAAAACCTACTCTTGACCTTGGTCAAGCAGGAGGTGGGCGCCGAAAGGCGACCCGCCTTTTTTATTAGGTTTAGAAAACGATGAGTGGCCTTAGGCAAACAGAAGAGAAGATTCGCGATGCGGTCGAAGAGTTGATCTCCCAAGAGGGATATGAACTCGTCGAAGTTGAGATCACCGGCGGGGCGGGTCGGCAGATTCTTCGCTTGTACATTGACCTCCCTAACACCGAAGCACACGTCAGCGTTGATGACTGCGCAAATGTGTCACGTGTACTCTCTGATGTTCTCGATGTAGAAGACATCATCTCCAGTGCGTATACGCTGGAAGTTTCTTCTCCAGGAATCTTTAGGCCACTCAGAAAACCCGAACACTTCGACCGAGCCTTGGGAGAGCGAATAAAGGTAAAAACCTTCGTGAAACAAGACGGGCGAAAAGTTTTTACGGGTGTATTACAAGAACGAAAAGGCGAACTACTGTCGGTCGAAGTCGACGGGACTGTATACAACCTAGATTTAGCGGACGTGGCGAAAGCCAATTTGGAGCCGCTGCTTTAGTTGTAGAAAACTGAAACGTAAAGGAACGGGAAGAACATGGGAAACGCAGCAAATAACCTAAGTGAAGTGTTAGAGTTAGTTTCGAAGGATAAAGGGATACCTCAGGCCGTGCTCAAAGAGGCTCTTGAGGCCGCGATGCTTACTGCCGCTCGCAAAGTTCACGGGATAGATAAAGACATCGAAGCGCATTTCAATGACGAAACGGGCGAAGTTGACGTCTATGAATTTTCCACAGTTGTTGCAGAGGTTACAAACGCTGCTATCGAGATCTCGGTTCAAGAGGCCTACGAGTATGACTCCGAGACGCAGGTTGGTGACTCTATCGGTCGTCAGTTAGAAACCCGCGAACTTGGCCGTATTGCTGCGCAAACAGCGAAGCAGGTGATTATCCAACGCGTCCGAGAGGCGGAGCGCGAGAATGTCTACAATGAATACGCGGACCGGCGTGAAGAGCTGGTGACCGGTATTGTGAGACGTTTTGAACGAGGCAGCTTGGTTGTCGACCTCGGACGTGCTGAAGCTATTCTTCCAACCCGCGAGCAGTGTCCACGAGAATCTTACCGGGCGAATGACCGCATTCAAGCTTTTGTCATCGATGTGAATAAACAAGGCCGTGGTTCTCAAATCGTTCTTTCTCGAACCTCTCCCGGACTTCTCATGAAGCTATTTGAGATGGAAGTTCCAGAAATCTACGAAGGGATTGTAAAGATTCAGGCCGCAGCCCGAGAACCAGGAGCGCGCTCTAAAATAGCGGTGTCTTCAACTGATCGTGATGTCGATCCAGTAGGCGCATGCGTAGGTATGAAGGGCTCTCGAGTACAGGCCGTTGTACAAGAACTCCGCGGTGAGAAAGTAGACATTGTTCCATGGGATGAAGACCCCGCGAGGTTTGTCTGCAATGCTTTGGCCCCAGCCGAGGTTAGCCGGGTACTGATTGACGAGACCAATCACGCGATGGAACTCATTGTTCCTGATGACCAGCTTTCTTTAGCGATTGGCCGACGTGGTCAGAACGTTCGTTTGGCTTCTCAATTGACCGGTTGGAAGCTCGATATTGTATCCGAGTCGAAAGTAAAAGAAGTAAAAGACCGTGCTTTCAAGTCGTTGTCTCGCTTGGAGGGAGTCAATGAGCTCCACATGCAAACGCTCTATAATTACGGGGTTCGCTGCGCTCAAGACATATTGGATGCGGAGAGAAGTTTCCTTGAGACAATTCCCGGGATTGGTGCAGAAAAAGCTGAAGCAATCCAAACGGATGCAGCCCGTGTGATCGAGCTTGAAAAAGAAGAGTTCGCGCAAATAAAGGCGGGTGAGGAAGCTGT
>JAYZDF010000101.1:0-21571 GCA_036337945.1 Myxococcota bacterium
AACAATAACGCGAGTAAGCTGCAACACGCTTGAAAGATCAGAAGAGGTAATACGATATCCGCCACTCTTTTGATCTTCCCCTACCCCAAAATACAGACTAGAACCTTGCTTTATTGCCCACATCGTATGGGTGACAGGATCAACGACCGTCGCAGCATACGAACCCTTGAGCAAAGCCGCAGCCCTTGAAATAGCACGTCTCATTGCTGACTTTCTCTCAGAAGCATCAGCCTGTTTATCGTCTAACAAACGAGACAATTCTTCGGCAAAGCAGTGTTCGATGGTATGGACAACCATTTCACCATCGTTGTCAGACAGCACTTTGTGTCCTTGCTCTTGAAGCCACACTTTTAGGTCGTCACAATTGGTTACGTTACCATTGTGTGCGCCATACATAGTGACATGACAATCTACCTTATGAGGTTGCGAGTTTACTTCATCAACTGCGCCAAATGTCGCCCAACGAACTTGCCCGCAAAAGATATGTCCAGCTTTCTTCGTGATTCCAAGCTCGTGAACCATTTGCGAAGGAGCACCCACACCTTTGAGTAACTCAAATGACTCATCTGCACCTTGAAAAGCACCGCCGGTTGAGTCGTAGCCTCGATACTCTAAGGTTTCGAGAAGTTCAGCTGCGATCCTTCCAAGGTCATCTCGATTTTTTTCAACAACCAATCCGATTACGCCACACATAACTTTCCGATGGTTAGCATGAAGAGATCAGAGCTGAAAAGACGACATTCGGTCGAAGCGCTCTAATGAAAAAGTAAGAAGAATTACAGAACGCTTCGAGGAGGTTGATTTGAGCCATGAATTCGCCGCGATGACGGGGCGCGTTGCGCCCGTGACGCAATGGTCCAGACTGCGTGGACCAAGCCTGGGATAAATCCCAACATGGTCAAAAGAATATTAATCCAGAATGATTTTCCGAAACCTACAGACAGAAAAACTCCCAAAGGCGGGAAAAAAATTGAGAAAATCAGTCGAAATAAGTTTTTCACACACCTAATATACGCACAGATTCTCAGTCGTAAATGGGTATATTTTGACACGAATCTAATTGATTCCGTGCTAATCATCGACTTCCCGATAAATGAAACAATTGATCGTTGAAAAAATTTGCGAAAACCTAAGCGCAGAGCAAGAAACGGCCAAAAAAGCCGCCGACTCCGCTCGTGAAGGAGCAACGCACGAGGATGCAAAAGCTGAGAACCAGTATGACACTCGTGGGCTTGAGGCTTCTTATCTCGCGGGGGCACAAGCGGAGCGGGTCTTACACTTATCAGACTGCATCGGACGCTTTAGAAACATTATCCTCAAGGACTTTTCTCGTGGAGCACCTGTGGGCCTCACTGCCTTGGTTCGCCTTGATGACGGCGAAGCTCAACAAGTCTATTTCATTGCAGGGGACGCAGGCGGAATGAAGCTGACTGTAGAAAGCGAAAACATCATGGTCATTACTCCTAAATCTCCCTTAGGCCAGGCACTAATGGGAAAGAAAAGGGGAGACTTCATTGAAGTACGTATTCGAAATGACTTGAGGGAATTTGAAATTATCGATGTTCAATAACGTGTCGATTTAGGGACGACAGTTATTAAGATACTCAACCGTGATTTCCTGACCAGGGTCGGGAATCGCTGCGCCGTTAAAGCGAAGTACATTTCTCGAAACATCGTAAGTGTATCCGTTTTGAGGGTCTCGCAAGGCAGGTTGTCCATTAACTGTTACGACGATCGAGCCAGGGTCAGCGGGTTGGCTAAGCTCCCACTCCTCTAAAGGAACGAACACATTTAGTCCTAAGTTCCGCAACACGGGCTGCCAGTCTTCTTGGCAGATGTTCTGAAAGAGTCCACCAAATTGGTCAGTAAGCCAGTTGTATCTATATCCCGGCGCGGCGCGGCGGGTAATACAAGGCTCAGACACCGGTCCCGCAATCGCATGTACACTGGTTCGAGTGTTAGGTTTGATCGTTTGGAAAAATCTAAGGAGTAAATTATCACTTTCTAGAGACTGGTCGTCTTCATCACTCATCGCTACAATTGCGAGACTGGCGTCATCTCGAAGAAATCCAATATTAGGATTGCGTATAGGATCATCGTCAGTACGCAGCGCTCTCTGTAGTGCTCTCATTGCAGCACCCCAGCCTGCCTCGATATAGGAACCAGTCACACCCACTTCAAATAAGCATCGAAACGCTTCTTCTCTTTGCGCATAATCATGCCTGATGATTCTAGGGTGCGGATAACAAAACTCTAGCTTTCCAGCATTGGAGGACCGAGAGTCCGTGACAATAACGCCCATCTGGTAGTCAGCGTTTTGACTGTCCGCATACGAAATAAACTCAGATAAGTTATCGATAAGCCGGGCTTGCTCGTCATACATCGAGCAGCTGTTATCGATGACCCAAAGGATATCTACTTTGGGACCGGTCAACTGCGTAAATTGATCCGTAACTGCGCCATCAACCCCGCCTTTACCGGTCAGCTTGATACGCACCGGCGTTTGATCCCCGCCGTTATGGTCAATGATCAAATTGGTATTGTGTGCTTCAGGCATGTCCCGAGTGGGATAAAACTGCAGCGCAACTTCGGCAGAAAGATTTGATGGAATATCGAAACCTTGGGCAAAATTGGGAACGACATTTCCGTCAACACGAACACCAGTAACTTCAAAAAGATTATCGCCTGTACTTTCAAAGTCAAAACGGTTCACGCGCAACGGAGCACTTCCGGTACTGAAAATGTTTACAAACCGTGCCCCCGAAGTACATTCTGAGCGTTGTGCGGTTCCCGTCGGATTCCGATAAACGACAGTGCCGAAATCAAGAGTATAGGGGAACGCTTCAATTTCAGGAAGTGCGGCGGTTCCTTGAACCAGAACGCGAATTTGTGGACTCGAAGCATCGTTCGTATTGATCGTAATACGCCCTAAATCAAACTCGGTCTGCGGGATATATTTTATCCAGATATCTAATTTACCGCCGGGTGGAATGAGTTGAGGGAAAGTTCCTTCAACATCAAAAGCTTCCCAAGCCCGGCTCACAACCGCAGAAGTTATGGTCGCTGCGCGAGGACACCTATTGGTTATCTCCACACGCCTTCGGCCAGTCTGTCCTCGCTGGGTTTGCGGAAAGACAATCTCTGTAGGAAAGGCCGTTACGCAGCCTGAGAGCGGTGCTTCGCCCTCAAGTAACACGAGAAGCTCTGAACCTTCAGTTTCACGAATCAAGAGTTCACGAACAGGGACACCAGGACTTGTTGCTGCGGCGATATGCTCAATCGTTAACGTAATTGACTGACCGCCCGGAATGACGAACGGCACATCTGGTTCTTCGATGATCGGGAACAAACTTCGGTCAACAAAGATTCGGTCAATAACGCATTCGTGCGAACTCAAAGATGTGAGTTTAACTTCACGCTTATCTCCTGCCAAAAACGCAAGTCGACTTTGATCAGCAAACAAAACACACGGTTCACGCGCAGTTCCAGAGATTGGATAACGAAGAGAAGGATAATCTGAATCATTTGTTGTGATCACTAAGTCCGCAAGCTGCGCGCCCGGAGCGAGTGGATCAAATCGAACAACGACCTCTTTTGTTTGCCCAGGGAGGACGACTTTCGGAACTTGCGTCAACAAGTAGGCGGATACACCAGCTCCTTCAATGACTGCACTATCGATTGTGAGTACGCCAGGCCCCTTGTTGGTTAAGGCTACTCGAACAGGCCCCGGCTTCGTTCGAGTCAGGACGACCTCTTCAAACTGCAGTTCTGTACCGGGCTCAGGGCTTGGGAACAAATCAGGGCGAAGCACCGAAAAGGTGTCTGCTTCACCGCAGGCAGAGACGAATATTGCTGCGCTTAACAACCAGCTTGCTCCAACCAACACCCGTTGTTTGGAGAGAATTGATGAAATTACGTGGTCACGCATTCTAGCTCCCGAACACCTCTTACCGTCCCCAAACGCATCATTTCACCTCGAACCCAAATATGGGTCGGTCATTTGCCCTACTCCCGGCAAATTTCTCATGTTATTCGCCGCTTTCTTGGCTTGGAGCCTGTAACGGAACCAGTATTCCTTGCTTCGTTACCAGTATGACCCCCTGCTCGTGCTCACCAACGCGAGAGATAACGTGATTGGGGTCACCCACGACCGTCACACCACAGGGAATCGCCCGCCCAGCCTGGAGCGTAGTATCAGCACCTAGTATGGAACGATGACCAACGCAGCCGCCTAGAAACGAGGTCTTTAGGTCGATGTACTGTCCCTCATGCTCGATATGGACAGATCCTTTGAGTTTGGCATCTAAAATTTTTGCAAAACTCGTCAGGAAAACGTCCCGACCAAAAAGAGACAACTGAACCTTCTGACTCGAAAGATTCGCACCTGGCATTGCAGCACAATAAGCGATGTCCGAAGAGCGCAAAACCTGGACTTTTTCTGCAAGCGTACAGCCCATCAGACGAACATGGTCGCCTACATTCACAGTGGAACCGAGCACACTAGAATGAATGTGAGAATGAGGTCCAACAATACACTGCTCACCAATGATTGAGTTTTCGATATGTGCCGTCGGATGAACGGAAGCCGATGGATGGATGAAATTTCGAAGATCAGCAGAGGGCCGACCGAAACGCTTGCGCCACTTCGTTCGAACAATTCGTGAAGGCTCTCGCCGAAACGCATCCAACAAGAGCACAGCAACAGACATTTGAGAAAGACGAAGTAAATGTACCCAATGTCGAACATGGGCCACGAGGCGAGCTGTGATCTCTACATCTACCAAGCCAGGACCGTCATTAAAGTCGGGAACACGAATGGTAACTGGAGCATTCCTCAGCTGTTGAATCTTGGGCACACACACTTTTTGTAATTCGCCTCGTGACGAGAAATGACGCCCGGATTTCAAAGCAAAGATGTCAAAAATGAAACTGCCGTCTTTTCCCCGGTTGACCTGGCCGGCAGGTTCGATCGCTCTTGCTGCGTGCGAATTAGGCATCGCTAGAGCAATATCTTCGTCGACAGTCATCGCATCGGCAGTGAAGTGGCGTAAGGCCATTTCTGTGAAGAATACATCATCAAAGAAGACTACACCTGGTTCGTCAGGCAGCTGAGCGAGGTCGTGAATTTCGATCAAATTGAGACCGCAGGCGGCACAAGCATCCTCTTGCCACTGGCGGATTGGTTTCGTGGCCACATAGAGGTCCCTTGCGGCTTCGTCGAAAGGATGAACTACTTTATCGGTTTTTATACGAAATGCTTTCACAATTGATTTCGCGGCAGGCGCTACTCGGCTAAATTTTCAAACAAGGTGTATTCAGCGAAGAACCGGAGCCGAGCTTTTCCGGTAGGACCACTTCGCTGTTTGGCAATAATCACTTCAGCAACACCTTTATCCTCAGATTCTTCGTTGTAATACTCGTCTCGATACACAAACATGATGATATCGGCATCCTGCTCGATCGCACCCGATTCACGAAGATCTGATAAGACGGGTCTTTTGTCAGGCCGGGATTCCAATGAACGGTTTAGCTGAGAAAGCGCTATCACCGGCACGTTCAATTCTTTTGCGAGGGCTTTTAGACCTCGGGAGATCTCAGAGATCTCTTGTTCACGGCCTTGCGCGTTCTTTGAGCCTCGCATCAACTGGAGATAATCGATCACGATAAGATCAAGCCCGTGTTCGGTAGCGAGACGCCGACACTTACCTCTGAGATCACTCAGCGCAATGGAACCCGTATCATCGATATATATGCTCGCCTCGGAAAGCGCACCAGCAGCCTTCGCAAGCTTAGGCCAGTCTGAATCTTTCAAATTACCACTACGCATATTGGTCGCGTTGATGCGGCCTTCACTACACAACATACGCTTGACCAATTGCTGATCCGCCATTTCGAGGGAAAAAACGGCGACGGAAGCATTACTTTTGAGCGAACAGTTGACTGCAAGATTCAAAGCAAACGCTGTTTTACCCATACCTGGTCGACCAGCGATAATGATCAAGTCAGAGCGCTGCAAACCAGAAGTCAAAAAATCTAGTTTTTGAAATCCCGTCGCGATGCCGGTTATGTCTCGTTTGTTCGCGTGGAGTTCTTCGATTTCAGCGAACGCAGACTTCAGTGCTTCTTCGATGTGCAAGACGCCTCTGCGGTCCGACGTTTTCCGAACATCCAGAACCATTTGTTCGGCATCATCGAGGACTGTCTCTGCATCGCCTCCGTCAAAACCCGATTTTACAATATTGGTTCCCGCATCAATCAAACGACGGAGAATTGACTTCGCGCGAACTAGTTTTGCGTAGTATTCGATGTTGGCAGCCGTTGGAACAGCTTCCGTGAGTGCAACGAGGGCAGCCGGACCGCCAACAGCAGTAATCTCTTTCGTATCGGTCAAGTAAGATTGCAGCGTGATCAAATCGACAGCGCTATTGTTGTCCCAAAGACTCAACATCGCTGCGTAAACTTTTCCGTGCGAAGGGTTATAGAAATCTTCGTCTTTGACAATACCTTGCGCAATATCGGCGGCGGCATTACTAATGAGAATTGAACCTAAAACAGCCCGCTCTGCTTCAAGATCTTGTGGAGGCAGTCGCCCTGAAGGGCCCCGCGGTGAGGGCTCGGGCGCCCAGCCTGGCGGTTCTTCGTTTGGATGCATCACCATAAACTAACGCCTTCAATGTGCCACGCGAGAATAATGAGCACAAACGCAAAAAAGAATAAATGCGAATCCGTCTGAGGAGGTTACTTCTCTTTAAGGAGCTACGAGATTGAAAATATGAGGTAATAGGATTTCAGCGCTCCAAGGAAGGAAGAGCACTGAGGAGCAAAAATGCAGGAAGAACGCGCCCGAGTGAGTGCGTTCGCTAGCCTAGATGCTGTCAGCAGGGTCAGGTTCGCCAGCAGCGGCAGCTTCTTTCTTCGCTTTATCAGCAGCTTTTTGCTTGGCGAGCATTTCAGCGGCTTCAGCCTCTAAACGAGCGTTTCGTTCTGCTTCGGCTTGCTGAGCTGCTTCGACCTTGGCTTTTTCAGCTTCAACGTCTTCCGTTCCTTCGGGAACTACCCAAAATGGAACTTCAGCTTCGATGCCTCCGTTGAGGCGAACCTTGCTGAGGAATTTGCCTACGGTATTCACTCGTCCATTGTTTGGAAGATTGATTTTCCGATGGTCGACGTTAAAGCCTGATTCCTTCAAAACGCCAGCGATGCTTCGATTGGTGACTGCGCCAAATAGTTTTGGGAGCAGATCCATAATCGGTTCGCCATTTTCGTTCAGTGGAGGAGGAGCGGTTTTTGCGGTTATAACAATAACCAACTGCTCAATTTTCGTCTTATCGCTTTCAGCCTGTGCCGTCGCTTTTTCACGGTTATGCGCAGCGAGACGCTTTTGATGTTGAAGCTCGCGGATTGAACGCGGAGAAGCGAGTTCAGCCTTTTTTTGTGGAAGCAGGAAGTTACGTCCGTAACCGTCTTTCACTGTTACGAGGTCACCTACGACACCGAGAT
The DNA here is from genome assembly GCA_036337945.1 of Myxococcota bacterium. Classification (GTDB taxonomy): domain Bacteria; phylum Myxococcota; class Kuafuiibacteriia; order Kuafuiibacteriales; family Kuafuiibacteriaceae; genus JAYZDF01. Next base: position 7,501 of record JAYZDF010000101.1, read on the forward strand.
GAGGCACATCTTCTTTAAGAATTACATTCATCATGATTTGGTCCGTCCTTTGTCTACTACGCAGAAGCGCTTTCTACTTCCGTTGCTACAGCTTCAGCTTCGGCAACAGCTTCAGCTTCGGCAACAGCAGCAGCTTCAGCAGCGGCCGCTTCAGCAGCAGCAGCAGCGGCAGCAGCTTTTGCTTCTCGCTCGCGATTCTCTTTGTCGATCTCTGCCTTCTTAGCATCAAGATCTTTTACTTCGTCTTTCACTGTGGTGAGGAAACGAATTACGTTTTCGATGTTTCTTAGTGAACGTTCGAACTCTTTCACTGCCTCAGGTGGACCAGCGTATAAAAAGTTAATGAAGGTTCCTCGAACCTCTTTTTTTACGCGAAAGGCGAACTTCTTTTTGCCCCAGTTATCTTCACGTAGCAATTCGGCGTTCATCTTTTCGAGAACCGCTTTCAGTCGGTTCTTTAGTTCAGTGACCGCATCGTCGGCCAACTCTGGATTGAGTACAAATAGTGTCTCGTACTCTCTTAGTATGCTGCTCATCGCATCTTCTTCCTTCCGTTACCCCGCCTTCGCTGGGTTACGGTTATATTCTTTCATCGCACTGGGCAGTCCTTCCTCTAGGATTACTTCCACTGCTTTTGTCGCGGAGCGGATAACCTCTTCGATTATCGGTTGCTCCTGTTTCGTAAACTTACCAAGCACGTAGTTGGCGGTTTCCCACCGAGGCGGGGGTCGACCAATTCCGAGTCGAACTCTTGTAAAGTTCGCGTTCGGAAGGTGCTTGACCAAGCTTTTCAGGCCATTGTGACCACCGTGGCCACCGCCTTTCTTCAGCTTTATCCGTCCGGGCTCGATATCAAGCTCGTCGTGTACGACGATGATATCTTCGGGAGGAATCTTGTAGAAACCTGCCGCTGGCCCAACTGACTCACCAGATAAGTTCATGTAGGTCATGGGTTTCAGCAAGATAGCGTCTTCGCCGCCAATTCTCGCTCGAGTCACCAGACCCTTAAACTTTTTATCAAAGACCGCGTGACTGAATTGCCGCTTTAGCTCATCAATCACTTGAAACCCGACATTATGTCGGGTCTCGTCGTACTCACCGCCTGGATTTCCGAGTCCAACGATGAGTTTCACAATTTAGCTCTCGGCTTCCTCAACTACGAGATCCCGATTTTTTGGCGGGAGAATCGTAAGAAGATTGTCTTTTGCCGGCGAAGCCAGTGTCACGCCCTCAGGCAGCGCAATTGATTCGGCGTAACAATTGTGAGCGACTGCGAAGTCAGTCACATCAACCACCAATTGTTTTGGAATATTTAGTGGTTGCGTCCGAACCTTCAATTCACGTTTGAGAACAATTTGTCGTCCACCAGCGCGAACACCTTTCGCACGACCTTCGAACACAACCGGAATCTTGACCGTTACCTGCTCATCTTCACGAACTTCAATAAAATCAACGTGAAGTAAGTCGCGGCGAACCGGATCCACTTGCGTGTCTTTCAACAGCACCATCACTTCTCGTTCAAGACCGGTCAGATTGAGAACGGTATTTCGGCCGAAGCCAGAAGCGGTCATCTTCTTACGAAGGATGTAAGGATCAACCGACAAGGAGAGCGCTTTCTCTTTGTGACCGTACAAGACCCCTGGGATCTTTCCTGTGCGTCGTAGTTTACGAGCGCCGCCTTTCTTATTTGCCTCACGGGGCTCTACATTAAGATTATTTTCCATGGCCTTAGACCTCTATTTCTCCCGGTTAAATTCCGCGCGCAGGTAACATGCGTCATTAGAGTCGTCAATTAGGATCGTCGTATAGGTACATACAAACGGTCCGGAGTGACGACATCGTGAGTCGCTCCTGCGTGACGTCGGTTTTATTAACCGTCGAGGACCGGGTGCGTACCAAAGGTGGCTCGAACACACAATGGACTTTTTTAGCGACCTTGGAAGATTTTTCCCGACATGAATCGCCGGGGCAATGTGGAAAAGACTTGAACCCAAGAACAAAGGGTTTATACTATACAAATAGGCTCGAAACCGAGTCCCCGTGATGAATTCGGCGAATAGCTTCAGCTATCAGAGGCGCTATCGAAACCTGCCTGATCTTGGGCGAAGCGACCGCATTCGGGCTCAGAGGAATCGTATCAGTGACAATAACCCTATCGATGGCACTGTCGTTTATGCGCTCAATTGCGGGTTCTGAGAATACCGGATGAGTCGCGTACGCATAAATCCGCTTAGCACCTCGATCCTTCAGGGCAGCAGCGGCTGCGGTGAGTGTTCCCGCGGTATCAATCATGTCGTCCAAGACGACGACATCTTTACCATCAACATCACCGATGACATGCATGACTTCCGCGACGTTTGGTTCTGGGCGACGCTTATCAATCATGCCCAGCCCGGCCTTGAGTCTCTTACTGTAAGCTCGCGCGCGTTCAACACCGCCAGCGTCTGGACTCACAATTACCGCATCTGAATCAAAATGCGCCTTCATATGATCCAAAAGGACAGGCATGGCGTACAGATGGTCAAACGGTACATTGAAGAAGCCTTGGATCTGTCCGGCGTGCATATCGATCGATAAAACGCGTGTCGCGCCTGCCGTCGCGATAAGGTCCGCCACAAGTTTCGCCGAGATGGGTGTTCTCGGTTTCACTTTACGATCCTGCCTCGCGTAACCGTAATAGGGAATCACAGCTGTAATATGATCCGCTGATGCCCTCTTTAGGGCATCGATCATGATCAGCAGTTCCATAAGGTTTTCGTTGGCAGGTGCGCAGGTAGACTGAATTACGAAAACGTCCGTAGAACGCACATTCTCGCCGATTTCCGCGTGAACTTCCCCGTCTTTGAATTTCGATATATTGGCAGTCCCCAGGGGAACGTCCAAACGTCGTACTGCCGCTTCGGCGAGTGAGAGATTACTGTTTCCCGAAAAAATCTTGAGAGCGTTTCCGAGCATGGTGTCCTCTTTGGCTACTGGTAAAATAGGTGGCGAGTAAAAAAGAGTGAAACTTTGGGGCGGTAGGATTCGAACCTACGCATATCGACACCAAAAACCGATGCCTTACCGCTTGGCGACGCCCCAATGCACAAGAGGATAGAGAGGATTAGCATTCTTGTGTCAATCAAGATTGAAATATTCTTCAAAGAAGTTGTAAATCTATTGCGGAAACCTTGGAGTATTTCCCGAAAATGAAAGTCAAAGTAAAACTCATCGCGATTTTCGCCCTCTCAATTCTGGCCGGATGTTCTCCGAAAACCGTGAAGCCCGAGGATAGTTTGACCGAATTTCTCACCGCAGTTCGGAGTAAACGATCCGATGCTGTGTGGGAGCTATTGTCATCTGCTTCGCGGTCTCGGATAACCAAAAAAGCTAAAGAAATTCAGGTTGTTACTAAAAAAGAAACGCCGATTGACCGGCGAACCTTACTGTTCGAACACTACAACCTGATGACCATTCGTGCGCCCGAGTCTATCTCCGTGACCTCACCACTCACGAGCACGGCAAAGCTAAGAGTCACGCTCAAAAACGGGAAAACGACAAACTTTACGATGATACGGGAGGGTACAGGTTGGAAGGTTGACCTCTTTCAGTCCCTCACGAAAACTTCGAGCGTTTCCGTCCTGACCCGTCCCTAGCTTTCGGAACTATAGAGCGCTTGCGAGACAGGAGGCGGTTTATCTATGGAAGATCGGAGATCTCTAGTAACGAAAAAATCGATCGCCGCTCGACACGCTTTATCTTGGGAACTCATGGAAAGCTCTTCAAGGAGAGAGACCAAAGCCTGGCAAACAGCAAGTTGGTCGACAATGCGTCGTCCCCAGCGCTGATCATTATCTCCATCAGCAATCCTTTCAAGTGGTTGCCGTGTGGCATCAATCCCAGCAAGGATCGCAGATCGGCACGATTCGTGGTCACTAAGTAATTCCAGCTGCTTCGTGCTTTCCGTCAGATTGGTCAGAAATGCTTCATGTAACCTGTAACGCTGAGAATCACGCATAACCTGTTGAACCAATGTATTGTGGGTTCCTTCCCAGCTCTCCAGTACCATCGCATCGCGGTATAGTTGCGGAATAATCGAAAAGGACTCGATGGCGCCATTGCCGCCAAAAACTTCCATCGCTAAGCGAGCCATCTGTGTGTTCCTCACACTCGTCCAATATTTATTGATGTTGTTGCCCACTCGACGGGCTGAACGCAGATCCTCATCCCCCTGCCCGGTCAAAAGAAGATCGCCTTGAGCCGACAACCTCTGAGTAATTGCAAAAGTCGCCATGGATTCCGCGCGTAAAGTTGCAATCGCCTCCTGAATCAACGGATAGCGGGCAATAGGAACACCAAATGCTCGACGGTTTTGGGCGAAACGGCTTGCTTCAAGAAAAGAGCGACGTATCGCGCCGGCGCAGCATATAGCATTGTATAACCTCGAAGTATCGAGGACGTTCTCGACGATATTCTTGAAACCTTTCCCCGTTTCCCCGATCGCCTCAGCGGAAGCGCCTCGAAAATCGACTTCCGCTGACGCCATCGCACGTGTTCCAAGCTTCCATTTCAATCTGCGAATATAGAATTCATTAGTCTGGCCATCAACGTTCCTTGGAACCAAGAATAAAGACAGTCCTTTGGTTCCTGCTGCCGCATCTTCGGGTCTTGCGGTCATCAAAAAGACGCTGGCATCAATCACTGAGCAAAACCACTTTTCTCCTTGAATTTGCCAGTGATCATCTGTTTTCACCGCCTGAACCGCATTCGCCCCAACATCTGAGCCGCCTTGAACCTCAGTGAGAAACTGTGAGGCGTGAATCCGCTGGTCGTAATCTTTTGCCAAAAGTCCGGGTAGCCAACGTTTTTGCTGCGATTCGGTACCTACGGCCTGTAAAAGCTTAATGAGCCCAGCTGTGCAAGCAAGCGGACAAAGATGCCCCAGCTCGCCGTTCTGACTAAACATGTGCATCATGGCGAGCTGCTCTGTTTCACGCCCTTTTTCCCCATACTGAGAAAGTACGCCGGACGACCAGATGTGTCGTCCAAGTTCGTGATAGCTCGGATGAAAGACGACTTCTTCGGTTCGCGTCCCTATCCCTGAGTATCGTTCAAGGCGGGGAAGGTTTTCCTCACGATTCGCATCACGACCTAAACGAGCCATCGGCCCCGCAGCCAGAGCGCCGACATGTTCAAGATGCTCTCGCACCTGCTCGTAGCGCTCTAACCCGAGACGCAACCGCATCGTCCTTTGCGCATCATGGTTCGCAGTGAAGTAGTTGTTTGGGTGTTGTTCTCGCCAATTACTTAGGTCTGATCGGCCAATTTCGGCGTTGGAGCTCATGCCCCATCCTAGCGAATACTAGGACTGTCCAGCAACTTCGACGTAGCTCATTCTCAGGTCGTAAAGCAAAGAATCGAGCAGGTGCTTCTCTTCGTCGCTCAAATTCCCCTTGGTCTTGTGAGAAAGCATTACGAGGATATCGATGTATTGTGCTGCCGCCTTAAGATCGATATTTCGGTCGCTTGCAATGCGCCCATCGGTGGGGTCATCACGGAGATTCATCATTGCATTGGCGGCCAATGACAATACAAAACCAGAAAAGTCACTCACAGCAGGGAGTGGTCCATTCTTTTCGAGATTTTCTTTTGTGCCTTCGCCAGTACTGTCTATGGCGTCATCAGAAACCGAACTGTCTGTTCCGCTCGGTTTATTCATGGCCTTTATACCAGTGATCCGGGGTTTGGTGGGGCAGGCGCAAAGCCAGAAGTTGATTGTCCAGGTGCCGAGGGATCGTCGGGGTCATTTTCGTCACGGCCCTCAAGAAATTCCTTCTCGTAATCAATCCATTCGCAATTTTCCGCGAGATCTGGCAACTCGGCCGTCGCCTTAGCGACTTCTTCCAAGTTAATCCGTCCTTTCTCAATGTACCGGTCACGAACACGGACATCCATTACGTTTCTCATCGTGTGCCAGGTAAACACAGCTGCGAAGGATGTCAAGCAACGGTTGAAATAAGGGTTTCATCGGGCAACATTTTACAGCCTTTCGGGAATGTATGTGCTATGACCCCGGTTCAAAATGACCAAGGAGGCAACGTTGCAACAAAGCACTGCTGAACCCCAGAAAATGGCGCAAGATCTTCGAGCCATGAGTCACCTCATTGAACAAGAATCTGCGTTTATCCACGAACTACAGACAGAGATTGCGAAAACCGTAATCGGACAAAGGCATATGGTAGATCGGCTGCTTGTCGGACTACTCGCTGGTGGTCACATATTGCTGGAGGGCGTACCAGGACTCGCCAAAACGCTGACCGTCAATACCGTTGCCAAAACGATCGCCGCTTCGTTTTCTCGGATTCAGTTCACTCCCGACCTTCTTCCTGCTGATGTGATAGGTACTCAGGTTTTCGATCCAAAGAACCAAAACTTCCAAGCGCATACAGGACCCATTTTTGCGAATATTGTGCTCGCGGATGAAATCAACCGCGCGCCCGCAAAGGTTCAATCAGCCCTGCTCGAAGCGATGCAAGAAGGTCAGGTCACAATCGGTGATACGACCCATAAACTTCCGCACCCGTTCTTAGTGATGGCGACTCAGAATCCGGTGGAACAAGAAGGAACCTACCCTCTCGCAGAAGCACAAACAGACCGCTTCATGCTTCACGTGACGGTCGGCTATCCAACCAAAGCAGAGGAAAAAACGATTATGGCTCAGATGAGCCGGGGCACATCAACCGAAACTCAACCGGTTATTGACCTTGCTCGATTGCAACAGGCGAAAGATACCGTACGAAATGTTTATCTGGACGAGAAAGTTCAGGACTACATCGTAGACTTGGTTTGGGCGACACGATTCCCTGGAGAAGCCAATCTGAAGGACTTAGAAGGAATGATCGAAATGGGTGCTTCACCTCGCGCGTCCATCGCTTTGAATGTGGCTTCACGTGCACATGCCTTTTTGAATCGACGAGCCTTTGTCACTCCAGAAGATATAAAAGCGATCGGGCCTGATATTCTAAGACACCGCCTGAAACTCACTTACGAAGCAGAAGCGGAGAATGTCGCTGTAGAAGACGTCATACGTCGTGTGTTCGAGAACGTAGCTATACCGTAGCCATGCCAGGAGTTTACTCAAATGACCGAGCGATCTCATAGAGACGTGCTAAAGGCCGTTCGTCGAATAGAGATAGCAACCCGTCGAGCGGTCAACGCAGAGTTAGCAGGACGTTATCATTCGGTGTTCAAAGGACAAGGGATGGCGTTCTCAGAGGTCCGTCCATACTACCCTGGAGATGATGTCAGACACATTGACTGGAATGTTTCTGCTCGCCATCAAGACCAAGGCTTATTCGTCAAGCAGTTCATCGAGGAACGTGAGCTTACGGTCATGCTCCTGGTAGACATGTCTGGCTCTGGGTCATTTGGAACCCGTGGGCAACGGAAACGACAGGTTCTCGCGCAACTCGGAGCCATGCTGGCTTTTTCGGCCATAAAGAATAACGACCGCGTCGGGCTTATTTTATTTACGGACAAAGTCGAGCTCTTTCTTCCTCCCCGCAAAGGTAAAAAACATGTGCTGCGCTCGATTCGAGAAATTGTCGAATTTGAGCCACAGCGACGCGGAACAAATATTTCAGAAGCCCTCGCCTATCTGTCACGTGTCATGAAACGCAAGGCAGTTTGCTTTGTCTTATCTGACTGGCTCGACCACCATTGGTCAAAACCACTTCAGCTCGCTATGCACAGACATGATGTCGTTGCCATGCGAGTGGCAGATCACGCAGAACTAGAGCTTCCAGACCTCGGACTGTTGGAACTCGAAGATTCTGAAACAGGTGAAATACATCTCATCGACTCGAGCAGCCGTATTGTGCGCGATGCCTATAACTCGAAGCAAAGGAAGCGACGAGAACAAACCAAGAGAACTCTTCGGCAACTGGGGTGCGACCTAGTCGATGTCTATACAGATAGCGATTATGTATCACCGTTAATCCACTTCTTTCGGACACGCTCCGCTCGACTGCGAGGCGGAAAGTGAGAGACCTCATCAAACCAATCTTGACGCTTTGCCTGTTTTTGAGGGCTTTTTCCGCGGATGCTCAAGACCTGAAAATCACGACAAAGCTGGAAACAAGCGTTCCGTCTCAAACCTCATTCGTTGTCGGTGAACCTATTCGGCTCATTGTTGAGATCGATCACCCGCCTGGTTCAGTTGCATTGGTACCAGAAGCTCTCCCATTGCCCAGCGCAATCGCTGAGAGGACAGAAGAAAGGAAGCACGTTCGAACCGCACTCGATACCCTAGAAAGAGATAGCTACGTGATTCAACTCTTGGCATTCGAAACCGGAACCTTCACGATTCCTTCTTTTGAGATTTCGTTTAGTTCGACTGTCGCGAAAACCAAACCTCTTGAGCTACAGATTAACTCTGACCTCACAGAGCAAGAGCAAATGATTGCTTCATCGACTCTTGCTCAAGCAATTGCAGAACTAGAGAAAATGGCGGCCCCGAACCCCAGTGCGTTGGACATATTGGTTGATGACTACACGCCAATTTATGTTCTCGGAGGCCTCATTCTTCTCGCATTTTTATTCTTTCTTACTCGTTGGTTTATCCAGAAGTATAAGACTCGAAGAATCGCAGAAGAACTCTCTGCCCCGCCTCCACCACCAAGGCCAGCACATCTTATCGCTTTGGAGCGTCTCGAACACCTGCGAACATCTGAGTTTCTTGCGCAAAAGAACTTTAAGTCATATTTTGTGGAACTCTCAGAAATCATCAGGAGTTACTTGGGACAAAGGTATGGCTTCGATTCAGTAGAGCTTACCGTTTTAGAACTACTAGGTGTACTACGAGGTCTTCGAACTCCAGGCCTAGATCTCGGCCATTTAGAAAAAATTCTGAACGAAGCGGACTTTGTCAAATTCGCTAAATATACACCCACAGACGTTGAAGCTCACACAGCCATCAATAGTGCTTTTGAGTTAGTAGAAAGAACCGCAAAAAAAGAGGAGGAACTTGATGTTTCAGTTCAATGATCTCCGCTTTGATTCTCCTTGGGCGCTGCTATCGCTTGTTCCGTTATTGGCGTTAATTGCCGTTAGATACTTTGAAAAGAAAAAGAAGCGTACCCCCGCGTTTCAATTCTCAAGCTTTTTGCTTCTCGAGGATCTACCCAAATCATGGGTCACTCGGGTTGCTTGGCTACCGACAACTCTGAGATATATTGCTCTGATACTGATTGTTTTCGCGTTGGCTCGGCCCCAACTGGTCGGAGAGCCCGAAGCCGATGATTCCCAGGGTATTGATATTGTACTTGCGGTTGACACGTCCTGTTCCATGACTGCTGCGGATTTCAAACCCAAGGACCGAATGTTCGTCGCAAAGAAATCAATTAACGAGTTTATTCTTGGCCGCAAAAACGACCGGGTAGGCTTAGTCGTTTTCGCGGGCGAAGCCGCTTCTTGGGTCCCTCTCACCCTCGATTACTCACTAATCACTCGTATGATTGATGAAGTAGAAGTCGGGATGATCGAAGACGGCACTGCGATAGGAACTGCGCTTTCTACATCTCTAAACCGATTACGAAGCAGCGATGCAAAGAGTAAGGTTGTTGTACTGCTCACTGATGGCGACAATAATGCGGGGACAATATCACCATCAAAGGCGGCTGATTTTGCGAAAGAACTTGGCGTGAAAGTGTTCACAATTCTTATCGGAAAAGGAGGACCAGTACCGTTTCCGGCTGGGAAAGATATCTGGGGACAAACTGTCTATCGCAATCGAACGATACCGACGAACCCAGAGCTTCTCAATGAAATCGCACAGAAGACAGGTGGAGAAGCTTACCGCGCACTGGACAAAGACGATCTTGATTCGAAACTGATGGAAGTTCTCGACGCTCTTGAAACTACGAAGATAGAGTCCACTGCAACACTGAGACCCTATGCTGAGTTCTTTCCTGCCCTTGTCCTCCTCGCTATGCTGCTCCTTGCAATAGAGCTGATTATGACCAGCACTAGGTTTCGGAGGTTTCCATGAGATTTGCTGAACCTTTTGCTTTTCTTTTTATGGCGTTGGTTCCGGTCCTAATTCTGAGCCAAGCACTTTACGAGCGGACCCTCCGCCGAAAAGTTAAGGCTGCTGGTGATGCCGAACTCATAGCCAGCCTTACAACTTTAGGCCAAGATCAAGGTGGCTTCCGACGTTGGTTGAGTACAACGTCGATATGTATTGCGGTTGCCTTGACCTCAATCGCCCTTGCAAGGCCACAATTTGGCATGCACACGGAGTTACGGAAAGCTCGCGGTATGGATGTTGTTATTGCACTCGATCTGTCTCGCTCTATGACAGCACGGGATGTGGTCCCATCGCGGCTTGCCCGAGCTCGGGTTGAGCTTGGCGAATTGATTGATCAGCTTCCCGGTGACCGTATCGGCCTAGTAGGCTTCACAAGCGTCGCAATTCCCCTCTGTCCTCTCACTGTTGACCATACAGCGCTAAAGCTTCAGCTCAAGAATGCGTCTCCAACCGAAATGCCGCGTGGGGGAACATCACTTGGTCAAGCCATTATCGCGGCCGAACGAATGCTCGAGAGTGCTCCGAAACACGGTCGTAGTAAATCGATCGTCATTATCACCGATGGCGAAAACCACCAGGATAACGCCCAAAGCCTCGCGCTTGAAGCTCAGAAAAAAGATATTGTGATTCATGTTGCAGGAGTAGGGTCTCGAACGGGAGAACCGATACCTCTCGTAGATGAGTCTGGAAATGTCTCGGGATATCTAAAAGATCGCTCTGGGCAAACGGTCATCACTCGCCTCGACGACGCGAGTTTGCGGCAAGTCGCTCAAGCAGGCGGAGGACTGACTGCCCTGCCCGGGAATAGCGGTGGGCTAAACCTCGCTGCGATCAGAGAGCACCTCAGGGCACTGAAGAGAGAAGATCTAGAAGATAGAAGCGTGCGTATCTACGAAGAGCGTTATCGGTGGGCTCTTGCGCCTGCATTTTTCTTTTTATTGTTAGGAACCTTTTTCCGGCCACGGAGAAACAAGAAAAGGCTCCATCCAGTTTTGAACCTTTGCCTTGTCGCTTTCCTGCTGGGAAATGGTCCATTTCAGCGTAATGAGCCCAATATCGCCAGGGGCAACCAAGCACTGGTCGATGGTGAAACAGACAAAGCGCTTGAATCGTACCAGAAAGCTGGTGAGGCCCTCGGTGAAGACCCAAGACTTATATACAACCGAGGACTTGCTCAACTTTCTGCGGGCGAGATCGATAGCGCGATTGCGGACTTTCAAGCTGCGGCTGCCAATTCGAAGGATAGATACACACGTAGCCTTGCCAACTTTGCCTTAGGCAACGCGTTTCGGCAAAAACAAAACTTCAAAGATGCGGTTACCGCTTATCGACAATCGTTATTAAACAACCCAGCCAATAAGGCTGCGCGGCGCAACTTACAGCTGGCTCAGGCAATGCAACGAATTAAAGATCTGCAGCCCAAACAGCAAAATGAAGATGGCGAAAATTCTGAAGGTGAAAATAAAGACCAAAAAGACGACGAGAAGTCGGAGTCTCAAGACGGTGGAACCAATTCTTCGGATGGCTCAAGTAACTCGGAGAATAATCAAAACGAGAACAACTCGGACGACCAACAAGACGGTGGGATCGGTGAAGCCGGTACACCGCCTCCGTCATCTGGAAGCAACGACGGAGGCTCAGATAACTCCAAACCAGACGCAGGTGTATCCAGCACAGATGCCTCTTCCGGTAGTTCCGCCGAGCAGAACGGAGATGGTGGTGTTCAAGACGCCGGAAATTCGGGACAATCGCCGGTGGAGCCTAGTGAATCATTGAGTCAGCAACAAATCGAGGAGCTACTCAATGCTTTGCAAGAACGAGAAAAAGTTCTGAAACGAAAGCGTTTGATGCAAAAATATGGCAATCAGCCTGTGGATAAAGACTGGTGAGAAATCTAAGCACAGTAAGTCTCTGTTTTATACTCACTTCCATAGGGTGGAGTATGACGTCTCACGCGCAATCGGGTCGTCTCAAAGTTACGGTTGATGTTTCAGACACCGCTGTCGTCGCCGGCGACATTGTCGTCGTTGAAATCAAAGCAACGACAAGTATGAATGCAAATATAAATATTGATGTGCCTCAATATGACTGGGCCATGGAGCTTGGTCGTAGCCAAAGCCAATCGAGCCAGTTTTCTTTTGGGACAGGTGGACAGCAAGTCCAGCGCGAGCAACGTTTGTCGGTAGAGCTCCAAATAAGTAAGGAAGGAGAGTTCACACTGCAGGGCATACAAGCGCGAGCAGGAACAGACAAAGTCACTGCCAAGCCCGTGAAGATTCGAGTCGCTAAGAGTCAGCAAGCCGTTGCGACAAAAGCAATTGTTGGCCAAGTCAGCCCGCCGTCTGCTCAAGAGGGCAGTTTGTTCGTTCGATATCGGCCCAATAAAGCGAGCGCGTACTTAGGCGAGCAGATCCTTCTTGACCTCGATATTTTCGCGAACGGAAATTTTTCTCTCGATGACACAAAACCTCCAGCGCTCGACGGGTTTTGGCGAGAAATGGTCGACCAACCTACTCAGCTTCGTGCGAGGAATACCCGCGTCAATGGGCGACCCTTTCGGACTTACCGCCTCTGGCGAATGGCTATCTTCCCTCTGGAAGCCGGAAAAAAGCTCGTTGAATCGACGCAGCTTGGCTTCTCAACCAACCGCAGCATCTTCTCAACGGGCAAGAAATTACGACGTACTGCCCCACCCCTCGAGCTTGATATCTTGCCGCTTCCCACGGAAGGAAGACCGACTGGATTTGTATCCACAAACGTAGGCGAGTACAAACTGACAGCCAGCATCGACAAAAATAATGTAGCGCCAGGAAAAGCTATCCTATTGAAAGTGACCCTTAGAGGAACTGGGAATATCAAGAATACGCAACTTCCTAAAGTCGAAATGATTGATGGCTTCCGTGTTTTTCCTCCGACGATAAAGGATGACGTGCAGATCACGAATCAAGGCGTCTCTGGATCAAAAACAGCTGAGCTTATCTTGATGCCGACGCGTGGTGGTCGACTTGAAATACCTTCTATCGAACTCACAACATTCAATCCTACGACAGAATCATACGAAACACTTCGTACGCGAAGCTTCTCTGTCTATATCCAGGGCAACCCAGATGTCGCTGCTGCAACAAACGTAGCTCCTCAAGTGATTGCAGCTGAGCCTCTTCCATCGCAACAAACAGATAAAGATGCCTTACGTCCGCCAAGGTTTCGTGAAAAACTACAACCTACCGGAAACCCGATTACTTCCCAAAATTGGTTTTTCCCGACCCTATTGGCTCCGTTCCTTCTCCTTATGCTCTTTATTTCAATCGACGGAATAAAAGCTTTTCTCTCAAAAGAAACAGAGTCGTCGCTTAGAAAAAAAATCGATCAAGCAACAAAGCAGCGTCTTGTAGCTGCTGCGCAAGCAGCAAACTCTAACCAACCAGAGCAGGCCTACGTCGAAATACACGAAGCCCTTATTTCGTTTGGGTCAGAAATCGGTGGTACGAATATTCGAGGACAAACGAATGACGAGATCCGCAAGACGCTCTTGAGCTTAGAGATGAACGACCCACTTATCGAGCGATTGGTTCAAGAATTAGAAAATTGTGATTTTGCACGGTTTGCACCTGGGGCAAGAGACGCGACAACGGTCAACGAGGCGTTAGAACGCGCGCAAAACATTATTTCGGAGCTGAAGTCATGGAAAAAATAAGCCACATGCTTCTTCGTATCGCCATTTTCGCACTGCTAAGCGGAGCCGCAACCTATGCCCATAGTCAAAGCGCGACCCAATTACAGCTCGACTATGCCGCAGCCAACCAGAAATTAGTCGAGGGAGATGCTCAGAGCGCAGTTGAACTCTATGAGCACATACTTCAATCCGAGGTTCGTGACGGGAATCTTTATTATAACCTGGGTAATGCTTATGCCATGCTCAATAAGCCGCTTAAGGCTGTGATTGCCTATGAAACGTCTCTGGTCATAAAGCCAAACTCAGAGGACGCGTTTGAAAACCTATTGGTC
>JAYZDF010000102.1:0-16905 GCA_036337945.1 Myxococcota bacterium
TTCGGGTCAATTGATTCGCGGGAAAGAGTCTCCAGAGAAAATGGCCCCAATGAGAGCCTATGGAGTTGTTCCCATCAAATTAGCTGCAAGTCAGCACCGTCTAGGTCTCACGCTCAAGGCACCCAAGGTGATGAAGCCGAACCGAAATCTCGAGGTACTTGTCAAGGTAGATGGCGCAAGGGGTCCCGCTTTTGTGACCTTAGCCGCAGTAGATGAAGGTATCCTGCAGCTCAATAAATTTAAGAGTCCCGACCCTTTTGCATATTTTACCCGTCGTCGTCGCCTTGGCATTCGGACTTTCGATTTGTATGACCTTATTCTTCCTGATGTGGAAGGTCGGGCCACGTCCATTGTTCGCGCGAGCGGCGGTGACGCGGCCATGGCGAAAAAGCACGTTAACCCAATGAGCGCTAAGCGGGTCAAGCCTCTTGCTCTATGGTCTGGGCTTGTAAAGACATCCAAAGATGGATGGGCAAAAATAAAGCTAAAGGTGCCACAATTCAACGGCCGATTACGTCTTATGAGTGTTGCTGCGAAAGGTTCTCGATTTGGCTCAAGCGAACACAGCGTCGTTGTTCGACAGCCGATTGTTTTGACGCCAACTTTGCCTCGATTTGCCGCTCCAGGTGATGTTTTTGAGATTCCGGTAGATGTCTATAATGGAACAAAATCTAGCGTGAATACGCTTGTGAACATTACGGCCAAAAATAGACTACTTTTTCTTGACGGTGCTGAGCGAAACGTTTCCCTTCAGCCCGAGCAACGCAAAACGATCTATTTTAGAGCGAGTGTCGAAGATTCCCTTGGTGGGGCAAAGGTTCGGATTTCAGCGAAATCTTCGAAATATAAATCAATATGGAAAGCGACCTTACCTATTCGTGCGCCTCGGTCAGTAACAACGGAAGGGCAAACTTTTATTATCAAATCGAAAGACCCTAAGTCGTACACAATTCCTACAAAATTTTACTCCGATGGAATGCAGACTCGGATTACGGTGAGTAAGCTTGCGGTTGGCCAGTTTGGATCTTCCCTTTCTCATCTTCTTCGTTACCCTCATGGGTGTTTAGAGCAGACCACCTCTCGCTCTTTCCCGTTATTGTATCTGAGCGAGCTTTCAGGCGATGGACAAGGCAAATGGATCAAGCAGTCAGTTCTTGATAATTACGTGAACGCAGGTATTCACAGGATCTCTTCTATGATGAATGGCTCTCGCGGCTTTTCATATTGGCCGGGAGGTTCTTGGGGTTATAGTTCGACGTCAGTTTACGCGACCCATTTTCTCGTGGAAGCGAAAAATGCAGGGTATGAGGTCCCGAGCGCTACACTTAATTACGCGCTCTCTCATCTTCAGCACATAGCGGTAGGTCAGAAATCTTCTATGTATCGGCATCGTAAGATCGCATATCGTCAAAGAGCGTATGCTTTGTACGTGCTCGCTTTGGCTGAGCGACCTATGCGAAGCGAAAACCGCCGGTTATATCAAGAATTAGCGAAGCTGAAAGACGCTGACTCTGAAGCATGGATGCTCGTGAATAGCGCTCTTTTAGCAGGAGGTGACCGAGCCGACCTTGAAGCAGTCATTTCGAAGACTAATTTTGAGCGTAAGTACGCAAAGGCAAGCGGTTTTGCTTCCTCAACGCGAATGATAGCGATGGCTTTATCATTGCTCGTTCAATATCGACCTTCTAGTCCGCAAATTAGTAAGCTTGTCGACAAAATTAAACGTCGCTCGAAGAATGGGCGATTCCGAAATACGCAAGAGAACGCCATGGTTTTGACTGCTTTTGGCAAGATTAGCCGCAAGTATAAGGGGAGGGATTTTTGGGGCACAATTAAGATTAATGGCCGAGAAATTCGAAAATTTAGTCACAAAAGCGATGTTGTCCTGACTCTAAAAGATCCGAGTCTCGCCGGTAAAACGATTGAGTTCGAGCTTGGCGGTAAGGGCACAGCGTTTGCGAGCGTTGAAGTCTTTGGAACCCAAAAAACTCCACTGCTTGAGCGAAATGGAGGTCTTGCGGTGACCCGCGAATATTTCACGTCGGACGGTACGCCTATTACCGACGGTTCACTACGCCAGGGTCAAGTGGTGGTAACTAAGCTTCAGATCGCAAACCTGACAGGTCTAGAGGTCGACAATATTGCCTTAGTTGATCTTCTTCCGGCAGGTTTGGAAATTGAAAACCCACGAATTGGAGATCAGCAGGAAATTGAATGGTTGAAAGGAAAAGCCTCACGCGCTGACTTTATGGATATTCGCGATGACCGCATAAACTTTTATGCTTCTTTACAGCCCAAAACGACCAAAACGTATTATTACACGGCTCGCGCGGTCAGTAAGGGTGAATATATTCTTCCACATGTTTTTTCTGAGGCAATGTACGATCCAGAGACATTCGCTTTGGGAGGGCGAGGTAAGCTTACAGTCCTTGGAGCAAACTAATTGCGTAGATGGTCTAATGTCGGGCTCGGTTTACTGCTGGTCCTAGTAATATTCGGATGCACATTAGGTGTTGGTTTATATTATTCCGACCCAGTGATTCCGCGCCCGTCCTCTACTGCTGTTTATGACCGGCATGGTGATTTACTCCGCATTTACACGTCAGAAGATCAAGGGGGAATGTTACGCCTAGGGGTGCGCTTTGATGAATTACCGGAGCACCTCGTCGCAGGACTGACTTCTTTCGAAGATCGGCGATTTTTTGGACACTTCGGACTTGACCCTATTGCGCTCTTTCGCGCGATTGTTTCGAATATTAGAGCGGGTCGAGTCGTCTCCGGGGCATCAACAATTACGATGCAAGTGGCAAGAATGCTTAATCGTAAGCCACGCACGCTCAGCGCGAAAATTCTAGAGGTTTATCGCGCTTTTCAACTTGAGTGGATGTACTCGAAGTCAGAGATTCTTGAATTTTATTTTAACCTCGCGCCATATGGTGGAAACATTGAGGGCGTTGCGGCAGCGTCGGAAATCTATTTCGGGAAATCGGTCTCTCAACTAAGCATAGATGAAGCGGCGACATTGGTTGCGATACCCAATCAACCGAACCGCCTCCGCCCTGATAGGAATGCTAAAGCCCTAAAAATTAGAAGAAATACAGTTCTTCAAAGAATGAAGCGAAATAATCGAATTACCAAAGACGAATACCAATCTGCAATTGAGCTGCCCATTCATGCCAGGCGTCGAGTTCTTCCTATGAGGGCGCCTCACTTCACCGATTGGCTCAAGTCGATGAGGTCAGGCCGACGAATCTACAGCACTCTAGATTATACAATGCAGAGAAGAGTCGAAAAAATGCTCTCAGAGCATTTGCGGCAATACGATGAGGATCAAATTTCTAACGGAGCCGTTGTCGTCCTCGACAATGAGCGAAACGAGATTGTTGCATATGTTGGCTCGAATGATTTTTCTAACGAGCGAGAAAGTGGTCAGGTTGATGGAGTAAGAAGCTTACGGTCTCCAGGTTCAACACTGAAACCGTTTATATATGCGCTGGCCTTTGAGTCCGGAATCATCGGTAAAACGACGTTGCTCAAGGATATTCCGCTGACGTTTCCAGATTGGTCGCCCGAAAATTTTGATGGTGAGTTTCAAGGTTTAGTCCCGGCTGATTTGGCATTGACGTCATCGCTCAATATCCCACCTATTTATCTTTTGCAGGAATATGGACTTGAGCGTTTTCTCTCATTTCTTGAATCAGCGGGTATTTCTTCGGTTGATAACTCTCGAGGTAGATTCGGATTATCGGCGATTCTTGGCGGTTGCGAAGTGCGTTTACTCGAACTGGCCGGTGCATACGCGATGCTTGCACGAGGAGGGGAGTATCAATCTCCGCAAATGTTTCTTGAATCGAAAGGGACGTTTGTCAAACCCAAGAAGCTCCTCACGGAAGAGGCGGCCTATTTGACCAGCGACATTCTGACGAACGTAGTCCGGCCTGATTTTCCTGAGTTGTGGAAGGATATGGCATCAGCAGGAAAGGTGTCATGGAAAACAGGTACTTCGTATGCACGAAGAGACGCATGGAGTGTCGGATACAACCAAAAGTATACAGTTGGTGTTTGGCTTGGAAACTTTGATGGTCGAGGAGCGCCAGAATTAGTGGGAGGACGAACAGCGGCACCACTGCTCTTTAAGTTTTTTGACTCCCTTTCGCAAACGCATAGGAAATGGATCGCTAAGCCAAAAAAGATGAGGACTCGGCAAGTCTGTGCTCTTTCGGGAAAAGCGCCGACCAGTGCTTGTCGTCATCTTCGTACAGAGAATGCGGTCTCGACTTCAGCTCATCAAGAGACCTGCGATATTCACGAGAAGTATCACATCGATGATGAAACCGGCTTTCGGTTGTGTTCTCGTTGCCGCATAGATCGAAATTTCATGTCCGAAATCTATGCCGTTGCACCATCGGGGGTAGGGCCGTGGCTTAAGAAATCTGGATATTCATGGAAGGTTCCTCCGAGCCATAATCCAAATTGCAAACACGGGATTTCAGGCCAAAAACCCACCATTCACAAACCGAGTTCCGGTGACCATTTTGTATTGAGGCCAGGCGTCCCAGCAAAGCATCAAGAGATCGCTTTGCATGCGTCCGCAGAAGGGGGAAGAGGAAAAATTTACTGGTTTCTAAACGGACGTTTTGTCGCGGAATCGCAATCAGGCAGCACTTCTATGCTGCCCCCCACTGAGGGTCGCCATGAATTGATGGCGGTCGACAGTGAGGGGCGCAAGACAACAGTTGAGATAGAGATTAGTCCTTAGATTTTGTTGCGAAAGCTTTCTTGCGGAGCGAAACGAATGCTCCCAAAGCAAGTAGCAACATAAGGCTTGTTAGGGATGTATTTGAGGTACCCAGTGGTAGGCTGTTACACCCGCATCCTTCAGCCTCAGCTCTCATTAGACGGTTCAAACCGGGCTGGTTTGAGCCACCTTCGGCAGTAATTTCGACGCACTCTTTCGTGCAGGAGTCGGGTGAGATTCCCCAGTCACAAATTTCGTTCTCGTCTAGTGTTCCATTTCCGCAGAGAACGTCTGCGCCGTTGGTTTGGCATTCATTGTTGCAGATATCGTTATCGATTTGATTTCCGTCATCGCAGTTCTCACCTACGTCTACTTTACCATCTCCGCAAATGGGTTCTATGAACGCAACGATACAGAAATCATCAATCGTCCACCCGCCCATGTTGAGTCCTTGATCTGACTCGAGCTGGAAAGCGATGTTGACGCTGTCGTCCACAACATACTCGGAAACATCGACGTCGTGGAATCTCCATTCACGGTCGGTGTGATGAGTATCTCCGTTGTTCCCGGTGTCCAGGTTGTGCCAAGCGACTTTATCGTTTGCAAGAATACTTGCACGGTCAAAAAAGCCATCTTCGACATTTAGCCATCTCCGATATTGCACACGAACATTAGTATAGCCTTGAGTTCCTATTTGAGGACTGCGCATCAGATTCGTGATGTTACTGCGATATGAGCCATTGTAGTTTTGCCCATTGATTTCGCCTCCGAGATCGTTTCCGATCACTCGCCGGCCTGAGTATGCTCTTGAAGGATCACCACTTCCTTGGATTCCTGCAGGAGTTCCCCATTGCCAGTCATCACTGCCCGGTCTTCTCGCATCGCCCCGAAGGAGCTCATGCTCCCACCCGTCAAATTCAGGATCAATTTCAAAGTCTGTACAGTAAAGCGGTACGACCTCGCCAACAAATGTCTCGTATTCAGGCGCTGCCGGGTTACGAGGAAAGTAGACTTCTTCTCCGTTTCCGAGGGTTACGGTAATTTTGAACTGAATCACACTTCCTGCGTCTTGTTCGGGGAGAATCGCTTCAAGCCCGTTGCTTCCTTGAGACATTTCCACTTCGCCTTGGATATTTTGATCACTGCGGAGGTACCAATTCAGCGTCGCGCTTTCGATCTTGCTGCTTGGACAGTCGACGCCGCTACTCACAGGGATCAATACGTTGAAGGCATCCAATTGAGGAATGTCAAAGCCGATACCGGCAGTTTGAGGATCCGCCAATCCATGAAGTGCGAAAGCGTCGTTGATCTCGCAAAAGTTTGGCGTACCGTTTGATAAGTCGCCATCATCGTCGTCAGCTGCAAGCATTTCTGCGTAGCTCGATGGGATGTCTGTGCTTCGTCTCATGGCTTGGTAATACATCGCTTCAACGGCTCGTCCTGCCTGCTCTTCGCCCATTGTTTTGACGAGTTCTTTTCTCAGGTCCCAAAGTGCACCAGCCAAAATAAGCCCAGTGATATGTACATCGTTGTCAATATCGTCAGGCCACCGAGCCTCACCGCTATTCGGATCGATGTGACGAAGCGGTTGTTGACTATAGAAGAAGCCTCGTCCCATTGCTGGGTCACCCGTGATAGTTGCTGATAAGAAATCAGCCACACCCTCACTAAAAGCTCGATCAAACTCACCAACGCCTCGAATCACTGAGTTCGCATGCAAGGCATGTCCGAACTCGTGATAAACAACATCTGTCAATCTGCCAGTGTTTTCACATCGTCTGCTCGCTGGGAAAAAGTTTATGGTTGTACCATCAGAGTAAGCATTACATTCGCCATCAATATTGACTGTCGCGCGAAGTTGCTCGTCGAGATAACGCATGTTTGGGGCAAAGCTCCGGGCTTTCTCTTTGGCGATTCCAGATGCGATGAAAGTGGTTAGTTGTGCGTCCTCAAATTCATCCTGTCGACGGTCTATAATGATCGACTGGCCGGGCGCGATCGGTGTCTGTATGCTTACTTCTTGCCCAGCATCATTACGAACACGTACGTAAGGCCCTACTACCGTCGTTTGGGCTGTTACAGTGGAAGAGTCTGCTAGAGCCAGGACACCACTTTTGCTTGTGACTGTAGCTTGTCCCCCAATAAGAATACCGACTTCACTCGCGGCGGCATCGTATCTCGTCGAACGAGGATATCTTTCGGGTACGTTATATTTTATCGTGGCCGAGTTAGTCGGCGTGGTTTGGAACATTAATGTTTGCTCACGAGCGACGGTTTCGCCGCTTCGTCGATCAATATAAACGTTCCAGCGCCCAATAGGTTTTTTGGCATCTACGACAACTTTGAATACATGGTGATAATCTATGCTGCCGGTTTGCCGAACGATAGGCAGTATAATTTCGCCGTCTAGTTGCCGAAGTTGTACCACTGAGCCAAGGTCTTTTGCGATCCATTCTTTCGCTACGTAAATCGCAGCCTCTTTGCTCGTTTTGATGGGCTCGTTCTCGATTGATAGATTTGGGAATGCGGTAGATGCGATGACGAATAAACGGTCCTTTTTAAATCGAACGCTAAACGTTCCGCCTTTCACGTCTATGCCGTTAAATTTTTGTAGAAATCCGACGCTTCTAATTCCCGCATCTTCCTCATTGGAGACCAGCTCGAAGTTTTCGGGCGAGGCGCCAGGAGCGAAGAGTTGTATATGCTCATTAAGCAAAGCCCTGGCAGCGGTTTGGGCTCGGGTCGCATCCTGGTTGGCTCCTTTGAAATAAATGCCCTGTCCGTAGATACGAAGAGGCACATTCTTATCGGTATCCCACAGGGCACGCCATTTTGACCCATGACGTTGCAGGAACGTCGACCATTGCCGTTGCTTGATTTCAGGTACAGCCCAGCTTGTTCGCGGCTGTATTCGGGCATTGGGACCAAAGGCTGTGTTCAGTCCTTGGTATTCCTGCAGATGGTTTGGTGTTTGCGCAGCGTGCGTGATTTGGCTCGATGCGGTTGCTCCAATAACTGTTGTAAAAAGCGTGATCAGTATACGCTTTTGCATTGGCGTTTCTCCCTCTCTAAAATTGGTTACCTAATAAACTTCTCTCCCCCGAGTCCCATACTAATAGCTTAGCCTCTGCGATTCCGCTTTGGGATACGCCACTAAACCGACCTCCTTACCCCTCTGACCCACATTGCAACACATTATAATGTGCGTTTATGTAGTTTATATTGATAGGCTACTTGGGCTAAGGGGCGTTTCTGCGCTACCATCTTCCCACAATGGTCAGTGCAAGTATCGGAGTACTCGTGTTGGGTGCAACAATGGGAATTCACATCGAAGGTGTGAAGGATGTACCGAAGAAGGAATTGGGCGCGATCTTGAAGCGACTTAAGAAAGGCTTCGAAGCGAAAGGCGATAAGGTCAAGTTGGATCGTAAAGTCGGTCCATGCATTGATTCACCGGAATGTGTCGCAAAAGTACGGACGCGGACAAAGGCCCAAAAGATCCTTTTTCTAATGCTAAGCAAGGGAACCGCTAAGGCCAATAAGCTCGTCACGACGATTGTATTCGAAGACAATCAGCGACGAAAAATAGGCGTAAAGATTCCAGTTAAGAGATCTATTTGGGACAAGTTATTTCCCAAGCTGGTATCCAAGCTTTACAAGTTGAAACCAAAACCTGGTGCAGCGGTCGCAAAAGCCTCAGGCAAGTCGGCACCACCGCCAATACCAGGCGCTTCCTCGGCGCCTCCCCCTGTTCCTGGCGCAAGCTCTGCACCTCCAGCGGTTTCGGTAAACCCAGCAGCGACTTCTTCTCCGAATCTGACGCAAGCGACGGTTGAAGGTAGTTCTGGATTTTCATGGGCACCTTGGGCGACCCTCGCAGGAAGTTTAGTTGCAGGTGGCGCGGGAATTTATTTTGGACTTCAGTCATCGTCGGCGAGAACGTCTGCACTCTCTGCTTCGCATGAAGTGGCTGAAATCGAAGCGCTCAACGATGACATCTATGTAAACGGCATGACCGCGAATGCGCTCCTAGGTACCGCAGTCGTAGGCATTGCTACTGGCGTAGTTTTATTCTTTATCGACTAATCAATCGAGCGGAGTCACCGTTACACGAACCAGGTCTTTCACCAAAGGATAAGACCAAACAGCGTTTCCATATTTCCGAATCAATTGATCCCCCTCGGCGGGGCCTCTTCCGGGAAAGGATTGGTTTGTTCCTTGATCTGGACCACCACCTCCGGATTGATTTCCTTCCGTTCCGGCGTCCCAAGCCTGTAGTCTTGCGTTAATCTCATTGGAGATTTCCATGTTACTTTTTGGCTGCCCGTTCGCGTCGAGCAACTCGATGCCTTGTGGTCCGAGCGCAAGGAAACTGTCATTTGATGATTGAATCATCGTTGCAAAGTTGAAGGTTCGATTATTGACTGATGGTGCGATCGTCCATACATACCGCTGCCCAGGATTGAGGCCTTCGCCCATCGATCCGTCTGGTGTCCTCACAATCTCGGCTGTCACATTTGGCATTGAGTTCAGCTCTCCCTTCAAGCCGTCTGGGTTGCCATCTTCTGCGAGTGATTCTAGTTGAGGACTTGCAGCAGACCCATCCGCGAAAAGTTTGGTACCGCCATCATGAAGCATCCACACCAAAGAGCTCAGTCGAGTTGGAAAGTTACTCGAGTCGCTCGTGTTCTCTAAAGTGATCGTAAACTCTCCGGTGAAGTCACTTTCGATAGTAAGATTCACGATACCTCCAGCTCTGGGGCCTTCAAGATCATTAACTGCATCATTGTATCGCCGTACTTCAGCGACTGCATCGGGTGACCCACGGTTTGCTGCTGTTTGTCGGGCGATTTGTGTAGGACCAATGCCAGGTGGCTCATTGCGTTCTGCGCCTGCATCCCAAACGATTAGTCGTCGATTAATTTCTGCCGCGATATCCTCTGCCTCTCGGAGATTTCCCTGGTCGGAAATGAGTCTTACACCGTCCGATGGAAGACTAATGAAAACGTCGTTACATTGGGTCAGAGCGATTGCGAAACTCAGCTTGGCCTGCTGCATTGAGGTTGATACTTCGAAACTATAAGACTCTCCCGGGCCCGCCTTATCAACTTCCGCTTTTGCGAGGCCCACGCCTGCTGCAGATGAGTGCTCTGTGACTAAGTCGTCCAGTATGGCGTCTCGTGCCAGTCTTCGCAGACCCGCGCTTGCTGCCATACCCTCAGAGAACAGACTCCAGGCATCAGAGTGTGTTGCCCAAAAAACGGGTGAGAGACTCGTTGTGAGAGCGCCCTTGTCTTCAGACGTGTTCGTCACGCTAAATCGAAGCGTATCCTCAGATATCTTTGTTACGCTGAACTCAACCAAGTCAATTGCCAGGGGTAGGCTACGCGTTGAGTAATTGAATAGATGAACAACCCCTTCTGGATTTCCATCTCCTGGATTGGCTTGACGTGCACCTTGGTTTCGACCCGAGCCGGGTGCTTCATTCGTTTCTGTACCAAGGTCCCAAAGTCCTACATCCGCGGTAATTTCAGTCGCCGCCCGTGGCATCCCATCATCGTCAAACAGCTTTAATCCGCCGCCACCCGGAGACAAGAATAAGTCATTAGATTCTGAGACCATTGTCGCAAAAGATAGGTAGGGGGACAGGGCATTCGTGGTCACGGTGAATTCAAAAGCTTGACCGGGAAGGGCAGCTCCGGGAACGTTCTCTGCGCCACTCGCTGTGGTTCCGGTGGCAGTCGTTTCGTAACCACTGCTGGAGACACCGGCCAAATTGTCAGCAACTGACGCCAGTGCAGTTCCGTCGCCATCTTCTGCTAAGGCTTGTAGTCCTTCCCCGCGGTCTACCTCCCCCTCGGCAAACAATGGCGTTCCTTCGCTGTGCGTCGTCCATAAAACCGAAGAAAGCGCGGTCGGCAACATTGATGTATGAGAGTGATTTTCGATACGCACCTGAAACGTTTTCGACGGAGGAGGTCCACCATCAATCATTCCAGCATCTACTTGGCTGCCACTATCCGGAAGAGACGAAGCGTCCATGTCTGCTGATGTACCAGCATCTGCGCTGCTCATTGTTTCATCTGTTTCATCTGAGCATCCGAGAAACAGAGTGCCACTCAAGATGATCAAGCTAAGAGCCTGCCAGGAAATTTTTCGTTTCATGTTAACGCATTGTCTCGATCCAAAGGGGCGCTTACAAGCCTCAGACCCGACCAAATGTCTAAATAGGCCTGAAACTCCCTGTTTGTATCAAGCCTTGGCTAGGGATCATTTCTCTTTCGGGTAATCATGGGTCAAAATTGACCTGCAGACTGAGTTCTTCCTTCTGCCCCGAGGACAGTTTTGACTTCTCTAGGAGCTTTTGTAGCTCCTTACTCAGCTTCTCGTTTTTTGGAGCCTTGATGTAGTCTGCGTTTCTCACTTTCCCCTTCTGTGAGAAGACCATCCGAATAACGATGGAGCGGCCGCTTTCAGGTTTGTATTTCGCTTTTAGTTTGTCGTAGCCGGGCTTTATCGATTCAACCCATTCAATCACAGTACCGTATACTTTTGAGTCGTCCAAGCCATCGGATATAAAAGAGATATCTCCCACTTTAGTGTTGGGCAGCACAAGCTTTTTTTTGGGGGGTGGTTCTGAGCTTTTCAGTGTCAATCGCCTCTCGAGCTCGTTGACCTTGTTTTCGAGCATCGCATGCTTTCCGACCAAATCGTTGATGCGGTCTCGGTTCCAATTGAGACGGTCGCGAATCGCCAAGTACGCAACGGCCATAAGCGCTACGAGAAGTAAGAGAGGACCTAGATCTTTAAAACTGGGCGAAGCTTTAGACATATCACCCACTGCATAGCGCAACCGAGACTTAAACGGCGAAAAAATTCGACCCAAAAGAGCTATTTTTCCCTCCCAACTTGAGGAATCTTTAGAGACAGGCTTTACCTTTACGGAGCAGCCTGTTTGCGAATGAGGGACACAAATGACTAATCTAAAAACTTTGCGACTAGGCACCACGTTCCTTATCGCACTATTCATCTTCGGCAGCTCCTCTGCGATTGCGGATGGATATGAAAATGTACCCGCGGGGTCGAGGACTGCGGCTATGGGGGGCGCAGGGATAGCGGCAGGCTGGGACTCGGCAATGCCGCTCTTAAACCCCGCTGGACTAGCGCTCATTCCCAACTCCGTGGCCTCGTTGTCAGCATCTCTTTATCAAACCAGTTTGGTGTCCATCGAAAACTACGTCGCCGACGGGAACATCGTACCCAGCCGCTGGGGTGATCTTCGAGTTTCTGAACCGGGGGTAGAATCGGTTGAATTTGGCTCGTTTCCTTCTGGTTTGGCGTACTTTTATCATCTCGGAAGCTCGGACTTACCGATGACTTTGGCGGCCTCTCTTTCGGTTCCTCGACACATTAATCGGCGATTCATTCTCAACACTGAATTTAGCGGAGACCCGCAAGGACAGGCTTTTGGTGTTTCAATTAGTGACAATATCACAACCATCGTCTTGGAAGAGCAATATGTGGCCGCGTTGTCTTGGGCTATGGCCCTAAAAAATCTAAGGATTGGGGCATCGTTACTGACGAGTTACACAACCTACGCTCGTAGTTCTGACCGCAGTCAACTGACTGCGCTAGGAACCGCTAATTTCTTACGTGAACTCCTCAAGGAAGCGACCTTCATAAATAGTTTTGATGTCGGAGCAATCGCCGGTGTTCAGTATCGCGCCACAGATTGGCTAGGCTTAGGTTTGAGTATTCGAACGCCTTCTTTTCATATTCACGGAACCTTGGACCAATCTACTGATTACACCAGAATTGAATCCGGCGCGGAACCCCTAATCATGGTCGACCAATTATTGGGTAAACCGGAAACTGCCCGCGGTTTTCCGCTCAAAATTGGGGCAGGATTTACGATCGACGGCGACTCATGGTCTTTGGCTATCGACGGGCAATATTATCGTCCGCGCCAAAACGAAGTTCGTTTAGTAGGAACGTCCATCAACTCCTCTATCGGCGGTCAAGACGAGGGTACTGACCGAACGAGTGAAATTGACGCCTCTCCCAAACGGGTTAATGTCTTCAATTTTGCCGTTGGCTTCGAATACGCACTAACCGATTCAAATTGGCTCCGTGCGGGCGTGTTTAGTGAAGGGACTGCCGAGGAGCAGGCCGATATTTCTATCAAGAATCGGCCGCGTGTTTCGCCTGAATTCCTCTTTACTTTTCCTATCAACCGATATGGCGCAAGTCTGGGTCTCGGAACAAAACTAGGCCCTATCGATACGACGGTTGGCGTACGCACAACTTTTGGAAAGGGAGGAACACCTCGATATGCTCCCGAGAAAATATTTTTCGGTAACGCTGAGAGGTTTCTAGATACAACCCAAGCTACGGTCGTAGACACTGTGGTCTTCATTAGTGCGGCCGTTGACGTTTCCGTTGAGGCGCAGAAAGTAAAAATTCGGTCAGCACCAAATGAAGGTACGCCGGTCGAAATATCGATTGAGCGTGAAGCACCCGTGGAAGAAAAATCTTCACCTGAAGCAGAAGAAAAACTACCAGCTGAAACACCCTCTGATGCAACGAAAGGAGATCAACCATGAATCAATCGACGAGGAATGTAGCTCTTAGTCTCTGCGCGCTCGCGATAGTAAGCTGTAAAAACCAACAGAATAAGAGTTTTTTGTGTGTAGAAGACAGCGACTGTCGTAAAAATGGCAGTACAGATAAATGTGAGGCGGTTTCCGGACTATGTGTTCCCTACTATGCAAACCCAGATTTCCCAGATGGAAGGAGTCAATTCAAAGGAACTGGTAAAGGTACGGGAGGCGTTCGAGGCGCATTCGATTGCGCCGTCAACTGGGACTCAGATTTTAAGCCTATAACACAGCAGTCGGAGGCGTTTCGTGGTGCTCGAAAGCAAGGACTTGCGACTGTATTTTTGACTTCTCCTCGACCCGTTGAGACCTGCGGGGATGTGCAACTCAGAAACCAGACTGGTTCAGACAAAGTACAATTACTCGAAGGTCTGAAGACCGGTTGCGCGATAAGGATTCGGTCGCGCCAACGTCGCGACAAAGATGGCATCGGCACTCTCGGTAAAGTCATTGAAATTGGGTTTTCTCAATTCTCTGAATCACCTGATGTTCCGGTTTCTGCTTTCCGAATCGACTTCAGGCCTGACTGGATTGAAGAATTTAGCACGGTCGGAATTGGACAGACGATTAGCCTCTCTCCGTCTGTATTTGAAGACGGTTCGTTTATCAAAGAGGGCGATGTCACCGCTCGATACTTCGAACTTTGTGATGACGATGATTATGCTCCAAAAGATGGCGCTGGCTCAGGAGAGCAAATTTCTTCGAGCTTACGACTGCGTTTTATCGGCACGGATGGCGAGTTGGTTTTGAGTGAGTACACCCCCGAGTCGACCAATGCAAATGGGGACCTTATTCCTGGTCGGCTTCGCGGTTTCTTCGACTTTAAATTAGTAGAAACCCAAAATAGAAATGCGAAGAATGCCGGGGCAATTTGTCAGGTCCCAACCGAATGTGACGACGGAAATGGCTGTCTGGATAATGAGATCATTACCCCGGTTTGCTTTGCATCTGAGTGCATGCCGCTTCTGCGGCCGAGCGAAGATCAGAAGGGCCAGGGGATTTGTGGTGGCCGCTGTCGCGATGCTCAAGATTGTGGCTATCATCCACAGAACAATCCAAGCGCCTATTGTCTCCAGCTTCCAGGCAAGAATGCAGATGACGGTCAGTGTATTCAGATTTGCAGTACTGTTCTATCCAATAATGTATGTAGCGAAAATACGGTCTGTCGTCCGGGAACAGACTTTCAATCTGAGTTTGGTGGCGAAGGCGGCCCAGCTCGTTGCTTGGATCGCTGCATTCCGAGCGCTTCCCATGAACTTCCCACCGATTGTGCACCAAGCATGACCAGGCCGGATGGAGGCATGATGATGTCTCCTGCCGATGGAGGTATAGTGACAGTCAATCCGCTTGGTATCAGCTGTGATGCAATGAATCCATGCCCAACGGGATGGCTGTGTGCGGTGCAACCCGCGGTCTCCGTTACCGCCACCACCGTGGGGTATTGCAGTAAAGCCTGCATGTCTGGAGGTGAATGTACTGCGAACTATTCAGGTCCTGGACAACCTACCTGCGCTCCGCCAGCCAAGTTGATCGCACCTACAGGTGCGACCATGATTCGGCCTCGAACCTGTGGAATTTTGTGTGGTTCTGGTCTGGTAGGCCCAGGAATCGTTGCCGAAATGTGCCCGGACCAAATGCAGTGTAACGATATTGTAGATAACTCCAATCCCACTCAATTTATGATGCCGACCCTCGATAGTATGAACGACTACTGTACTGAGTAAGTCTTAGTTTTTCGTCTTCCTCCAAACTTTTCCCCTGCTGCTCTTGTCTTGCGTTCGCAAATGGGTTCTTCAGAAGTCCCATTTCATACCCTTAATTAAGCTCAAAATTTTCTTGAGTAGGTCCGGAATGCAAAGAGGAGAAGTTAGCAATGTCAGAGACACGTATAGAAAAAGACAGCATTGGCGAAATTGAGGTTCCCGCGGACCGTTATTGGGGCGCACAGACGCAACGGTCTCTGCAGAATTTTAAAATTGGTGGGGAAAGATTTCCTCGCAGCTTCATCCGTGCATACGGCATCGTTAAGCAATCGGCAGCCGAAGTGAATCACAAACTCGGTGAGCTTGATGCTAAAACCGCTGAGTTGATCGATCGAGCATCGCAAGAGGTCATTGATGGTTCGCTCGACGATCATTTTCCTCTGGTTGTTTGGCAGACCGGAAGTGGAACTCAAACCAACATGAATGTGAACGAAGTCATCGCCAATCGTGCAAATGAAATGAATGGCTTGGAGCTAGGAACAAAGGACGGAGTTCATCCGAATGACCACGTCAATCGCGCACAATCAACGAACGATAGTTTTCCAACGGCGATGCACGTGGCAATTGCGCTCGACGTGACCGAGCAGCTCGTTCCTGAACTTACCGCACTTGCTGAATTGTTTGATAAGAAGTCCGCTGATTTTCAAGACATTATCAAAATCGGGCGAACTCATTTGCAAGATGCGACCCCACTTTCGCTTGGCCAAGAAATATCAGGTTGGGCGGCTCAATTGCATCAAGCTCGGCACGCGATTGAGTCTGCGCTGGAACCCGTGAAAGCTTTGGCTCTTGGTGGTACCGCGGTTGGTACAGGGCTCAATACACGAGCGTCTTACGCAACCATGTCTGCTGCAGCGATTGCCAAACGTACGGGCATCGATTTTGTGAGCGCTGAAAATAAATTTGCGGCACTTGCGGCTCACGACGCCGTAGTTGGAATTAGTGGTGCACTCAAGCAAGCCGCTTGTGCACTGATGAAAATAGCGAATGACGTACGGTGGTTGGCCAGTGGACCTCGTTGCGGCTTTGGTGAAATTGAAATCCCGGCAAACGAACCTGGTAGCTCAATCATGCCCGGTAAAATTAACCCTACTCAATGTGAAGCTGTCACGATGCTCTGCTGCCAAGTGATGGGAAATGACGCTGGAATTGGTATTGCGGGCTCTCAGGGAAATTTCGAACTCAATGTTTACAAACCGATGATGACTTTTGCAGCCTTGCAGTCGATTCGACTATTGGCTGACGGCACCCGTTCTTTCCGTGTGAATTGTGCCGAAGGCATCGAGCCAAAACGAGACCGAATCGATGAACTTCTCCACAAGTCGCTAATGCTCGTAACTGCACTCAATCCACATATCGGTTACGATAACGCGGCCAAAGTTGCGAAGAAAGCGTACCTCGACGGTACGACCCTCAAAGAAGCCATCACTGAACTTGGTTTGATGGAAGCCGATAAGTTCGACGAATTAGTTAAGCCTGAAATGATGATCGGCCCAAAAGCTGATTAGACTTTTTAGGGGTGAAGTGAGGTCCCGCCGTCGACAACGACGGTCTCCCCTTGAACCATATCTGAAAGCTCACTCGCTAAGAACAGGGCAACCTTCGCGACATCCTCGGGCGTTACGTTTCTGCTATCTGCAAGGGAGCGTTGGGCTCTGACCTGAAGTAATTCTTCGGCGTTCGGTAAGGATCTAATTGCGCCGGTGTCGACAACGCCCGCGCGTATACAGTTGACATTGATTCCGTC
>JAYZDF010000103.1:0-38633 GCA_036337945.1 Myxococcota bacterium
GAAGACCGCGAAGAAGAAGACCGCGAAGAAGAAGACCGCGAAGAAGAAGACCGCGAAGAAGAAGACCGCGAAGAAGAAGACCGCGAAGAAGAAGACCCCGCGGTAATCGTTAGGGCTGCCTAAATGGAGATAGGATGTCCACAGTTGCTAGTGACGTCCCAAAATCATCTCCCAGTTCATGTTGTTTCCCTCCGACAATCATAATCTCGCCAGTGGGGAGATCGACAAAGGTGTGCTGGGCGCGAGGTGAGGACATTGTGACGATTCGGCTTGGACCAGAAAAACAGGAGGAAGTCGCCCCACCGGTCAAATCCTTGAGACCAACAACTTCGGTGTGATTCGTGGGTATTCCATCACTGAGCCGACCACCAATGAGGTAGGCTTGAGAACCAACTACTGAGGCGGTGTGAAAGCCTCTTTCTTCCTGCATGTCGTCACTGCAAAGCTTCAGGACAGAGTTCTGCGTCGCGTTATACTCCCAGATCTCGACCTTGCGGCTTGAGTTGATCGGACGAGGTCCCTGAGGCGCCGCTTCCGCGACTGAGTCGTAACCGCCCGCGAACATAACTTGCCCCGACGGCATCAGGGTTGCGGAATGAAAAATAGGACCGATCGCTGCTTGAGTTTGGCCGTTGTTTGGCGCACTGACCGCGATTTGATTGTCTGCAAACGACAGCATTTCGAACTCTCGTACGACACCATTTTTATTATATCCACCAGCGATTAAGATGTCTCGCCCTGAAGCGAGCAAGGTTGCGCTATGACCAAACCGAGCATTACTCATTTCTTCGGGGCCAAGGAGCCCTTCCGAACCGAACGACAAGAAGCCATTAGAGGTTGGGTCGAACACGGCTAATTTCGAAATATAGGTGTGACGGGTCTCGTCGGGCGGACCCGAAGCAACCAATACGCGTCCCCCAATCAACACAACCCGGCCATCAGCTAACTTTACAGCTTTATGTCCGGTTCGAGGTTCAGGCATCCTGATGACCTCAGATACAGCTCTTCCCTCTGGCGTGATTGAGATGACCAACGCGGACGCCAGTGCTTCTTTACTCGCGTTCGTGATTGCCTCTCCGCCCGTGATGAGAACTCGCTGATCGTCGAGCAAAGTTGCGGTGTGAAACGCACGCTGAGCACCAGCACGTAATTCACCTATAATTTCAAATTGGCCGGTCGCTGGGTCATAGAATTCGATAGATCGTCGATATTCGATGAGTCCGTTACCGATAGTTTCTCCGCCTACAATTAGCACTTTTTTATTAGCGGGCAGATAAGTAGCACTCGCACCAGTTCTTGCAACGCGCATTTCAGTACAGTTGATTGGATTTGCAAGATCAGTCGTTCGGTAAAACTGATCAACGAGCGCGAACGGAATGTTCACAGATAGGATTTCGCTTGCTGTGGTAGTATCATTCGGAATGGACCATCCAATTCCAGCAATTGGATTTTCGTGAGAACCAACATGTCCGGTCACCAACAGACTAAAGTCTTCAACAAGCGGCAGGACCAATCCCTGGGACTGTTTCGCATCTGTTGTCTGGATGGAACTCAAGCCTTGAGAATCAATGCCCGTACCTCTCGGCTCAAACCTTAGAAAGTCCACTTGGTCCAGACCGACCTGGTTGCACGGATTAATCAAAGTTGTCTCAATCTGAGGAGCCTGAGAACACGCAATCAGTGAACAAAGGCCGACCGAGAGCTTGGTTTGATAATTCCGTCTACTCACTAAAAACTTCATTAGAACTCCACTAAATTTCTGGCAGGAGAGAATACTTCGCTTGAGGTTAGGGACTGGGTGGAGTCGTTACTCTGAGTGATTCCTCCCACCAGCAAAAGCTCGCCCGAAGGTAAGACTGTCGAAGAGTGTCCCGCGCGACTATCCGACATACCCAGCAAGGTAGGGGCCTGGGCGAAACATTTTCCACCAATATTATCCGCTAAATATACCAACTCTGCGGTGTTCGTGGTTGCACCCGTTAGCGTGTGCCCCCCGATAAAAACGGCCCTGCGCCCAGAAATTCCAGATGTATGGTGACCACGTTCTCTGCTCATTTGGTCATCACATACTCGAGTGAGCTGGCTTGGACCACCGGCAAACAATTCCGCGAAGCGCCACATCTCTACCGTCTTTTGCGAGTTTGAAACCGTAGTGATTTCTACTTGGCCTCTTGGGTCAGCATCTAGTGTCTCAAGATATCCACCGGAAAGCAGTACAGTATCTGCAGAGACCCTTAGGGCGGAGTGAAAAATCGGTGCAGCTTGTATTGTAGCCGTTGCGGTAATCGTGATTTCGTCTCCCGTTACTTCGAGAATGTCCAACGAACGTTGCGGACCATCTTGATTGAAGCCTCCAGCAACAAAAACAGTGTTTCCGTCACCCAAAACAAGGGTCGAATGCCCATAGCGTGGGACAGTCATTTCGACGAGACTTCCCGATTGAGGGTCCGCAGGGCTAATGAATTGGCCGTCTACCGGGTCGTACACTTCAACGTCCGCGAGATAAAAGTGGTCTTCTGGTGAAATTGCATCAGGATTTAGCTGCCTGCCTCCCACGAGAAGGATACGACCATCTTTAAGCGCTACCGTAGTATGACCGGTTCGCGGCTTACGCATATTTACAGGGTTTGAGACGGTTACGCGTTCTGAGTTTTCTCTAGGTTTGACCGTGAATGCTGTGCGACGTGCGATAGTTTGGATGCCATCCTCCCCTACCCCTCCCGTAATTAGAACACGGCCATCAGACAGTAAATCAGCGCGATGGAAAGCACGAGCGAGGTCAAGTTTTATCTCTCCTACCTCAGAAAATAAGCCGGTCGATGGGTCAAACATTTCAATTGCTCTACGATATTTCGGAGCAGCTTGCCCCAAAGCTATACCCCCGACGATCAGAACTTTGCCCACCGTTGGAAGATAAGTCGCAGAAGCGCCATATCGGGGGTTTTTCATTTCCGTAAAACTTGTTGGCTCGGACAAATTTGTTGTCTTGTAGAATTCATCGACAAGGGCGAAAGGTACATTGATCGCTACTGGGGCAGTCGGTGTCGCCTGGGACAAATCGATTACCGGGGAGATGCCGATACCTGCAGTTGGACTATTGTACGTCTCACGATGTCCCGTAACGAGGAGCTGAAAGTCGCCGGCAAGTGGCAGCGGTATGGGTGACGTCAAAGGCTTCTCAACAGGATAAACCGACGTGAGGTCCCGCGATTCTATATCCTGTCCCGTTGGAACAAAGCGGAGATAGTCGAGTTGTTTCAGAGGTTCCTGGTTGCACGGTTGCACTATGTTTACCTCGACACTCACAGGGTCAGAGCAACCCACAGAAGAAGCAAATAAAGTGGTCACAGAAGTAATGAGGAAAGCGGTTCTTATAGCTACCACCGGATTGTCAGCTCCCCTTCACTGCTAGAAGTATCGCTCAAGCCTAAATACAAGCCTGTGCCTCCGGCACCGGCTACGGCGACGCCGACGGCGACCCAAATCCACCACATGGAGTCACCACGTTCCTCTTCTTCAGGCGCTTGCCTTTTGAAGATTGAGGAATCTTTCCTCGGAAGAAATGGCTTATCTTCATTTTCTTCGGTCGCGATTTTTGTACGAACCTTCGGGAGTTCATCCGTTTCGTCTTTTGGTACAACGCGTTCCTTCGGAGGCGCTACGATCGTCTTCGTCTCGTCTTTCGGAACAATAGACGACGGGTTGGAACCGTAAATATCCTCTTCTTCGGCTTTAGGAGAGGCTAAGGGCCGACGCCCGCCAGAAGAGGTGTCATTTCTCGCTACTTGTGTTGGCGGCGGCGGCGGAATTGAGCTGGATGCTGTCGGCGCTTTCATGGGCCTCGGTGCAGCAGCAACTGTTCGCATTCGTGCCGCTTGCGTTCCCGCCATAACGGCTCTGCGGCTTCGTTTAGAAGTCAGATCTAATTTAGGGTCTAATCTGAACTTAGCTGCTGTAATCTTTTTACTCAGAGGGTCTTCTCCCTGACTTTGTTCGCGAATGTCATCGGCGAGCTTGTAGACTTCGATTTGTGCGGTGAGTAAATCGAGATCGAAAGCCACTGAAGTCATACGACCAACATCCCCGGTTTTCACGTTAACCAATACCGAGTGAACGTTGTACGCGGTACGGGACTTATTGATTCCTCCGACCAAGACGAAGTCGACTTTTCTCCTTCGTCCGACGGATTGAACTTGGGCGACGTGGCTGCGCGTCACTTCGTTGATGCTCACGGCGCCCACCAGACCCGAAGTTTCAGCGGGTGCAGATGCGGCTTCCGCTTCATCGGCTTCACCGAGATTGACTGCAATGGTCTTTCGTGACCGAACCAAGAGCCTCTTTACGATGGGATCCTCACCCGGGCTTTGTGCGCGAACCCAGTGATTCCCGGGTAAGACGTCTTTGAGTAAAAGGGGTGACTTACCCATGGGACGGCCATCGAGGAAAATTTGTGCATTTTTACCGGATTTGATTTCTAACCGTGCTCGTGGACGGCGCAGAACGTTAAATTTGGCCCTTTCATACGAACGGATGAAAATCGGAGGATAATTCGTGGGGCTGAGTTTCCTCTGCGGCGCATAATGAATAGCCTTTGACAAATTATCGTCGGCCTCGTCTTCTTCTCCATCTTGGAAATATGCAGTCGCCAAGAGGATGTGGGCCTCGGATAACATCGCCAGGTCACTGATTGATTCACCGTTCCCGTCGATATAGCGAATCGCTTTTTTCAAAACCCGAATCGTGTCTTCAATTTCCTGATCTTCAAGAAGAGTTCTGCCTTTCGAAAGCAACTCAAGGGCTTTGTCGTTCGCCTCTGCGTTGAACTTTCGCCCCTTCGTTTCGTTCGACCCAGCAGCGCCAGAGTTGGACCCACCTAATTTCTGGATACTGTCCGAGCCCTCGAGCACTGGTACGCCCGATGACTCGAGTTCGGCGCCAACCAAGTTGGTGGTTTGGTCGAGGATATCAGTGGAGGTCTCCTCGCCAATCGCCTGATAAGGCAGAACTAGGATCTTGGGCTTTTTTTGGGCCTTGGAAGGTTGCGCAGAAGTGAGCGCAAAAATCGCGAACGCGACTGCACCCAACCTGTTGAAATTGCCGCACATATGACAACGCTCTTCTCACTTGGACCAGCATTCGTCCAGCGCGTTTTTCAGAAAGTCGAAGGACAGAAACGCTTTTCTGTATCCGACCTGACGATAGACATTGAGCTTAGAGCGCATCCTTCCGTGAATACACGAGTTTTATTGTTCGGCGATCGCAATCAGGCGGTTACGCAAGTCCTGCACTCCTAGTTGGTCAAGGCTGCTACACACGAGGGTATTGTTTCTTGGAATCGACAGTTTCGCCGCGAGCGACTGAATTTTGGGCTTACGTTTCGATTTTGGAAGTTTGTCAGCCTTGGTGCCAACCAAGAGCACTTTGTGACCGAGACCCTCTATCTCCACATTTTCTTTGCTACCTGAAAGCCAACGATGGACTTCTAGGTCTTCTGATTCTATTTCTCTACGTAAATCAACCAGTTGTAAAACAGCGCGTAACGGCTTCCGCTCGGAAAGGTATGTTTCAAGAAGGGTATACCAGGACCTTCGAACGGGACGTGGTGCCCGAGCAAACCCGTACCCGGGGAGGTCAGCCAAGACGAATTCAAAGTCGCCGCCGTGGATCTTGAAGAAGTTTACGAGCTGCGTACGGCCGGGTGTTTTTGATGTGCGGGCAATATTTGCCCCCGCAAGTTTGTTAAGGAGGCTGCTTTTGCCAACATTCGATCGGCCAACGAACGCAAATTCCGGAAGATTTGTTTTTGGGAAACCCGCGGCATTTGCCGCAGAAGTGATGAATTCTGAGTGCATGTTGACAATTTTGCTCTACGGTAATTTCAAAGAGATGTCCAAGGTGGATTCAATAACGATTCCAACTTGTTCTGTACTTGGCATACCATAAGCCGTTGAGGCAGTATGCCAATGCATTGTCGGACAGCGACTACGCTGGTTCGACGTACGAGGTCACATGTCGCGTAAAGTATTACAGATCCTATTTTCCGTCGCACTCATCGGGACGTCTCTGACGTATCTGATCACCAACACAATGAGTGAAGAGATGGAATATTTTCATCCCGCGGATGTCGTTATTGCGAAGGGTGCATCTTTGCAGGGGGAACGTTTTCGACTCGGAGGACATGTCGTAAAAAATTCTATCTTCCAGAAACCGGGAACGCAGGAATATCAGTTCAGCGTCAAACCTATCCCGCAAATGATGAAACATCCCGAAGCGGCCGACAAATCGGTGATTGTTCGGTACACCGGATTTCCACCGGATACGTTTAAGGACGATGCCGAAGTGATCGCAACGGGCACTCTTCAATCGGATGGAACATTCGTAGCGACGGAGTTGCTAGCGAAGTGTCCTTCGAAATACGAAGCAGAGGAAAAGAATAAGGGGACTTATTAGGTCATGCCAAAACTTGGATATGTACTACTACTTCTAACGACACTCATTTGTGTATACACGGCAGCTGCCGCGGTCGTAGGCCATCACAAGGGGTCGAACCGCTTGGTCGAGAGCGCGAAGCAAGGCGTCTACGCCGTTTTTGGGCTCCTGACTTGTGCCTCGCTCATTCTGATCTACCTTTTTGTTGTAGGCGATTACTCGGTCAAATACGTCCAGCACTACTCCGACCGCTCGATGCCACTGTTTTACAAGGCAACCGCAATGTGGGGTGGCCAAGACGGCTCCCTTCTGTTTTGGGTTTGGGTTATGTCGATTTGGGCAGCCATCGCGGTTTATCAGAACCGAGGGGACCGCAACCGTGCGATTATGCCTTACACCATTGTGACAATGATGTGGGTGACGCTATTTTTCATGAGTCTACTCATCACAGTCACGAACCCGTTTGAAACCTATATGGGAGCAGCTCCCACTGATGGTCGCGGACTCAATCCGCTGCTTCAGAATGCCTATATGGTGACTCATCCGCCTTCTTTATATCTTGGTTACATTGGATGGACGATTCCCTTCTGCTTCGCCATTGGCGCCCTCGCCCACGGCAAGCTTGATTATACTTGGATAGATTCAATGCGGCGATGGTGCTTAGTGGCGTGGGTTTGCTTATCGGTAGGGCTGGCGCTCGGCGGTCTGTGGGCTTACGAAGAGTTGGGCTGGGGCGGTTACTGGGCCTGGGATCCGGTGGAAAACGCAGCTTTCATGCCTTGGCTAACAGGAACAGCATTTATCCACTCGATTCAGGTGCAAGAACGTCGAGGCATATTCAAAATCTGGAATCTGTTGCTGATCGTCATCACTTTCGTACTTACGTTGTTAGGGACGATGATGACCCGGTCCGGTATTGTTGAATCTGTGCACGCCTTCGCACAATCAGACATCGGTGACTTCTTCTTGTCGTTTCTTTTCGTAACCCTCGCAATCTCTGTTGCTCTCATATTTTATCGGTGGAAAGCGCTCGAAGCAAAACAAGGCTTAGAATCGGTTGTGAGCCGAGAATTCGCCTTCTTGATCAACAACTGGGTGCTTCTATTTGCCGCCTTCATGGTTACCTTCGCGACGCTCTTTCCGTCGCTTTTCAAAGCGGTAACCAGCAATGAGATTAATGTAGGTCCAGCATTTTACAATCTGTGGATGATTCCCGTCGGACTTTTGCTCCTTTCCTTGACCGGAATCGGGCCGCTTTTGTCCTGGAGAAAGTCGACCGCGCGCACGATATTTAACCAGTTTGTAGCGCCTGCTTCGGTCGGAATTATCACCTTTGGTGCTGCTATATTGCTCTCGATCAACGTGTATGGCTCATCCACCTTCATTACGCCGTCTTATCTGCCCTCAGGCGAAGGATACGCAGCTCTGACTCTCGGCCTATGTGGATTCGTTACCGCCACAATCGTTCAGGAATTCTGGCGGGGAACTCGAATCCGCGCCAAGAATACGAACGAAGCGTTGTTTGCCGCCTTCATCAGCCTCACATCCAAAGCGAAGCGGCGCTACGGCGGATACATCGTGCATTTTGGCGTGATGCTTATGTTTGTAGGATTTGCGGGCGAGGCTTTCAAAGAAGAAAAGCAGGAAATCATGGCCCAAGGCCAAAAGGTAAAGATCAATAACTACGACGTTCAATTCGACCGTTTGGTTTATGAAGATGATGGCCAGAAAAATGCAGTCACTGCGCATCTCTCGCTGTTTAGAGCTGGAACGAATGAAAAATTGGGAACGTTGACCCCTGCCAAGTGGTTTTATCGCAAACCAGAGGAGCAAGTAACAACGGAAGTGGACAAGTACTTATCCATTGCCGGAGACGTGTACTTGGTGCTTGGCGCGTACGATGCCAAGGCAAATACGGCGTCGCTTCAATTGAAGTTTAATCCTCTCGTCAATTTTGTGTGGCTTGGTTGCGCTTTCCTCATGTTTGGGTTTGCAGTCGCTGTGTGGCCAAATAAAACGTCCGCAGTCGAAAAATACGCCCCGAAACGCCAGTGGATGAGATTGTCTGCTGGATGGGCCAGTTTCCTCTTGAGTATACTTGCCCTGGTACTCGCAGTAACTTAGGACATATTTGTGCCAACTAAAAAACATGAGGAACGGCGATTCAAACGAAACATCGCCGTGTTGGTTTTACTTGTCGCCGCGCTAGGGTTGTCCGTCGTCGATAGTGCTCGTGGCGAAGAGAAAGGCAAACCGGTAGACCTAGCCGCGAGGGCGCTCGGCGTGTCGATGTCTACGAAGCATGAGCATACTCCTGAGCATGCCGCACTCGCACGAGAGATAGGTCAAGAAGTTGTCTGTCTGTGCGGTACTTGCCCAAAACGCACGATATCGGACTGTGAGTGTGGTTGGGCGAAACAACATCAAAACTCCCTCGTGAACGCCGTGGTTGCTGGCAATTCAAAGGAAAAGATAATCCAGACGTACCGCCAAGTGTATGGTGACCAAGTGTTGGCAATGTTGCCGAACGAGGGGTTCGCTATTACCGCCTGGGCGTTGCCATACGCAGTTGCTATGGTCGCTTTCGTCGTGATACTCCTCCTCGGGATAAGGTTCGCTTCAAAACCCTCGACGGTGACAGCGATGACGGAGCAGGCCGAGGATAATATTGTACCCGCCGTGACCGACGACGATGAAGCCAGAGAGCAACTCGAACGCGAATTAGAGGACCTGGATTGAAATGCCTTGGGTAGCATCCGCAAAAAGCTCGCGAACAAATGAGCGATGGCTGCTCTTCGTCGAATTCTCGATCGCGGTTGGGATTATTATAGCCGTCTTCGGCGAAAACTATGGCTTATTCGCGACGCTATTATTTATTCTCTGTGCGGGCGCCTTTGCGTTCACGGGCCAGTCAGTATGGCGAATGCTAACAAGCCTAAATGACCCGCGTTTAGAAATTGAGCACGAACCCATCGACGAGGTCAGAAACTCTTTACTGCGAGAAAAAAAGTTGCTCACTGAAGGGCTCAAAGAACTTGAGGCTGATTATGCTGCGGGCAAAGTGGATGCCGCAGACTATGAGATTCTCCGCGGTTCGGCAGAGACACGAGCGATCGAAGTTATTAAACGCATCAAGAATGAAGATGCGAAATGGTTAGAAGCTGCGAAACAAGCGGCAGGTGTTGCTTCTGCCGAAACGCACAAACCCGACACCGTTCAAAGCAAAGATGCCAAACCGAAGAAGACGGAACCCGCAACCGGCGTCAAGTATCGGCCCGCTCACGCTTCCCTCTTCTCACGTGAAGGGACCCAAATCATCAATGGGGCATGCACGGCATGTAAAACGCAAAATTCACCAGATGCTCGGTTTTGTATAGGGTGCGGCCGCGCTATCGAATCGAGGGCCTAGTCCGTGTCGAGCTTCAGTGTATTTGGTTTCTTCTTTGCGTTGGCGGTCGGACAGTCCGGTCCGGCGAGTAGACCTGCGAGTCAGGCCGTAGCACCTGTCGGAGGTAAGATCACTGACCTGTATGGCGAACTTACGGTGATCTATGAACTCGGCGATAACGCCCTTCGGGCGAAGGAAAGCTGGCGGTTTCGCAACGAAGGCTCTTCTCAGCTGACGCCAGAATTGTTTCAGGTGACTCTTCCCTCTGGCGCTCGACGGATTCGGCTCGATGAGAATTCTGCGCCCTTCAACCTCTCTGGCACTACTTTGGGCCTAGAATCTCCGCTGAAACCGGGAGAGCATAATCTTGGCCTATCCTACGAGTTCCCTTTGTCGGGTGGCTCGGCGGACATCCAACAGTACTTTGCTTTCAGAATGGGCGGAGTGCGGATGATTATGGAAAACATGCCTGGGCTTCAGCTCAACGCATCGGTGAAGTCTTCAAAACGAACGAGAGACCTAAACGGCATTGTCTTCGCAATTTGGGACCTTAGTGGCTTCGCGCCGGGACAAGGGATGAAAGTCGACATTTCCGGACTTCCTACCAAGCAAACTTGGATGCGCGATGGAACCCTGGTCTCTTGTGTGCTGATTTTGTTGTGGATGGGTATTGCGCTCTTCAGGAAGGCTCCTGAGACATCGTCAGCCCCCCTTATCAATCACCAGAACATCATGTCAGCGTCAGCTCGAAAAACACGGCTGCTCGATGCACTCGACGCACTCACTGAGGACCTGGAGCAAAACATTATTGAGCAGCAACAGTTCGAGCGGCGCCAAAAAGCTCTTTTGAAGGAACTGGCGGTGACTTTGCGCCAGCATGATCTAGAGCAAGGAAGATCATCCTCATGAAGCTTGCAGCCGCAGACTTTGACTCAGCAAAGGCTATATCTGTAAGCAAGATTTATGGGAGACATAGGGCGCTAGCCAATGTTGACCTCACCCTCTCATCAGGAAAAACAGTGGTTTTATTAGGACCGAATGGATCGGGTAAAACCACCTTGCTCATGCTGTTTTCAACACTGTCTAGGCCTACCAGTGGTCAAATAACATTTGGCGATGTGGCCGATCGACGAGCTGGAGACTTCCGTGGCGCGATTGGGCTGCTAAGCCATTCATCCATGACTTATGCAGAGCTCACGGCTATCGAAAACCTTTCTTTCTTCGGAAAACTATACGGTGTAACTCAGCCTCAAAAGCGAGCAGAAGAACTCCTAGAACGCTTTGATTTGACGCAGAGTATGAGTCGGCCAGTTAGCACCTTCTCTCGAGGGATGCTGCAACGGCTGGGCCTGGCTCGGGCGCTCATTGGTTCGCCTCGCCTGCTCTTGCTCGACGAACCATTCACGGGGCTTGATCGTGCATCAACGCAAGTTGTGATTGACGTCGTCAATGAACATAAAGCGAGAGGTGGTCTTGCATTGGTGATTTCACATGACCTCAACGTAGCGGCTGAGTTGGGGGACGAGTTTCTCATCTTAAAGCGTGGTAAGCAGGTGAGCTATTTGGAGCACTCCATGCCTGCCGAAAAATTGCGCGAAACCTATGCTGAGGTCACGGCATGAACGAAGTGGCCGTCATTCTAAAGGGAGCGTTGGCGATCGCCCAAAAAGATTGGCAAACCGAATTTCGCAGCAAGGAGATCTTGTTGACGATGGGCTTTTTTGGGCTCCTCGTTGTTCTTATTTCTGCTTTCGCTTTTTACCGAGGAGATGTACCTGCCTACGCGCTTGCTGCAGGTTCACTGTGGGTGGCCATGGCCTATTCTGGAACATTAGGACTCGGGCGTGCATTTGAGAGAGAGCGAGAAGGCGACTGCATACGGGCGCTACTGATAAGTCCTATGCCGAGACAAGCTATATTTCTTGGCAAACTACTCGGTATCGTGTCCTTCATGTTTGTTGTTGAGCTAGTAGTGGTGCCCGCTGTGGTGATCTTCTTCAACCAAAGCCTCGAGCTTGCTCAGCTTTGGAGGCTCAGCGTAGTCATGGGTCTTGGGACCTTGGGTTACGGGATTGTAGGCACCGCCCTGGCAGCAAGCCTATTACGAGCGAGAACTCGTGACGTTTTACTGGCCATCGTCATTTATCCCGTCATCGTTCCGGTGATTATGGGCGGGGTGAAAGCAACTACGGCCATCTTACAGCCCGAAATGTCGGTCGCAGATTTCGAGTTATGGGCTCGTATTCTGTTAACTTTTGACGTTGTTTTTATTGTGGTTTCGTTTTGGATTTTCGAACCGCTACTAATAGATTAGGATTGAGGTATGGTCGAGACAATGCAGTCAACCAAACAAGAGAATAAGACACCAATAGGTCTGTGGCTTTGCGTTGCACTTAGTATAGGGATGCTTGGCCGTGGTTTTTGGATGGCTTTCTACTACGCGCCCACTGAAAAAGTTATGGGGTTCGTACAAAAAATCTTTTATTTCCATGTGCCAGCGGCCTGGATAATGTTTCTGGCTACGTTTGTTTGTGCGGTTGGGAGCATTGGCTACCTTATTACACGCAAAGATAATTGGGATGTAATCGGCGACGCTGCTGTCGAGTTAGCAGTTCTTTTTGGAGCGATGGTTCTCATCACCGGCCCTTTATGGGGCCGAAAAGCTTGGGGTGCCTATTGGGTCTGGGATGTAAGACTCACCTCAAGTCTCGTCTTGGTGCTCACGCTGGTGGCTTGTAAGATCGTCCGAGGTTACGCAGGTCCGTCCTCGAAGCAGATTGCATCCGGTCTCGCAGTTTTTGCGGTCGTCAACTCGATATTCGTCTACTATTCCGTCGATATTTGGAAAGGAACCCACCCTCCGAAGATCGTAGCCAAGGGTGATCTTGCTCCAGAGATGAGTGAAACACTTTGGTTCTGCGTAGCTGCCTTCATCGTGCTTTTTGTAACACTCATGTGGACTCGAATCCGGCTAGGACGTCGCCGAGGGGAGCTGGACTCGCTGTATCACCAGGCTGCCGAATTGGGGATCGAGTCATGAGACGTGCTCTGCTCAGTTTACTCTTTTGCCTATATGCTTATCCGGCCTGGTCGCAGACCAGCACAACGGCGACAACATCGTCAAAAGCTACTGCTGCCGCTCCGATAGCCCCGAAACCGCCTCCAGGCTTCGAGCCCATCGCTGGAAAAGGCAAACGAGCTGAGCGTGTAAACGCAAACGTCTTAGTAACGATTTCCTACGGCTCCATTTTCACCCTACTTATCGGATACTTACTCTTTCTTCTTCGAGATTATCGGC
Organism: Myxococcota bacterium; assembly: GCA_036337945.1. Taxonomy (GTDB): domain Bacteria; phylum Myxococcota; class Kuafuiibacteriia; order Kuafuiibacteriales; family Kuafuiibacteriaceae; genus JAYZDF01. Next base: position 13,116 of record JAYZDF010000103.1, read on the forward strand.
GCATTTCTGAGGAGCGTGAGCTCCTTACAAACAAGATTGAGACACAAAAGAGCTCTTCATGACCTACGCACACTTTCTTTATATACCCTTCATTTTAGCCATTGGATTTGCACTCGGCTGGCATTTGGGGTCATCATCGGTGCAGAGCGAATGGGATCGCGCTGAATCGCGCAGAAAGGCACGAGACGAAGGGCGAAGTTAGAGAACGGGCATGGTCAAAAGCGGGCTTCAAATCGGTGATTATAAGATTGAGGAGAAGCTTGGGGAAGGTGGCTTTGCAACCGTATGGAAGGCGCGGCACCCCGTCTATGGCTCCGTCGCACTCAAAGTGCTGCATGAAAACCTTCTCCTAGAGGCGAATCGTGTGAGCGGTCCAAGCGTCATTGACCGCTTTCTTGCTGAAGTAGAGTTACTGAAGAGTCTCAAACATCCTGGCTTCGTTCAGATTCATGAACCCTTAGTCCACCTTGAAGACTCCTTCCTTGGTTACTCTATGGAGTTATTGCATGGAAATAACCTGTCAGCATGGATTGCGAAAATCCCTCTGACACCGCTCATCTTAGTTATGGCCGCGATCGCGGATACTCTAGAGACTCTCCACCAAAGAGAGATTATTCACCGTGATGTCAAAGCCTCAAACATTTTCCTGAATCAGTCTCAAGACGGTGACGCTGATTATTACAGTGTAAAACTTATCGATTTTGGGATCGCGAAACAACTTTCAGAAACACGCGTATTAGAAAGTACTGCAGCAGGATATTTGGTCGGTACAATTGGAAGACTACCGCCTGAATGCTTCCAACGTTGGGAAGATAATTCCGTCATGGTTGGGACGAAAGTCGACCAATGGTGCTTTGGAGTTACTCTTTATTACGTTCTTTCAGGACGTATGCCATTTCACGCTCAAAACACCACAGAGCTCATTAATTCCATTGTCTCCGGAGACTTTCGACCCTTCCGGTTACAACCTCGCTTTCCTTCAAACACCCATTCTTCGCTCTTTGAAATCATTCGTGGTTGTCTTCAAGTGAAAGCGGAAGACCGCTTTGCGAGTATGTTAGAGGTCGGTCGAAGATTGCGCAACGTTGCCGAAATCCACCTTGAAGAGAGCTACGAAAATGACGCTGCTGCTACTACTAGTGTCTCAAGCATCGACCATCTCACCCATATTAGAACCGCTCCCGTTCACACGCTAGCTGACGAGACACTCACTCGCTGGTTACGTGATAGTGAGTTTGTTCTTATCGATGACTCGGAGAACTCGGAAACGATTAATGATTACTCACATGACGATTCAAACCTGAGGCTCGGCAAAACTGGGGCTCGCTCGGAACTCGAATCCGGTTCGCTGAAAGTCCGTCAAAAAAGACGCGTCCTTGTGACGGAGTTTGGAGAAGCAATCTCGACGGATGAAAACAGTCAAAGAATGAGGCATATTGAGCGGGAAGCTCTGCAACGGACAATCGTCAGGGGACAAGCGAAAACTCCGTCTTCTTCCGCTTCACAGGCCGAAACGAAACAAGCTCTTTCTTTTGGCACAAGCAACACTGCGGTTCATCAGTCCAAAAGACCTCTGACCGAGGATACTCTGCGCTCAGATGACACGACCGTGTCACCCGTAAACGACGACAAATCCCCCGAAGGATCCGAAGATGTTCTGTCTCCAGTTTCCAAAGATGACAATTTTATAAACGCCAAAAGTCCGTTGGCGGCTCCCAAACATGATGGGGTCGTGACACTTTCTATTGGTTTGCTATGTGTTGTCGTCGGCTTTCTTAGTTATTTTATTGTCTGGTGGTTAAGACGTAATTAGCTCGTGTTGCTCACTCGATATTCTTGCGCAGATAATTGACGCAGAGGTCAAAATCTTGAGTAAAGCGACGGTCTCCTCTCACCTTTGGTCGTGCAGCAAGCTTTAGTGTCCGTTTTTGAAACGAAACCCACACGGTGCCACCGCTTTCTCTACTTCGCCTCAATCCTATTAGAATCGAAGCGATTCCACCCAAAATCAGTAGAATCACCGGTGAGTTGATAAGGCCGACACCTGGTAAAGGTGTACGGCCGAGTTTGATAGCCCTAATATCAACCTGACCCTGACGATGTTTCCGGTCGAAGCCCTCAGGCGCATTTAGATACACCCAGAAGCTTTCCCCTCTCTGTGCGTTTTGCCGCCTCTTCTCAATCAATACAGCAGGTCCAAGGTCATCTTTTGCACGCTTATAAGAGCGAACAAAATATTGGTCAGGATAGCTGAAAAATTTCCTGGATTCCCCTGCCCGCAAATTGAAAACGCCGCTCGAGCCCGAAACAGGGTCCGTCACCTTCAAGATAGCTCTGGGGCTCACGGTCGTTGGGTCAAAGTTTACGGAATACATGCCTACACCGAGCAAGACGGCCGCTAAGCCAAAATGGCTTATGATAGAGCGCCAATGGAAATCTCGGGCCGAATGATACAGAATCAGGCTCCGATCGTCTTTTATTTGCTCTGCCTCAGGCAGACCGAACACCGAAGAAAAGGTTCCACGGACATGTTGCATCGTTTTCTCAGGAAATTTGGCTCTAAGCTCGACTTGAAGTGGTGACGACGCTGGGGCCTCAAGTGAGGCTTCGGCCCGATGACTTTGAGCCAGGAACGTGTCGAACAACATTGCAGATACATTGGCGACGAAAAGCACGCCAAGCGCCTGCACCCAAGCTGAGCGATAAATCTCGGTGAAGCCCCATTTCGCAGCGGTATGCAGCATAGTGGCTTGCGAAGATACAGCGATATCGAGCGCTTCTTGCCCCTGTGGAACGACAATGGCTACGAGGACAACCATTGATAACAATATGACAAGCAGACCGGTGCAGGTCTCTGAACCTACGAAAAGCCAGAGCCGATGCATCAGGTTTTGACTGTCAGACTTCACTGTTTTGACTTTTTTGGTGCTGGAACTGGGTCCACCCAGTGCTTTATAAGCTTCTTTTTCTCTTCAAAGTCAAACTTAGTCAGTCCGGGAGTGGTATCGTTATGGCATTTCTCGCAGGTCTTCGAAGTGACGTTTTTGAGACCCATCAGTCGTGCGAGCTTCTTGTCTCGCATGACGTTTGTCGGCGAATAGTGCTCGCCGTTCCCATGACATGACTCGCATTGAACACCGCTGAATTGCGGGAGGTCAGAAGGCGGTGATAGCGTGTGACAACTTCGACACCCTCGATTTCGTTGCTGCGCTCCGGACAATCTGGCGAGCGCCATGGCATGCGGAGAATTTTTCCAGATATTGTACTCTTCGACATGACAGGTCCCACACGCTTCAGCTCCCACGGGATCAGAAGCATTCGTCGACGATGGCCAGAGCAAAACAGCCAGTAGAATACCTATTAAGTAACGCACTTGCCCTGAGCCTACCTTGTGTGCGTTGTCAGTCAAGCCAGGTCTCGCTAGGCTGTCCACAATGACTAAAATCTTTGGCCTCACCGGTGGAATCGGCTCGGGGAAATCCACCGTTGCTGGGATTTTCCAAGAAATGGGCGCTGAGATCGTTGACGCAGACCAACTCGCAAGGCTCGCGGTAGCTCCCGGTAGCTTCGGCCTTGCCCGGATCATCGAGACATTCGGGAGCGAAATTATCTTAGAAGATGGCACCCTGGATCGTCCAGCGTTGGGCAAACTCGTCTTTTCTGATGCCTCAAAACGCCAGCAGCTCAACGCGATCGTACATCCAGAAGTTCAACGTCTCGCCCAGGAGGCTTTTCAACGCCTAATCGATAAAAAAGTAAGTGTTGTGTTGTATGACGTGCCTCTTTTGTACGAGAGCAAGCTTGAGTCACTTTTCTTAGCCGTCGTTGTCGTCTATGTCCCTCCAGAATTACAAATCCAACGGGTTATGAAACGAGATCATTTAGAGAAGCACGAAGTAGAACAGCGATTAGCTGCTCAAATGAGCCTGGACTTGAAGGCAGAAAAAGCTGATTACCTCATTGATAACTCCCACACTCTTGAGGAGACCCGGTCACAAGTCCGAAAAGTCTGGGATAACTGGAAGAGCGAGGAGTAACTAGGATCATGAGCTACCAAAGGAACATGCTTCTGACTGGATTTCCGGGATTTTTGGGGCGGCGTATCATTCAAAAAATGCTCTCCGCGGATACTGATTTACAGGCGACATTACTCGTCGAATCAAGCCAGCGTGCCAGAGCCGCCGCAGTGATCGATGAGATTAGCGAGATGCGGCCGGGGCTAAACATTCCGAAGCGTGTTCGAATCATCGAGGGTGATATCACATCCATGGATTTGGGCATGTCTGGACCCGAGTATGAGTCAGTCGTTGCGAGTACAACCGAGATATATCACCTCGCTGCTATTCATGAGTTACGTATCCAGAAGAATCTCGCTGAACAAGTCAATGTATTCGGAACAAAGAATATATTGTCTTTCGCTCGTACCGTCGCATCGCTAGAACGCTTCGTGTATTTCTCGAGTGCGTACGTCTCCGGCGATCGGGAAGGTGTAATTCTGGAAGAGGAATTGGAGTCAGGGCAAGGCTTCCGGAATATCTATGAAGCAACCAAACACAGAGCTGAGGTGTTGGTTCGCAGGGCAAGTTATGACCTTCCTGTCACAATCGTCCGGCCCGCGGGCGTTGTGGGTGATTCCCAGACGGGAGAAATTGATCGCTATGATGAGATTTATCATTTAGGCCTTTTACTCGCTACAGGAGGTACACGTGTTCCACTTTCGGGCTCGGGACGTGCTCCCTTAAATTTGGTTCCCGTGGATTACGTTATCGATGCCCTTCACGTCATTGTGAATCGCCCCGAAACCGTCGGCAAGACCTTCCATTTGTGTGATCCGAATCCCTTGTCCGTGCGTGGCGTTTACGATGCAGTCGCGGAAGAATTCGGGAACACTATTTCAAAGTACTCTGTCTCTCCTAGCCTTACAAAAGCTTTACTTCGCATACCCGGAGTGGAGCGTTTCGCGCCCAAAAGTCGAGAAATCATCGATTACCTAAATCATATGGCATTTTATCACTCTGGAAACACGGCCGACGCGCTTGAGGGAACGGGAATCAGATGCCCGCGTTTTGAGTCGTACGTCGGAAATCTTGTGGAATTCGTGCGTGAAAAACAGGAACAAAGCACAACCTAAGTGACTTGTCTTTTACGCTTTCTACGAACAACTATCGCCGTTACCAATCCAAGAGAAAATCCACCGATATGTGCGAACCAGGCAATGTCAGTTTGGTACGTTCCGTCGGTCACGAGAAGAAAGCCGTTTAGGAACTGCTGTAAACACCAAACGCCGATAAAAGCAGATGCATGAACTTCGATGAACATGAGAACAACTAACGCAGGGAACAGAGTGAGCACACGAGCTCTTGGAAAAGTAGTGATATAGAACCCAAGGACACCCGCTATTCCGCCCGACGCGCCGATGATCGGCCGTGAACTACTCGGCTCAAAGGCGAACTGGGCGAGATTGCCCGCAATACAGCAGACCATGAAAAACAAAATATATCGTGTATGCCCAAGAGCATCATCCACGTTGTCACCAAAGACTCTCAGGTAAAGTAGATTCCCGGCAATATGGGCCCAGCCTGCGTGAAAGAATGGCGATAAAAGAAGTGCAATACCTAGACTAGATGCATCTTCAAAGGTCCAGAGTTCAAACAAACCAGTCAGGTTACCCGGTATAAATCCGTATTTATCTAAGAGAACAGAACTATCCTTGGCTGCGCTAAGTTGGACAATAAATATACAAATACACAGAAGGATGAGTGCATAATTTCCCCAGGGCGTCCGGACCCGAGGATTGATGTCACGTATCGGGATCAGGGCCTGTTCTCTAACACCCTCCTAAGAGATGTTCAACCAAAGCCCTAGCACCCGGACACGCTTCAGTATATAACTCCTGAGTGGCTCTTGTTCACCGAATAGCACCTCTCGCGCTGTTTTGCGCAGTCGTGCCGAACGCGAGCGCCGCTCCCGGGTATTCGCTTTCCTCGCGCACTGTTTTTCACGCCTATCAGCTACGTTTGTTCGATCCGCAAGAAGCGAGAACATTTCGTAGCCTCAACCGGTTTTACCAAATTCTCGATGGGCGAGTCTACGGCATAGGCCCAAACGAAAATATTCGAACGGTAGTATCTCTGCGGTACACACATGATTTCGGAACTTCATACCCTAGGTCGGGCTTCGACCCATCACAACTTGGGCCAAGCGACGAAACATTAGATTTTCAAATCGACTATATGTACCTTGATTGGAGAAATGTCATAACGGGTCTGCTCGACCTGAGGTTCGGCCGCCAGCTGATTCTTGATGAACTCGACTGGTACAGCCTAGACGGGCTAAAGGCGACCGCTCGCTTTGGTCAATCTGGTCAAAAGCATCGGTTTGAACTCTATGCCGGACGAGCTGTCCCATTTGGCGCGTTCCTCAGCTCAGACCCCTACATCAATGACGGCATCGAACTATCCGATGGACCAAGCTTCGCCATTGGAGGCGCCTATAGCGGTGAGGTCGGGCAAGACTTGAGCTTCGCCCTAGCCTATCGTCATGAACTACGCTTACGTTCAGACCCAATTGAGGTGCTTGGTGTTCCCGCGGACCAGCCAGAAGCGATGGAAATCTCCGATGCGAGTGCGGGGAAGATTGGCCTCCAAGAAGTTCTTCTCGCCGGGTCTGTGGGCTATGTGATCCGGCCTGTCGATATCGACCTTTACGCTCGAGGCACCTGGAATTTCTTATTTCAAACCTTAGACCAAGCTCGTGCAGGCCTCGCTTATAATCCAAGTCGTTACCTTCACTGGGCCGCTGAGTATTTCCGTGTTTTTCCACGATTTGCTGGTGATTCTATTTTTAATATTTTCAATATCTTTCCGTACGATCGCATTAGAACGGAGTTTGATTGGCAACTCACGGAATCTCTTCGCATTGAAGCAGGCTACTTCCTTCAGCATATGTATGGTGGTCCCACGGTCGCAGGCTATACTCTTAACCCCGACAATCCTTATGAGCCGGCTGATTCTTTCTTAGGTAGTTCGCGAAGTCACGGACCGAGCGGAGGTATTCGTTTCGAAAGACCGAGATGGGGACTCGGTGCATACGGTGAAGCTGCAACAAATGTGGGCGGGAATATTGCTTACGGTGGAAACTTCCGCCGGGCTGAAGTTTTTGGGCACCTCAATTTACTCGGTGAAAATACTTTGCGTACGACGCTCAGGGCTGCCTTTACAGGCTTTCAAAATGACTGGTTCGAACGCGCAGACTACGGCGAAGTGCAAGATGAGGAGCGAAGCTATAGTCTGGATGCCGGTGTTTGGTGGAAGGTCTATAACCACGTCTTTTTTCGAGGAAACATTATCAAAAATTTCAGTTCTTATTTAGAAGGGAGTTATCGCGTGTTTAGCTCTGTAGAGGTTCGCTACCAATGATTCGTACGAGGACCCTATTCGCTCTTACTTTGCTCGGCGCGACCGGATTATGCGGTGCAGTCATTTTTGAGGGCGGACCAGATACAGTTATTTTCCCGCGACAGACGATTCCGTTGTTCTTCAACCATGACTATCATGTTCGAGTTCCTGACGAGGCGAAGAAAACCACGGGCGAAGGCCTGGACTGCGACTTTTGCCATGAAAACATAGCTGAGTCACAGCGCTCTTCTGACCGCGACATACCTGGTCACGACGGTTGCGACGGATGTCATGAAGAATGGATAGGTGACGAAGATGAGCCCGCCGATCGAAAAGACTGCGCTAGATGCCATAAAGATATTGATCTAAGCGTCACTGGGAGTGTTGCTGCGAGCGAAGTCTCGCCTATGCACATACCTAAGCCAAACATCATCTTTTCGCACGCTGTTCATTCGAATGCGGAGTTGGACTGTCTTGCTTGTCATGCGAATGTCCCTAAGAAGACCTTGGCGACTCGAGACGATTTCCCGACGATGGACCAATGCGTAGATTGTCACATGAAGAGCGGTGCTTCGATTGAGTGCACCACCTGTCATTACTCAGACATTTCTGGTCGAGTTGTTACTCAATATCGTGAAGGCCAACTCAAACCTAATCGACTGCACTCTTATGCAATCCATGATGCGAACTTCCTAGACGACCATGCTGTTGCGGCTCAGCGACAGAAGTCTTACTGCGACACATGCCATAAAGAAGACTACTGTGCGAGCTGCCACAATGGTGTCGCTCGCGACGTGCGGTATCACCCCGGCGACTGGATTTCGATGCATTATATTTCAGCCAAAAAGGACGATACTCGCTGTCAAAGCTGTCACAGGGTTCAGAGCTTTTGCTTAGACTGTCATGTTCGAAGCGGGGTCGCCACGATTCAAAATGTTACGAAGACACTGACTCGCCGCACAGTTCGAGTGAACCCGGAAACCAATCGTGCCACAGGACCTCACCCTATGGGACCGGATTGGATTGAGCGAAAAAAGAGCAGAAATTTCCATGGATTCCACGCACAGCGAAATATCCGGGCGTGCGCCAGCTGCCACCAGGAGCAATACTGCTTGACCTGCCACATGTCAAAAGAGCGCAGGGGTGGAATCGGTCGAAACCCACACGGGCCGAACCCACAGCGGCTCAAAGGCAGTTTGGCCTCCAAGCAAAATGCGCGGATGTGTCTCAAATGCCATCTTCCCACCGACCCTTCTTGGCGATAATTTCAAACGAGATAACCTCTTCCTTGGCCAGTCTTTCTTGACCAATACAGACCGCATGGTCTTGATTGGGAACGTGCCTGGATCTGAAATCGACACCCGAATCGCTCAACTTCGAAAGGAAATGAAGAAGCATAACCTAGATGCGCTCATTGTTCGGTCCAGTGACCCATACCTAAACGAATATGTGCCGCCAGAAGACTCTCTGCGTATGTGGCTCACCGGCTTCACGGGTTCTATGGGTGATGCAGTGGTCACACCCAAAGCGGCTTTCGTCGTCGTCGATGGAAGGTATTGGGTTCAAGCTGAAAAAGAAACAAAGGACAGCCATGTTAGTGTTGAAAAAGTGCCATTTGGAACCTCAATCGCTGACCAGGTTTGCGCGTTAGTTAACCAGCTTGCAAAGAGGGCCAAAAAAACATCCTTTGCTGTTGGGTTTGACTGCCAACGAAATACGCCTCTTGAAGTTGAACGCTTGAAAAAATCATTGTCCGAAAAATGTACTCTCAAGGGACTTTCAGATTCTCTTATCGAAAAGATCTATCCAGAGTCCGAACGCGGAGCATCTTCGACTGTCGCACTTCACGTTATTCCCGAGAAGAAGTTTGGAAAATCGGTCAAAGAGAAACTTTCTTTACTGAAGCCTCTTTTGAAAGAGCAGTCTTTGGAAGGCATTCTGGTTCAAAAGCTCGATACAATTGCTTACATCACAAACCTGAGAGCTTTCGAAATGCCTTTTCAAGCCACGTTTCGTAGCATCGCCCTAGTTACGAAGAACGTCGTCTATTTGTATATTCACCGAGCACATTGGGACAAGACGACTCAAAAGAGTCGACCCGGCATTCAATTTGTCGATGCCGCGGGATTCAAAGCAAAACTGGATTCTCTCGCGAAGAAGAAAGCTTCTATTGGCATTACCAAGAGCCAAAACACTGTTTGGGCAGAACAACTGTTGGAAAACAGTGGGATTCAGATCGCGACGGTGCCCGACTTGATTGCTCCGCTGAAGGCGAAAAAGAACCGGGCTGAGATGCGTGCGATGTCGAGAGCCTTTTCTCGAGCCGACAAGGTTGTTCAGCAATCCATTCATTGGTTGTGCGAAAGCGTTGTCGCCGGGGCGAAAATCACCGAATGGGATTTCGCGCAGCATGTCGAAAAAGAATTTATGAAATCAGGTGCGAAAGGCCTTTCTTTTCGTGTCATCAGCGCTGCAGGCAAAAATGGGGCACTCATTCACTATAGTCCCAAGAATTCCACTCGCATCATCAAGCGTGGAGAACTCATGCTCCTCGATACTGGTGCGTACTTCGACGAAGCCTACGCGACAGACCTCACCCGCACATTTTTGGTGGATTCGCCCCGTGCCAAGGCCTCGAAGGAACAGCGTTATTATTTCACGATGGTCTTGAAATCCGCCATCGCGGGAATGTCGGCCGTGTTACCCACCGGTTTCCGAGGATACCAGCTGGACGCCATCACACGTGCGCCTCTTTGGCAGGAAGGGTTAGATTTCAAGCACGGCACTGGCCATGGCGTGGGAATCAATGTGCATGAATTTCCACCCCGAGTCGGGCCAAACGCAAGCCATCCCGTCGAAGAGGGTCACGTTTTTTCGATTGAACCCGGGGTTTATATGCCGAAGTTTGGCGGTATTCGTATTGAAAACCTTTGTACGGTTGAGAAGTTGCCCGGTCGCAAAGGTTACTCAAGGGTTAAGCCGATGACTTTCAGTCCCCTCGACCGGCGCCTGATTGAGACAAGCTTACTTTCAAAGGAAGAACGGCAGTTTTTGAAACGTTTTTCAGACGTCTATGATGAACGCAACCGAGCACGAATGCCACATTGACCAAAAATCGTCTCATGACTGGCACTTATTGCTTGGTAGTTCGGTGTTTTCGAGGCATTGCTTTCGGTAGCACATGAGCGTCGCAGATTCATCGAGCAATAGTCGTATCCCCGGGTTTTACCGGAAATCTATTCAAGATCGCCTGAGCGGACTGTCGAAGACGGGACTGCTCTCGGATGACTCAATATCTTATCTAAAAGACGGAGGGGTACTTTCGACGAGTGTCGCGGATCTTTTGAGTGAGAACGTCGTCAGTGTGCAAGGACTTCCCCTTTCCGTAGCCTTGAACTTCACAGTCAACGGCGTTGACCGCCTCATTCCCATGGCTGTGGAAGAGCCTTCCGTGGTCGCAGCGGCATCCTTCGCGGCAAAAATTATTAGAGCGTCTGGCGGGTTTTGCGGCGAAGCGAGTGCTTCTGTGATGACCGCACAGATTCAGCTCGATGGGGTCGATGATCCTGAAGCTGCCGCAAAACGCATTGAAGAGCATCGAAGCTCCCTTCTCAAGGTTGGCGATGAATCCATCCCTAAAATGGTCGCTCGTGGAGGCGGGTGTACGGACCTAGAAGTCCGTGTCCTTGATCTTGCTTTGGGTCTTATTGTTGTTCATGTGTACGTCGACGTTGGAAACGCCATGGGCGCGAATATGGTGGATACCGTTGCAGAAGCAGTGGCTCCGAGTATTCACGAGCTGACGGGCGGACAACTTGGTTTGCGCATTCTCAGTAATCTGGCCACACGAAGACTCGTGAACGTAATGGCAAAAGTGACACCGGATGAGGTCGGTGGGAAAGAGCTTCTACACGCAATATACCGAGCGAGCCGGTTTGCTGAATTAGACCCATATCGAGCCGTGACTCACAACAAGGGAATCATGAACGGAATAGACGCAGCTGCTGTAGCCCTGGGACAAGACTGGCGAGCTATTGAAGCCGGAGCCCACGGATACGCAGCCATCACCGGGCAAATTAAACCTCTTGCCGTCTGGAATATAGGCGAAGACGAATGTTTACACGGTAAGATCGAACTTCCGATGGCCGTGGCGACAGTGGGTGGCATAAAGAAGGTCCATCCAGGAGTCCAAGCTGCGTTTGAGCTTCTGAATATTTCAAGTGCTCAGGAGCTTGCCATCATTCTTGCAGCCTGCGGACTCGCGAGCAATTTAGCCGCACTAAGAGCCCTTGCTGGCGAAGGCATTCAAAAGGGCCATATGCGCCTCCACGGACGCAAGCACGCCAATGGTAACGCGCAATAAAGTCTCTGTGGACTCGGCTGAATTAGTTCAGCATGACATACCTCTCATTGCCCCTCTAAACCTCGGAAAACTCCATCTGAGCCACCGGGAGATCCTAGAGGTTCGGCTTCGTAATAATCATTACGTGGGACGAGGGGAAGCCGCTCCTCTTCCCAACTATAGTTCCGAAGCCTTTGAGGAGGTTTATCAAGAGCTTCAAGAGTTTCTTTTAGCTTTACCGGTATCCGCGACGTGCCATCATGAAGACCTTCGCCCTCTTCTTTGCCGACTCCAATCACCGTCATCTCAATTCGCGGTTGAACAGGCCGTTGTAGACTTGTTTCGACAGCAAAACAAACTTTCCTATTTCCAAGCGTGGAGCTCATATCTGGACCTTCCCGCTAGCGACTCAAATCCCAGCATTAGAATCTCCGGGTTAGCGCCGGACCTGAATTTCGAGCAGATGACGGGCTCCCGAACCATAAAGATCAAAATCGGACCTGGAGATTTGGATGCAGCCACGCGCTTTTGTCATGCCGCGAACGAACGCGGTCTTGCAGTGAGAATTGATGCGAATCAACGGCTGAGTTCGAGCGAAGCCAAAGCATATGCTGCGCTTTCTGTTTCAGCCTTTGAAGAGCCGGTCCCCACACAACAACTGCAGTCATTGGCAAACGAAAACATTCCCGTTTTTCTTGATGAAAGTCTCCGCCAGCCAGACGCAGATGCACTTCTCTCTCTTCCGTGTGTCACAGGTTTAGTGCTCAAGCCGATGACACTCGGAGGCATCGGCCAGTGCTTCAATTGGTTAAGAAAAGCGAAAAAGCACAAGCTTTCTTGCATTGTTACTCACTGTTTTGATGGAGGTCTTTCTCATCGTGCGACCCTTGCCTTTGCCGCACATCTTTCACAAGTTGAACACGGTCTCGCTACGAATTCGTGCCTGGACGCGTGGTTCGCATATCACGGATACGCCCTCCCCACGGTTACAGACCATACGAGCATGGAAGAATGGGAAGGTTTGACTCATGCCTGATAGACCACTTTCCATTCATGACGCAGCTGCTGAGTATCCAAATCATGCAGCGCTGATATTCGAAGATCGGACGTACACCTTTGAAGAGATCTCCGGAATGGTCCGCTCACAAAAGGAGCAAGTCGACGCCTTTGCTCCCAGCTTCGACCTAGAAAGCTTGATTAGGATCTATAAGGGCCTCGAAACTGGACGGCCGCTTTTTTTGCTACATTCCGCACTCACTCGCCAAGAACGAGAAAAAATCGTTCTTGAGAAACAAGAACTCTCGAATGCAGCAGCAGTGCTTTTCACCTCGGGAACTACATCGACCCCGAAAGGTGTTGTTCTTTCATATAAGGCGCTTATCGCATCTGCGCACGCAAACACGGTCAACCTTGGCTGGCAGGAAAACGACCGTTGGTTGCTCAATCTCCCCTTGGCTCATGTTGGAGGATTGTCCATAGTTACGCGATGCCTAATCGCAAGAAAGCCAGTAATCGTGGGTCTCGATGTTCGGCGTGCTATTAGGGATTTTGGTGCGACGATTCTTTCACTCGTCCCCACGCAGCTGCAACGACTAAGCAAAGAGCCGGCCCCGTCATCGGTACGCAGTATTTTACTCGGAGGGGCGCCCTGTCCTCAAACTCTAAGAGACGAAGCAATTGCTCATGGATGGCCCATCCTACCGACCTACGGCATGACGGAAACCTGCTCGCAAATCGCGACCTATCCTCAATCTTCCAAGGACTGGCCAGATAAACCAGCTGCAGGACAACTTCTCTCGGGTGTCGAAGCGCGGATTATGGATGAGGAAATCGAGGTCCGGGGACCGATGTTATTCAGCGGTTATTACGGCGCTTCACCTCGTCGTTCTGAAGAATGGTTCGCCACCGGCGACCTCGGCCGAATTGAAGACGGTTGGCTTTATGTCACAGGACGAAAAAAAGAACTGATTATCACGGGCGGCGAGAATGTGAGTCCCCAAGAAGTGGAAGAAGTCCTTAGCCGTGATTCTAAGATAGAGGCCGTCGTCGTGTTTGGGGTTCCAGATGACACTTGGGGCGAGCGAGTTATCGCAGCATATTGCGGTACAGCCACCTCCGAACAGCTCGTAGAGGATGCCAAGGCAAGTCTGGCGGCCTTCAAGCGTCCCAAGGCTTACTTCCCGTTCGAAAGTTTTCCTTTGCTTACTTCAGGCAAGATTGACCGCAAAGCAGTCAAGCGCTCGGTCCTTGAAAAAATTATTTCTTAGAAAACCAAGCCTGGATTTTTTCAGCGACTTTTTCAGGCACCATTTCGTAGAAATCACGAAGAACCTTCCAAGGTGCACTTTCACCGAAAGTGTCGACACCAAGGTTAAGTCCATCGCGACCCGTGAGAATCGCCCAAGGCTGAGTTCGACCGAGTTCGATGCTGACACAGGGAATCGATGAAGAAACAACTGACTCCTGATATTCCGCAGTTTGGTCTAAGAACAAGTCTAGACATGGCATCGAAACCACGCGTGCGTTGATACCGTTCGCTTGAACCTGGTCAGCAGCCTGTAACGCAACGTCTACTTCACTACCCGTTGCTACGATCGTGATATGGGCATCGTCAGTATCGCGGATTACATAACCACCTTTCCAAACGTCTGTCGCTGTGAAAGCTCCAGCTCGAGGAAGACTCGGCACACCCTGACGAGTCACCATCAAGGTATGAGGTGCTGGATTTCCTTCCTGTACGGCATAACTCCAGGCCATCGCCGTTTCTATTCCATCGGCAGGACGCCAGTTGTAAAGGCCAGGAATCATCCTGAGCGCCCAGTTGTGTTCTACCGATTGGTGGGTTGGACCGTCTTCGCCAAGATATACAGATTCATGACTGAACACGGTCAGGGAACGAATCTTCATTAGAGCGGCCAAACGGAGGGCCGGCCTCATGTAGTCACTAAAAGTGAGGAATGTCGCACCATAAGGAACGAAACCACCGTAGAGTGCCATCCCGTTCACCGCCGCACCCATTGCATGCTCGCGGACACCGAAGTGGATGTTTCGACCTTCGGGCGCTTCTTGGCTGAAATACTCTGACCCTTTGATCTGCGTCTTATTTGAGCCAGCCAAATCCGCTGAACCACCAACTAAGCCGGGAAGTTTCTGCGCAATGGCATTGAGCGCCTTTCCTGATAGTGCTCGGGTAGCCGCGGTGTCATTTTCTTCCATGACATCCAGGACTGCATTAGACAGATTTTCGACTTTTTCTGTCTCAAACAAGGCTGTCCAGGCAGCACCCAAATCAGACTGTCCTTTCCACTGCGCTAAGTCGTTCGACCACTTCTCTCGGGCTTCCGCACCACGTTTCGCCGCAGCAGCAAAAAGCTCGTACACATCCGATGGAATAGAGAATGGTTCTTCTGACCATCCTAGCTTTTCACGGGTGAGCTGTGCTTCGTCGGCACCCAGCGGTGAACCGTGTGCGCCAGATGTATCTTGTTTGTTAGGACTTCCGAAACCAATGTGGGTTCGCGCCATGATGAGTGATGGTTTGTCGGTGACTTTTTGTGCCGCCAGAACCGCTGATTTGATCGCTGCTTGGTCATGACCATCGACTTTAGAAACGTCCCAGCCATGCGCCAAGAATCTTTTTTCGACGTCTTCGTTGAAGCTGATGTCTGTGGAGCCATCAATTGTGATTTTATTGTCGTCGAAGATATAGATAAGTTCGCCGAGTCCATGTTGTCCGGCAATGGAAGCTGCTTCCGCAGAGATACCTTCCATTAAGCATCCATCACCACAAATTGCATAGATGTAATGATCAACCGGCTGAAAGTCCGCGCCTGATTGATTGAAACGTGCTTTGGCCATGCGTTCGGCGAGCGCCATCCCAACACCGGTCGCGAAACCTTGCCCTAGTGGACCAGTCGTCGTTTCAACGCCAGGAGTCATCCCGTACTCTGGATGCCCAGGTGTTATAGAGTGCAGACATCTAAAGTTCTTGATGTCGTCCATCGATACTTCATATCCGGAAAGATGGAGCATCGAATAAAGGAGCATAGAACCGTGCCCGTTCGAAAGGATGAAACGATCACGATCTTGCCAAGTCGGCGCTTTGGGGTCGAACTTCATGATCTCCGCCCACAAAACAACAGCAATGTCCGCCATGCCCATGGGAGCACCCGGGTGACCGCTGTTTGCCTTATTCACCGCGTCGATTGAAAGAAAGCGAATCGCATTCGCTGCTTTGTGTCTCAAGTCGTTCGAGATATCCATCCTGAGGCTGTCCTAACGCATGAAGGACGTTCAAGCCAGACTCATCCGAAAATGAGTTCCGATTTTTACTAAACCCTCATATTTCCTAGAAAAAGCCGCGATCAATTGAGTCCTGGAAAGCTCGTTCCTTACTACTCAGAGGGGAAAACATGACAGATTTGTCTAAGTTTGGAAGTTCCTGACCACGGTGAGCAAAGACTTCCTCTACGCAGAAGCGCAGAAATCGGTCTAAAGACCTCTTTTTCTTTCGTTTCCAACGTTTCACGAGGTCATCGTGTAGAGCCCAATCCGTCAGGGCCTTGGTTGCTGCTTGCGTCATTTCTTTCTTCAGGTCTGGTTTGATCCCGAATGGAACAGGACATCGAATGAGTTTTGGACCTATTCTCTGGTCTTCTGTTCGGAAGGTGAATGGATAAAGCTGACATGTTGCTGGTCTCAGACCATAAACACCACATCTCAATTCATCTCCATATCGACCTAAAAATCGGCAATAGCCGTCATCGCTTCGACGAAGCACGAAAATCCGCGGACCGTCATCGAGTTCAAAAGGTTTCAATCCGTTTTCAGCAAGCTCAAAAGCCGTATGAAATGGGATTCCCAGACCTAAGCAGAAATCAACCATATCTGGGATCGAGGTTTCAATCCGGCTCGTACAACAGACCGCCTGGCAATTGGGACAAGGGTTACTAGAGGGTGGATAGAGACTACCCGACAATACCGTCCCATCATCTGCCAGTTCCGGGGTCATCGTGGAGCGTTCGTAAATAATTTTGAGTTTCTTAGCTGCCACGATTCAAGCATACCTGATCGTTCTTCGAAGTGACAGATGGCACTCGACAGCTTCCGTTACGAACGATAGGAAGAGGTATTGTATGAGTCTTGTTGCTGTACATAAAATCACGAAGAGATACGGTGATAGGACGGTACTAGATAACGTCTCCTTCTCGATTCAAGCACGAGATAGGATTGGACTAATCGGTGCCAACGGCTCCGGAAAATCAACTTTACTTCGCATCCTGATGCAAACCGAGGAACCCGACGACGGCCAAATCATGCGCCGGCGAGGTTTGAGTATCGCTTTCGTAGAACAAGATCCCAAATTCCCCGAAGATGCGACGGTCCAAGACATTGTATCTAAGGGGCTCCAGGCGCATCAGGGGGTGCTGGATGAGCTATCCAAGATAGAAGAACAAATCGCTCAAGAGGCGGGCACCGAGGTATCACAAAAGCTTGAGGAGCTTCTTGAGCACCAAACCCAGCTCACAGACCGGCTCGAGCAATTAGGTGGTTGGAACGTCGAACATCTCGCGGAAGCCGCTATGTCGGCGCTACGGGTCCCGCCGAAAGACCGGCAAGTCGCATCTTTGTCGCTGGGAGAACGTCGCCGACTCGCGCTGTGCGTTGCGCTGACCGAGGCGCGTGATTTGTTGATTCTTGATGAGCCTACAAACCATCTGGACGTCGAAGCTATTGATTGGCTTGAAAAGACCATCGCAGACTATCCCGGGGCGATTCTTATGGTCAGTCATGACCGTTACCTTCTCGACCGTACAGTCTTTCAATTACTCGAAATTGATCGAGGCGATATGCATCATTATGACGGAAATTACACCGCATTTATGGTGGCAAAAGCCGAACGTTACGCACTTGAAGCCAAGACGGAAGAACGGCGACAAAAAGCAATTAGCCAGGAACTTCAATGGGCGCGAAAGACCGCTCCTGCGCGAACAACCAAACAAAAAGCGCGCCTTGATCGACTCGATGAAGTCATGGCTAACGCGCCCAAGACGCCGGTGAGTGAGACCAAGTTTCGAATCCCCTATCCTCCTCGAATTTCAAAAACCATCCTGGAGCTGGTCGACGTAGGTCATGGTTTTCCAGGGAAAAAGCTATTTGAGAACTTGAACCTCATTATGAAGAAAGGAGACCGGCTCGGAATCGTCGGTCCGAACGGGGCCGGAAAGAGTACGCTGATTAAGCTCATTTTGGAGCATTTTCATCCTGAACACGGGCGCATCATTCGAGGTCCCAATACCGAAATTATCTATGTTGACCAGGGGCGGACGGACCTCGACCCTGAGAAGTCCTTACTCGAAGCCGTCAGTGAGGACGGTGATTTCGTCTTTATCGGTGAAGATGCCGTGCCCATTCAAGGCTTTTTACAGGGACTACTTTTCGATGGCGCAGCCCAGCGGATGAAAGTGAGCGGATTATCTGGCGGAGAACGCAGCCGCGCCGTTCTGGCCAAACACCTTTGTCGTAGGGGAAATCTCATCATCCTGGACGAACCGACGAACGACCTCGACCTACCCAGTCTGAGAGTTCTTGAGGAAGCCCTAGTGACCTATCCGGGCTGTGCGCTTGTGGTCAGCCACGACCGCTACTTTCTCGACAGAATCGCGACCGGGATCCTCGCTTTCGAAGGCCATAAGGTCACGTTCTACGAAGGTAATTATTCTCAATACATAGATCTAAAATCTGAAGTTGAAGTAAAAGCGGTCCCAGGCAAAAAAGAGGCTTCCCAAAAACCTGCCCCCCGCGCCAAAAAGGAGACTTCAGCCAAGAAAAAGCGAACCTACCGAGAGGAGCAAGAATTCGCCGGCATAGAAGATCGCATCCTCGAAGCCGAGACGAAGGTGTCCGAGTTAGAGGAATTATTGAACAACCCAGACGCCTTGCGGGACCTCGGCCCAGAGGTATCTGCGAAGGTCAAGGAGCTCGAGACAGCTCGAGAGCATGTCGAGCAACTCTACGCCCGCTGGGAAGAATTAGCGCAGTACAGCTAATCAGGCGCCTAAAGCAGCGACCGCTTTTTCTAGTGACGCAGGGTCCTCAGCTTTGTGCATTTTGAGAGAACGGTCGATTCGGCGATTGAGCCCCGCAAGAACTCGGCCGCAGCCCAGCTCGATGCCGGCCGTTTCTCCCGCTTCAACCAAGTGTTGAATCGACGCGACCCACTGCACAGTCCCGGTAATTTGCTTCACAAGGAGGTCCGTAACCCTTTGGGAATCTTGATTTGCAGTGGCTTCGACATTTGAGATGACGGGAATATCCAGCGCGCCGATCTTCACGTCAGCGAGCAATTCGTTCATCCCTTTGGCCGCAGGCTCCATGAGAGGACAATGAAAAGGAGCGCTCACAGCCAAGCGAGTCACCTTTGCTCCGTGAGTTTCACTGAGAGTTTTCTCAGCCGCCTCGACGGCCGCCGCGGAACCAGAAATCACTGTTTGAGCCGGTCCGTTGAAATTCGCGGCCGTCACAATACCCTCTCCTCCCTCACTGACGCTCACACAGGTTTCGACAATTGGCGCCTTATCAATACCGATAATTGCACTCATAGCGCCCTCGCCCTCAGCAACTGCTTGCTGCATGAACCGGCCACGTTGGTGTACGAGCTTTACGGCGTCCGCAAACTCGAGCGCACCCACTGCGGTCAAGGCAGACCACTCTCCCAGACTATGTCCAAGCGCAAAGCTTGCTTTGATGTCTGGCATCAGCGAACGAAATGCTCGATACGCAGCGATGCTCGTCGTCAAGATTGCAGGCTGCGTGTTCTCAGTGCGCTTTAGCGCATCTTCGTCGCCCTCGAAACATAGGTCAGAAATCTTAAAGCCTAAAGCGTCATCCGCTTCTTCGAACGTTCGCTTTGCGACATCATAGGTATCGTAAAGAGCCTTACCCATTCCAATCGATTGACTACCCTGACCGGGAAATAAAAGAGCTACCATGAGGCCGCCATGCCCGTCTTGCTCTCGAATGTCCAGTGCTTGTCACAAGACAAATCATAGATTTACGTCGCCGCTGTGCGTCATCTAAAGTCTTCATATTCGAGTGACGACCACCCCTCGAGCGCCTTATTTTTCGGCCGATGCCTGATCTTCAGCCACAGAAGACCAGGAGGCCCCATCGAGGAGATAAATAGAGCCGTGCAAAGACCCATTTGACGCGTCGCGCGTTGTGCTTAGTAATAGGAATATAAGGAGCACGAAATTCAAGATGTCAGTTTGGGAATATTTCATGAAAAGAACGTTCAAACCCTCAGAACGGGAGCTCGCAACGGTCGACCTCACAGATAAGTGCGGATACGCGGCCGCTGCGATGACGCTCATACCCGTCCCTGGAACGGAAATCCTCGGGGTAATGCCGATTCATGTGGGCATGGTAACTGCGCTCGCCAATATTTACGACAAGGATATTACCCGTGACTCGGCCACTCGCTTAGTGATGCGCGTGGGTGCTACCGTTGGACTCTCAATTGTTGGCAGCCGAGCCGCAACAACGGCCGCAAAACTATTTGTTCCAGGCCTCGGCGGTGTCGTTGCGGCTCCTTTGATGTTTGCCTCCACCAAGGCGCTCGGTGCAGTCGCAAAGTCTTATTTTGAACGAGGCGAAGAGTTATCTTCTGAGGATATCAAGGCCGTGTACCGAGCTGCCGCCACAAAAGCGAAATCAGAGTTCAAGAAGGACAAAATGAATGAGGAGGAGGCTTCCGACCATTCTGATGCCTCTAAAAGCGCCTCAGCCGCCAAACCCGCCGAGAGACTCACTCAGCTCAAAACGCTTTTAGAGCAAGGTCTCATTGAAACCGAGGACTTCAACGCAGCAAAAGCGCGAATTCTGGCTGAACTATAGAGCCTTTTTGTCGCAGCGGAGAAACGAACTGGACAAGTCGAGCCCGACTGCCCATGTTCGCACAATGTTTGAACTCGGCCGCTGCCATGACCTCACGGTAATTAAAGCCAATCATAATGGTGTATGCGTCGACGGCGGTGAATGGGGGCCTTTATGGCTCGCTACCGGAAGCAAAAACAAGATTCACCCCGAGCTAGGCAGCGTCATCGAGGTCTTTTTGTACGTCGATAACGACGAGAAGATTATTGCCACAGCAGATCGCCCTCTTGCACTGGCCGACGAAATTGCGGTTCTTCAAGTCAAACAAGTGACTCAAATTGGGGCCTTTTTGGATTGGGGAATTCCGAAAGACCTTCTTGTCCCATTTTCAGAGCAGCAGTTTCCGCTAAGCGAAGGTCAATCCTGTGTCGTCTTTGTCTTTGTTGATCCAAAAACGGAACGCATGGTCGCCTCTACTCGCCTCTCTAGATATCTTTCTTATGACCCTGATGACTTCAGCCGAGGACAAGAAGTCGAACTCTTATTTACTGGAGAATCAGAGCTGGGGATGTTTGCTCTGATAAACGATCACGCCGTTGGACTGATTCATCGTAGCGATATTTATACAGATCTTGAAGTCGGACAGGCGAGTACCGGATATATCAAAAAGATACGAGATGATGGACAAATCGACCTCAGCGTCCAAGCACCGGGTTACGGTAAAATCCAGGGGATGTCAGGAGATATTCTTGAACGCATCATCGCTGCGGGTGGACAAATCAATGTTTCCGATAAGAGTCCTCCTGAGGTCGTCTATCGAGAATTTGGAATGAGTAAGAAGGCCTTCAAAAAGGCAATCGGCAAACTGTATAAAGACCGACTGATTGTGATCGAACAAGACTGTATTCGGCTTCCTGACCGATAAGCGTGAAGCACTCCTCACACTTGCAGCAAACCAGACAAGCTGCTTATCCTTCACCCATGAATACGTTATGGGCGAAAATACTGAGCTTTTCCTGCTTTATGGCAATCGGCCTATGCCCACAGGATGTGAAAGCTGAAGTTTGGCTCGTCATGCAGCCCAAGAACCGTGCGATGCTGAGCGCGTCCAAGATCAAACCACTTCATAAATACCTGATCCAGGAAACCAAACAAAGATTTGGCGTCGAGGTGCCTTCGCAAGGAGACACACTATCGCTGACAGCTGCCGTCGAGAAAGGCATGAATCAAAGGTGTGACCAGCCTTCTTGTCTTGCTGTTCTCAGCGAACAGATCGGCGCAGACCAAATTCTGCTCAGCGAAATTTATCGACAGGGCTCCAACTGCCAGGTCACCCTGTCCATATCTTCAAGAAAGGACCTAGAATCCAGCCAGAAGTACATCAGTTCGGGAGCTTGCTGGGAAGACGAGATTCAGCAGTCAATGGGTCGGGCACTTAGCCAAATTCCAAAATCACAGAATAAAACAAGCGGCACAGCTGAAGCGGCGGGCGCAAGCCAGCCTTCGTCTGCTTCATCTGTGCGACGCAAAACAAAGCAAGCTCAAGTGTCCCCAAACACCGTCTTCAATAATAACGCTGAAGCGAAAAAGAATATACTCAGCCTACAAAAAGCATCGAGGATGTATCACGACTTTGTCGCCAACAAAGCCCCCAGCATGCTTACTCCTCAAAGAATCAAGAAGATCCTGGAGATGCGCCTAAAAATGAATCCGCTCCTTGAGCAAAACCAAAACAACAAAGCTCTATTCCCTCGTCTTGCCGACCGGTTTATTGAGCTGAACACCATCATTATAGGTCATTTTCTCGCGGTCACCACGCAAACCCCAATTGAACAGCAAATGTTGAATCCGACGGTACTTGCGCAAAACATCGGGACTCTGGGCCAAGCCTTCTCGGAAGGAGTTGCTGTTCATCTTAGATTGGCGACGCATCTCTCTGCGACAGACCCAAGGGCCCAAAAAATAATGAAGTTCATAACGCGGATGCAGGCGAGCGTTACGCCGGAATCAAAATAATATTTGGCGCACCTAAACAGAGAAAGATTCGGATTTCGTTGGTTCGTTCGTGCTGTTGTGACATAAAAATCCCGCAAAACGGCATCCTTTCGTCAAAGGGCTTTGCTCACAGGATACTTGCCGTTCGCTGAGAAAAGGAAAACTTGATACAATCAAGTCTATTCAATGAGATCAACTCTATTACAATGGTCGCTCATTGCCGCTTGCGCCTTAGGCCTCTTGTGGCAGCAATCGAAAATAAGCGTTCTAGAGCAGACTGTTGCGAGCCAATCATCGGTCGCGGCAGAGTCCAAAAGCGATATTGTTCGTCCAGAAGCAGAAGTGTACGACACACAGTTTGCGCATAAAGAGCGAGACCCTAGCGTTGGTCAGTTGGAAAGCCGTGTAGCCTCGCTAGAAAAGCGCGGCGCAATTGTGGATCAACAAATAGAGCATCTTTTAAAAACGGAACGAACAAACATTACTGCTGGGCACTTGGCAGAAAACAACGAAGGACCTGATACTGAAATTGAAAGAGCCTTAGACATTGTTTTGAGTGACCCGGCGACCGCCGAGCACCTACGTACGGTCATTCGAGAAGAACAGGATGCAGTTTGGCAAAAGCGACGTGAAGAGCGCCGGGAGCGGCGCCGCGAACGCTTGAACGAAGAAATCCAAGCCCTCAAAGAAATGCTGGAGCTCTCCGGTTCCGAAGCTGAGTCCTTCAATAAAATGCTTGTATCAGAGAACGACGCGATTCGAGGATTCTGGGGTCAAGTCCGGTCCGGTGAACTATCTCGCTCACAAGCGCGGCAGGCGACTCGGTTGCGCCGCGTAGAAACCGACAATCAAGTTAAAGAGCTAATCGATGAGAACCGCTACGCGTCTTTTGAAAATTGGCGAAATGAGCGGTACCGACGTAATCGACGGTAGAGGCCGCACTAAAACTCCTGAAGGAAAGTGGCGGTTTTCGCAGGCGCGGCGATTCTTCACTCAGCGAGCTAGAATTCCCTAGGGACCACCAAACCAAATTGCTATGTGTTTCGGTGAGGTCAATCCGGCCGTCACCACGGTTTGACGATTAGAACCATCTGGATTCGCTTTATACAAGGCTCCGCCTCCACTGATCACGTCATCCATAAAATAGATTTTTCCAGCTACGGGGTCGACTTCAACGTCCTGCAAAAAGCTATAGCCAGAAGATATAACCGAAACAGGACCTCCGGAAATCAAGCGCCGGCGTAAACTTGGTGGCCCGTTTGCACCGCCACGGTTGACCCAATAAATATAACCATTTGCTACCGCAATACCTCGCGGCTTCACGATGTCTGTACTGACTACAGTTTCAATATTGGTCCCGTCTAAAGCGGAGCGTTGAATGACGTTGTTCGTTTCCGAAGCCCAGTACAAATGGCCATTGGCTTGATCGATCGCTAAGCCTACGCAAAACTCAACGCCGGGAACGACCGTCTCGACGTTCGTTCCGTCCAGGTTAGACCGCCGAATGGCACGACCCACGGTTTCAGACCAATATAATTTTCTATTCACCGAATCGATCTCTAAGGCCGCGGGATTAGAACCAGGCGTCGTCATCAAGTCCGCAGGATTACTACCATCGAGCTTTGACCAACGAATTTTTTGGCCGGTATACTCGGTCCAATATAGGCGATCACCGACGGGATCTACCGCAACGCCTAGCGGGTAATTCGGCGCACTCGAAATGACATCTTGCAATGCCGTACCGTCTGGTGCGGACCGGCGAACCTTGCCTGAACCATTGTCGGTCCAATAAATGCGATAGGCCTCTGCAGAGGGAGGCGTAACGGGGAGGTTACGCACATACACTCGCATATTGTTTTCACCACTTCCGGGTGTGCCCGTGTTTAGATTTAGAGCCCAACCGAATCCAACGCCCCGGTCCGCTTGCCCTCCATATTCGGCGACCAACTTGTTTGGGTCCGTGCTGTCACCCATGGGCCCAAGCGAACTCACCCAGCCTACGTCGTCGAATGGGCAGGCATCATTATTCACGGCACTCCAAGCGGGACCATAGGTGTGGTCGGCGACGGAAGGACAAGTGCCAGCATCCCACTCCTGTGGATTGATATGCAAAGCTGTGGAACAAAGATTGCCCGTTTGCGTAATTGTTCCGGCGGATAGGTCAAAGCCGTCTGAGGGCTGCAAACACACGGGGCCTCCCACCGTCTCAATGAAGCGAGCAAAGTCGATGGTTCCGTCACTTACGCCCTCGTATGCGGCCCATTGCTGGGAAGGCGCATGAACAAACATGACCGAAGTGAACAAAACTTCGTGATGAGCACGCGATTTGTAGTCGCGACTTAGGTCGCTCAACAATCCAAATGTCGTAGTGTTAGTGTCCCAATAGTGACGATTATTCCAAGTCCAACTGTCTTGACTGTCATCACTGCTGACCGCAGCAAGAGTCCATCCGCCTCCGTGCAAACTCATGTCACAATGAACCTGAAATGCTTGGTTGGCTCCAGTTCCGTCGGGGTCAATCCAATATAAACCGTTGCCTTGGGAATGACCGGCCTGTTGAATAGCCAGACAATCCACGCCTGGACAACTCGCATCGAGCCCGCTGCCGGCTACACAATCGGCGATAATTGTGGCCAAGGCCTGTCCCGCGGGTCCGTCATCGGTTCCATCGTTTGGGGTTACTGTACAGGTCCACGTTTCATTGGGGCTTGTTTGCGAAGCATTCAAAACCGGTCCACTGAAGGAGGAAGCTCCGTTTGACCATCCATAGCGGTAAGTCACACTGTCGTTATCTACGTCTGACGACAAGGTGACCGTACTGCAGGTCAAATTCTGCGAAGCTCGAGGATTACTTGGCGTGATCTCAATCGTGGGCGCACCCGGCGGTGTGTTGGAAACAGTCACCGTACT